>JBBAVG010000070.1:0-8664 GCA_040397805.1 Phycisphaerales bacterium
GGGTCGCAGAACGTGAAGATCGACACCTTGCTGGCGGCATGCTGACCCGGGAGTCGCATGGGCGTGAACGAGCGAACCACGGCACCAGCCGTGCCGTTGACGCCTCGGAAGACGTCGGTGGCCTTGCCTCGCGGGTCGAGCACGCGTCGGAACTCGGCGAAGCGATCGCCGCCCAGCACCAGCCGCACGACGTCGAGGTCGGTGCCGGGCACATCCTCGAAGGCGGCCTGCGGCTGCGCATCGTGGTGCCACCCGGGCCCGTGCACGGAGCCGGGTTCGGCCGCGAGGCGACGCACGGACCGGGCGACCGGCCACGATGGGCCGTCGCAGGGCAAGGCGAGATCGATGGCGACGGGCGCGAACTCGAGGGTGTCGAGTCGCACGCCGGCGATCGAGGGCAGGCCCTTGGCGGCGGGGTCGGCCGGATTGGCGGCGACGCTCAACCCGTGCAGCCAGTCGCCGCGGGGCGTGCCGTCGAGGAAGGCGACGCGATCGGAGGAGGTCAACACCACCGGCTGGGCGGGGTGTTGGCGGGCGGCCAGCTTGAACGAATGTCCCGCGACGGTGGCGCAGGACAACTCCAGGGCCTGCACGCCGGCCTGCGAGCGCGTCGCGACCCACAGGCACGCGACGACCGCGCAGGCCCGGCGAAGCGGGCCCGTCGATGCACGAATCATGATGTCACTCCGCTGCTGAAGTCCCCTGGTCGTAATGAGATCGTTTACATTACGTTGCAGCGGCGATGCTACCCAAGACGGCGGCCGGGACGCAAGGGCATTGCGACCGAGCGGGCGAAAATCCCGGATATACGGACCACGAAGCAGCCAGGGCCGCGTTCATGGCGACCGAATCCGCGGCGAGCGGCCGCGAGTTGGTTCAGCGAGTCGCCCTTCGGCGGCGGCACGCGATCAGGCCCGCGGCGAGAAGCATCGACGCCGCACCGGGCGCGGGCACCACGTTGGTCTCGACCCGGAACGAACCGCCGTTGTCGCCGTAGTGGCCCGGCGGGCTGGTCGGATCGCCGAACTCGAACGCGTCCACGAACCCGAGGAACAGGCGAGTGGCCCCGACCGGAATGTGGAATCGCTGATGGTTCGACGAGGCATCACGGCCGTCGCCCATGAAGAAGGTCTGGCCGACGAGCGGCGAGAAGTCCGTCAGGGCGTTGGCATCCGTCACGTCGAGGCGGGGCGGCGCGGGTGAGGTGGCCGGTCCGGGCCCCAGAAACACGCCGACGAGGAAGAGCGTGCGGTTGGAATGAATGAGGCCCGAGATGCCCCCGTGCGAGAGCACGTCCGTCGTGCCGCTGGCGGACGTGCCGCCGTCGGGACCGTTGAGGGGGAACGCGAACCCGGCGGTCACCCCTCCCGTGGCGCTCAGCAGTTCCACGTGGCCCGCCGAGTGGCCGATCAGCGAGAGGCCGACAGGAAGAAAGCCCGCACCGCCGCCGCCGGGGTCCGGCGGCGAAGACAGTCCCGCGCCGAAGATGTTGCACTTGCCATCGACGGTCACGATCGATGCGTGACCGGCGCACGTCAAGCCCAATGCGGCCAATGCTGCATACGTCTTCATGGTGTCTCTCCTCCAATCGCCACGAGTGCCGACATTCCTCCCCGGAGCATCAGCCTTGGTGAACGCGGATGAGGATAGCCTCAATGCCTCGTCATGGGCCGCGACGACAGGCGTGGAGCGTCGCAACCTGCGGCAGACCGCGGCAGGGGTGCTCGCCACGCCCGCGGCTTGGTCGCATGGGGACGCCACGACATGAAAACAGCCGATCCGTTCGGATCGGCTGTTCGGGAAGATCGAAAGATCAACCGTTCGCGGTGACGCGAGTGTCCGAGGTCGGGCGGACGGTCACGCCATCGCCGGCTTGCGGCTCTCGCTCAGCAGTCGACGCAGCACCGTCTGCAGGACGCCGCCGTTGCGGTAGTAGTCGGCCTCGACGGGGGTGTCGATGCGGCAGCGGGTGGTGAAGGTCACCTTGCTCCCGTCGGCCTTGGTGGCCGTCACCTTGACGTCGCAGCGGGGTTCAACCAGCCCCTCGCCCGAGACGGGCAGGTCGAAGTCGAAGACCTCCTCGCCCGTCAGGCCCAGCGAGGCGGCCGACTGGCCCTCGGCGAAGCACAAGGGCAGGACGCCCATGCCCACGAGGTTGGAACGGTGGATGCGCTCGAAACTCTCCGAGATGACCGCCCGCACGCCCAGGAGGAGCGTGCCCTTGGCGGCCCAGTCGCGGCTCGAGCCCATGCCGTAGTCCTTGCCCGCGAGCACCACCAGGGGCGTGCCCTCGGCCTTGTAGTTGACGCTGGCGTTGAAGATGAAGTCGATCTTGCCGCCGCCCTTGGCGGACATGTCCTTGGTCCAGCCGCCCTCCTTCACCTTGCCGGTGGAGGGGTCCTTGGCCAGGGCGTTCTTGACGCGGACGTTGGCGAAGGTGCCGCGGGTCATGATGCGGTCATTGCCGCGGCGGCTGCCGTAGCTGTTGAAGTCGGCCTTGCGAACGCCCAGGCTCTTGAGGTACTCGCCGCCCGGCGTGGGCTCGGAGATGTCGCCCGCGGGGGAGATGTGGTCGGTGGTGACGCTGTCGCCGACGAAGACGAGCACCTTCGCGCCCTTGATGGGCTTGGGCTGGCCGGGCTTCTCGGTGAGGGTCTCGAAGTAGGGGGGGTTCTGGATGTAGGTCGACGCGGCGTTCCATGAGTAGAGGTCGCTCTTGGAGACGGGCACCTTGTTCCACATCTCGTTGCCGGTGAAGACGTTGGCGTACATCCGCTTGAACTGATCGGCGGAGAGGCACTGGGCCTTGGTCTCCATCACTTCCTTCTGGGTGGGCCAGATGTCCTTGAGGAAGACCGGCTTGCCGTCCTTGCTCGTGCCCAGGGGTTCGGTGGCGAGATCGATGCCCACCGTGCCCGCGATGGCGTAGGCCACGCACAGCGGCGGGCTGGCGAGGAAGTTGGCCTTCACGCTCGGGTGCACGCGACCCTCGAAGTTGCGGTTGCCCGAGAGGACGCTCGCGACGCACAAGTCGCCTTCCTTGATGGCGGCTTCGACTTCCTCGGGCAAGGGGCCGCTGTTGCCGATGCACGTCGTGCAGCCGTAGCCCACCGTGTTGAAGCCGATCGCGTCGAGATCCTCGCTCAACTTCGCCGCGTCGAGGTACTCGGTCACGACCTTGCTGCCGGGCGCGAGGCTGGTCTTGACCCACGGCTTGCGGGTCAGGCCCAGCGCGCGAGCCTTGCGGGCCACCAGACCCGCGGCGATGAGGACGTCGGGGTTGCTCGTGTTGGTGCACGAGGTGATCGCCGCGATCACCACCGCGCCGTGGCTGATGCGGCTCGAGGTGCCGTCCGTGTGCTTCACGGTGCCCGACGCGCCCAGGATGCGGTCGGCGGGCATGCCGAAGCCCGTGTTGCCCATCGGCGCCGCCATCGAGCGGAAGAACTCCTGCTTGACGTTCTTGAGTTCGACGCGGTCCTGCGGACGCTTGGGGCCGGCCAAGCTGGGCTGGATCGTCGAGAGATCGAGTTCGAGCGTGTCGGTGAACTCGGGGTCGGGCGTGCCCGCCTGCCACCAGAGCATGTTCGCCTTGCTGTACTTCTCGACCAGTTCGACCGTCTCCGCGTCGCGACCGGTGAACGCCAGGTAGTCGAGCGTCACCTGGTCGACGGGGAAGAAGCCCACGGTCGCGCCGTACTCGGGCGCCATGTTCGCGATGGTGGCGCGATCAGGCACGCTGAGCGCCGAGAGGCCCTCGCCGAAGAACTCCACGAACTTGTCGACCACGCCCTTCTTGCGGAGCATCTGCGTCACGGTCAGCACGAGGTCCGTCGCCGTCGTGCCCTCGGGGAGCTTGCCCTTGAGCTTGAAGCCGATCACGTCGGGCGTCAGCATGTAGATGGGCTGGCCCAGCATCACGGCCTCGGCCTCGATGCCGCCCACGCCCCAGCCCACCACGCCCAGGCCGTTGATCATCGTCGTGTGGCTGTCGGTGCCCACGCACGAGTCGGGGAAGGCCGTCGTCTCGCCGTTGGCGTCCTTGGTCCACACCGTCTTGGCGAGGTACTCGAGGTTGACCTGGTGCACGATGCCCGTGGCCGGCGGCACCGCGCGGAAGTTTGAGAGCGATTGCTGGCCCCACTTGAGGAACTCGTACCGCTCGTTGTTGCGCTCGAACTCCTTCTGCGCATTGATCGTCAGGGCCGTCTTGCTGCCGAAGGCGTCCACCTGCACGCTGTGATCGATCACCAGGTCGCAGGGCACCAGCGGATTGATCGCGTTGGGGTCCCCGCCCAGGCGCTTCATCGCGTCGCGCATCGCGGCAAGGTCCACCACGCACGGCACGCCCGTGAAGTCCTGCAGCACCACTCGCGCGGGCATGAAGGGGATCTCCTCCTTCGCCGGCGCCTTGGCGTTCCAGTTCGCCAGCCCCGCCACGTCATCGGCCGTCACCACGAAGCCGTCGAGGTGCCGCAACATGCTCTCGAGCAGCACGCGGATCGAGAAGGGCAGTTTCTCGACGTGACCGATCCGCTGGCGGGCCAGTGCCCCCAGGTCGTAGTAGGTGTACGTACGGGCCTTGGTGGAGAGGGTCGCGCGGGCCTTGAACGGATCAGGACGGGACATGAATGGCTCCTCGAAGTGGTGGAGGCCATTCTAGGGGTCGCCATGTCGGGCTTTCCTCCGCCGCCAGAGGGTGCGCCGCGGAGGTGTGGCCCCTCAGCAGCCGACCTGCCACGCCGTGATGAACGTGCCGATGTCGGCCCCGTCCACGCCGCCGTCCTGATTCACGTCGCCCCCCGCCTCGCCCGTTTCCCAGACCCGGAAGAAGGCCTCGACGTCAGCCCCGTCCACCCCGCCGTCGCCATTGAAGTCGGCCAGGCAGGGCCCCGGCCGCTCGTACGCGCCACGGTCGGCCATCGGAGCCGGGCCCGTGCCGGTGTCGGGGGTCGCCGGGTCGTCGACCCGCCGCGAGGCCCCGGCAAGGTCCGTCAGCAGCGACAGGGCGATGGTCGTGGTGGTGTCGGCCGAATCGACCGCCGGCGAGCCCGCTTGCAGCTCGAAGGTGCCGGTCTCGAGCAAGGGGTTGGCGTTCAGGTTGCCGGTGCCCGCGACGCCGCCCTGCACGATGGAATGGGCCGCGGTCAGGGTGCCGTCGGCGGCGACCACCAGTTCCGTCGGCGTGTTCCCCCATGCGATGCTGTTCTCGACCCTCGCGGCGGCGTTCGCGTCGACCTGCACCATGCCCGCCGACCCCGCGTCGGTGGCCTGGTTGTTGGTGGCCGTGACGTGCACCAGGCGAAGGTCGCCGCCCGCCGCGACGTGGAAGGCTCCGCCGAAGGTCGATGCGGCGTTGGCCGTCACCAGGCAGTTGGTGAAGAGGGGGGCGGCATCAAGGACGTACGCGGCCGCGCCCGAGCGGGCCGTGCCGCCCCGGAGCGTGCACGCGTCGAACGTCGCGTCCGACCCGTGGCGGAGGCCGACGAGGCCGCCCTGGCCGTTGGGCGAGCCGCCCGTGGTGCGAAGGTCTCGAAGGAGGCACCGCTCGAAGCGGGGCGTGCCGCCGAAGGAGATGCTGACGCCTCCGAAGAGCGCGGTGGATTGCGACCGCTCGATGATGCAGTCGCGGAAGACGGGGCTGCCGGTGTCGATCTGGATCGCGCCGCCGCGGGAGCGAGGGAAGGAGCCGGAGTTGGCGTTCCCGCCTCGGATGGTGACGCCCTGAAGGACGGCGGTGGAGTCGACCCAACTGCCGACGACGACGTTGTACGAGTTGTCGCCCAGGTTGGTGAAGAAGCCGTCGTTGGAGGCCAGGTCGCCCGAGAGGATGGTCACGTGCGTGGCGGGGTCGTGGAGGTCGGGGTTGGGGAACGCGCGGCCCGCGTATCCGCCCTTGACGGTGACGCCCGAGGCGAGCCAGAAGGACATGGTGCGGTCACCCGTGCCCCGGTCGGGGAGATAGGTGCCCCGCGCCACGCGGACTTCATCGACCGGTCCGCCGAAGTACGTCGCCACCGCCAAGGCGTCCTGCAGGTCACGCATCGCCGTCGCCCACGAGCGGCCGTCGCCCCCCGCCGGTGCCGAGGCATCGACGTGCACGATCCCGGGAGCGCTTTCGCCCGTGTAGAACGCGTGCGTGGTCACCGGGAAGGGCTTGCCCGTTCCTCGTGCGTTCGACGAGGTCACCGTCCAGTAGTACAGGCGATTGGGGGCCAGCGGCACGACCGAAGCCAAGGTGGTCTGCGTCAGCGTCGTGTTGATCGCCGGCGAACCGAAGGCCGGATCGTCATCGACCCTGATGGTGTACTCCGTCGCCGCCTGTGACGCGGCCCACGAGAACTGCGGCGTCCACATGGCGCCGACCGCCGTGCCGTTGGCGGGGAAGGCGAGCGAGAAGTTGCGTGCCGGCGGATTGCCGCCGTACATCTCGGTGAGCGTCCAGATGTCGCCGTTGCTCATGCCGGTCCGCTGGCCGATCACGTACTGATACGCCCGCGCGAAGGCCGGCCGAACCCGCAGCGTGCGGTCGCCGTTGATCGAAAAGCCCGTGGGCCCGTAGTGCATCACCGACTCGAAGTCGTGCGACCCCGACATCGGCTCGTCGAGGTAGCGGTTGAAGTTGTGCCCGTACCCGCTCTGCACGGCGTCGAGATTCACTTCGACGTACGTGTCGCGGTCGGCGCGGCTCTGTTCGTGCCACACGCCCGCGGCATGCATCAGCTCGTGGATGATGATCGACTGGATGGTCCAGTTGAACATCCCCAACTCCTGCGAGCCGCCGATGCGACCCACGTACGAGTAGTTGCCGTTGGCCGAGACGATGTTCACGAAGTCGGGCTGATCGGTTCGGGGCACGAAGCGGATGTTCGTCCACGACTCGATGACGTCCATCGCGGCGCGGGCCTGCGATTGATTCGTCGCGGTGGTGTTCTCGCCAAAGGCGTAGTGGATGATGCCGGAAGGCCAGCGGTTGTCATTCCACACGCCCCGCTCGACGTGGTGGGGTCGAATCGAGCATGTTTCCTGGCAGCCACCGTGCCCGTCGGCACAGGGGTGGCCCGTGCCGCCGTACTTGCCCATGCCGATGATGCATTCCTGTGCCGAGGCGATCGATCCGAGCGTGAGCAGAAGCAGGGCGCAAGAGGCGAGCGGCTGTCGCATGGTCGGAGCTCCCGGGGCGGTCATGGCCTGTGCGTATTCGTTGGTCCGCGTCGGTCGATGCAACGTGGCGTGATCGACGCCCTCACCATACGGGGGATGCCGAGGCGAGGTTGCCGTGCGGGGCTCGGGCTTGCCTCGGTCGTCGCGGGCGAAAAAGCAAAAGAACCTCCGGGGGTCACCCGGAGGCTCTTGAGATTTGAAGGAGGCTCATCACCTCGCCGCGACTGTCGCCGCGGAGCGTGTGAGAATCGTTCAGCGGCGGCGACGGCCGGCGACAAGGCCACCAAGGCCGAGAAGGGCGAGCGCGCCCGGAGCCGGGACGATCTGAGCCGTGACGCCGGTGGCGGCGTTGGCGAAGTCCGTCGTGAAGAAGGAGCCCGCGCCGAAGACGATCTGCGTGAGAGCGCCGTCGGTGAGGTCCATCCCGCTCAGCTGGAAGCTGCCGAACTGGGTGCCCTCGAAGAGGTCGTCCAGCGTGCCGTTGTCGGTCACGACGACGTTGCTGACCGCGCCGTTGAAGAAGATGAAGCCGTTGACGCTGTCGTAGATCCACGCGCCGCTGAGGTTGGCGGCGATGGTGTCGCCGTTGGCGTCGGTGAGGATCATCGAACCAGCGCCGGTGGCGACGCCGGGGGCGATCGTGTTCACCGACAGGCTCAGCTGGAAGTCGGCCGGGTTCGGATCAACCTCGAAGCCCACCTCGAACGAGGCGTTGCCCGGGTTGGTGTCGACGCGGCTCACTTCGCCCGCAGCCTCGGAGCCCGCGGCGACCGCCGTGAAGGCACCCACGCCCGGGGAAGACTGCGTGTACGACCCGTTCAGGTCGTGGTACGTCAGCGTCAGAACGACGTCGGCGTTGGCGGTGGCGACGCCACCGGCAGCAACAGCCAGCGCAACAGCAGTAAGGGAACGGTTGATCATGTCTTCTCCTCCAAAGATCTCTCGCCTGATCGGTGCCGCGAGGCGACCAACCAAGCATGGAAACAATCGTGGCGGGGTGTCTCATGTCCCGACGACCAGTAGTGTGACACCTCGAGGCTGCGATGTCAATACCCACGAGTCAAAATGTGGCCGCATTCCCCGAAGTTTGAGCCACTTGCGACCATCGGGATCCAATAACCCGCTCGCGTTCGTCAATGGATACGTCCGGTAATCGCGACATCTTCGGCCTGCCGAAGGAGCGGAACGCAAAGGTCTAGCCGTATGGAGGATGTCAGGGTTCCGGGCGCCCACCCCGGTGGCCACACAGGCCGCACAGGCCTCCCAGACCGCACAGGCCATCCACCCGTCTCGCGCAGCATGGGACGGGGCCTCAGTTGCCCACTCCGCCGGACGACGTCGGGGGCATGAACGTCACGCCCGGAGCCTCCGGACGCCTCTTCCAGGCCGAACTCAAGGCTTGGCGGACCGACGTGGTCCTCGATGTGGTCGATCGTTCGATCGAGGCCGCCCGCATCGCCCGCGAGAAGGCCCGCGCCGAAGAGGCCCGCCGCGAGGCCA
>JBBAVG010000070.1:8764-17688 GCA_040397805.1 Phycisphaerales bacterium
ACCTCCGTGTGGTCATTGGTGTGCGACAGGCTGATCCTGACCACCCCGTCCGCCGGATCCAGCCCCACCTGCTCCACCAGGCGGCGGCTGTAGAAGTGGCCGTAGCGACACCCCAGCCCCATCGCGTTGAGCCGCTGCACCGTCTCTTTCGACGAACGCCCCTCGATCACGAAGCTCACCGTGCACACCCTGGAAGCGTCGCTCGCCCAAGGGCCGATCAATCGCACCCCCCGCACCCCGCCGAGCCCCTCGAGCAGCCGCCGCTGGAGCGGCAGTTCGACGGCCTCGATGACCTCGAACGCGCGGGCCAGCACCGACCGGTCGAAGGGCGGCTCGGGCGACGCGTCCGCCAGCCACGCGAAGTGCTCGTACCCGGCGGCGATCATCGCCGACCCCTCGCGACAGACGCCCCCGAGCTCGAACTTGTACGGCAGGTCCTCCCGCGCGATGAACGGGTGATTCGGGCCCGTCAGGGGCTTGAAGGCCTCCAGCCGCCCCGCCATCGCCGCCATGTGCGGCCCGTACACCTTGTACGTCGAGTAGAGGTACCAGTCGCACCCGATGTCCGTCACATCCGGCAGCCGGTGCGGGGCGTACGCCACCCCGTCCACGACGCTCCGGGCCCCCGCCTCCCTCGCCACGCGGCAGAGTTCCTTCGCGTTCCACACGTCCCCCAAGATGTTCGAGACCTGCGGGAACGCCACCAGGCACGTCCTGGGGCCCACCAGCCCGCGCAGCGTCGCGGCATCCAGCGTCAGCGTCCGTTCGGGATGGGGCGTGGCGTGCCACCAGCGGATCGTGAACCCTCGCTCCGCCAGGCGGGCCCACGGCCACACGTTGGCCTCGTGACCCGCCGAGCACACGACGATCTCGTCGCGGTCGCGGGGCAGGTCGCCCTTGGCGAAGGCGTCGGCGACGGCGTTGGCCAGGAGGTGCGCCAGCGCGGTGGTGGAGGGGCCCAGCACCACGGTGTGGTCGGGTCCGGCGTTAAGGAACCTCGCCACCAGGTCGTGGGCGGCCTTCACGGTCGCGGTGGCCTGCCTCGACAGGTCGTAGTCGGCGCCCACCTGCACGAAGCAGCGACGCATGTACGCCGCGGCGGCGTCGATGACGCATCCGGGGATGGGCGAACTCCCGGCGTGGTCGAGCAGGGCGGTGGAGGTGCCAGAGACTCCCGGGAAGCGGGCTCGAATCGACGCGGACGTGCGCATGGCCCGAGCATATTCCGCGCGGGAGGTCGGGCCGCGCCGCCGCGAGCCGCGCGTGGCGGCGTGCCGATCGGGCGTCCATCAACGACAAGGCCCCCGTCGATCCTCGACGGGGGCCTTGCATGCGAGTCGATCGGGGGCGGTCACTTCGCGGCGGCCTGCGTGGGTTCGATCGCGGCGATCTTGCCCCGCATCAGCAGGAGCGCCGTCTCGAGCTGCAGGTCGAGCCCCTTGGAGAGCAGGTCCTGCGGATCGGGCCGCGGCTTGGACGCGTCCTCGACCACCTGCCCCTTCTCGTCCATGGGGATCACGTCCGCGTTGCGGCGCAGCAGCAGGGAGTCGACCGTCTGCTTGGGGAGCATCTCGACGGCGAGATTGGGCTCGACGCCCCAGGCCTCGGCGCCCGGGCGGCGGTGGAGGATCGTGCGGTCGGGGATGACGTAGTACTGCGTGGTGATCTTGATGGCGGCGTTGTTGGTGAGGGGCCAGACGTTCTGCACGCTGCCCTTGCCGTAGCTGCGGGCGCCCAGCACCACGCAGTCGACCTTGCCGTCGAGGGCGCCACCACGCTGGAAGCACTTGAGCGCGCCGCTGACGATCTCGCTGGCCGAGGCCGAACCCTCGTTGACCATGACGACCAGCGGGATGCCCGCCAGGCGTGCGCGATCGGGCATCGTCTCCTCGGGGTTGGAGATGATGCCGTCGGAGCCTCGCATCGCGACGATGAAGCCGTTGGGCGAATCGACGAAGCGGCGGCCGATGCGGATGGCCTGGTCGAGCAGGCCGCCGGGGTTGAAGCGAAGGTCGAAGATAAGGCCCTTGAGCCCCTCTCGCTTCATCGCCGCCACGGCGTCGTCAAGCTCGCGGCCGGTGTTGTCGGCGAACTGCGTCAGGCGGATGTAGCCGATGCCCGACTCCTTGTCGATGAACCAGTTCCAGTCGTCCTCCTTGATGCCGCTGCGCGTCCAGCCCTTGGCGGTCGGAACCTTGATGACGGCGCGGGTGAGGCGGAACTCGAGCTCCTTGGCGAGGGGTTCGCCCTTGTCGTCCTTCTGCTCGGGGTCCTTGCGGAGCATGGTGAGCGTCACGTCGGTGCCCGGGGGGCCGGTGATCACGTCGACCGCCTGGTCGAGCGAGAGGCCGAAGACCACGCGGCCGTCGACCTTCTTGAGCACGTCGCCCGGGTGGACGCCCGCGCGTTGGGCCGGCGTGCCCTCGAGGGGCGACACCACGCGGACGTTGCTCGTCTCGTCGTACTCGATCTGGATGCCCACGCCCACGAAGCTCGACTGCGTCATCTTGTTGAAGCGGCGGAGCTCGTCGGGCCAGATGATCTGCGAGAACTCGTCGAGCTTGCCCACCGCGCCGTTGCCGAACTCGTGCAGCAACGCGTACGACTCGATGCCCGTCGACTCCTCGTTGGCCGTCGCCAGCCGCCCCAGCAGCATCTCCAGCTGCGTCGCGTCGTAGTCGCGTCCCGAGGCGTCGAGCTTGCGACGCTCCTCGTCGATGGCGTTGAGCATCTTCGCTCTCGCCATGTCGTCGGCCAGCTTGGGGAAGGCCGCCGCCAGGTCCTTGGTCGTCACCATCGTCTTGAGGGCGTCGAGCCCGCCGGCGACCACGACGTTCATCCGCTGACGCTCGATGTGCGCGGGCGTGCGTGCCAGGGCGCGGATCACCATCGTGCGGTCGATCGTGCCCAGCTTGGTGCGGTAATCGTCGCCGAAGGGGTTGTACGGCGGGAGCTCCTTCTCGCCCGAGGCCTTCTGCCGCTCGTTGCGGAGCTTCCAGAGCGTCTCGGGGACGTACAGGCGGAGCATGTCGATCCGCTGCGAGAGCCGCTTGACGTCGGGCTTGAACTCGCCCGTCTCCTCGAGGAAGGTGCCCAGCAGGCTGAAGAGCTCGTACGACGCGAAGACGTCGCCCCGGGCCTCGGCCTCGTGCGCCGCCTTGGTGGCGCGGGCCACGAGGTCGATGATCGCCGCTTCCTTCTTGATCTTGGCCTTGTCGACGCTCAGCATGTCGAGCTCGGTGGCCGAACGAATCGCCTTGGCCAAGGCGATGTCCGTCTGCTCGCCGGCGAGCGACTTGTCGAACTCCGCCCGCACCTCCGTGATCCGCTTGGAGCGATCCTCCTCGCGCTTCGTGAGGTGCTCCTTCAGGCGCTGGGCGTGCGGGGCCAATGGCGTCTCGGCCTCGGGGCGGCCCGCCAGATCGCTCAGCGTCCGTTCCAGGCTCGCCCAATCACCCGTGAGCGCGGCCTTCCACATGGCGTCGCCCGCGGCTGCGCACGGCGACGCGGGGGCTGCCGCCTGCATCGCCGCCTCGAGTCGTCCGGTAGGGCTGGTGCCCGCGATGGCCGCTTGAAGCCCGAAGGCCGAGGTCGCCCCGCCGCATGCCACCACGAGCGCCATCGCCCACGCGCCCAGTCCGAACAAGCCAGCTTGCCGCATGTCGTCACTCCAGCCGGACGCCCAGCATCCGGGATTCTCGCCGACTCATGCCGCCGGCCACTACGTGCCCGCGGCGGGGAGCGCCGCCCTCCCATGAACGAGAGTGCATCGGGCGACATCTCCGTCCGAATCCACCCAAAGCCCCCGAAGCATGCCCCGGGGCAGGATATGAGACCATCCGCCCCTGGGAACCTCCCCGCCCCGCCAGCTCCGGCGGCCCCGCCAGTTCCGGCAACGCCGTCAGCGAGCGGCGGGCCCGCCCTCGTCGACGAAGACGTCGACGGCTTGTCCGGGGAAGACCGGTTGGGCCGGCAAGGTGCTCACCCGGAAGACGACATCGATCACCCGCGTGTCCACCCGCTCTGAATTGATGCCCACGAGGTCCGTCTTCGGGCGGGCGAACGGTTCGATGCGGTCGAACTCGAGGGGCAACTCCATGACCATCGCGCCACGCGTCATGGCCACCGCCCGCACCGGCCCGCGCGACGCCGCGGCGGTGATGAGGGCGATGTCCTCCTCGTCCACCTGTGCCCGCACGTGCAGGCGATCGAGGTCGGCCAGCAGGAGGGCGGGCCGCGTCGAATCGGTGGAGGCGAACTCGCCGGGTTCGACCTGACGGCGGATGATGCGACCGGCCCGGGGCGCTCGCACGGTCAGGCGATCCTTCAGGAGGGTCAACGCCTCCACTTCGGCCTTGAGGCCCGCGAGCTTGGCTTCTGCGATCGTCAGATCGGGCCGCCAACCCCCGGCCTTGGCGCGCTCGAGTTCGGCCTGCGCCCGCTGGGCGTCGGCCTTGGCGGCTTCGAGCAGGTAACTGGCGCGGGAGATGTCGCGGTCGGTGCCGCTGCCCCGCTGGGAGGCCTGACGGGTGAGGGCGAGTTGCTCCTCGCGATCCTGCACGCCGGCCCTCGCGGCGGCCAGGGCGGCCTCGAGGGGCGGGAGGTCTTCGGGCCTGGGTAGTGCGTGCCACCGAGCCACTTCGGTCTCGCCCGCGGCCACGGCGGCCCGAGCCCGGATGAGGTCGGCGTCCAGTCGCCTGGCGTCGAGCAGGAAAAGGGGCGAGCCGGCTTCGACCAGGTCACCGACTTTCACGAGCACCTGCATGACGAGACCCGGTTCGGGCGCGACGATGCCCACCGTTCGTTCGGCGGGCTCGATGACGCCCAACGCGGCGACGCCGCGGGCGAAGGGGTTGACGGAGGCGGGCCGAGCGAGGGGGATGTCGGGCTTGCGTTCATCGGCGGTGGCGACGGCCCAGAGGCCGACGCCCAGGCCCACGACGGAGAGGAGGATGGTGATCGAACGGATCATGGGGGTGAGGTGCCGGGAGTTGGGGCGTCGCGATGGTCGCGACGCTTGAAGGTTCGCAGGAAGTCGCCGGTTGGTGTCAACCGCCGCTGAAGACCAGGCCCGGGGGCACCTTGATGACCTTGCGGATGCTCAGGACCGAGCCCAGGCCGATGGTGAGCAAGGTGGCCAGGAAACTGCCCAGGAGCAGCCGCCACGGGAGGTACGCGGAGAGTTCGCTCTCGAGTTCGCGGGTCAGGATGGTGAACGCGCCGGCGGCGCCGGCGCCGATGCCAAAGCCGATGACGCCGACGACCATGGCCTGCAGGAGCACCATGGCGACGAGCGTGGGGGTGGTCGTGCCCAAGGCCTTGAGCACGGCGAAGTGGCGGATGTTCTCGGCGGTGAACTGGTAGAAGATGGAGGCCGAGAGGAGCAGGCCCACCACGAATCCCAGGGCGATGGTGATGCCGAAGTTCACGCCGATGCCCGTGGCCACCACGATGAACGCGATGCTCCGCGAGCGGAACTCCTCGGTGGTGAGGGCGGCCACGTCGCCGAGCGCGGCGATGCGGGTCTTGAGTTCGTCGAGATCGGTCCCTTCGCGGGCCTTGACGAGGATGTAGCTGATGCGGTCGCGGCCCGTGGGGCTGAAGCGGGCCGCGTTGTCGAACGTGGTGTACATGATGGCGTTGGACTCGAACCCGCGGCGGGCCTTGCAGGTGCCGACGACGACCGCGCGGCGGTCGTTGATCTTGAGGATGTCCCCCACGCCCACGCCGCCCATGAGCAGCGCGGACTGCTCCTCGATGACGATCGAGTCGGGCATCCACAGGTCCTCGATGCGGCCGGTGACCATCGCGGGCGGTCGCCCGGCGAGCGTCGTCCGCGGGATGCCCAGGATCTGGCACCGCTTGAACTGCCCGTCGGGCAGCTCCGCCACCGCATAGCCGTTGTAGAAGGGCTCCGCCCACGCCACCCCCGGCACCGACCGAACCCGCGAGAGCTTCTCATCCGAGAGCGAGCGGAACTCGGCCACCCATTGGATGCCCGGATCGACCACCCACAAGTCCGCCTGACGCACGTTCTGCAAGGGTCCCGTCGCCTGGTTGAGCAGCCCCAGGAAGATCGCCCCCTGCTGGTTCATGAGCAACGCGGCAAACGCCAACCCCAGCACCAGCGTGAGGTACTTGGTGCGGTCGCCAAAGAGCATGCGGAGGGCGATGCGGAGCATGATTCAGGGACGCTCGAGCCGGCCGCAGGGGGGCGGGCCTTGCTCCGAACATTCGGTGAGGGGCATCATAGACGTGGCGGCCAAAGGCCGAACGCGAGAAACCTGAGCCGTTCGGCATGTTGAGCTCGTGTATTCGCCGCACCGAGTGCGGTGAATGTCGACCCGATTCGCCGCACTCCATGCGGCGAATAGGTGCCGCGATCCTCTTGAAGCCCGCTCTGCGGGCGAACCGGCAGGTAGCCCAGGGCGCTGCCCGGCTTTGCGGGCGAGCCCTGGGTGTGGGGGCGATGGCGCGTGCGGCGCGGGTGGTGCTCCATCGCGCATCGAGGCCCGCGGCCCAGGGCTTGCTCGAAGACTCGCCGCGCCCTGGGCTACCTGCCGGTTCGCCCCCGGAGGGGGCGAGGAGGGGGCGGGTGAATCGATGGCCGCGAGGCGGATGGGTTGTGCGCAGCCACGCGACTTGGGCTCCGCCGTGGGCTTGCCCGCAAAGCCGGGCTGCGCCGCACGGCTCAACGAGGGGACGCCCGAAGCGGGCTGGCGATCGCCAGAATTGGCTTTCGTCACCGTGGCGAGTGGTGCGGTCGTGAGGACACCCGGCGCGGTGGTCACGGGGCCATCAATCCGTGCCGCACGATGCACGCCAGCGCCCACGCGCCGTCGCGCCAGGTGATCTTCTTGCCTTCCTCGTACGTCCGGCCCGCGTAGCTGACGGGCACTTCGTAGACGCGGGCGCGGCGTTGGGCGGGCAGGCCCATGGCGCGGTCCTGGGCGTCGTTCTCGAGGCGCAGCCGTGCCACTTTCGCGATCAGCTCGATCTCGATGCCGAAGCGTTCCTCGCGCAGTTCGAGCCGCTCGGCCACCTGCCTCGTGAAGGCCTTGCAGCAGCACTCGACGTCGGTGAGGTTGAGGTTGGTCGCCATGTTGCACAGCGTGGTGATCACGCCGTTGGCGACCGAGTGCCAGTAGTAGAGCACGCGGTGCGTCTGGCCGAGGAACCTCGAGCCGATCACCGCGTCGGCGCGGCCGTCGCGAAGCGGGGCGAGGATGGCCGCGTGGTCCCTGGGGTCGTACTCGAGGTCGGCGTCGTGCACCAGCACGATCTCCGCGCCCATCGAGAGGGCCCGGGCCAAGCCCGTGCGGATCGCCGCGCCCTTGCCGCGGTTGGTCTTGTGGTGGAGCGCCGTCACGCCGCAGTCGTGGGCCAGGGCGTCGAGGATCGCGCCCGTGCCGTCGCGCGAGCCGTCGTCGATGAGCACCAAGTCGGCCGGCGCGTGCACCTGCAGGAGGCGCGACACGCTCTGCGCGACCCATCGCGCCTCGTCGTAGACCGGGATGACGACCACCGTTCGCACGAGCGAAGGGTATGGAGAGCCCTGGGCCGCGCTCCGGGTCGCCTTCGGGGCCCGCGCGGTCGGGCAGGCGAGGAGCAAAGGGAGTCATTTCGCGATTGGAGATGACGTCCGTCAACGCGTGCGCCACGCCGAAGGCGTGCTCGTCGAGAGCCGGGGGTGTCGGCGTTTCGCCGACACCCCCGGACGAAACGAACAACGCGTCCGAACGCCGAAGGCGTTTCCGTGGGGTCGGTCCGACGCCATCGCCTGCAACGTTGACGCGTCGTCGAACGTCATGCCCGTTCCCGCGGCGACCCCTCCGGGGTCGTGGTCGTTCGCGTCGCGTGACCGGGGGTCGCGGCGAGGCGCCGCAACCCCCGGCTGTCGACGGGAATCGCTTCGCGATTGCTGCAACGCGCGTGCCGGTTCCTCCACTACCATGCCCTCGACATGCGCACACTCCTCGCGATCGCGGTGGCGGCGACGGTGCTCGGCGGATGCTCGTCCGACGAGGAGGTGGCCGCGCCGCCCGCCGCGGCGGAAGGCCTGCCTCCCGTCGAGACCCTCCTCTCCGACTCCTTCGTCCACTGGGTGCAGCGCGGCGGCCTCGCCTCCTTCTCGATGGAAGGCGGCGTGATCACCGGCGTGACGCGGCCCGACCAGCCCAACTCCTTCCTCTGCACCCGCGAGACCTACCGCGACTTCGAACTCGCCCTCGAGTTCAAGGTCGACGCCGGCCTCAACTCGGGTGTGCAGGTGCGATCGTGGTGGCGCCAGGAAGGCAACCTCCAGCGCGTCTTCGGCTATCAGGTCGAGATCGACACCACCTCGCGACGCTGGACCGGTGGCATCTACGACGAAGGCCGGCGGGGCTGGCTCTTCTCGCCCGCCGACCCAGCCGCGATCCAGGCCTTCAAGCCCGGCGAGTGGAACGCCATGCGGGTGGTCTGCGAGGGCGACCGCATCCGCACCTGGATCAACGGCGTCCCCGTCGCCGACCTCACCGATTCGGCCACCCCCCGCGGCTTCATCGCCCTCGAGGTGCACGGCGTGGGCCCCCAGCGACTGCCCATGAAGGTGCAGTGGCGCGACATCCGCGTCATCGAGCGGCAGGGAACTCCCCCGGCCGGCCTGCGGTGAGCCGAAACCCGCGTGCGCGAGATGCCAAGAATGGTCCGAGCCCGGCCCACCGTGCGGGCGAAAGGAGCATGTCGATGTCGGCGGACGTGATCGATTACAAGCTGCTCGGTGAGGACCTGCAGGCCGTGGTGGTGACCCTCGACCCCGGCGAGGCCGTCGTCGCCGAGGCCGGCGCGATGATGTACATGCAGGACGGCATCGAGATGGCCACCCAGCTCTCGATGGCCGCCGAACGCAAGGGCATCCTCGGCCGCCTCTTCGAGGCCGGCAA
>JBBAVG010000071.1:0-8030 GCA_040397805.1 Phycisphaerales bacterium
CTCCCATCCGTGACTTCGCCCGGGCGGGACATGCACCGTGTTGACCTCAACCGGACCCCACGGAGATTGAACCATCGCGGCCACCCACTTCTCCGGCCACGACTTCAACGTCGCTGCATCGCTCACCGGGGACAAGGGAAACCTGCTGGCGATCATGACCCCGATTGCGCGTGCCTGCGAAGCCGTGGACTCCATCGGTACGGCGCTTCGTGCGTAGCCCAAGCCGCCGGCCTCAAGACCCTTCATCAGGATCGGGAACGAGTGACGGTTCACCTCCTGAAGCGCAACAATGTCGGGACGCCTTTCGAGCAGTGCATCTACTTGGCGTTGCGCACGCTTGATCCTCCTCGCGGTGTTCCACGAAATCAGCTTCACGCATCGCAGTCTAGCCGCGGCGTGTTTGGTCAGGGACTCGGTCATGCGAGTCGTGGCTCCCGGCATGCGGGCGTCGTGCGCCGCCGACCGGGTGGAGCGGTTCCCTAACCACGTGGTCGCCAAGTGGCTCGGGCACTCGCCGATGATCGCGGCGAAGCACTACCTGCAAACCCGCGACGTGCACTTCGACTTGGCCGCGGGTGCGGCTCGGGCGTGGGGTGAAACCGACGACCAAAAAAGCGGCGCACCTGTGGCTCAAAATGCGGCGCGGCACGCGACCGCGCGGAATCGCACGGCTTCGCCGGAATCGTCGGAAGTTGTGGTGGGGGCCGGTCTTGTGCGAGCGGACGCGGCTTCATGCGAAGCGGCGTCTAACCCGGCCAATGGGCGATACTGGATTCGAACCAGTGACCTCATGCGTGTCATGCATGCGCGCTAGCCAACTGCGCCAATCGCCCAAGTTGTCTTCCGTCAGGGCCCGTGGGGGCTGCTGCGGACGGGCCAAGTATAGCGGCGGATCGGGGCAAGGCCAGTGGCAGCGGCCGCGGCGGGGTCGCAAGGGCCGATAGCCGCGGCTGGGGTGGCGGGTTGTTCGGGATTGGGGCCCGGATGGGGCCGGTTTTCGTGTACAATGTTCCCAGCGAGACGCGGCCATGGTTGTCGCGTTCGCCGGGCTTGCGCCATGGGCGCCGGGAGGTCGACGTGAAGCATCGGATCGCAGCGGCGTTGGCGGCATCGGCCCTGGCCTCGGGCGGGGCGTTCGCCCAGCAATACGAGTTCGATTGCACCATTACGCAGGCCACCAGCGGGGTGGCCGGCACGTTGACGGTCAGCGCGACGCTCCCGGGGACGCTCATCGGCAACTACGACGCGGCGACCAACCCGACGGGCACCCGGACCAAGCCCGGGCTCTTCGGCAGCTTCGGGTCGACGGAGAACGTGGCGAGCCCGGTGTCGATCGTGGCGGGCTTCAACAACGTGCCGCTGAACACGCGGCCCTCGGGGTCGTTCCGCCTGTTGCTTGATGTCGAGGGGCTCAGCGCGCGGGTGGAGGGGTACGAGGTGAACAACCTCGCCTCGGGACCGCTGGTGATCCCGGTGACCGCGGCGGTGACGCTACAGACCTTCCGGACGCGGGCGCCCGACTCGACGTTCATCGGGGCCACGGTGAATCAGGAAGTGGGCGATGCGACCATCACCACCTTCCGCGACATCCAATCCGAGAACGGCAACGGGACGCTGGTGGTCGCCGGCCCCGACCAATACACCTTCACGGTGCCCATCACGGTGCTGACCATCCTCGAGGGCGACCTGCTGGATGCGCCGATCGGTTCGCCCGACGGCACCCCCTCGGCCATCATCGTCACCGGCACCGCGACCGTGAGGCCCGACGGCTCGGTCGCCATCACGTCGACGCAGGCGCTTGACGCCACGCAGACGCAGACGCCCAACCAGACGCTGCCGCCGCAGCCCTTCCCGCTGCCCACCATCCTGCCCCCGGGCGGGACGGCCAACGTCCTGCTGAACCTCACGCTGCAGAGCTTCACGTCGACGATCGCGGGCACGCGGACCCTGACGGCCGTCGGCACGCCCGCCTTGTGCTTCGCCGACTTCAACCGCGACGGCGGCGTCGACGGGGCCGACATCGAGGCCTTCTTCGCGGAGTGGGCCGCGGGCGAGAACGGCGCGGACGTCAATCGCGACGGTGGCGTCGACGGTGGCGACGTGCAGGACTTCTTCGTCGTGTGGCAGGCGGGCGGGTGCTGAACGATCGGTGAAGGCGGCGAGTCCGCTCGCCGCGTCACTCGACGTTCTGCGCCTGTTCCTTGATGCGGTCGATCGCGCCCTTGATCTCGACGGCGGCCCGGGCGATCGTCGCGTCGGGGCTCTTGCTGGCGATCGTGTTGGCCTCGCGGAGCATCTCCTGCGCCAGGAAGTCGAGCGTGCGGCCCAGGGGCTTGCCGTCCTTGCCCATCAGCATGTCGCGGAACTGGTCGAGGTGGGCGGAGAGCCGCTTGATCTCCTCGGCGATGTCCGTGCGCTCCGCATAGATGGCGATCTCTCGCACCAGGTCGCCCGGTTCGACGGCCAGTTGCGACTCGCGGATCAGGCTCTCGACGCGGGAACGAAGGCGGGTCTGGTACTCGCTGACCACCGCCGGGGCCCGCTCGGAGATGTCGGCCAGGCGGGCGGCGATGAGTTGCCGGTTGCTCTCGAGGTCCGCCACCAGCACCTTGCCCTCGCGCTCGCGCATGGCCAGCAGCGAGGCGATGGCCTTGTCGAGCAGGGGCAGGAAGGCGTCGCGGGCGTGCTTGACGCGGTCTTCCTCGTTGGCCGGGGGCTGCAGCACGCCGGGAAGGCCCAGCAGCGAGCCCGCATCGAGTTTGACCTGTCCGGAGACCACGTCCGGGAGTTTCTTGAGCGCGTCGAGGTAGGCGGAGAGGGCCCGGAGGTTGATCTCGTACGCGGCCGAGGCCGAATCCTCCGAGCAGCGGGCCGTCACCGTGACGGTGCCGCGGCTGACGCGTTCGCGGAGCCGTGCCTCGAACTCGGCCTCGAGCCCCTGAAACTCCTCGGCCAAGCGGATGTTGGCCTTGAAGTACTTGTTGTTGAGGGAGCGAACCTCGACGAAGTAATGGCAGCCGTTCACTTGGGAACTGGCATCGCCATAGCCGGTCATGCTCCGAATCATGAAGTACTCCAGGGACGCGAACGGGACGTCGTGCGACTGCAGTGCGTCACTTGGGCTGCGCGGGTTCGGGCTGCGTCGGCGGCGTGGTGGGGGCCGGAGCCGCCGGGGCCGTTTCGGCCGGAGCGGGCGCCGCCGGTTGCTCGCCCGTGGGTGCAGCCGGGGCGGCATCGGCCGGAGGCGTGGCGGCCGGAGCGGCAGCGCCATCAGCCGGAGCGGCAGCGCCATCAGCCGGAGCGGCGGGGGTCTCGGCGGGCGCCGTGGTGCCCTCGGCCTGCGGCTCGGGGCTGACGACCTGCGGCTGGGCCGCGTAGTTCAGGATGATCGCCAGCAGCAGGTAGAGCGCGAAGACGGAGATGGTGACGACGGTGAGCGCGTCGCCGGTCTTGGTGCCGAAGGCCGTCTGGCCCGCGCTCGCGCCGCCGCCGAACGCGCTGGCGAGTCCGCCGCCCTGGGGCTTCTGGATGAGCACCGCGAGCACGAGGATGACGCAGACGAACAGGAACAGGGCGATGATGATGCCCACGAGCCAACCCGGCCATGTGAAGGCGAGGGTCGAAAGGGGGGCGATGGTGGCGATCGATGCGGGCATGGGTCGTTCTTCCGGCGCCGAGGCCCGCCGCACGACGCGTGTCGCACGGGGTCCGTTCGGCAGGGAAGAAGTGTAGGGGGCTTCAGACCGCCGAGGGGTGCCAGAGGGTCTTGTGCTCGACGAAGGGTTCGATCCAGTCGAGGCCCTCGCATGCCGCGGCGTCGAGCCAATCAACGCCCTGACCGGCCCGCTTGGACGCGGCCTTGCCTGTGGCGGCGGCGCGGCGGATGTGCACGCGCTTGACGTTCTCGGCCATGCCCTCGCGGAGCAGGGTGATCTCGGCGTCGGTCGAGAGGGCCGCGTGGATGGCGTCGACCTCGCGGTGGCCGGCGATGACCGGCAGCAACTCGGCCCGTTCGCCGGTCAGGAGGTTGATGACGCCCGCGGGCAGGTCGCTGGTGGCGATGCCCTCGGCGAGCACGGCCGCGGGGATCGGGTTGAGGCCGGAGGCCACCGCGATGCAGGCGTTGCCCGAGGCGACGACCGGGAGCATGACGCTGAGCAGGCCCAGGAGCGGCCGCTCGTCGGGGGCGATGCAGGCGACGACGCCGCAGGGTTCGCAGACGGTGAAGTTGTGGAAGGGTCCCGAGACGGGGTTGCTGCAGCCGAGCACCTGGGCGTACTTGTCGGCCCAGCCGGCGTAATGCACCACGCGGTCGATGGCGACCTCGACTTCCTGCGCGGCCGACTTGGGCGCCACGCCCACGCACGCGATGGCCTCGGCGAGTTCCGTCCGCTTGCCTTCCATCATCTCGGCGAGGCGGTAGAGCACTTGGCCGCGGTTGTAGCTGGTGGCGGCGGCCCACTTCTCGTGCCCGCGACGCGCGGCCTCGACGGCGTCGCGGAAGTCCTTGCGGCTGGCCTTGCACAGGTGCGCGACGAGCCGGCCCTTGGCGTCCTTCACCTCGAGCGAGCGTCCCGATTCGCTGCGGGGGAACGCGCCGTCGATGAAGAGCTTGAAGGTCTTGAGCACGGGGATTCGGGAGTGAGAGGCCATGGGCGTTGATCCGGGTGGAGTGCGGTTCCCTGTCGAAGGTCGCGTCGAAGCTGCTGCTGGTGATGGTGCCGGCCTCACCGCGACAAACGCACGTACGCACGCAGGCCGTGCAGGCCGCCCTCGCGGCCGAAGCCCGACTCCTTGTACCCGCCGAAGGGCGAGGCGGGGTCGAACTTGTTGTACGTGTTGCACCACACCACCCCCGCCTTGAGCTTGCGGGCGACGTCGAAGATCTTGCTGCCCTTGTCGGTCCAGACGCCGGCCGCGAGGCCATAGGGCGTGTTGTTGGCCCGCGTGATGGCCTCCTCGGGCGTGCGGAACGACATCACGCTGAGCACGGGCCCGAAGATCTCCTCGCGGGCGATGGTGTGGCTGGGCTGCACGTCGGTGAAGAAGCAGGGGCGGCAGAACCAGCCCTTCGAAGGCAGCGTGCCGCCGCCTGCGTCGTGGCGGGTGGCGCCTTCCTGGGAGCCCAGGGCGACGTAATGGTTCACCTTGTCGAGTTGCTCGCGGCTGTTGATCGCGCCCACGTCGGTGTTCTTGTCGAGCGGGTCGCCGGTGCGAAGCGAGGCCATGCGGTGGCGGAGCTTCTCGATGACGACGGGGAGGATCGACTCTTGCACGAAGAGCCGCGAGCCGGCGCAGCAGACTTCGCCCTGGTTGAAGTAGATGCCGCCGACGATGCCCTCGATGGCCTGGTCGATGCTGGCGTCCTCGAAGATGATGTTGGCGCTCTTGCCGCCGAGTTCGAGGGTGAGGGCCTTGAGCGAGCCGTCGGCGCGGGGGGCGGCGCAGGCCTTGGCGATGCGCTTGCCGACGTCGGTCGAGCCGGTGAAGGCGACCTTGTCGACGCCGTCGTGGGCGACGAGCGCGGCGCCCGTGCGGCCGTCGCCGGTGATGATGTTGACGACGCCGGGGGGGAGGTCGACTTCCTGGAGAATCTCGGCGAGCCGCAAGGCGGTGAGAGAGGTCGTCTCGGCGGGCTTGAGGACGACGGTGTTGCCGCAGGCCAGGGCGGGGGCGATCTTCCACGCGGCCATGAGCAGCGGGAAGTTCCAGGGGATGACCTGCGCGCACACGCCCACGGGTTGCACATCGCGGCCTGGGAAGGCGTAGGCGAGCTTGTCGGCCCAGCCGGCGTGGTAGAAGAAGTGGGCGGCGGCCAGGGGCACGTCGACGTCGCGTGATTCCTTGATGGGCTTGCCGCCGTCGAGCGTCTCGAGCACGGCGAGTTCGCGGGCACGCTCCTGGATGCGGCGGGCGATGCGGAAGATGTACTTGGCGCGTTCGCCGGCGGGGAGCGACGACCAGCCCTTGAGCGCGGCGCGGGCCGCCTTCACGGCGGCGTCAACGTCCTTGGCCGAGGCCTGCGCGACGCGGGAGAGGGGTTGCTCGGTGGCGGGGTTGACGGTGACGAAGTGCGGATCGACGCCCTTCTCGCGGGTGGGGGGCTTCCACTGGCCGTTGATGAAGAGGTCGTAGCTGGCGGCGATGGGGGCCTTCACCGATTCGGGCGCGGGGGCGTAGTCCCAGCCGCGGGGTTGCGGGGCCGGGGAAGGGTGTGGGGCGGGCGCGGGGCGGGCCGCCGTGGCGGCGGAGGCGTCGTCGGGTTCGGTGAAGGCCAGTTCGCCGGTGCTTGCCATGGTGGATGGTAGTGAAGACAGGGGGTCAGCGACGCACGGCGCGGATGGCCAGGAACATGGGGATCTCGCGGCGGGCGCGGTTCTCCTCCGCGGCGGTGGGTCCGGCTTGGCTGGTGCGCAGGCTCGGCCACTCCTCGAGCGCGTCGATCATGAAGCCCGCGTCGGCGAGCAGTTTCACGTACTGCTGCATGGGGCGGTGGAAGGTCCACGTGGTCACCGGGTCCTTGCCCTTGGCGGCCGCGCCGGGGTTCATCACCACCGAGCGGCGACCGTTGGAGAGGTAGCCGTCGACGCGGCGGAACTGCCGCGCGGCGGCCGCGGGGCGGGCGGCCTCCCGCGGCGTGCGGGCGTGACGAGCGGACGTCTTCGGCGGACCGTCGCTCCGCGGGGCCTGGCCCTCACCGGCGTCCCACGCCCACGAGGTTTGTCCCGGCGAGCGGAAGGCGGGGTGGAGGATGACGCTCACGAAGCGGCCGCCGGGCTTGAGCAGCGAGGCCACGCCCGCGAAGACGGGCGACAGGGGCTCGATGTTCATGAGCGCCATGACGCACGACGCGGCGTCGAAGGGGGGCAGCTTGAGTTCCGTCAGCGAGCGGGCGTCGCCGGTGAGGAAGGCGGGCTGCACGCCCCCGCCGTGCACGCGGATGCGGGCGGCGGCCTCGATGAGGCGGGGCGAGGCGTCGATGCCGGTGCAGGCCGCGCCGAGCGAGGCGAGTGCGCGGCAGAGGTTGCCCTGGCCGCAGGCGACATCGATGATGCGCTCGTTGGGCTTGGGGTCGAGCAGGCGAACGGTGCCGGGGATGATGAGCTTCTCGTGGTGGTCGCTGCCTCGTTCCTCGATGAGCGAGGCGTACCAGTCGGCGACGTGATCCCACGACGAGCCGGTCGCGTCGGTCGGCGGCGCGGCGTTGGGCGTCGTGAGCGTGGGCGTGACGGCGGGGGCGTTGGCGAGCGAGACGGCGGCGCGGTTGGCGAGGGATTCCTGGCCCTTGGGGCTCCAGTCGGCAGTCTCGTGGGTGTCGCCTTCCGCGCCCTTGCGACCGACGAGGCGGAAGAAGGCGGCGGGGGCGGGGCTGACGAAGCGGAGCGTCTTGCCGCTGGAGGGCGCGGTGAAGGCGAGTTCGGTGGCGTGGAGGCAGACGCGATCGGCGGGATCTTCCTTGGAGCCGTAGCGGCGGTCGCCGGCGATGGGGTGGCCGAACTCCTTCATGTGCACGCGGATCTGGTTCTTGCGGCCGGTCTCGAGGCGGACGTGGAGCAGGCTGCGGCCCTCGCCGCAGGAGAGGACGCGGTAGTGGGTGATGGCGAGCTTGGCTTCGGGTTCGGCGGCCTTGCCGGCGGCATCCTTGCCGGAGCGAGCGCGGCGGAAGGCAGGCGCGGCGGCGGCGGACGAGGAGCTCACGATGCCTTCGTCGTCCTCGACGAGATAGCTTTGGATGGTGCCGACGGGGAGTTGGCGGACGGAGCCCTCGCCGACGACGACGGGGGCGAACTCGCCGTCGACGACGCAGTGGTAGAGGCGGTGGACGCGCTTGGCGCGGAACTGCTCCTTGAGGGATTCGAAGGCGGCTTCGTTCTTGGCGAAGACGAGGAGGCCCGAGGCCTCCTTGTCGAGGCGGTGGATGATCCAGATCTGGGTGCCGCGGCGCTTGGCCTTGTGGCGGGCGTAGACCTTGATGGCGCGGAAGACGGAGTCGAGGTCGTCGCCGGGCATGCTGGCGGTGAGGATGCCGG
>JBBAVG010000071.1:8130-17679 GCA_040397805.1 Phycisphaerales bacterium
GGGACGGCCGCGGGGGGCGGGCTTGCCGGCGGACGAGCGAAGGGGCTTGCGTGGGCGTTGGTTCATGGGCGCGAGGGGAGTTGGGAGGCGATGTGGTCGAGGAGCCAGGGAGCGAAGTCGGCCTTGGTCATGGAGGCGCCCGGGGCGATGACACGGCCGTCCTTGAAGAAGAGGGAGGGTTCGATGGTGGGGGCGTCCATGGTCTCGAGCGGATTGCCGACGACGAGGTCGACCTTCTTGCGTTCGAGTTTGGCGCGGCTGGAGCGGTCGATGTCCGCGCGGGGTTCGAGCGCGAAGCCGACGAGGTACTGGCCGGGGCGGCGGCGTGAGGCGACGCCTTCGAGCAGGTCGGGGGTGGGTTCGAGGTGAAGCGTGAGGGGTTGGTCGGTGCGGCGGAACTTGGCGGCGGCAAGGTCGGTATCGACCTTGGGGCGATAATCCGCGACGGCGGCGGCCATGACGAGGATGTCGGCGTCGGGCGTGAGGCGGGCGAGCAGGGCCGCAAGGTCGTTGCAGGTTCGGAACCGCTCGACCCGGAAGGGCGAATCGGGCGGCGGGGGTGCGGGCACGGGGCCGAGCAGCAGGGTCGTGGTCCAGCCGCGGGCGGCGGCGGCGGCGGCGAGGGCGACCCCGAGGCGACCGGACGACCGGTTGCCGAGGAATCGCACGGCGTCGATGGGTTCGTGCGTGGGCCCGGCGGTGATGAGAATGGATGGAGGAGGGGCCACGGGCGCGGGGAGAGGCGGGGGAGATTATTGATGCGTCGGGCGGCGAGGAGGGTGCGAGGGGGCGGGTGGATGAAGATTGTGCAGGGGTGTGCGGACGGCGGGCGGGGGGCCTGTTAGCATTGCCTTCCCCCTGCGTCCGCCGGTCGGGCGCGGGTGGTGGCTGTTTGGACGAAGCGGCACACGGGTCATTCCGGATCATTCATGGCACGATCACGAAAGAAACTGGGCGAGATTCTGGTGGGCTGGGGCGTCCTGACGGCCGAGCAGGCCGAGAAGGCCGCGCAGGCGGCCAAGGCGAGCGGCAAGCGGCTGGGCGAGGTGATCGTCGAGTCGGGGTACGCGCGCGAGGACGACGTCACGAAGGGGATGGCCAACCAGTTCGGGATGGAGTACGTCGACCTGGCCCAGGGGGGCGTGGCCGACAAGATCGACCTGAAGCTGATCCCCGACGACCTGGTGAAGAAGCACCAGATCCTGCCGTTGGGCAAGACGGGGAACCGGCTGCAGCTGGTGGTGCACGACCCGATGGACCTGGAGCTGTTCGACATGCTCCGGTTCCGGCTGAACGTGGAGCTCGAGCCGCGGCTGGCGACCAAGACGCAGATCCGCAAGTACCTGGAGGCGGCGGCGCAGGGCACGGCGAAGAAGTTCGCGGCCAACGAGTCGCTGATGACCTCCTCGATCGACAAGTCGGTGGACAAGTCGGTGGACCGGTCGGTCGACAAGTCGATGGACAAGTCGATCGACGTGACGGACGAGGACGCGCCGATCGTGCGGCTGGCCAACCGCATCATCGCCGAGGCGGTGCGGATGCGGGCGAGCGACATTCACATCGAGCCGATGGAGGACCGGGTTCGCCTGCGGTACCGCATCGACGGCGTGTGCATGGAGCGCGACAACCTGCCCAAGCGCATGCAGAACGCGCTGCTGAGCCGCATGAAGCTGATGGCGGCGGTGAACATCGCGGAGAAGCGGATCCCGCAGGACGGTCGCATCAAGCTGGCGGTCGACGACAAGATGATCGACTTCCGCGTGAGCACGTGCCCGGCGTACCACGGCGAGAGCGTGGTGCTCCGCATTCTGCGTCCCGACTCGGTGCGGATCGGCCTGGTGAACCTGGGGTTCGAGCCCGACAACCTCGCGCTCTTCAACAAGGTGATCCGCCGGCCCAACGGCATCTTCCTGGTGACGGGGCCGACGGGTTCGGGCAAGACGACGACGCTGTATTCCGCGCTCGACGTGCTGAACCGGCCGGACAAGAAGATCATCACGGCGGAAGACCCGGTCGAATACAACTTCGACGGCATCAACCAGTGCCAGGTGCGAGAGCACATCGGCCTGACGTTCCCGGCGATCCTCCGGTCGATGCTGCGTCAGGCGCCCAACATCATCCTGGTGGGCGAAATCCGCGACAAGGAAGTGGCCGAGATCGCGGTGCAGGCCGCGCTCACGGGCCACTTGGTCTTCAGCACGCTGCACACCAACGACGCGCCGAGCGCCATCACGCGTCTGGTGGACATCGGGGTGAAGCCCTTCCTGGTGGCCTCGTCGATCCAGGCGGTGATGGCCCAGCGACTGATCCGCGTGCTGTGCAAGCACTGCAAGGCGCCCGCGCCCGAGAGCGAGTACGACCCCAAGGTCATGCGGCTGATCGGCGTCACGGCCGACGAGGCCCGGGGCAAGGCGCTCAAGGCGGTGGGGTGCCCCGAGTGCAACGGCACGGGCTATCGCGGCCGTCAGGCGATCTTCGAGATGATGATGATGAACAACCACATCCGCGACCTGGCCTTCAAGCTCGCGCCCATCTCCGACCTTCGCAAGGCGGCGGTCGCCAACGGCATGAAGTCGCTGGTGGTCGACGGCAAGATCAAGGTGCTCAAGGGAGCGACGACGATGGAGGAGATCGTCAAGACCACGCAGGTCGACATCGACAACCAGTGAGACGGCCCGTCAGGCCGGGGCGGCGGCGTCCCGGCGAGAACGACTTCAACACCCTGCCGCCACGGCGGCGATTGAGCGAGAGTCCACCATGTCCACGATGCAGATCGATCGCCTGCTCGACACCGTCGTCAAGCTCGGCGCCTCGGACCTTCACCTGACGGTCGGCCGCCAGCCGACGATCCGCCACCACGGCGGGCTTCGCAACCTCCAGACCAAGGTGCTGGACTCGGACGACATGGTGTCGCTGATGAAGGCCATCACGCCCGAGCGGAACCAGCAGGAACTGCAGGAGGAGGGGACGACCGACTTCGGCTTCGCCTACGGCGACGCGGCCCGCTTCCGCGTGTCGGTCTTCCGGCAGCGCGGCGACCTGGCGATCGTGCTGCGGCAGATTCCCAACAGGCTGCTGACCTTCGACCAGATCGGGTTGCCCAAGGTGTGCCAGGAGTTGATCAGGCGTCCCAGAGGCATGTTCCTCGTGACGGGGCCGACGGGGTCGGGCAAGACGACCACGCTGGCCTGCATGATCAACTACATCAACGAGACGATGGACCGCCACATCATCACGATGGAAGACCCCATCGAGTACTACCACCCGCACAAGAAGTCGATCTGCAACCAGCGCGAGATCGGCAACGACTCGCCGAGCTTCTCCGAGGCCTTGAGGCGAGCCCTGCGTCAGGACCCCGACGTGATCCTGGTGGGCGAAATGCGCGACCTCGAGACGATCGAGGCGGCCGTGCGGGCGGCCGAGACGGGCCACTTGGTCTTCGGCACCCTGCACACCACGGGCGCGGCCAAGACCATCGACCGCGTGGTCGACGCCTTCCCGGTGACGCAGCAGAACCAGATCCGCGTGCAGCTCTCGACCGCGCTCCTGTGCATCCTCAGCCAGGCGCTGCTCACGCGAGTCGACACGCAGGGCATGGTGGCGGCGTACGAGTTCCTGGTCATCACGCCCGCCGTGGCCAACCTCATCCGCGAGGCCAAGACCTTCCGGATCGACTCGGCCATCCAGACGGGCAAGAAGTTCGGCATGCAGCTCCTCGACGACCACCTGTGGTCGCTCTACTCGCAGGGCAAGATCGCCGCCGAGGAGATGATCGACGTCAGCAAGAACCCCTCCGAGCTCACCGCCCGCATCCACCGCCTCGGCCGGACCGTGGGACGCATGGAGTGGGACGAGGAGGAGGAGGCGGCGGGCTGACCCGTCGCGTCGCGGTGGGGGCGGAGGGAAGGGTGATCGGACGGGATTCGTTCGGATTCCGTCCGCGGCGGCGTCCTGTCGTGGAGACAGGACGGATGGGCCGGGAAATATCCAACTGGCACATCGGCGGGGCGGTGGCAACCGACTCGCTCCACCCGAACAGGACGTGTATGCTGGTCGAAGGGACCTGACGGGGTCGGCCCGAAGGCGGGGCGGCGATCGGGCGGTTCGTACGGCCGGCGGGCCTCGGTCGGCGGTCGTTCCCGGGTTCGGGAAGGGCCGTCCGGCGGCGGGGCGGAAGGAAGCGGCATTCGCATGGGCATCGATCCAGCAGAACTCAAGGGCCGAAAGCTCGGCCGCGTGCTCACCAAGCTGGGCAAGACCACGCGCGAGCGCGTGCACGAGGCCCTCGAGGTCCAGAAGACGCGCAAGCTGCGGCTGGGCGAGTTGCTCGTGGAGCTGGGCTACTGCTCCGCGACCGACGTGGCCGAGGGGCTCGCGGGCCAGGCGGGGATGCACTACGTCAACCTCACCGGGTTCGACATTCCCGAGAGCTTCCGCGACGTGGTGCCCTCGGAGAACATCCGCGCGTACGGCGTGGTGCCCATCGAGTACAACCCCACGAGCAAGCGGCTGAAGGTCGCGATGAAGAGCCCGGACAACTTCCGCGCGGTCGACGACCTGCGGATGCTCATGGGCTTCAACGTCGACGCCGTGGTGGGCGACGCGGGGCTGATCGACGCGCTGATCAAGAAGCACTACTCCAAGCAGGAGTCGGTCGGCGACGTCATCAGCAACATCAAGCTGGACGAGAAGTTCACGAAGGCCGGCGGCGGGACGGGCCAGTCGATCGACCTCGACGCCGTGATGGACGCCGCGAGCGACAACCAGGTGGTGAAGCTGCTCAACCTGGTGCTGATGCAGGCGATCAAGGACCGCGCCAGCGACATCCACTTCGAGCCCTTCGAGAACGAGTTCAAGATGCGGTACCGCATCGACGGCGTGCTCTACGAGATGGTGCCGCCGCCCAAGCAGCTCGGTCCCGCGATCATCAGCCGCATCAAGGTCATGGGGAACCTCGACATCGCCGAGCGGCGACTGCCGCAGGACGGCCGCATCGAGCTGACGCTGGCCGGCAACCCCATCGACCTCCGCATCGCCATCCTCCCGACCATCTACGGCGAGTCGTGCGTGATGCGCGTCCTGGACCGCAGCAACGTCGAGCTCTCGCTCGACCGCATCGGACTGCGGCAGGACGACTACGAGACGTTCCTCCGCCTCATCAACAAGCCCAACGGCATCGTGACGGTGACGGGCCCCACGGGCTCGGGCAAGACCACCACGCTGTACGCCGCGCTCGCCCAGCTCAACGACATCGAGACCAAGATCCTCACCGTCGAGGACCCGGTCGAGTACGACATCGACGGCCTGTGCCAGTGCCAGGTGAACGAGGAGGCGGGCCTGACCTTCGGCAAGGCGCTGCGAAGCTTCCTCCGCCAGGACCCCGACGTGATCCTCGTGGGCGAGATCCGCGACCTCGAGACCGCGTCGATCGCGGTGCAGGCGTCGCTCACCGGCCACTTGGTGCTCTCGACGCTCCACACCAACGACGCGCCCAGTTCGGTCATCCGCCTGGTCGACCTCGGGCTCGAGCCCTTCCTCCTCACCGCCACCATCGAGGGCGTCGTCGCCCAGCGACTGGTGCGCACGGTGTGCAAGAAGTGCAAGGAGCCCTACACGCCCAAGGAAGAGGAACTCATGGAGCTCAACATGACCCCCGACATGGTGCGGGGCAAGAACTTCTTCCGCGGACGCGGGTGCGAGGGCTGCAACAACAGCGGCTACCGCGGCCGAATGGCCCTCTTCGAGATCATGACGATGGACGACGAGATGCGGGACCTCATCATGAAGCAGGCCAACACCGCCATCCTGCGGGCGCACGCCCGCAAGCGCGGCATGCGGTCGCTCCGCGAGTGCGGCATGCTGGGCATCTACGAGGGCCAGACGACCATCGACGAGGTGGTTCGGGAGACGATGTCGGACGAGGAATGACGGCGAGTCAGGGACGGATGGACGCCCCGGGACGCTTCCCGGGGCCGAGCACAGGGAGCTGAAGCATGGCGACGTTCACGTACGAGGCGCTCAACTCGGCGGGCAAGCCCCAGAAGGGGACCATCGAGGCCGGCAACACCGAGGAGGCCATCGCCCGCATCAAGTCGCAGGGCTTCTACCCGACCAGCGTCCGCGAGCAGCAGGCCAAGAAGGGTGGCGGGGCCGGTGCGCCCGACGCCGCGGCGGTCGCCGCCAAGCCCAAGAAGGCGGGCGGGGGCTTCAGCTTCGGCGGCGTGAGCCAGAAGCAGCTCACGACCTTCACCCGCCAGCTCTCGACGCTGCAGGACGCCGGCCTTCCCCTGCTGCGGTCGCTGCAGATCCTCGAGAGCCAGCTCAAGCCCGGCAAGCTCAAGAGCGTGCTGACCGGCGTGTGCGAGGAGGTCGAGGGCGGCTCGGCGCTGTCCGAGGCGATGGGCAAGTATCCCAAGGCCTTCAACCACCTGTACACCAAGATGGTCGCCGCCGGCGAGGTCGGCGGCGTGCTGGACATCATCCTCCAGCGTCTCGCGGAGTTCATGGAGAAGAGCGAGCGGCTCAAGCGCAAGATCAAGGGCGCGATGGTGTACCCCATCGTGGTCATCGGCATCGCCGGCCTCATCCTGACCGGCATCATGATCTTCATCATCCCGAAGTTCGAGGAGATCTTCACCGACTTCGGCGTGGCGTTGCCCCTCCTGACCCGCCTGCTCATCAACTCCAGCCGCTGGTTCGCCGGCACCAACGTCGGGCAGGGCCTGCCCGGCTGGGCCATCGTGCTGCCGTCGCTGCCGCTGATCGTGGTCTTCTGGAAGCTCATCCGCAAGGCGGGCCCCGGCCGGGCCATCACCGACACGGGCCTGCTGTACATCCCCGTCTTCGGCACGCTGGTCCGCAAGACGGTCATCGCCCGCTTCACCCGCACGCTGGGCACCCTGGTGTCGGCGGGCGTGCCCATCCTCGAGGCGGTCAAGATCACCAAGGAGACCAGCGGCAACTACGTCTTCGAGAAGGCCCTCCAGGGCGTGCACGACAGCATCCGCGAGGGCGAGGGCTTCGCCGCGCCGCTCCGCGAGAGCAAGACCTGCGACGCCATCGTCGTCAACATGATCGACGTCGGCGAGGAGACGGGCGAACTCGACGCCATGCTCCTCAAGGTCGCCGACAACTACGACGAAGAGGTCGATGTCGCCGTCGCCTCGCTCGTCAGCCTGCTCGAGCCCCTCATGGTCGTCGTGCTCGGCGGCATCGTCGGCACCATCGTCGTGGCCATGTTCCTGCCCCTCGTCGCCATGATTCAGTCGCTGCAGGGCGGCTCGGTCTGATCGCCGACACGGAGCGTTCGCGGCTTTGGGAGCTTTCATGGCCACATCACACGCCACACGCCAGAGGACGCCTCGAGCGGGCTTCACGCTCATCGAGGTGCTCTTCTCCGTCCTCATCCTCGGGGTCCTGATCGGGCTGCTCTTCGTGGCCTTCCGCACGACCCGTCGTTACGCCTCGTCGGTGACCGACCGCGCGGCCGTCAGCGCCATCAAGATGGGCGTCAGCCGGTTCGTCGAGGAGTGCGGGATCGTGCCACCCTTGGTGCGGGATCGTGAGAACGAGTGGCAGGATCCTCCGGAACCCAACGGGTCAGTCGTCAATGATGACGATCCGCGGGCCAAATTCGCGGTGTACGACTTCCGTCCCACACTGCCCCCGGACAACCGCCCGAATCCAGAAATGCTCTTGCTCCGAGACATCACCCCCCCCCCGGCGGGCGACTCGAACCCATTCAGCGACAAGCGATACAGCGAACTCAGCTTGCCGGTCTACCTCGCGGGTGCATGCGATGTTCCACTCGGTCTTGGGCCGGGAACCGACCTTCCCATCGACGGAGTTCGAGGACTAGGGTTCTACAAGGCCAAGTCCGACGGCTCCTTCGAGGTGCCCGCGACGCTTCTTGCCTCCGGAACGCCGAGCGGGCGGACGGGTGGCACCAAGATTGATTCGCTGTTGGACGCGAGCAAGAGTTATCTTCAGGTCGTTGCCGACCCCGCAAACCCGGAGCAAGTGCAACTGCTCGACAGCAAGAGAATCCCGATTCGATTTTATCGATGGGTGAACGGGGGGCGTTATTCGCAGGGCGGTCGCGATGTGTACGAGGTGCGAACGCTGGACGACCTTCGTCTCCCCCGCCTGGTGGGGCGAAACGGCGCGGTCTTTCCGCTCACGCCAGTCGAGCGTGACATCGAAAGAAATCCCGAGTTGAGGGATGCCAAGTGGGCCATCGTGGCGGCCGGGCCGGACGGAGCGTTTGGCGATGAACCGCTCTCGCTACTCGGCCAGAGGCTCAGTCGGGCGGTCGCAGCCGCAGACGAACGCAAGGTACGGATCGACGCCGAGAAGGACAACGTCGTGGAGGTGGGACGATGAGTCGAACGTCACGCATCGGCGGCGGCTTCACGATCACCGAACTGCTGGTGGTCATCGTCATCTTCGTGCTGGTGATCGGGATCGCGATCCCCGCCTTCACGTCGATGGTGCGGTCCTCCGAGCGGTCGCTCGCCGAGAACCAGCTGCGTGTCGGACTCTCGTCGGCCCGCGACGCGGCGATCCAGAGCCCCTCTTCGGATGCGGCGGCCGTTTTCTTTTTCCAGCCAGGCGGGCGGGTGTCAGTCGTCCCGTGCATCTCGGTGGGGTTCCTCGACGACTACGCAGGACTCGTTGACGGACAGACTCCGCTGCCGGCGTCGCCCACGCCGACCGTTCGGCGCGAGGTGTTCGTGCCTTTGGCGACGGCGGCGCCGATTCAACTCCCGAGAAACTGGAGTGTCCGTGGATACACGCCGCCAAACACGCTCACGGCCGGCGCGGGAGGGCAGGGAGAAGCCAACGGGTGGTATGACTCGCTGGCACAAGGTGGTGACCCCTCGGCCGAAGGACTTTGGGTCTTTCCCGAAACGCACCTGTACTACATCAACCCTGACCCTAACCGGACTGACGAGGATGCTGTTGCTCGTGGTTGGCAGCGTCAGACCTTCATGGTTCGTTTCCGCAATGGCACTGGGGAACTGGATGGCGGCAATCGGTCGCTCTCGCTCGTTGTTGATCCGGTGGCAGTTCCAAAGATTCGCGACCGGGAACCCTTCAACGCTGTGAGGCTGGATCAGGCCTCCGACTTGGCTGCGACAGTGAAGCGGGAGTTGGGTGGGGGGCTAACGGTTCCCGAGCGGACTCGTCGCATCAAACTTCTCGGTGACGTATCGATTGATTCCGTCTTGGCGCGTCCCGTGACGGAACTTGCGGTGTATAACGAACGAAGTCTTGCGGCAGCACTGGCGAGAAAACTCGGAGGTCGTGGTCTGAATCGGGTGACCGGGACAGTTTACCAAGATCCGGCCACGCAACAGAGCGGCGCGGAGATACCCGGACCTGCCATCGATACTGGATTGTTTGCTCAGCCTCGGACGCTGTTTGGCGTGAATGAGGCAATCGGTCGCTGGATTGAGGGGCGTCCCATGATCGATGGTGACCCGGAGATTGTTGAGACGGATTCGAGGATCTTCACGCTCCAGCGGTACCTGGGGCAAGCGCAGGAAG
>JBBAVG010000072.1:0-16381 GCA_040397805.1 Phycisphaerales bacterium
CTCAGTTGGTAGAGCAGCTGACTCTTAATCAGCGGGTCGAAGGTTCGAGTCCTTCGGGGGGCATTGTGGCGGGTGCGGGTTGACCATCCATTCGGTCCCCACGTCTCCCTCGCCCCATCACACGACCCGATTCACGCGACTGGCCGGGCGGGAATGCCCCTTCTCGCCATGGTCGCCGGCTTCAATCCGACCAGCCCTGTCGCCTTTGCGGCCTATGGTGGCGGATGGAGCCATCGCCCCCGGCAGTCTCGATTCACCCCGTCATCGAAGGCCCCCGTGCCTGCGTGAAGTGCGGGTACAGCATCACGGGGCTCTTCACCAACGGCCACTGCCCTGAGTGCGGCACGCCGGTCGCCGAATCGCTCCGGGGCGACCTGCTCCAACACGCCGGCAAGGACTACCTCAAGACCATCCTGACCGGGCACTCCTGGGTGCTCAACGGCGTGCTCGCCATCATCGTCGTTCAGGTCGCCACCATGCTGGGCTCCATCACCGCAGCCATGCGAGGTGCGACCACGCCGCCGCGAGAGTTCACCGCCATCCTCTCGCTGGTCGGCCTCGCCGTGTCGGTCTGGATCTTCCTGGGCTACGTCAAGCTCACCGAGCCCGACCCGCAGTTCACCGGGCTGGAGCGTCCCGACACCGCGCGACAGCTCGTGCGACTCAGCGCCATCGTCACGATCATCGTCGGCGTGATCGCCTCCGTGCTGTACCTCTCGACCTCGCTGAGCGGCATCGTGGTCCTCATCCTCGGCGCGCTCCAACTGGTGGGTCTTGCCGCGTTCGTGATGCAGTTCCTCGCGATGACGAACTACACGATCTGGCTTGGACGACGCATCCCGGACGCGTGGATCGTCCGACGCGCCTCGATGTATCGGTGGCTGCTCCCACTCATCGCCGTCGTAGGCGCCGTCGCGCTCTTCCTCGGCCCGCTCGTCGCGCTCATCATGTACTGGAACCTGCTCGACCGCATGCGCAAGCACCTGAAGTCGATCGTGGCCAACGGTCAACCGGCCTCGCTCCGAGGCATGTGAGCCTACACCGTGGCGACGAAGGTGCTGCTCGGGGGTGATGTTGCCGCCGCGGGCGGTCACTTCACCCGCTTCACCCCCACCGTGTCCGACGCTCCGTCAACCGTCATGCGGTGATCCGAGCCGTCGCGGACGATCGTCACGTCGGGGTCGTAGAGCGAGTGATAGGTCGTGCGGTACTCGGTTTGTTCCCAGATGTCGCCGTTGGCGAGGCGGTAGAGACGGCCGCGGGCAAAACCCTCGAACTTGCCGCGGAGGGAAGACTCGACCCGCTCGGGCGTACCGGGAACGGACCATGGGCTGCCTCGAGTGATGAGCGTGGCACGGACGGGCTTGTCGACGCCGTCGATCGTCAACGACACGGACGATCCAGAGCCGTGCACCGTCACGTCGGGATCGCTGCGGTTGACCGACAGCTGGATGGAGTCCGTCACCTCGTAGACGCTGCCCGAGGCCATCTTTAGGAGGGTGCCGCGTCGGAGATCCGTCAGGCGTCCGTCCACACGCGTGCGTTCCGCCACCGGGCCTGACGGCGTGCTCGGCGTACCCGAACCCGGAGGCGCGGTGACGCCGGGCGACGAGGGCGAACCGGGTGATCGCGACGGCGCGGGCTGGCTGGAGGGTGCGGGCGGCAGGATCGTGGGGTTGGTCCACGGCGTGATCGGGCCAGGAGCCCAATACGGTCCCGAGCCGCCGCCGGTCCCCTTCGGTGGAACCACACGCGACGGCGATGAACGGGAACGGTTGCGAGCCGACTCTTGCAGGCGAGTCACTTCGGCTCGAAGCGAGCGGACCTGCTCGAGGCAGCCGGCCTTGTCGCTCTCGAGTTGGGACACGCGCGATTCGGCCTCGGCAAGACGCCGCACGAGCTGCTCGACGTCGCCGGTGAGCCGCAGTTGCTCCTCAAGTTGCTTCACGCGACGCTCGCCGGCCTCGCGGTCAAGGCGGCACTGGGCCAGTTCGAGGCGAAGCGCGTCGGCGCGGTCATCGGGGGGGACGGATTGCGCGGCCAGCGGCTGCACGGCGATACCGACGGCAAGGGCCACGCTGATGATCTGGAAGGGGTGCATACCGGACTCCTCATGCCGCGTGTGCGGCACGACGAGAGGGTATGCGATCCACTCCACGGAGCGGGAACAGGGAAGCGGGCGTCAGTCGTCGACCGCTCACGTGAGACCGCTCAGTTGCAGCCACCTGCGGTCCAGACGGTGAGGAACGCACCGACGTCGGCCGGGTCCACCGCCGCGTCGAGGTTGACGTCGGCCATCATCTGGCCGGCCATCCAACGCGTGAAGAAGGCCTCGACATCGAGTCCGTCCACGCCGCCGTTGTCGTCGAAGTCGGCCATGCACCACGCGCCCACGCGGTCGCGAAGGTACGCGGCGGCAGCTTCGGCGTTCACCAGGCCGTGGCCGTACAGGTCGTCGCGGCCCGGGTCGCCAAGATCGGTGGCGGTGGCCTCCATCGCTTCGCGGAGCAAGGCGGGCGTGGCTCGCCCGCGGCCGACCTCGGCGATGAGCAGGGCCGCGACGCCCGCCACGTGCGGGCAGGCCATCGAGGTGCCCGAGAGGCTCGCGTAGCCGTGTCCGCCGCTCGTAGCGATGGTCACGGGAATGGGCCCGCGTCCGAGCAGGTCGTCGCCGTCGGCTTGCGAGATGCCGATGACCGGCACTGTGGAGTTGCCGTTCAGGGTGCCGCTGAAGAGGCCCGCGGCGTTGTTGGCGATGATCACGCCGACGGCGCCCGCGGCGACCGCGTTGGCGGCCTTGGTGGCGAAGGTGATGCCGCCGCCGCGACGGATGAGGGCGATGTTGCCAGCCACTTCGGCGGGGAAATTCGCCGGGTCGCCACCCAACCCGCAGTCGATGGCCAGCCCGCTGGCCGAACCCTGCGCGCTCCCCGCGAGCGTGACGCTCTCGTGGTTGATGTCGGCCCACGACGCGACGCCCGTGGGCACCGTCGAGAGCACGCCGACGCCCGGCGCGGCGACGCTGATGTTGGGGCCGAAGTTGGAGAAGCCCGCGCGGTTGTTCGCCGAATCGACGGCCGCCACGGAGAGCACGCCGGGGTACGAGGCGGGGAAGAAGGGGTCGCCGGAGTTGTTGTTGCCGGCAGCCGCGACGATCAACACGCCCGCGGCATGAATCGCCGCGTACAGATCCGCCTCGGCCTGATCGCTGCCGGTGCTGCCCAACGACATGCTGATGACGTCCGCGCCGTTGGTGGCGGCCCATTCCGCACCGGCCATCACGCCCGCGGTGGAACCCGACCCGCCGTCGCCGAGCACCTTGCCGATCATGAGCGAAGCGGACGGAGCGACGCCCACCACGCCGCCGGCATCATCGACGGCGAGCACGGTGCCCGAGCAGTGCGTGCCGTGGCTGTTGCCGTCCTGCACGGGTTGATCCGTCACGAACGACTGTGCCAAGATGGGTTCCGGCAGGTCGGGGTGCCCGTAGTCGAAGCCGGTGTCGAGCACGGCCACCACCGCGCCGCCGCCGCGACTGGCCGTCCATGTTTGCGGGCTGCGAACCGACACGACGCCGTAGGGCACGGTCTGCCCCGCGGCGTGCACGATGCGGTCGCGATGCGCGTAACGGACGAGGGAACTGGCCTTGTACGCCTTGACGGCGACATCTTCTCGCCCGGGCTTGACCTCCACGCAGCGGAGTCCGGGAACCAGCGTGTACTCGAAGACCACCTTCACGACGCCCGCCCTGGCATCAAGCCGGGCAAGGTCCTTGGCCTTGACCCCGGGCTTGGTGCGAACCAGCACGCGGCGAGGCGACAACTCAGGGGCAGGCAATGCTGCATCGGCCTTCACGGGCGCGGCAGCCGCTCGCTTGGCCTTGCCCGACGCGACGGGCTTGGCCGACTTGGCCGCTTTGGAAGTCGAACCGCCAGAGACGATACCAGCCCCGTGGACGGCGAAGGTGCCCGAGGCGAGGGCGAGGATACTTGCGGCGAGCCGGAGGGCGGTTCGGTTGGGCATGGGCGGGTCTCTAGACCTGACGATGAACGGGGCCGGCAGCGGATGACCGGACGGGAACCTGATTCGCATGATAGCTGGTTGGTGTTGCGTCAAGCCCTCCATCCGACGCGTGCTCGCCGTGTCCTGATTGCCGGACTCCAACCTCCACAACCAGTGCCAAAACGGCGACGCGAGCCCTCTGAGGGGCTCGCGTCGCTGCGGGTGCGGGGCTTGTGAGGGAGAGGCTCAGCGTCGCCGACGCGCGATCAGGCCAGCCAAGGCAAGCAACCCGACGGTGCCGGGCGTAGGAACCACCCGGACATCATCGACGCCGAGGATGGACTCGAACATGCCGTCGGAGTCGCTGATGGAGAACGTGAGTTCGTAGAAGCCGGAGGCGGACATGGGAAGCACGTGCGAGACACGGTGCCACCCGACGTTGGTGTCGTCGTCGAGGGCGGAACCCGCGTCCATGTTGAACAGGGAGAGGTTCACCTGGCTGACACCGTCATCGAGCCGCACGGATGCGCCATCGGTGCTCGGGGCGAAGTCGCCGAAGTCGTAGAAGACCATGAACTCGAGGACATCGCCCGCATTGGCGGCGAATCGCTGCGAGAGGGTCGCGCCGCGTTGGTCGATGGAGTCGGTGCTCCAGAGCGCGGCGAAGCGGTCCCCTTCGACAGGCCCCCACTGCCCGCTGAGCGGGGCCTGCTGTCCCATGTGGATGGGGTCGCGGGCAATGATGGTGCTCGTGGGCGATGACCCGGAGTTGCCGACGTACGTCCAACCGGTGAAGCCGAGCTCGAAGCCGCCGTTGGCGATTCCCGCGTGGGCGGCGGTGGCGGAAGCAGCAAGCCCGCCGGCGATGAAAAGACGACTGATGGTGCGTTGCATGATGTTCTCTCCTCGATGGGATTGGGTGCTTGATTCGAAACGTCAGGGCATGACCATGACGGCGTCTCGACCTTCGACGATCACGCCTGCGCCGGCGGTGGCGCGGATCACACCTTGGGTGTCACCGGCCACGAAGCCGCACGCCGCGGACTTGAAGCCGTAGAGGATGTCGAGCTTGCCGTCGCGATTAAGGTCGACCACGCGACCGGGCCGAACCGGTGCGGCCTCCGTGCCCGTCCGGCCGAAGCGAACGCTCGAAGGCACGAGTTGCGAGACGCTGACGTCATCACTGCCCATGATGGCGGCGTAGATGGTGTACGGCTTCGACAGCACCACCATGTTGGGATCGAAGCCCGGCGTGATCTGCAGCGGCACCGCGACCGGCGCTGAGACGGTGAGGTCGTAGAGCACCGGCGTGTCGGTGATGCCGGGACCGCGAGAGAGCGTGGTCCGCATCTCGATGTACCGTCCCTGAACGCCTTCACCGTGGAAGGACACTCCGTTGCCGACGCTGCGAAACATGACGCCCGCAAGCCCGGCCCGCGAGTTGGCGGCTCGGACTTCGACCTTGACGTCGGTGCCCGTGGGCTCTGCCGACGTCCACGCGATGGTGCCCCAATCAAGGCCGTCGAGGAGGCCGTCGTAGACCACCGTCCAAGACCCTTGCTGGCTGGTAAGACCGACGGCGACCGCGCCGGTCATGTCGGAGTAGTTGTACGGTCCCGCGCCGGCACCGAGCGACACGACGAGGTCAACCTCGCCCAAGCCATCGCCGCCCCCAACCGGGTCGATGCGCATGATGCTGTGGCCCTCGTAGTTGGTGACCCACACCTTGCCGTTGGCGTCACGTGCGACGCCCGTGGGATGGGCCCCGACCGGGATGCTCTTGCGGAAGATGCCGCTGTTCGAGAAACGAACCACGGCGTTTGAGTAGCTGCAGGCGACCCAGACATCGTCGTCGACGGGCGTGACGGCCACGCCGCGACCACCGCTGCCGCCAAGCGCGACGGGGAACCCGGGATAGACGGCGCCTCCCTGGGAGAGCTTGAAGATCGAGTTGTAGGTCCAGTTGGCGTTCCAGATGTTGCCTTGCGAGTCGGCTGCCAAGCCGTAGGTGGTGCGGCCGAGCGGAACGGTGACGCCCGTGTCGGTGGCGGGGTCGTAGCGCAGGAGGGCGTTCTGGTTGAGACTGGCCGACCACAGGATGCCCTGACCATCGACCAGCCCGCCGTAGCCGCCGACACCGAAGCGACCGGCGACATCGAGGCTGGTCAGCACGGCCCCCGTGTTGCCATCAAGTTTGACAAAGTGGGCGGGGCTGTAGCCGGGGAAGCCGCCGGCCCACAGGTCGTTGTTGCCGTCGATCGACACGTGGCGCACTTCGCCGGCGTTGGGCGTGCGGGCGTAGACGATGATGGCTTCATCGTCGGCGGTGGCGACGCCGCAGTTGTTGTCCGCGCCGCCGGCGTTGGACCACGGGAGGATGTCGCCCAAGCCCCTGGAGGTGCGGATCAGGCCATCGCCGTCACGATCGACGGCGGTGCTGTAGGCGAACGGGGGTTGGAGGTAGTGCCCCTTGGGATCGGGCGTGAAGGAGCCGTCGGGGAGTTTCTCGCCCCGGGTGCCGCCGATGACGATGCCGACCTTCACGACCGAGCCGCTGCCGCCCGAGTTCTCGGCGCGGTTGCCGCACCAGACGTTGCCATAGAGGTCGACGGTGGTGCGGGACGGGTTGCGGCCTCGACCATCGGGCGCGGAGCGATACTCGCCGAGCACCTGGCCGGTGTTGGTCTCGATGCGGACGATGGTGCCGCGGTCGGAACAGGCGACGCAGATGAACGGGAGCGGCTCGGCGGTGGGATTGAGCTGAAGCTGGTCGTTGAAGGGCGGATTGTGGTTGAGATTGGCGAGCGCACCCAAGTTGAAGTCGGCATCGAGGCTGTAGGTGCGGACCTGCGCGTCGGCGAAACCGGCGAGGCAGCAGAGCATGCCCGCTCCGAGGGCGAAAGGCAAGGACTGAACGCGGTTCGACATGACTTGTCTCCTTCTCCGCCGGAGGACGAGGACGGCTCGTGCTCCGACTTGTTCATCATGGCGGGGCACCCGCCCTGACGCAACGTCAAAGGGGCACATCCGCGCGATTTCGATACGAACCTGCGGCGCACCGCCGTCGATGCATACCCCCGTGGGGTATGATTGCCCGCCGCTCTTCGAGACGAATCCCCATGGCCCGCACACCCGCTCCCCGAACGCCAACGCCCCTCGCCCGTCGCGGCGACTGCTGCAGCGACGAGACCGCTCCGGCGCCCTCTGCGCCCGTCAGGAAGGCCGTGGCCGTCGACGGCTCCATCAAGGCCTCGAACCTGCGGCAGTTGCGCCGCATCGAGGGACAGATCCGCGGGATCGCCGCGATGATCGAGGGGGATCGCTATTGCGCCGACGTCATCACGCAGGTGGCGGCGGCGAGGGAATCGCTCCGGACCGTCGCTCGCAACCTGCTCAAGAATCACCTTCGCCACTGCGCGGCGCGGGCCATGTCCCGAACCGGGGCGAATCGCGACGCGATGATCGATGAACTGCTGGCGTTGACCGATCGCATGGACCGGTGATCCCGACCAAGGAACCCCATGACACTCAAGCGAACCCTCTTCGTCCTTCCCCTCGTGGCGTGCATCGCCGGCGGATGTTCCGATCGATCCTCCGCGTCGACGAGCCCAGCCGCGTTCGCGGACGAAGGCGTGGCCATCACGGGCAACCGAGCTGTCCTGGTCGTCCACGGCATGTCGTGCCCGTTGTGCGCCAACAACGTCGACAAAACCCTCGGCGCCGTGCCGGGCGTGACCAGCGTGTTGGTGGACATGGGATCGGGCCGGGCCACCGTCACGCTCGACGGCAAGACGCAGGTGACCCACGGTCAACTCGCCAGGGCGGTCGACAAGAGCGGCTTTTCGCTCAAGAGCATCGAGACTCCATGACTCCCGGGGAGACCTCGATGAATCGCCACGCCACGACCATGGCCGGCTTCCTGCTCGCCTGCGGCGGCGCCTTCGCGCAGGAAGCGACCAACACCCCCGCCGCCACGCAGCCCGCGGCCGGACACCTGGCCATCCGTGAGCGGGTGCAGTACCTGGACCTGAGCGACGATCCATCGCCCCACGATCGCGACATCGACAAGGTCGTCGCCACCACCACGCTGTCCTATGGCCTCCGCCGCGATCTGGCGGCGACGCTCGACGTGCCGCTGGCCTTCGTCTCGGTCGATTCGCCCCACGACGGCGGCGACGACTTCGGCATCAACGACCTCGCCCTGTCGCTCAAGTATCGCCCGTTCCAGACCGACCTCGGGCCCGTCGATTCGGTGCGACTGGCGTTCATCGGCGGCATCGAGATCCCGAGCGGCGACGGAGACTTCTCGAGCCACTCCTTCGACCCCTTCGCGGGCGCGGTCTTCACGGCCATCCTCGGCCGCCACGGCATCAACCAGTCGATCTCGTACAAGTTCAACGCCGGCGGCGACGAGTTCACGATGCGGGCGGGCGACGGACAAGACGACGCCTTGCGGTACGACACCGCCTACCTGTTCCGCGTCAGTCCGGCGACGTATGCCGCGGACACGACCGCGGCCCTGTACGCCACGGTCGAACTCAACGGAATCTACGAGACGAACGGAGACAACGAGGCGCTGCTCGGACCCGGCCTGCTCTACGAGGCGAAGACCTTCGCGGCGGAAGCCACCGTGGGCATGCCCGTCATCCAGGACGTCGACCATCGGCCCGAGACGGACCTGACCGTGACGCTCGGCCTTCGGCTGCTGTTCTGATCGCGGACCCCGCGAACACCCCGTCTCACGGTTCGGCCACGGGCACCGCGGTCGGAATGTTGAGCGTGGGCTTGACGGGCACGACGTGGATGTGGAACGGCAACGAGCTCGTGCCCACGGGCATGAACCGGAGCGTCACCGTGGTTCGCTCACCCGGCACGAGCGCGACGGGCGATTCGATGGCCGGCTCCTCGGCCAATCCCTTCACCGGTGCGAAGAAGGACCGCGTGTCGTCGGCGAGGTCGTCCTTGCGCCAAGGTCCGGCCCACTGCACGAACCGAGGCCGCGACATGAGCTGCTCGCGGGTGGCGGGCGACTTGCCCATCTGGAACTGCCATGCGAGACCGACGTCCGCATCGTGCTTGCCGAAGCGAAGGTCCACCAGCGCGGCGTTCCCCGACGTCGCGGGATTCACGAGCGTGAGCGTGACGAGATACTCGACCTGGTAGTTGCCGATCGTGTCCGGGTGGACGTAGCCGGGGTGGAGCAGCATGTCGCCCGTTTGCCTCGCCTGCGGGCAATCCCGGGTCTGGACCGCGGGGGCCGCCATGAGGAAGGAGAGTCCGGCGGGCCCGAACGGCTTGGAATCCTTGGGCAGATTGGTCACGTCGATGACCATCTCCTCGCTCTGCCACAGGAAACTCCGAGAGACGCCGCCGACACGACGCACGTGGCACTGCGGCGGCGGGATCTGAAGGTCCATGCCCTCCTCGCCCGACTGCGCTCCGCGGGCCATCGTCTCGACACACGCTCGATCGAAGCCCTCCCGCGGCACGGCGGCATCGATGGCCACGACCGCCACCTCGAGCGACGGCTTCCCGTTCGTCGACGCGTCATGCTCGAACTCCCCCTGCACCATGCCGGTGAAGAAGTCGCTGTTCGAGACATCGAGGTCCTCGGCGGGAGCATCCGGAACGCTCAGCCGCGGCGACCAACCGATCACCCGTCCCTCACCGGGCGGGATCGTGACACGTTCCATGGGACGATCCCAACGATCGGCGAGCATGCGGACGCTCATACGCGACTCGGGGCCGTCGGCCTTGGCCATGACGCCCCGCGATTCCATGATCTGCCGGGGCTTGATCGTGACGGGCGCGTCGCCCGTGTTGCGGGCGTGCACCAACACGCGTCGCGATCGTGGGGCTTGGCCCTCGTAGTTGAGGTGATAGACGAACACCTCGAAGCGATCGTCGATGGTGGTGAAGCCGAGGTTGCGTTGCCGCCGCTGCGACTCGATGACGGGTTCGCCCGACTTGGTCAGGAACTCGGGAATCACCGGAGCGGTCGAGTAGAGCACGCCCGTGGACATCAGCATCTCGGGAAGATCCGAGTCGATTCGGTAGGTGGCGTCGGGGTTGGGTTCGGCCCGTCCCGGCAGAAGGTAACCGAAGCACCGGGTGCATGGGTCGGTTCCGGAGAGGGGCGTCAGCGGCGTGATCGGCTTGAGAACGGCCCTCGCCTGCTGGCGGGCCAGGGCCGACGGTGCAAGCAGACAGGCTGCGATGGCGGCGCACGCGACAGGGGCCGAGACGGACAACCGGGTTCGCAACTCGTTCGTCATGCGATGATGGTATGAGTGCCCTGAACCTAGGATCTGTCAACGGGAGGCGACACGCCGTGCTTCGAAACTGGATCGTCAACGCGTGCATGACGATGGGCCTCGCGGCCGCGTCGCCAGTGTCGGCCCAGTCAAGCCGCCTCCTCGACCGCGAGCAGTATCGAGATCGGCTCGAGGGATTCTGGCTCGGGCAGTGCATCGCCAACTGGACGGGCCGGCGCACCGAGGCCGTTCGAACGCAACCTCCGTTCCTGACGGATGCGGATTGGGGTCCGCCCTTCAACGGCGGATCGCCGCTCGACTGGGTCACGAATCAATCCCCCTGGCTTGCCGACGACGACACCGACATCGAGTACGTGTATCTGCACGCCATGGCCGATCGCGGCCGCTGCGACCTGACGGGCGCCGAGATCCGTGGCGAGTGGTTGGACCACATCACCCGCTTCATCTGGGTCAGCAACGCGTCGGCTCGTTCCCTCATGAACCGCGGCGTGCGTCCGCCGATGACCTCGATGGCGGAGGCCAATCCGAATCGCCTGATGATCGATGCCCAGCTCACGACCGAGTTCTTCGGCCTCTTCGCGCCGGGGATGCCCGACGTGGCGCTGCAACTGGCGGATACCCCGATACGCACGACGGCGTCAGGGCACGCGGCCCACGCGTCGCAGGTGTATGTGCTGCTGTACGCCATCGACCAAACCCTGCCTGCACACCTCGCGGGGCGGGAGCGGAACCTCCGCCTGCTCGCCGACGCCCGCCGGTACATCCCGGATTCCTCGAAAGTGGCGGATATCATCGACTTTTGCACGGCCGACTATCTCGCCAACCCGCATGCCGGGAACTGGGAACGCACGCGAGATCTGGCATGCGAGCGATACCAGACGAACGCCGCGACCTACGGCTTCCGCTATCGGGCGTGGTACGAGTCGAGCGTCAACTTCGCCGCGGGCGTCATCGCCTTGCTCTACGGCGAGGGGGACTACAAGCGAACGGTGCAGATCGCCACCCTCTCCGGCTGGGACAGTGACAACGCCACGTCGACGCTGGGCGGATTGCTGGGCATGCGACTGGGGCGGCGTGGCCTCGAAGCCGCCTTCCCGGGCCGAACGTTGGCGACCACGTATCGCTGGAGCGTCACGCGAGACGGCTTGATTGACTACGTGGCGGGCCCGGGCGACGCGGAAGACTCGTTCGACCTCATGGCGGCGAGGATGCTGCCACTGGCGGAGCGAACCATCGTCGCCGCGGGCGGCATGGTCGATGCGGAGGCGGGCCGGTGGCTCTTGCCGCCCGTCCACGGCGGCGATCCACTCGACCTGTCGCCGACGCAGCGTGAATGGCGATCGAGTGCCTCGACCCGGGTGCGTGCCGCGGGGGGAACCGTCACGCCGGCGAGCAGCGTCACGGGGTCCCCGCCGGCCAACGCCGGCGTGGCCTCGCCCACCGCCTTCGCCAACGGCCTCGAACATCACTTTGGCGGCGAAGAGGAGGTCGACCAGCAGCGCACGTACTTCTCGAGCTTCGGGTCGCCCCCCGCGAGCGAGATCATGCTGTCGGTGGTGTACGACCGGCCCGTCGCGGCGGATCGATTGCGTTTCCTCGAGGGCGACCACTTCGCGCAGCCGACGATGACGGGTGGATGGGTGGAGTCTCCGATCCTAGAGGCCCGCGTCGACGGTACATGGTCCTTGCTCCCTGGTCGCTGGTCCGAACCTCCCGATCCAGCCGTGCCATTCCAGCGGCTCGACTGGGTGCTCGATGCGCCGACATCGATCACCGGAGTGCGGATCCGAGGCGTGCCGGGCGGCACGCACCGCTTCGTCACCTGCGCGGAACTCGACGCCTTCGACACCCCGTCGGCGGCATCGACGCCCTCGTTCGACATTGACGGCAGCGGGACGATCGACTGCGGCGACCTCTACGCCTGGTCCGCCGACCCGCAGGATCTGGATGGCGACGGGATGGCCACCGACTCGGACCGCGTGACGATCATGGCGGCGGTTCGATGGCGTGAATCTCGCGTGATGATGTACGGTCGGTAGACACGGGAGGGTGCGGCGCCCCGCCCCCGCCGTTGACCTCGAGGCCGTTCGCGTCGCCTCGGGGTTCCTCCAACACGCTCGCACGCCCCGGGGGTTCCCCCGCCTGCTTGGTCTCATCACACGCGAAATCGAGCGTGTTCTGGGATGTCGCCCGAACCGCAAGTCGGACCTTTCCCCATTCGGAACACGAACATCGCAATGAAGCGGGCCGGCCCGCGTTCAAGCCTGTGTCAAACTGGTCGAAAACGCTAAACGCTCCTAAGGAAACACGCCGTGGTGGACAAGGCGAACGTGCGAACTTTGCTCGGGAATCTCGCGTGGCTCATGGCCGCAGTGGCACTGGCGATGATCAACGCCCGGGTGCACGCTCAGACGAACGTGCGGGCCTGGTCCGCGGCTGGCCAGGTCTTCGTCGTCTGGCAAGTGGACGCCACGCTGCCAGTGACGTACGACGTGTACCGGGCCTCAGGGCCCGTCACGTCGATCTCGCAGGCCACCCTCGCGGGGCGCGTCTTTGAGCCCGAGTGGGCGGGCGAGCGGCTGAAGTTGGTGTCGCCGACGGCTCGATGGCGGGTGCCTGCCGCCCATGGGGGCGTCTACCAGTTGGCGGCCAACGAGGGACTCTTCGTCTTCACGCCGCGGGGGGCGTCGACCGAGGTCTTCTGCGTCGTCCGCGGCGGCACGACGACCATTTCGGCCTCCAACCGCACGGCATCGGCGGTCGCAGTGACGTACGACCCCGCCAACGTGCGGGTATCGTGCCACCTTCAGTTGTCCGGCACGACCACGCGTGGGTATCCGTATCGAACCTATGCAATGTGGGTGGACGGCCGTGACGATCCCAACGACGCACGCCCGGACTTCCCGGTGATGGCGAACGCGGCCAAGCACGGCGCGCCGCACGTCTTCACGGTCTTCGAACCAGTCGGCGGCTTGCCACCCGGTCCGTTTCCCGCGACCATCTGCCTGCACGGCGGCGGACAGGTGGGCAGTCACTGGCAATGGGCGCCCGAGTCGGTCCACTACGCGAACGACGAGGCGACGCCCGTCGGCGGGATCACGGTCGCCATGGACGACCGGCTGTTCATCTCGACCAACGGGGTGGTGAACTCCGATCGTCCGACCAACTGGTTCGGTTGGTGGCCCGGGATGAATCCCACCGCCAACTCCGTGCCGCCGAACAGCGCGATCGTGGTTCCGTACACGCTTCGACGCCTCATGTGGACCATCGATTGGCTGCAGACGCGGTCGCCCTACTCGATCGATCCGCAGCGGACGTCGGTCATGGGCAACTCGATGGGCGGGGCAGGGACGCTGCTCCTGAGCCGGTTCCGGCCCGAGCGATTCAACGCCGCCACCGCGTTCGTGCCTCAGCACTACACGCCGGAGACGGGCCAGCGACTCTTCGGCACGCCCGCTCAGAACCTCGCCACCACCGAGGTCGGCCCCTCCGGTTCGCCCCTTCGCGTCAACGATTTCTTCGATGCGTCCATCCGACTCTCGGCGCAGCAGCGCGACTTTTGCCTCACTCGCATCTTCCGGGGAAGGCGTGACGAGGCGGTGGAATGGGGACCGCAGACGATCGGTCTCTTCAACGCCATGACGGCGGCACGGGCAGGCACGCACCTGTACTGGGACAACCGAGACCACACGGCCTCGGACTGGACCACCGACAGCCCCCAGACGCCCGGCATCGACATCGGCGAGTGGGTCTCGCCGGTGCGAACTCAGCGTTCCGGGGCGCCCTACCAGGCCCGGTTCGTCGCGAGCCGGTCCTACCCGGGGTTCTACGGCGACGACCAGAACCCGCAGACGGCGGGACGTCAGCCGTCCCTCGGCAACGGGTCGCCCGACGACGGGACCCCTTGGGGCACGTGGGGCGGCTACTTGGATTGGGACGTCGACACGATCTTCGACACCCCCACCGGATGGTCCTGCACGATCTATCTCGTCGGCGAGTCCGACGTGAGCATCGACAACTTTCCCGGAACGAGCGTCATCACCAATCTCACCGTGCGCAAGCCGCGACGGTTGTTCCCCATGGCGGGCACGTCGATCTCGTGGACCTTGCGGGATCGGATCAGCGACGCCGTGCTCCAGTCGGGTGTCGTGACGGCCGAAACCGGCGGCCTGATCGCGGTGACTGGGCTTTCCGTCCCCAAGGACCCCGCACGGGTTCGCATCGAGTTGCGCGCCGGAGGGGCGACGCGTCCCGGGGATCTCAACGGTGACGGACTGATCGACCTCGACGATCTCGACCTCATGAGGGCGACACCCGGCGACCTCGACGGCGACGGCCTGGCCAACGCCGCGGACATCGATCTGCTCGCCCGTCACGTGCTCCCCACCGCGTGTCCAGCCGACTTCAACCGCGACGGCGGCATCGACGCCGACGACGTGCTCGCGTTCTTCGACGTCTGGGACGTGGGAGAATCACGTGCCGACGTCAACCGCGACGGTGGCGTCGACGGCGGCGACGTCGCCGTGTTCTTCCAATACTGGGAGGCGGGCGGCTGCTGACCGCGCCGCCGGCTCAGTCCGCCGGTACGCAGCGTCCAGCCGCCCACGAACGGAGCTCCGCGACTTTCTCGCCCATGGTCACCGAGAGAGGCGGGCTCTCCCGCAGCGCCTGAAGGACGTCGGCGGTCTTCACGAACGCGCCGGGGTCGGTGCGTCGTGCCGCGAAGACGCTGTGCATCGCGGCCAAGACCGCCTGCTCGATCTCCGCGCCGCTGTACCCCTCGCTGGCGACCACAAGCGAGGCGAGATCGAAGGCGGCGGGATCGAGCTTTCGCTTCGAGAGGTGAATGCGGAGGATCTGCTCCCTCGCCTCGGCCCCGGGCAGGTCCACGAAGAAGATCTCGTCGAACCGCCCCTTTCGGAGCAGTTCCGGGGGCAAGGCCTCGATGTCGTTGGCGGTGGCGACGAGGAACACGGGGCTGCGGTGCTCCTGCATCCAGTTGAGCATGGTGCCGAACATGCGTCGGGAGAGGCCGCCGTCGTTGCTGGTGCTCGACGCGCTCGCGAACCCCTTCTCGATCTCGTCGATCCAGAGCACCACTGGACTCATGGCCTCGGCCTGAGCCAGCGCCTCACGCAGCCGCCGCTCGCTCTCGCCGACGTACTTGTCGTAGAGCACCGACGGATCGAGCTTCATGAGCGGGCGTTTCCATGCCGCGGCGATGGCCTTGGCCGTCAGGCTCTTGCCCGCCCCTTGGACGCCCAGCAGCAACACGCCGCGGGGGGGCACGAGACCGAACTCCGCCGCGTGCTCGCCGAAGGCCTCGCCGCGTTGCGCCAGCCAGCCCTTGAGCCGCTTGAGGCCGCCCACCTCGTCGATGCTGGCCGGGACGTCCACGTGTTCAAGCAAACCCGAGGTCTGCAGCAGCCGTCGCTTCTCGCGGACGATGTTCATGACGTCCGTCGCATCGAGCGTCTTGTCGGTCGCCACCGCGGAGGCCATCACCTGCTCCACCTGCCGCCGGGAAAGGCCGCGGAGGTTGTCGACGATCGCGTCGAACTGCTGCTTGGTGATCTCCGTCTTGAGGGGCGTGCGCCGATTGATGCGGCGGAGCGTCTGGCGCGCGATCTCCTCGACCGTCACGTCGTCGGGCGGAGCGACGTGATGCACCGTGCTGGCAGCGAGGATCGACGGATTGGAGGTTTCCGAATGGTCGATCATCGCGAGAAAGAGCTTGCCCTCAAGTTCGCCCACCGCGCCGCCGTGGTGAAAGAACTCGACGAGTTCCCGCCACGCCCGCAGCACCCGCTTGTCGTCGAAGAAGTCGAGCAGGTCGAGCGTGATGCACATCGACGGGGCCTTGATGTTGCTCCGCCACCACGCCAGGGCCGCGCCGGGGTTGTCGGTGCCGATCATCGGCTTGGAGTCGGCGAGCCGCGCCGGCCGAATGCCGGTCGTCACCGACCAGAGATACGGCTCGAGCTTCATGTCCGCCGCGCAGTCGAGGACCATGCGCACGGTCTCGGTCTCCTCGCCGGTCGGGATGCGGACGCAGGTGTGGCGGCTCTCGAATGTCCGTCGCAGGCGTGCTGGATCCATGGCCC
>JBBAVG010000073.1:0-3344 GCA_040397805.1 Phycisphaerales bacterium
ATCCTCGATCCACTCGTGCACCGTGTTGGTCGCCACGTTCCTCGCATCGCCCATGCGGTCGAGCAGGGGCGTTTCGTGCGGACTCACGATGGTGATGAGGTCCGAGACGTCCTCCGCCAGTTCGGGCAGGTCGGCGCCCGCCCCGTACGTTGCCTTGCCGCTGAATCCCATGATCGTGCTCCTTTCGTGTGGTGGTGGTCAGGGTGACGCTCAGGCGCGACGCGCCCGCAGCGAGAGGTACTGCATGAGCGAGCGACGGTCGCCCGCATGCCGCGCGTCCCTGAGGGCCGCCTGCAGTTCGGCCCTCGCGCTCGCACCCGCGTCGGCCGCATCGGGCGCGGCGATCTGGCCGCGCCGCTCGGACGAGGCGAACAGGAATGGCTTCTCCCGCCGCAGCGTTTCCGCGGCACGACGCGCCGCCGTCGTCAACTCCGCCCCCGTCGGCGGCACGCCCCCGCTGCCCAAGGCGCGCTCCACCAACATCGCGGCGACTTCGCGGTCGATGGCGTCGCCCACCGCCTCGATCGCCGCGTGCCGCCGCTGCTCCTGCGCGTGCTGCGTGCGCACCTGCTCGAGTTCGCGCTTGAGTCGCTCGAGTTCCTGATCTCCCGATGTCTCCTGGTCCATGCGTCGGCTCCATGCGTTTCGGAAGGGCTCGCCGCTCGCATTCGTGCGAGCGGCGTCCTTCCGAAAGCACGGGGCCTTGACGCGGGCGCGCCGACGCGATCGGGTCAGGTGGCGGTCACCGCGCGACGCGACAACGGCCGCGACCATCGCGAGTTGCGACAATTCCAGCAACGTTGAATCGCGAAGCGATTCCCGAACGTAGCCGGGGGTTGCGGCGTTTCGCCGCTACCCCCGGTGACGACGCACGCGAGCGCATGAACACCGAAGGGGTTTCCGTCCAGGCGCATCAATCCGTGTTGCTGCGCGCGGTCCGGCGTTGCGGCCGATGATGCGCAAATGGACCACATCGATCGGCGACGAACGACCCGTGCCACGATCACGCGCGGATCAGCGCGCCGCCGTGGGCTTGCCCGCAAAGCCGGGCTGCGCACCACGGCTCAACGAGGGGACGCCCGAAGCGGGCTGGCATGCGCGGATCGTCGCCATCTCCAGATCGTGCAGGGATGCGCGATCGCGCTTCACTGCGTCACGCGATGGTGATGCTCTTGTCGAGGTACACGTCCTGCACGGCCTGCAGCAACGCCGCGCCGTCCTTCATGGGCTTCTGGAAGGCCTTGCGGCCCGAGATCAGGCCCATGCCGCCGGCCCGCTTGTTGATCACGGCCGTGGCCACCGCCTCGGCCATGTCGCCCGCGCCCTTGCTCTCGCCGCCCGAGTTGATCAGCGGCACGCGGCCCATGTAGTTGTTGAGCACCTGATAGCGGCAGAGGTCGATGGGGTGACCGCCGTTGCCCGCCTCGTCGCTGCCGCAGAGGTTGGTGTACACCCGCTTGTCCCACTTGCCGTACGACGAGCCGCCGCTGTTGAGGGCGGCATACCCGCCGTTGTTCACCGGGAGTTTCTGCTTGATGATGTCGGCCTGAATGGTCGCACCCAGGTGATTGGCCTGACCCGAGAGGTCCGCGCTGGCGTGGTAGTCGATGCTCTTGCCGTCCGCGCCCTTGGCCTTGAAGGCGTTGTTGCGGGTGTAGCACCAGAGCACCGTCACCATGCCCAGGGCGTGCGCCTCCTCGAACATCTCGCTGACATAGCGGATCTCCTCGCGGCTTTCCTCGCTGCCGAAGTAGACCGTCGCGCCCACGGCGATGGCGCCCATCTCGTAGCACTGGCGGATGCTGCCGAAGTAGCTCTGCTTGAAGATGTTGGGGTAGGTCAACATCTCGTTGTGGTTGAACTTCACGAGGAAGGGGATCTTGTGGGCGTACTTGCGGGCCACCGAACCCAACACGCCCACCGTCGACGCCACGGCGTTGCACCCGCCATCGATGGCGAGCTTCACGATGTTCTCGGGGTCGAAGTACGCGGGGTTCGGCGCGAACGACGCGCCCGCCGAGTGCTCGATGCCCTGGTCGACGGGCAGGATGCTCACGTAGCCCGTGCCGGCGAGGCGGCCGGTATTCATGAGCGTCTGGAAGTTGCGGAGGGTCGCCACGTTGCGGTCGGACTGGGCGAAGACGCGGTCCACGAAGTCGGGGCCCGGCAGGTGGAGTTGTCCCTTGTTCACCGTCTTGGATTCATATCCCAAGAGTGCGTCAGCGTCCTTGCCCAGCAACCCGCGAATGTCAGTGCCCATGATCGAACCCTTGGCCTTTCAGACAGTTGGAATCACCACGCCGGCGCCGGAACGTCCGAGTGGCCTTGGATGCTGCCCAAGGCTCCGCGCCGAGGGCCGAGTCTAGGCCGAGAGTCCCCCTTCCGACCCGCCGCGTCGCCTCGCCCGACTCGCGTGTTCACTCCGGAATTCCCGACGCTTTGCGGGCAAAATCCCCCCGTCCGACGCGGTCGGCGTGCTCCCTTCCGGTACACTCCTTCACACCCCACTTTCACGGAGCGTTCGCCATGGCCAAGAAGTCCAAGAAGCCCGCCGCCAAACGTCCCGCCGCGAAGGCCGCCACGAAGAAGGTCGCCAAGAAGGTCGCCAAGAAGTCCGCCCCCAAGCGGGCCTCCCTCGCGCCAAAGCCCGTCTCCTCCGGCAAGGGACCCACGCCCGCCGAGATCGGCGCCGCCGTCGTCGCCCACCTCAACAGCGGCGCCGCCAGCGACGCACCCCTGTGGGACAAGTTCTGGTCGAGCGCCGTCGAAAGCGTCGAAGGCAGCGGCACCGCCTGGACCGGCCGCAAGGCGATGGAAGCCAAGTGCGCCGAGTTCATGAGCCAACACCAGATCCTCGCCTGCCGCGCCACCGGCCCCTTCGTCGGCGCCACCGGCTTTGCCGTGCACCTTGAGATCGACCTCAAGCCCAAGGATGGCGACGCCATGCAACTCAAGGAAGTCGCCGTGTACACCGTCAAGAGCGGCAAGGTCATTCGCGAAGAGTTCATGTACGCCGGGTGCTGACCACACCCGTCGATCTCCCCGGGACCACAGCACACCCACACCAAGGGCCCGCAGGGCCCACGACGGTTGCCACGGGTGAACCGAACCCGCGCAGCGGGTGAGGTGAACCCGTGGAAGGCACACCGATTCGCGCACGGCCCCCTTGAGGGGCCGACGACCACACCACCACCCTCGCCCACCCCGTCGCGGAGGCAGTGGGCGCGTGTCGCACGTCACGGCGAGTTCAACTCCCCCGCCACTCCCGCCGTCGATCGCTCCGGGACCTCAGCACACCCACACCAAGGGCCCGCAGGGCCCACGACGGTTGCCACGGGTGAACC
>JBBAVG010000073.1:3444-15783 GCA_040397805.1 Phycisphaerales bacterium
ACCCGTGGAAGGCACACCGATTCGCGCACGGCCCCCTTGAGGGGCCGACGACCACGCCACCGCCAAGGGCCCGCAACGCCCTTGGCGCCTTCCCGGTATCCTCTGCTCCGTGCTCATCTCCTCCCGGCACGTCCTCTGGGCCATCGCGCTGACACTCGCCACCTTCGGCGGCCGATTGGCATGGGCCCAACCCGACCCGCCGCCCGATGGCGGCATCACCCCCGTCGGTCGCCAACTCGACTGGGTCCTCCGCTGCATCAACGACCGGGCCGTCCCCGAGCCCCAGCAGCGTTTCTCCCCGCGTTTCCTTGAGCAACACGAGCTCACCGAGGTCGTCGACCGCCTCCGCAACCTGCGCGATCGCGTCTTCGACGGAACCCCCGTCTCCGTCGTTCGCGACGAACAGGAACCCCGCGCCGACGCCATCTCCTGCATCATCGGCAACGAAGAAGCCGAACGCTACCTCTCCCTCATCCTCGCCGTCGACGAAGCCTCCGGTCGCATCTCCGTGCTCCTGCTCGTCACGGCCTCCGGGGGCGAGCGCGACCCCACGCCGTCGGGCTGGAACGACCTCGCGGGCGACTTCGGCCGCCGCAACGACGGCGTGTGGTTCGGGGCGTACGAGGTGCTCATGGAGAACCCGGGCACCCCTCGGGCCGACGTCCGCATCCGGGACATCTACGAGTTCGGCAACCCCAAGGCCCTCGCCATCACCTCCGCCTCGCGCATCTACCTCTTGCTCACGCTCGCGGACGCCGCCATCGCGGGCCGGCTCCCGTCGATCGAGCACCTTCCAGCACTGGTGGCCGAGGTCGCCAAGGGGTCGGCCCCCGCCTCCGACACCCTGCTGGCCGCCCTCACCCGCCCCGCGGTGCAGGCCTGCCTGAGCGACCTCCAGGAACGCCCGGCCCCGAACCTGCCCTTCCTCTCGAGGGCCGAGGCCGCCCTGCTCAAGTCGCCGATCCAAGGCGATGTCCTGCAACGGTTTACGCGAGTCGATGAGGCCGAGCGAACGGCCATGCTCGCGCCCGGAGGGCTCGTCTCGCTGCACCGCGTCGCCTTCCCCGATCGCCTCCACACCCGCCCGGTGGAAGTGCAGCGCGTCGGGTGGTTCGCCACCCGCAAGGAGGCGGCGTACGCCATGGCCCGTCTCGCGCTGCTCGAGCGCGACGCGAAGGTGATCGGTGCGGGGCTGCCCGCGGCATGGCGTCAGCCCCAGCCGCCGCCGCGGCCCTTGCCCCGGCCCGCGGACGCTCCGCCGGCGGAGACCATCGAACCACTGGCACTCGACCCGGCCGTCTGGAAGGACCACGTGCTGCTCGCCGGTTCGGAGCCGGGCGTCTACACCCTGCTCATGCACCTCACCAGCCACGACGACCGCACCTTCGCGTTGGTCATGACGTGGAACCATGTCGACGCACCGCTGGAAGAACCGCGGCTGCACGAACTCGCTCGCCGCGGCGTGACCATCCTCGCACGCGACCTCGAGCCCGCGCCATCGACGCGTCCCTGAGGTCGAAGCACGCACGATTCCGGATATCATTCCGCGTCCCGCCGCGGCTCGAGAACTTCTCGCCTCTGCGACCACCCTTGGCCGATGTAGAAAGACGCGCGTGCCCTCCACCGACCCCGCACACTCCCGACCCTTCTTCGACCCGGGCTGGCTCTTCCTGCTCTCGGGGTTGGCGTTGCTCGGCGCGGTCGTGATCATCCCGGCCGTCGAGGACGTGGCCGCCGCCCGCTTCAAGCGCGACCAGGTGCTGGCCATCGAGAAGCACCGCGACACCCGCATGGCCCGCTACGAGGAGTTCATCAACGCGGTCGACAACCGTGAGCCGGCCCTCCTCGTCGCCCTTGCCCAGACCCAGCTCAACCAGATCCCCACCGACCGCGGCGCGCTCCCGCTGGCGAGCAACGACGGCCGCGACAACGCCTCCATCTTCCCCAGCCTCGAGCCCGAGCCCCTCAAGCTGCCCGAACGCACCAAGGCCATCTCGCGCCTCGAGCACCTCACGACCGACCCCGCCACCCGCCCCTTCGTCATCATCGGCGGCGCATTCCTGGTCCTCATCGGCCTGCTCCCCACCGGCCGCTCGCGTCCGGCATGACCGACCTCCTCATCCGAGCCGTGCCCGCCGAGGCCACCCACGCCCTGCGCCACAAGGTGCTGCGGCCGCATCAACCCATCGCCCTGATGGACTTCGCCGGCGACCGCGACCCCGGCACCACCCACTTCGCCGCCATCGACCCCGCCGCCGGCCAGCCGCTGGGCATCGCCAGCATCTACCTCGCCGCTCCGCCCGACCACTTCCACGCCGCCTCGCCCCTGCTCGCCTCGGGCCCGCGGTGGCAGCTCCGAGGCATGGCCACCGATCCCGCCATCCGCGGCAGCGGCTGGGGCCGACGACTCCTGCTCGCGTGCCTCGCCCACGCAGCCACCCGCGGCGGCACCGTGATGTGGTGCAACGCGCGGACCGAGGCCCTTCCGTTTTACGAACAACTCGAGTTCCAGCTCTTCGGCGACGAGTACACCCCGCCTGGTCTCGGGCCCCACCGCTTCATGTGGCGGCCTTTGTGAGGGTGAAAGCAGGGGTCGGCGCGGCCCTTTGGACGAATTGGAAGGGCTCACCTGCTACACTCGTCTCCCCCTTAAGACGGAGGGGTGTCCGAGAGGCTGAAGGAACGCGACTGGAAATCGCGTATACGGGAAACCGTATCAAGGGTTCGAATCCCTTCCCCTCCGCTTTCAGTCGGGTTCGGCCTTTGCCCCTCGGGCTTGGCCGGCCTGATCCAAGATGACGCGATCCACAGCCGCGACGGGGTGTTCCCGCACGCGTGCCCGGTCGCCTTCGTTCCCGAGGCCGTCCCGCCACCGGCGGCATGCCTCCAACCCCCAGGCCCTCTCCATCATGAACGCCCCCCGCCTTGTCGTCGCCCTCGTCGCGATGCTGTCCGTCGTCGGCACCGTCCACGCGCTCCCCGAGGCGGCACCCAAGGCCGCGGGCGACGTGGCGACCATCGTCGCGGAGAAGTCCCCCGCCATCGTCAGCATCAAGTTCATCCTCAAGGGCGGCGAGCAGGACGAGGAGGTCGAGACCACCGGCTTCGTGATCGACCCCGCGGGCCTCATCCTCAGCAACAACAACGCCTTCGGCGGCTTGGCGGCACGCTTCGGCGGCCCCACGCCCACCCCCACCGACATCAAGGTGCTCATCGGCGAAGACACCCAGGGCGTCGACGCCAAGTTCATGGCCCGCGATTCGGAGTTGGGCCTCGCGTGGGTGCAGCTCAGCGAAGCCCCGGCCAAGCCCCTCGCCTTCGTCGATCTCTCCAAGTCGAGCGAGGGCAAGACGGGCGAAGCGATCGTGCAAGTGTCGCTGATGGGCAAGTTCTTCGACCGCGTGCCCATGGTGTCGACCGGCGAGATCGCCTCGGTCGTCAAGAAGCCCCGCGAGCTCTACATCCCCAGCATCGGGCTTGCCGCGGGCGAGATGGGCCTGCCCGTCTTCAACGCCTCGGGCTCGCTCCTGGGCGTCACGACGCTCATCCTCCCCGACCAGGAGGAGATCATGGGCAGCGCGGGCGGGATGCGCTCGGCGATGCGCGGCATCACCGGCGGCATGATTCTCCCCGCCAAGGAAGTCCTCGCGGCCACCGCCCGGGCCAAGGAAACCAAGCCCGAGGCCGAAACCCCGGCCGCGCCCGCCGCCGCCGAGGAGAAGCCCGCGACCGAGCCCGCCACCGACAAGTAATCGAGGCGACGCGTCGACGTCCCACGCTCCTGCGTGCCCCGGGCTCGCCTCGGACGAGTCTTGGGTGTCGCTGCGCCTCAGAACATCAACGCGCTGGGCGCCGGTCCGCGGCAGGCCTCGAAGAACCGCTCCCAATGCGGGAGGAGTCGCTCCATGGACATGCGACCCTCGAACTCCTCGCGCTGCGCCTCGCGACAGGCCTCGAGCTTCGCCGGGTCGTTGCGCAGCGACTCGATGATGGCGACGGCCTCGTCGACGGTCGCGAACTTGGGGACGCTGCGACACTCCTTCACCAGCCCGACGTCGGTGGAGATCACCGGCACGCCGCAGGCCATGGCCTCGAACACGGGCAAGGGCCCGCCCTCGGACGTCGACGTGCACACGAGCATGTCGATGCCGTCGTAGAAGTCCTGCATGGTGCCGTAGGCGTAATGACTATGCGAGACGATGGCCGGAAGAGCGGTCCTCGCCGCGATGTCCTCGAACATCGACAACCGCCTGACGTCGGGCGATCCGCCGGTCGCCGGAATGCCCACCCACCCGAGCTTGCCGATGGGACGAGGACCCGACCTGCGGAATCTGCTCGACCTGGCGGTGGCGGGCGTGTGGCACACTCGACTCCGGACGTTCGCCTTGGTGAGTTCGTAATACAGATCCCTCGACACGCCTCCGATGGTGGCGCCGAGGATCCCGCCCCGCTGCAACGCTCCCTGAATGTCGACTTCGCTGCAGCAGATCGCGCCGTAGTTTCGCAGGGGCGGCCATGCCAACGGGCACATCAGCGTGAAACCGGCCACGGCGTCGTACTCGGAGAGCAGTTGGTCGAGGTCCGCGGGGTACCGATGCCAATCAAGCAGATCAACATCCCACTCCCGGCTCAAGCACCGGAGGTCACGAGCGATGGAACCGGTCGACCACTTCTCGTCCGCCACCAGCAGCACCGAACGACGCGAATACTGGACGCTGTCGCCCTCCCTGCCGCGGTACTGATAGCCGAGTTCGACCAGTCGACCGTCGAGTTGCAGGAACTGCTCCTTCGCCATGAACCTCGTCTCGAAAATGACGTTGGTCGGGCGCACGTGGTCGAGGATCCCGTTGACCAACGTATGGTCGTAGCCCTCCGTGTCGGTCTTCAGCAGATCGATGCGGCAGCGTCCGGTGACCGGATCCTTGAAGCACTCGTCGGCGACGATGTCGCGCACCAGGATCCGAGGCAACACGAGCGTCTGCACGAACTGCCTGTACGCCTGGAGGGAGACCTGGATCTCCATGGAGATCGACCCGCAGCCGCGGAGCCAGAACGGGAGATTGTGCCTCGCGATCACGTCGCTGGGCACGTAATGGAATCTCGCGGGCTCCGACGAGTCGGTCGAGCACACGGCGTTGACGTAGCGATTCTTGCCGTGTCGGCGAAGTCGATCGAAGTACTCGGGAACCGCCTCGACCGACATGCCCCGCCAGTGGTCGCGCGCGGCGAACTTGTCGTTGAGGGTGTCGAAGTCCGACGTGCCGATCTCCAGGTATGTTCTCATCGTGCGATCTCCCGCGTGTGAGCGTCCGCGTCTCGTCCATTCGAACTCATGCGCCGGATCCGACCAGGATCGAACTCGGCTCGGGCGTTCGACACGCCTCGAAGAACCGCTCCCACAGGGGGAGCAACCGCTCCATCGACAATCGCTGCTCGAACTCCCGGTACTGCTGATCCCGGCATGCCGCGAGCAGCGTCTGGTCGGCCTGCAATCGTTCGATGAGCTTCACCGCGCCGTCGACGTCCTCGAACTTGGGGATGCTCTCGGCCTCCCTCACGAGACCGACGTCGGTCGAGATCACCGGAACGCCGCACGCGATGGCCTCGAACGGCCCGAGCGGACCGCCCTCGGTCATCGACGTGCAGACGAGGAGGTCGATCTCGTCGTAGTAGCGTTGCATGGTGTCGTAGGTGTACCGCTGATGGGTGACGCACGTCTGCAGGCCGGTTCGCCGCGCGATCTCCTCGAACATGGCGAACCGCTTGGCGTCGATGCCGAACGATCTGGCGCTCTCGGGCACCCCCACCCAGCCCAGCGTCTTGACGGGGCGACGGCGACCCCGACGGAAGCGGGACAACCGGGCGCTGGCGGGCGTGTACAACACCCGCTTGGCGTGCTGTTCCCGAGTGAGCATGCCGTAGATCTGACGCGACACCGCGCCGACGCAGCGTCCTTGGAACCCGAAGGGGCCTCTCGCGAGGGGATGCTCGGCATTCGGGGCGCCGTTGTTCGCCCAATCGATCTCGACCGGTCCGCAGCAGACCACGCCACCCTTCTGAAGCGACGGCCACACCACCGGCGTCAACAGGAGGAACGACGCGACCGCGTCGTACTCCGACAGCAACAACTCGAGATCGTGCGGGTACGCGTCCCACCCCAGGCAGTCGACGTCCCATCCGCCCTGCATGCTCGCCAGATCCCTCGCGATCGACCCGGTCGACCACTTCATGTTGGCGATCAGGACGATCGAAGGTCGTGCATAGCACGCGTCGTCGCCCCGTCGGCCGCGATACTCGTAGCCGTGCACCCGCAGCAACGCGTCGATGCTCAGGCCTTCCGTCTCCGACATCGACGCCGTGGACATCACGATGGTCGTCGGCCGAACCCAGTCGAGCAGCGTTCTCAGCAACGCCGCGGCCTGCGGCTGCGCGTCCAGCTTCAGCAGGCTCATTCGCCGACGCCCCGTGAATCGGTCGGTGAAGATCGGATGATCCACGAGACTCCGCACCGTGACCTGGGGCACGGTCGCGGTCCGCACGAGGTTCCGATGCTCGCGCAGCACGTCGCTGGCCTCGATCGACGTGGCCCCATGCCATCTCGCCGCGGACGGAAGTCGATTCGCGTCGATGTCGGCCAGCAGCACGTAGTGGAACTCGGTGGGCTCGTTCGAGTCGACCGAGCACGCCGCATTGACGTAGATGTTGCACTCGTGCCTGTGCAGCGACTGGAAACGTTCGGGCACCGCCTCGACGCTCATGCCCCGCCAGTTGGACCGCGAGGCGAAACGCTCGTTGAGCGTGCCGCCATCGGATGAACCGATCTCAAGATATGTTCGCATCACCGACCCCTTCAGTCCCGACCCCTCGAACCCGCCATCAACCGAACAGTGCATCCTGGGTCGGCAACCGAGCCTCCCCCTCGAACCGATCGTAGGCGTCGGGCAGCCTTACGACGCTGAGGCCGAAGCGTGGCGGCGACGAACAGGTCGATAGCGATCACTTCGGCGAGTGGACGAGGCCACCGGCAGCGACAGCTGCGCCACCACGCAACCCAAAGACGCGGGATTGCTCGGAAGGCTCGCAGCGTCGAACGGCTGTCAAAGGCGGGATCTCGGGCGCAAGCCCCGGAGCCCGATGGCATGAATCAGGCCGATGGTGCTCTCACGCCGCCCCGGCCGTGCTCAGCCCGCGCACGCTCGCCGCCCGGCGGGTCGGGGCCTGCTCCTCGCCCTTCTCCACATCAGCGAACTCCTCGCCGAACCGGAAGAGGCGGAACGAGTTGCCGATCACGAAGACGTCGCCCGCGAAGTGGTAGAAGGCCGCCAACGGCAACGCCAGGTCGCCGATCTTCGTCAGCGTGCCCGTCGCCGCCAGCACCAGGCCCACCAAGGCGATCACCACGCTCACGATGATGTTCTGCGTCGTGATCGCCCGCGTGCGGCGGGACAACTCGATGAGGAAAGGCACCCGCGAGAGGTCGTCGTTCATCAGCGCCACGCCCGCCGAGTTGGCCGCGATGTCCGAGCCCGACAGGCCCATCGCCACGCCCACGTCGGCCGCCGCCAGCGACGGGCCGTCGTTGATGCCGTCGCCCACCATCATCGTGCGGTAGCCTTGCTTCACCATCTGCCGCATCTGCTCGTGCTTCTCTTCCGGGTGGCACTCGGCCTCGATGGCATCGACGCCCACCGCCACGCCCACGCGCTTCGCCACGCTCAGGCGGTCGCCCGTGAAGATCGCGATGTACTTGACGCCCAGCTCGCGCAGGCGCGAGACGACCGTCTTGGTGTTCGCCCGCACCGTGTCCTCGAGGCCCACCGCGCCCAGGTACTTGCCGTCGCGCATCACGTGCACGCCCGACATGCCCTCGATCCGCGACTCGACCTGCTCCACCTCGGCCTTGATGCCCGGCGAGAGCTCCATCAGCCACGACGCGCGGCCCACGCACACCTCGCCCAGCGACGTGCGGGCCCGCACGCCACGGCCGTGGATCTCCTCGTAGTCATTCGTGCCGTCGACCGCGATCCGCGCCGACTTGGCCGTCATCAGGATCGACTGCGCCAGCGGGTGGTTGCTGTGCTGCTCGCCGTTGGCCGCCGCCACCAGGAGGTCCGCACCCTCGACGCCCGTCGCGGGCGCGAGACGCGTGACCTGGAACTTGCCCGTCGTCATCGTGCCCGTCTTGTCGAGCACCACCGCGTTCACGTCGCCCGCCGCCTCGAGGTAGTTGGGCTGCTTGATGAGGATGCCCAGACGCGCCGCCGCCGCGAAGGCCGCCAGCATCGCGCTGGGGCTGGCGAGCAGCAACGCCGACGGACACGCCACCACCAGCACCGTCACCGCCGTCGTCGCCGCACGGTCGCGGATGAAGGGGTCGTCCGAGCGGCTCATCACGAACCACGCGATCGCCGCCGCCGACAGGACCACCGGCACGAAGAACCGAGCCACCTGCTCGATCAGCATCTGCCTGGGCGTGCGGCTGCGCTCCGCCTGACGAATCAGCTGCGTCACGCGACCGATCGTCGTGTCCCCGCCGATCTGCGTCACCTGGATGTCGATGCCGCCCGTCAGGTTGCTCGTGCCCGCGTACACCTGGTCGCCGATGCTCGCTTCCGCGGGCACCGACTCGCCCGTCAGCGACGCCTGGTTGATCGTCGTGCGGCCCGTCACCACCTTGCCGTCGACCGGCAGGTTCTCGCCGGCTCGCACACGCACGATGTCGCCCACCTTGATGTCGCGCAGCGACACTTCCGCCTCGCCCCCCGCCGTCACGCGCCTGGCCACGTCGGGTGTCAGCTTCACGAGCTGCTCGATCGCCCGCTGCGCGCCGCTCGCCGAGCGACGCACTAGTTGGCCGAAGACCACCAGGATGAAGGCCAGCCAGCCGGCCGTCGTGTACTCGCCCGTCGCGATCGCCGCGAGGATCGCGAGCGCGGCCAGCGACGACGAGGAGATCTCCGCCGTCCTGATCTCGCGCACCGCCGCGATGAACAAGGGCAACGCGAGCAGCACCGCGCCGATGATCGCCGGCACCTGCGTCACGCCCGAACTGGCCATGCCCGCGATGTTGCAGATCGTCGTCGCCAGCACCAGCACGCCGCCCACCAGGGCCAGCGTGATCCATCGCTCGATCTCCACCTCGTGGTGCGAGCAGCAGGTGACCCCCTCGCCGCCGTGGGAGTGATCGTGCGAATGTCCGTGATCGTGGGAGTGCGCCATCGTGTGGGTACCCGATTTGTCGCCGTGAATCCAAAGGATCGAAGTGGCCGCCCCGGCGCCGTTCCACCCGGCTCGGTCCGCCGCCTCGCGCATCGCCAGAACACCCGCCGGGCCCCCCAGCCCCGCGCGCACCCGAGCGACCCCACCGGCCCGCCCAGAACAGGCGCAACCGGTGGCCCCAACGATACGGCGCATCCACGTTCGGAGTTCGAACGCCCCCTCGCCCACGTGCCGCACAAATGCCGCACACTTGCCCCCCGGGGAGACCATCCACATTCATCCACAGGCCGCGAAGCTCCATGTGGATGAACTTCAACGGGCCGCGGTGCGTCGTGTCACCCACGACCGTTCGGGCGTTGGTACCTTTACCCGTCGGCCGCCGCCCGCCCAATCGGCCCGCCCCGCCGCCCCACCCGTTCCATCCCCTCGCCCAAGGCACCCCCGATGACCAGCCGCGTCCATCGCCTCCTTGCCATCGTCACCCTCGTCCAGGCCAAGCCCACCTGGACCGCCAAGACCCTCGCAGAGGAGTGTGGCGTCGACGAACGTACCGTCTACCGCGACCTCAAGGACCTCGAAGCCGTCGGCATCCCCATCGCCTTCGACCAAGAGACCGGCGGCTACCGCATCCGGGGCGACTTCTTCCTCCCCCCCGTCCAACTCTCCGTCGACGAAACCCTCGCCCTCACCCTTCTGTGCGAGGAAGTCGCCAAGCCCCAGCAGATCCCCTTCACCCTCCCCGCCTGGAAGGCGCTCTCCAAGATCCAATCCTGCCTTCCCGAGGCCATCCGCGACGAAGCAGCGGAACGCTCCCGCAGCATCGCCGTCCGCACCTCGCAGGCCATCAGCTCGGACGACGACGCCGACGTCTATCGCCGCATGCTCGCCGCCACGGTCGACCGCAAGGCTCTGGTCTGCCGCTATGAGTCGCTCGACCCCACCTCCGCGCAGGACCTCTTCGACTTCGAGCCTTACTCCCTCTTCTTCTGCGTCCGCGCGTGGTACGCCATCGGCTTCCACAGCGGCCGCAAGGCCGTCCGCTGCCTCAAGCTCAACCGCTTCACCAAGGTCACCCCCACCGAGCGCCCCTACGAGGTCCCCGCCGATTACTCCCTCGACGCCTTCCTCGGCAACGCCTGGCGCATGATCCGCGGCACGCCCGAGTGCGAGGTCACCCTCGAGTTCACCCCTTCCTTCGCGCAAACCGTCGGCGACACCCTCTGGCACCGCACGCAGTCGCTCGAATACCGCGAGGACGGCTCGGCCCTCTTCCGCTGCCGCGTCGCGGGGTTTGACGAGATCAGTTGGTGGATCCTCTCCCACGGCCCCAACTGCCGCGTGATCGAACCCCCGGCCCTCCGAGACCTCGTGCGGAACCTCGCGGCACAAACCGCGGCGTTGTACTGACGCCGATCCCCGCCAGATCCAACGCCATCGCCTGAGCCGCGCCCCCGGCGGCCCGCTTCGGGCGTCCCCTCGTTGAGCCGTGCTCACCGGCCCGGCTTTGCGGGCAAGCCCCCGGCGGCGCCGATTCGCGCGGCGACTCCACCACCACCCAACGCCTCCTCGCCCCCGCAGGGCGGCGACCAACCGGTAGCCCAGGGCACAGCCCGGCTTTGCGGGCAAGCCCTGGGTACACAAGCGCCGACTCGGATTTGGACGGGCATCTCAGCCGCCCTAAGCCCGGCCCCATCGTCCGGTAACGTTGATGAAACCGGTTCGCACGTCGCCGGCGCCTCGGGGGAAGCCACTCTCCCACTTTCCCACTTGACCATGGTGGGAACTCATGCGATACTTCTGGCATGGCCCGACACGCGACTCACACCAGGAACACCGACTCCAAGGGGCGCATCACCCTCGGGGAGTCGTTCGCCAACCGCACCATGTTGGTCGAGCGCCATGGCGACGAGATCGTGCTCCGGCTCGCGCGGGTCATTCCCGAGAGCGAGGCATGGCTCTACGAGAACCCCAAGGCCCTCAAGCTGGTCCGGCGGGGCCTCGATCAGGCCAGCAAGCACGAGTTCTCGCAGGGGCCGGACATGGCCGCCGCCGCGAAGCTGGCCGGTGAGATTCAGGACGACTGATGCCCTTCGCCCCGAAGTGGACCACTCAGGCCGATGCCACTTTCCGCGAACTTCACGCCGCGGCGGCAAACTCGCTTCGCAGCCGCGCCAAGTCCAAGAAGTCCAAGGCCGGCAAGGTAGAGGGGCTGTTCAAGCAGGTCGAGAAAACCGTGCGGCTGCTGCTCGACAACCCCAAGCACCCGGGACTCAAGACCCACGAGTTCTCCTCGATCGAACACCCCTACGTCGCGGGCGCCAAGGTCTTCGAGGCGTACGTCCAGCATCGAACGCCTGCGGCGTACCGGCTCTTCTGGTGCTACGGGCCCGAGAAGGGCGAGATCACGATCATCGCGATCACGCCGCACCCGTAAGCCAGGCCTGCAGGGTGGAGCACGGGGTCGGCGAGCTTCTCCTGGTCGCTGGGCAGCTCCAGATCGAGAGAGGTCGTTCCGCCCCCGCCGCGGCTCGCCGCGATCGCCTTGGCGAGCGTGGTCTTGCCCATCTGGCGTGGCCCGAAAACTGCCACCACCGGGAACTGCTCGAAGCGCTCCTCGGTCATTGGCCGATCGATTCTGGATCTCATCCTTGCAATCAAGCAGAGCAGTACCACGATTGCAAGGATGAGGCAATGCCAACAAACGCCCATTGGACAGCATCCACAAGATGATGCGGCCCTTCGCGACCTGGTGCGAAACCTCACGGCACAAACCGCGGCGTTGTCCTGACGCCGAGCCGCGCCACACCCATCGCCAACGCTCGAGCCGCGCTCTCGCCAGCCCGCTTCGGGCGTCCTCTCGTTAGGCCGTCCTCACCAGCCCGGCTCTGCGGGCCAACCGCTCGGACAACCGGCCGGAGCTGATGGCGTCGAGACTGCGGAGCCACTTGGAGTGGCACGGCGTCGCGACGCTGTACGTGGAACCTTGCTCCCCGTGGCAGAACGGGATCGTGGAGAGCTTCAACGGGCGGCTGCGTGACGAATGCCTGAACATCGAGGCGTTCCAAAGCCTTCGGGAGGCGAGCGTGATCATCAACGACTACCGGCGGCACTACGCCCAGC
>JBBAVG010000074.1:0-15591 GCA_040397805.1 Phycisphaerales bacterium
CAGGTAGCCCAGGGCGCGGCCCGGCTTTGCGGGCCAAGCCCTGGGTACGCGGGCGATGATGTGCGAAGGGATGCGCGTTGAGCGCCGGACCCACGCTCGCGGCCGGCCGCGTGTATCGGCTCCGCCGGGGGCTTGACCCGCAAAGCCGGGTCGCGCCCGCGGCTCAACGAGAGGACGCCGGAGGCGGACTGGCGTGCACGAACTCGCGCGATGCCCCTTCCGAAGCCCGCCGCGGGCGCTCGGCAGGTAGCCCAGGGCGTGGCCCGGCTTTGCGGGCCAAGCCCTGGGTACGCGGGCGCTGATGTGCGAACGGATGCGCGTTGAGCGCCGACCCCACGTTCGCGGCCAGCCGCGCGGATCGGCTCCGCCGGGGGCTTGACCCGCAGAGCCGGGTCGCGCCCGCGGCTCAACGAGGGAACGCCCGAGGCGGGCTGGCATTCGCGAATCCAGCGTCACGCCACCACGACACCAGCCCCCACGACATCGATACCCTCTTGGCCCAGACGCCCTTCACCTTCAGGACCTCGACCCATGGACATCCTCTCCCCCATCACCATCGGCGGCGTGCCCCTCCGCAACCGCGTCTTCTTCGCTCCCTGCACTCGCTGCCGAGCCGATGAACAACTCGCCCCGCACGCCCTCAACGCGCTCTACTACCGCCAACGGGCATCCATGGGCCTCATCATCACCGAGGCCACCCAGATCAATCAGGAAGCTCAGGGCTATCCGCGAACCCCGGGCGTCTTCACCGAGGCACAGGTCGAAGGCTGGAAGCGAGTCACCGATGCAGTGCACGAGGCCGGCGGGGCCATCTACTGCCAACTCTGGCACGTGGGCCGCGTCTCGCACATGGCCTATCAACCCGACGGCGCCCTCCCGCTCTGCCCGTCGGCCACCCCCCGCAAGAACGACGTCCTGCTCCCTGACTGGACCAAGGCCCCCGCGCCCACGCCCCGGGCCATGACGCTCGACGACATCCGCCGCACGATCGACGACTACAGCCGTGCCGGTCGCAATGCCCTGCGTGCCGGCTTCGACGGCGTCGAACTCCATGGCGCGAACGGCTATCTCCCCGATCAGTTCCTCCGCGACGGCGTGAACCAACGCACCGACGACTACGGCGGCCCCATCGAGCATCGCGCCCGGTTCATGCTCGAGGCGGCCCGAACCTTGTGCGATGCCGTCGGTCCCGCCAAGCTGGGCATCCGCCTCTCGCCCAGCGGCGTCTTCAACGACATGACCGACTCCAACCCCAAGGCCACCTACGGCTACGTGGCCGCTCGCCTGTCGGCGATGAATCCGGCCTATCTGCACATCACCGAGGCCCAAGAGTCCGACGCCAAGCATGGTCGGGCGACGATTCCCGGCTACGAGCCCATCCCGGCATCCTACTTCCGCCCCATGGTCAAGTGCCCGCTGGTGACCAACGGCGGCTTCACGCTCGAGAAGGCCAACCACTACCTGCGGGAGGGTTGGGCCGATGCCATCGCCTTCGGCGTCGCGGCCATCGCCAACCCCGACCTCGTCGAGCGATTCCGCACGGGCGCGCCGCTCAACACGGTCGATCCGTCGACCTTCTACGGCGGCGGGGAGAAGGGCTACACGGACTATCCGTTCCTGCCGATCACGCGTTGAGGCGAGGCACGAGATCAGTCACCGGTGTCGAGGACGGCCATGAAGGCCTCCTGCGGAATGCTCACCGAGCCGACGTTCTTCATGCGCTTCTTGCCTTCCTTCTGCTTCTCGAGCAGCTTGCGCTTGCGTGAGACGTCGCCGCCGTAGCACTTGGCGAGCACGTCCTTGCGGAAGGCCTTGATGGTCTCGCGGGCGATGATCTTGCCGCCGATGGCCGCCTGGAGCGGGATCTCGAACTGGTGGCGGGGGATCTGGTCCTTGAGCTTGGTGAGCAGCACGCGGCCGCGCTGTTCGGCGCGATCGCGGTGGACGATGATCGAGAGGGCCTCGACGGCCTCGCCGTTGACGAGGATGTCCATCTTCACGAGGTTGTCGGGCTGGTAGCGGATGACCTCGTAGTCCATCGTGCCGTAGCCGCTGGTCATGCCCTTCATCTTGTCGAAGAAGTCGTAGATGATCTCGGCCAGGGGCATCTCGAACTGCAGCAGGTCGCGCGTCGGCGAGACGAACGACTGGCTCTTGTAGAGCCCGCGCCGATCCATGCAGAGCTTCATGATGTCCCCGATGTTGTTCTTGGGGATCATGAGGTCTACGCGGCAGATGGGCTCGCGGATCTCCGCGATCACGCTGCCGTTGGGGAGTTCGGCGGGGTTGTGCACCTCGACCAGCGTGTGGCCGTCGGGAATGCCGTGCTCCTTGGCGGCCTTGGCGAGGGCCTCGACGACGTCGCCGCGTTGCGAGCCGTCGTGTCGCACACCCGAGCGGGCGATGACCTTGAGCACCTGGCCGGTGGGCGAGACGACGTCCTCGACGCCGCGGCAGACGACGTGGTACGACACCGTGGGCGCGGTCTGGACGATCTCGACGCCGCCCTCTCGCTCGAGCCGCTCCTGGATGATGTCCATGTGGAGCAGGCCGAGGAACCCGCAGCGGAAACCGAAGCCCAAGGCCTCGGAGTGCACGGGCTGGAAGGTGAAGGACGAATCGTTGAGCGAGAGCTTCTCGACGGCCTCGCGAAGATCCTCGAAGTCGGTGCTCTCGCCCTCCTCCTTGGTCGCAGGGTAGAAGTCGCAGAAGACCATCTGCCTGGGGGGCTGGTATCCCTCGAGCGCCTCGGCGGCGGGGTTGTTCTCGAGCGTGATGGTGTCGCCGATGCGGACGTCCTTGAGCGAGCGGATCGCCGCGACGACGTACCCCGTTTCGCCGGGGCCCAGTTCCTTCACGCGGACGGGCTTGGGCGTCATCTTGCCCATGTCGGTCACCTGGAAGGTGCGCTGCGTGCCCATCATGCGGATCTTGTCGCCCACCTTGAGGCGGCCGTCGAAGATCCTGGCATAGACCACGACGCCTCGGTAGTCGTCGTAGACGGCGTCGAAGATGAGGGCCCGCAACTGCTCGACGACGGGCTTTCGCGGGGCGGGGAGCCGCTCGCAGATCGCCGCGAGGAGTTCCTTGATGCCCTGGCCGGTCTTGGCGGAGACGAGGATGCACTCCTCGGCCTTGAAGCCCAAGGTCTGCTCGATCTCGTCGGCGACCTCGTCGGGCTGCGCGCTGGGCAGGTCGATCTTGTTGATGACCGGGATGATCGTGAGGTTCTCGTTGACGGCCAGATACGCGTTGACGAGCGTCTGGGCCTGCACGCCCTGCGTCGAGTCGACGACGAGCACCGCGCCTTCGCACGCCTTGAGGGCCCGCGACACCTCGTAGTTGAAGTCGACGTGGCCGGGCGTGTCGATGAAGTTCATCATGAACAGGTCGCCGTGCTCGGCGGCCTGCCCCTTCGAGACCTTGTGCTCGCCGCTCTCGTCGACCGGGGCCTCGTAGTCGGTCTCGAGGTCGTCGGACTTCGTGCCCAGCTTGTGGCGGTGCATGACCGTCACGGCGGAGGCCTTGATGGTGATGCCGCGTTCGCGCTCGAGGTCCATCGAATCGAGGATCTGGTCGCGTGCCTCGCGAGACGAGACGGCGTTGGTGGCCTGCAGCAGCCGGTCGGCCAGGGTGCTCTTCCCGTGGTCGATGTGGGCGATGATGCTGAAGTTGCGGATGTTGGGAGACTGGTCGGACATGGCGTGGCCCCCATGGTAGGAAACCCGTCCGACCATGCACCGGCGGGGACCTCGCCCACGCGCCGAATCACCCCTGACGGACCCCGCACGGGACATGGAAACCGGTCCTGCGGGTCTATCGTTGGCCCTCGAAGGGCGAAACTCGCCCTCTCGGAATCAGGTTCACGTCCACACGCCCGCACGAAGGAGCACGCATGAGCATTCCCGGCACGATCGCGGTCATCGGAGCAGGTCAGATGGGCGGCGGCATCGCCCAGGTCGCGGCCGTCGCGGGCCTCAACGTCATCGTCTTCGACGCCTTCCCCGGCGCCACCGACAAGTGCAAGGGCGTGCACCGCAAGAGCCTGTCGAAGTTCGTCGAGAAGCAGAAGCTCAGCCAGGCCGACATGGATGCCGCGTTGGGTCGCGTGACGTACGTGACCGACCTGGCGGGCATCAAGGGCGCGCAGTGGGTCGTCGAGGCCATCGTCGAGGACGCCAAGGTCAAGAAGGACCTCTTCGCCAACCTCGCGTCGATGTTCCCCGCCGACGACGTCGTGCTGGCGACCAACACCAGTTCGATCAGCATCACCGAGATCGCCGCGGCGGCGGGCAAGGCCGCCCACCGCGTGGTGGGCATGCACTTCTTCAACCCCGTGCCCCTGATGGCGCTCGTCGAGGTCATTCCCGGCGTGCAGACCTCCAAGGAGGTCGTCGACCGCACGATCGCGCTGGCGAGCAAAATGGGCAAGACGCCCCTGAAGGCCAACGACCGCGCGGGCTTCATCTCCAACCGCGTGCTGATGCCGATGATCAACGAGGCCTTCTACGCGTGGATGGAGGGCGTGGCAGAGCCCGACGCCATCGACGGCATCATGAAGCTCGGCTGCAACTTCCCGATGGGCCCGCTTCGCCTGGCCGACTTCATCGGCCTCGACACCTGCGTCCACATCATGAACGTGCTGGCCGACGGCCTCAACAACGACCGCTACCGCGCGTGCCCGCTCCTCAAGCAGCTCGTGACCGCGGGCCGCCTGGGCGACAAGACGGGCCGCGGCGTGTACGAGTACCCCGCGAAGTGACCCCTCCGGCCGTCGCGGCCTCAGCATCGACATGCGCCTGCTGACGCGACAACTCCACCGGGCCTTTCCCGAACTCGACCCCTTCGACGACGAGCGATGCGAGCGGTTCGTCGAGCACGCCGCCCGCTCGCGGATGGGGCGTCTGGCGTCGATCCTCGCGGTGCTCTTCGCCGCGGCCGTCGGTCTGGCCGGCCCTCCGGCGGCGGTCGCGTGGCTGCGTTCGTCGCCATGGTCGGTCTCGCTGGGAGTGACGCCGATCTGGGTCGACGCCGCCTTCGTCGCCGGTTTCGTGCTCGGGCCCTTCGCGGGCATCATCGCGAGAGACGTGGTGTTGCGACTGCGGATTCGCCGCGTGCTGCGATCCCGCGGGCGATGCTACGGCTGCGGCTACAGCCTGCTGGGCATTCCGATCGCCGCGAACCTCGAGGTCACGTGCCCCGAGTGCCGCACGGCCTGCGCGGTCGACGCGGCGATGGCGGCCCTGACGGACGACGCCACGGCCTTCCTGCCCCCCACCGCCGCCCAGTGGCGTTCCACCGCGCCGACGGGCGAGCGTCGGTCGCTGCGGCGGATCGCCACGCGGCTGGCCATCGCCATCGCGACGGTGCTCCTGATCGGCGGGGCCACGTACGAGGGGTTCCTGCGTTGGCAGGCCGCGCGAGCGGCTTCGCTGCTCACGACCACCCGCGCCGAACTCGCGGCGTGGATCACGTCGCTGGGGCCCAAGGAGGGCATCGACGGCTGGCAGGAGTTGATTCGCCTCGGCAGACAACGTGAGGCGCTGGACGTGACGCTCGCCGAATCGGCGCCGGTCGGCGCCGACGATCGGCCCGTCATTCCGGGGTTCGACCTGATCGTCTCCTACCCGGCGAGCGAACCGATCTTCCGGGGGGCCCAGGACATCACCGACCGACGCGACGAGGCCTTTCGCCGACTGCGAGCGTACGAGGCGGCGAAACTCTTCGACGGCTACGACGCGCTGGGGGCCGCGTCGCTGCTGGCGATGCCGCCGCCGGAGATCGCCGACTCGCCGGCGGCATGGCAAGCCCGCGACGACGCAGAGGAGAATCTCGACTCGCACCTGCTGCTCCTGGCGGCACGAATGCAGCGATGCGTGATCGACGGCGACATGGCGGCGATGGCGAACACGCTTCGAACGATGCTGGCGCTCGGTCGGATGTCCCGCATGCAGGCCAGCACGATCGACCAACTCAAGGGCGCACGGATGGACATCCTCGCCATCCGCGGCGTGCGCCGCGTCTTGGCGTCGAACCCGTCGGCAGTTGACGTTGCGACGATCGACGCGCTGATGAAGGCGATCGATGCGACGGAGTTCACGCCACCCGCGGATTATCCGTGGCACGGGTATCGACTCGCTGGCCGAGCGTCGGTGGCGTGGTTTTTCTCGAATCCGTCGTGGGTGCGTTTCGACATCCTGGGAGCGGGCGCGCGGGACCTGATGGGTGGCAGTCCCTCGGGGCGACAGTGGATCGGCACGCTTTCGGGAACACTTGACGAACTTGAGGATCGGCGGACGGCGATGGAGATGTGGGCCACCACGCCACGGTGGGGTCGCATCGGCGGCGATCCCTCGCTGCTGCTCCCGAAGCACGCGGCAGTGGCGGCGTTCGGACTGCGGGGCGTGGTCGCGTACGAGACAATGGGCCTGGCGGAGTTGGACCGTCGCGGCCTGCGTGTGCAACTCGAGATCGAACGGGCGATTCGAACGCGGGGTGAACCCCCCGAGTCGCTCGATGCGCTGCTGGCCGAGCGTGGAGTGACGATGCCGAGCGACCCGTGTGCCGCGGGCGGCCTGCGATATCGGCGGTTGACGCCCGAGCAAGCTGCGGCCCGTCTGGCGTGGCGCGGGTACATGCTCTACTCGGTGGGGCCGGACGGCAAGGATGACGGGGGTCGCGTGATTCCCTCGCCCTTCAGCAAGTCCAACGCGTGGCTGAACTGGGCGACGGGATACGACTACGTGCTGAACGATCCCGACTGACGAGTTCGGCCGCGACACCCGACAACTCCCGATCGACGGAATCGCGTGGTGGATTTCGGATCGCTGCACGCATCCGGTTCGCAACACCGGCGTATGTCATGGGCAATCGAACGCTCCCGTCGCGGCACGTGTGGCGCCGGCTTCTGGTCGCGGATCGTCTTGGGAGTCGTTCGATGGCCCATCGCATCATGTTCAAGGCCTCGCTCGCGAATGTCGCGATCATCGCGTGCTCGGCGGCCTGGGCTCAACCGTCCCGATTCTTCAACGTCGGTTCGATTGCGCCGCCTCCGACGCCTCCCGGGGCCGAAACGCGGTTCCTCCAGACCTCCGACGTGTTCGACCCGACCGGCGACCGGTTGAGCGTCGAGTGGATTCGATGCTCGCTGCAGCGTGCGGTGGTCGCGCCGCTGTACCTCGACGTCGACACGCGATTGGTGCCGGGCCCCGGCCTTCCGGTCGGGCTCACGCTGGCCCTGTACGACGCCACCGGGAACCTCGTGGCGGTCGACGATCGCGAGGGGTCGTATCCCGACGGGTTCGGCGCGGCGGGTCTGTCCTTCGGGTCGACCGACGTTCGCCTGCCGCCGAGTCGGGCGAGAAGTCGCGGTCAGGACGGCCCGTTGGAGGCGGGCGTCTACTGGCTGGCCTTGGCGGCGGGCGACCTCGGGCGAGCGTCCGCGGGGTCGACCGACTGGAACGTCACGACCAGCGCCTCCTACCGCATCGATTTCTTCGGCGACTATGCCGTCGACATCGCGATGTACGCGGGGAACACGACCAGGCCACCCGCACCGGCCAACGACCTGTGCCAGAACGCCATCGTCGTGCGAGAGAACCCCGACCCGCAGACGCCGGCGTGGATCGGCACGAATCTCGGGGCGTTGAACGACGGCCAGTTCCCGTGCGCCTCGTATTCGCCGCCGTTCGACACCAAGGACATCTGGTTCCGCTATGTGCCTTCGCGGACGGGATACGCCGACATCGTCGTGACGCCGGGGCCCGACGGGTTCCAGCCCGTGCTGGACCGGTACGACGACTCGCAAGGGTGCGGTTCGCCGAGTCTCCAGTGCGTCGGCGGCACGAACGGTCCGGTCGCGATCGAACCCGATTGCCGCATGCTGATCCCCGTGCGTCAGGGCGAACCGATCCTGCTCGCGATGGGCGATTGGTTCGGGGGTTGGGGCAACTACCAGCTCGACATCAACCTGCTGCCCCTGCCGTGCCCGCTGACGATCCCTGAGGGCGCGACGTCCGAGGGGGAGACCGAGTGCGGGCAGGACATCAACAACGGCTGCGAGCAACTCGCCCGCCGGTTCGATTCATTCCCGCTCGGGCGGACGGTGTCGGGCACCATTTTCAGCCAACGCGGCGGCACGGCGCGGGACGCGGACTGGAGCGAGTTCACGCTCCCCAGACGCTCGACGGTCCGCTTCACCTACGCGTCGCAGATGCCGCTGCTCGTCGCGGCCGCCATCCCATCGGATGATGAGGAGTTGTGCGTCGACTCGTACCTCTTCGAGTGGTCCGACCAGTCGAGGCTCGGGCTCTGTCAGCCTCGTACGCAGGAGGTGGTGCTGGACGCGGGACGCTACATCCTGTACGTCAGCCCCGCGGCGTACGAGGACCTTCCGTGCGGCTCCGGATACGAACGGTACTGGGTGAGGCTGGATGCCGAGCCGGTGGCGCGTGAGTGTCCGCCGTGTGCCGCGGACTACAACCAGGACGGGGGCGTCGACGGGGCGGACCTGGCGGCCTTCTTCCCGGAGTGGGGAGACGCGGCGGGGTGTTCGGACGTGAATCAGGACGGCGGCGTGGACGGGGGCGACCTCGAGGCGTTCTTCATCGTCTGGCAAGCGGGTGGCTGCTGAACCTGCCGGTGGCAGCCCAGGTCCGGAAAGCACGGCCCGTCGGCGTGACACGACACGCAGCAGGCGGTCGCCTCAAGTTCGAGATGGCATATCGGTCGTTCGTGTTCACGCCCGTTGGTCAAATCACCCCCGCACGGTACACTGGACGGACCAAGACTGATCGACGCACCCAATGCCACGAGGCACCACACCACCATGCGACAGCACCTGCCCCGCACCGCCGCCACCCTCATCGCCACCTGCTCGCTTGCTGCCTGCTCGGCGGCATGGGGCCAGCCCACCGAGTACTTCGACATCGGACCGGTGAACCCGCCGGCGGCGCCGGCGACGGCCCGGGAGTACCTGCCGCTGACCAACTTCGACCTTCTCGACTTCTTCGAGGGCGACCTGCTGACGGTGGAGTGGATGCGGTTCGACGTGCAGACGCCAGTCGTGCCGCCGCTCTATCTCGATGTTGACACGCGGCTGTACCAACTGGAGAACCTGCCGGTGGGTTTGACGCTGGCGTTGTACGACGCGTCGGGCAACCTCGTGGCGGTCGACGATCGAGATGGGACGTTTCCCGAGGGATTCGGCGCGGCAGGCCTCTCGTTCGGCTCGACGGAGTATCGCGTGCCGCCCGATTTTTACCTGAGCAGAGGCCAGGACGGGACGCTTGCGGCGGGCACGTACTGGCTCGCGCTGTCGGCAGGCTCGCTGCTGTTGACGCAGGCGGGGCCAACGGGCTGGGACGTGACGACGGACGCGGCCTACTCGATGGGGTTCTTCGATCCCGGCACGTATTTCCTCGACATCTCGATGCTGGCGGGCAACACGACGCCGGTGCCGCCGCCGCCGAACGACCTGTGCCAGAACGCGCTGGTGGTGGGCGAGAATCCCGACCCCTTCACGCCGGTCTGGACCGGCACCAACGCCGGCGCCCTGAACGACGGACAGTTCCCGTGCTATCGCAACAACACCCCCCCGTTCGACACCAAGGACGTGTGGTTCTCCTATGTACCCTCGCGCACGGGCTATGCGGTGATCACCGCGACGGGCGGCTCGGGCGGCGCGACCCCGATGATCGACCGGTACGACGCCTCGCAAGGGTGCGGTTCGCCCAGCGTGCAGTGCTCGGGCGGCGGCAGCATCACGTTCGGCGAGGGGACCCGCATGTTCGTGCCCGTGACGCAGGGGGACCCGGTGCTCCTGGCACTTGGAATCCGCGCCGGGTACGTGGATGACATGCAGTTGAACATCGACCTCGTGCCCCTGCCGTGCGAACTCTCGGTGCCTGCGGGCGCGGTGCTCGAGAGCGAGTCCTCGTGCGGCCAGGATCTCAACGGGGGTTGCAACATGCCCACCCCCACCTTCGACTCGATCGACCTCGGCCTCCCTGTCCGCGGCACGCTCTTCACCACGCCGATCCTCCGCGACACCGACTGGTTCACCTTCACGGTCGACGAGGCCTCGTCGGCGACGATCACCTCCTCGGCGCAGGTGCCGCTCTTCATCGTCGCGTGGCCGCAGCCGGAGTCCTCCGACGGGTGCTTCGCCCCGCCGGTGCTGTTCAGCGAGGATCTCAACTATTCCGTGATCTGCGAGGAGCGGACGTTGCTGGTCGATCTGGACCCCGGCACCTATGTCATGGCGATCGGCGCAACCTTCTTCGACAACCTGCCCTGCGGGTCGGGCTACAGCGACTACTGGATCCGGGTCGACGCGGAGTCGCTGCCTGACACCTGCCCCTCCTGCGCGGCGGACTTCAACCAAGACGGCGGCGTGGACGGGGGCGACATCGAGTCCTTCTTCGTCAGCTGGCAGGACGGCGAATCCTGCGGCGACGTGAACCTCGATGGCGGCGTCGATGGCGGTGACGTCGAGTCGTTCATCGTGCTGTGGGAGGCGGGCGGCTGCTGATTCAGGGATTTCCCCGGGCCAGCCGGGGAACCATGGCTTGAACCTGCTCGCCCGATCCGAGCGCGAAGGACTCGACATGACTTGGCTGAAGGCCGCAACCACCGTCGTGAATCGACGTATGGCAGGGCTCGATCTGCTGCAAGTGTCCGGATATCGGGAGCGTCTCGCATGCGACTTCGTGCCCTCCGCCCATTGGGAATCGGCCTGACCGCTTGGTTGATCATGGCCTCGAGCGGGCTGGCTCAGCCGGTCGACTATTTCGACTTGGGCCCGGTGCAGGCGCCAGCGGCGCCGGCGTCGGCCCGTGAGTCGCTGCCGCTGAGCAGTTTCGGCCTCTTCGACTTCCGCAACGGCGACCTGTTGACCGTTCGGTGGGTTCGGCTGCAGGTGCAGACGCCCATCGTGCCGCCGCTGTTCCTTGATGTCGACACGCAGTTGTTTCCGCTCAACAACGAGGGGTTGGGGCTCACGCTGGCGTTGTACGACGCCGCGGGCCATCTTGTCGCGGTCGACGACCGCGACGGGGCGACGCTGCCGTTCTCGCTCGGCCAGCCCGCGGCGGGCCTCTCGTTCGGCTCGACGGACTACCGCATGCCGCCGGAATACGTCCTGAGCCGGGGCCAGGACGGGACCTTGGCGACGGGCACGTACTGGCTGGCGTTGGCGGCGGGTTCGCAGGCGTTCACGTCGGCGGGATCGACCGGCTGGAACATCACGACGGACACGTCGTACCCGCTGGACTTCTCCGACCCTGCCACGTATTACCTCGACATCACGATGGCGGTGGGCAACACGACACCGCTGCCGCCGCCCCGGAACGACCGGTGCCAGGATGCGTTGGTGGTGGGCGAGAATCCGGACGCCTTTACGCCCGCGTGGATCGGCAGCAACGCGGGCGCACTGAGCGACGGCCAGTTCCCGTGCGTTGGGAACAACACGCCTCCGTCGAACGTCAAGGACATCTGGTTCTCGTACGTGCCCTCGAGGACGGGGTATGCCTCGATCTACGCCGGAGCGAACGACCTGCGATCACCCGTGCTGATGGAGCGGTATGACGCCGCGCAGGGGTGCGGTTCGCCCAGCGTGGAGTGCGCCAACGGCGGCATCTACTCCTTCGCCGACGGGGTGCGCATGTTCGTGCCCGTGACGCAGGGGAACCCGGTGCTGTTCGCGGCGGGTGTGGCGGGCGGCAACGTGCTCGGCCTGCAGTTGAGCATCGAGTTGGCGCCGCTGCCCTGCCCGCTGTCCACGCCGGCCAGCGCGGCGGTCGAGAGCGAGACCACGTGTGGCGAGAACCTCAACGGGGGTTGCGCCACGCCCGCCAGGACCTTCGACCCAATCGAGCTCGGCGTCCCCGTCCGCGGCACGCTCTTCAGCACGCCGACACTCCGCGACACGGACTGGTTCACCTTCACCATCGACGAGGCATCGACGGTAACGCTCACATACGAATCGCAGCGGCCCGTCTCCATCCTCGCCTATTCGATGCCGCAGTACCTCGCTTCCCGCGCCTGCGGCGGCACCGGCGAGGGCGACTTCTACCCGGTGATCGACCTGCAGGAACCGACGTACTCCCTGATCTGCGAGGGTCGCACGACAGGCGTCCAACTCCCGCCCGGGTCCTATGGAGTGGCGATCGAACCGACGTTCTTCGACAACCTGCCGTGCGGCACGGGCTACGACCAGTATTGGTTCCGGGTGGATGCTGAGACTCAGCCCAACGCGTGCTCGCCGTGTGCGGCGGACTTCAACCAGGACGGCGGCGTCGACGGCGTCGACATCGAGTCGTTCTTCCTGAGTTGGCAGATCGGCGAACCCTGTGGCGACGTGAACCTCGATGGCGGCGTGGACGGAGGCGACGTCGAGTCGTTCATCCTGCTGTGGCAGGCGGGCGGGTGCTGACGGCGACTTCAATACTCGCTCCGGCCGTCGCCTGATCGAGCCTCGTTGCCGTACCTCACGCCGCCGCGGGCTTGGCCGCAGCGCGGGCCGCGCCCGCGGCTCAACCAAGGGAAGCCCGAAGCGGGCTGGCGTCCGCGAATCGGCGGCAAGCCCCTCTTTCAGCCCGTCGCGGGCGCTCGGCAGGTAGCCCAGGGCGCGGCCCGGCTTTGCGGGCGAGCCCCGGGTACACGGGCGCTGATATGCGAGGGGAGCGCGTTGAGCGACGGCGGCGAGGCGAAGCCCGGTCGCGCCACGAGCATTCGCGCGTATCGGCTCCGCCGGGGGCTTGGCCCGCAGAGCCGGGCCGCGCCCACGGCTCAACCAAGGGACGCCCGAAGCGGGCTGGCGAGGGCGTGTCGGCGTTGAAGCCGGGTTTCGGCTCCGTTCGGGCGTTTCGACTCACATGCATCCATGCCTACGCACCGCCATTGACACCAAACCGCGTGCAACTCGACCTGTTCACGCTCCTGCCGCGAGACGTACGGAGTTAGCCCCGCCGCCGACGCGGCAGCAGCGCCATCAGCGCCAGCGGCAGCACGGCCGATGGCGAGGGCACGACCTCGACGATGCCGGGCAGGGCAAAGTCGTTCTGCGGATGGTCGTTCCAGACACCTGTACCTCCCGAACTGTACGGACCCGGGCCATACATCCACACCCAGAACTCGTTGCCGCGTGCGTTGTTGGGCTCACCGCTCGCCCACGACGAAAAGATGAAGTCCGAATCGTCGCTCCACGCCCATCCGGGCAACCCCGCCCGACGCAGCCCGAGCCAGACCCCGGGGACGGAGGGAACCCCGACTGATGGGGGAATGAGCGAGTAGATAAACTGGTTCTCGCTCATCGAGGCGATGGAGGCCAGGTGCCCGCCGCGGGAGACTGCTTCGGCCTCCATGGCGTCCCAGTTCCCGCGGCCGACGGTGAGACCGTACCAATGGCCGTTGCCTCCATCCTCGACTCGCCACTGCACGAGGTCGGCGGCGTGGGCGGATCCGACGGAAGCGGCAAGGGCGACAAACGCCCAACGTAAGGACTTGATCGATGGCATGGGCTCTCTCCGTCGCCCGTGCGCTGGCCGAACCCGACCGGTGCTCGAGCGATTCTCCGCCATGAAAACGGAGCGAACGGGGAGAACCGGACACGGAACTTCCGAGAAGAGGCCGCCCTTCAGCACCCAACGGCCCACGCCCGGAAAAACGCCTCGACATCCGAACCATCCACGCCGCCGTCCTGATTGATGTCGCAAGCCCAGTCGCCGTCGCGGAACGCGATGAAGAAGTCGGCGACATCGGAACCGTCGACGCCTCCGTCGAGATTGAAGTCCCCGTCGCAAGCGGCGGAGAGCACGGACTGGAGAAGCGTCATCGACGCCGCGTCGTACCCTGCCGGGCTGAGGTGGCTTCGATCCGTGGCCGAGGCGTACCACCCTCGCTCGACATAGGTCGCCTCGGAGTGAAACTCCGCCAGCGACGTCACGGCAATGTCGGTTCGGCCGCTGGAGCGCAGGGCGGCGAGGTATGACTGAAGTTCCGGCGACTGCGGGGTGGAGATCGGATGCGCCACGCACACCAGCACGTGCAGCCGGTCGGCGGGCCACCCTTGGGCGATCCATGCCCCGCGAAGTCGATCGATCACGTAGGTCATGTTGTCGACGAAAGCGTCGGGGCTGTTGCCGGGCGTGATGCCTCGGATGCTGGCGAGGGTTTCGTTGCGATCGTTGAGCCCCTGATTGAGGATCAGCAGCACGCGGTCGCAGGTGCGGCGGACATCGCGAAAGTACGCGCCGATCGCCGCGTCGCTGGTGGCCTGCACGCGGTCGGCCATGAAGCGGGCGGACCGGCCACCGGCGAAGAAGTAGGTGTGGACGACGGTGCCCCGCGGCATGTCGAGATCCTCCACGCGCGATCGGACTGCAAGCAGATCCCCGACGAACTGCGTCGAGAAAGAGAAGGGCGCGAGCCGCCATTCGAGCCCCTGAGGGCGTGAAGCGTCTGCGGGCAGCGTGAACGACGTGGTGCGGAGCCCCAGCGGCCCCTGTGTCGACACGACGCCGAAGTCGGCCAGCACGGAGTATGGAGGTTGACCAAGCCGCACCACTGGACGCCAGGAACCGCCGCCGGGAAAGGCGCCTTCGGTGACGTGCCAGCGAAGATTGGATCGGGAATCGATCGCCGCCTGCGACGTCGCGAGACCCGCCGTCCGTGCGCCCGTCAGTTGGGCAGGAGCCGCGAGATACAGATAGTTCGCGAAATCGTGCGACACGTTGGCGGCATCGATTGTCGCTCCGTCGTATGCGAACCCGGAACTCCCGCTGAGCGTGCCAAATCCGTCGCCGATGCCGGCTCCGAGGCCACGATTCTCGCCGAACCAGAGAAGGCCCGTGCCGTAGCTCCCGACCGTGGCGCGTGCCGCCCTCGCCATGCCGGCGTCGTAGCCGTGGCCTTGGTACACGATGTTCGAGTCGCCCAGCAGGACGATGTCGGCTCGCTCGACGATGGCGGCACGCGCCCACTCCCGGACAGCCGTCGGATTGGTGATCGCCTGCGCCGCCGAGAGATCGATCATGCATGCGAGTGCCGCCGAGGCACACGCGAAGAACCGAATGCTCCGACTGCTCGATGGCGTCTCGACCGCTGCGAGCATTTGCAACCAGATCTGGCGGCACCGCCGCACGTGCCCAACCCCGCCACCAACTTCTCCATCGAGCATCTCGTCAACCCCCAGCCGCCTCCGAACACGGACCGTTCGGTCCGAAGCGGATCAGTCCATCCATCGCTCGAAGGCGAACGCCACAAGCCGCGACACGTTCGGGTATCGAGGACGTACGTCCCTTAAAAACGGAGACGAGAGCCAACATGGGCCATTTTTTGCGAATCACATTCTCTTGATTGACAGTGGGTTGCGGCATGGGGCCCGGAGAATGCGGGTCGCGGGAGGCAACTGCGGGCCGAGTTTTTGTCGGGCGGCCTCCCGGTTGCGGGCGCTGATGTGCGAGGGGAGCGCGTTGAGCGGCGACGGCGAGGCGAAGCCCGGTCGCGCCACGCACTCGCGCGTATCGGCTCCGCCGGGGGCTTGGCCCGCAGAGCCGGGCCGCGCCCACGGCTCAACCAAGGGACGCCCGA
>JBBAVG010000075.1:0-2419 GCA_040397805.1 Phycisphaerales bacterium
TGGGCCTTCGCCATCGACGAGGCCCACTGCATCAGCCAGTGGGGCCATGACTTCCGCCCCGAGTACCGGCGGCTCTCGGAACTGCGCGAGGCCTTCCCGCAGGCGGCCTTCCACGCCTTCACCGCCACCGCGACGCCCCGCGTGCAGAGCGACATCGTGGCGCAGCTCAAGTTGCGATCGCCCGAGGTGATCATCGGCGGCTTCGACCGGCCGAACCTGACGTACCGCATCGTGCCCAAGGAGGACACCACCGAGCAGGCGGCGGAGATCATCAAGCGCCACGACGACGGGGCGACGATCATCTACACCATCTCCCGCCGCGGCGCGGAGGATCTCGCCAACGCGCTCAAGCGCAAGCGGATCAAGGCCGAGGCGTACCACGCCGGCCTCGACGCCGACGAGCGCCGACGCGTGCAGGAGTCGTTCGCGAGCGAGCAGACCGACGTGGTGGTGGCGACGGTGGCCTTCGGCATGGGCATCGACCGCAGCAACGTGCGGTGCGTCATTCACGCCGAACTGCCCAAGAGCATCGAGCACTACCAGCAGGAGACGGGGCGTGCCGGTCGCGACGGGCTTCCCAGCGAGTGCGTGCTGCTCTACTCGGGCGCGGACGCCGCCAAGTGGAAGCAGGTGATGCAGCGGGGCGCGGACGAGCAAGGGACGCCCGCCGAGGAGTTGCGGCGGCAGTTCCGGTTCATCGACGAGGTGCAGCGGTACGCCACGGCGGGGCGCTGCCGCCACGAGTTCCTCGCGTCGTACTTCGGGCAGCGGTACGTCCCGCCCGGCGGCGCGGTCGGGGGCTCGTGCAACGCGTGCGACGTGTGCTTGGGGGAACTCGAGACGCTGGCCGACTCGACGGAGGTGGCGAGGAAGATCCTGGCGTGCGTGGCGCGGCTGGCGCAGCACACGCCGGACCTCTCGTTCGGCGCGGTGCACATCGTCGACGTGCTGAGGGGCAGCGCCAAGAAGCAGGTCATGGAGCGAGGGCACGACAAGGTCTCGACGTACGGCCTCTTGCGGACGATGGAGGCCTCGACGCTCACGAGCTGCGTGAACCAACTGGTGGACATGGGGTATCTGCGGCGGTCGGAGGGCATGTACTCGACGCTCATGCTCGCGGGCAAGGCCTGGGACGTGATGCGAGGGGGCGTCGAAGTGGCCTTCGCGACGCCCAAGGAACCGGCCGCACGCGTCGCCGACGACACCTCGTACCACACGGGCTGCTTCGAAATGCTCCGCCGCCTGCGAACCGAAGCGGCGCGGGAGCAGGGCGTGGCGGCGTACCTCATCTTCTCCGATGCGTCGCTGCAGGCCATGGCGAGGGTGCGGCCCACGCGCGCCGACGTCTTCGCGGCCATTCCCGGGGTGGGCGAACGCAAGCTCGACGCGTTCGGCGATCGGTTCTGCCGGGCCATCGCCGAGTACGCCTCGCAGGTGGGCTTGACGACCAACGTGGGCGGCTCGCCGCCGGCGGCCGGTCGCTCGCCCGCGCCGGCGGCCAAGCGCCGCGAGCCGGTGCGGGGCCGCAAGGCGGACAGTTTCGCCATGCTCGCCCGGGGCATGAACGTCGAGGATGTCGCGGCAGCGACGGGCCTGACGGCGAGCACCGTGTGGGATCACCTGGCCGAGTACGTGAAGCAGGAACGGCCCGAGAGCGTCGCCCCGTGGGTCGACCGGCACGCGTATGTCGAAGTGCTGGCGGCGGCGGAATCGGCGCAGGGCGGCTTCATGAAGCCCATCTACGACCGACTGGAGGGCCGGGTGGGCTATGGTCAGATTCGAGTGGTCCTGACGCACCACAAGGCGCACGCGAAGGAGTGACCGGCGGCGTGGACGAGCGACCGTTGCGGCTGACGACGGTGACGGGCCCCAGTCTCGGGGTCTTCGAGGTGGCGCGCGGGGGACGGGCTTCCATCGGGCGGCTGCCCACGGGGGAGATCGTGCTGCCCGACGAGCGGGTGTCGAGACGACACGCGTCGATCATGCCGCGGGGGGACGGCTGGACCCTGGCGGACGAGGGGAGTTCGGCGGGGACGTACCTCAACGGCGTGCGGCTGGCCAAGGGCGATGCGCTGCCCCTGATTCACAGCGACCTGGTGCGGATCGGGCCGTGGACCTTCCGCGTGGCGATCGGGCAGGAGGTGTCGTCGACGCTGACGGGCACGCTCGACGACGTGTCGTCGGCGATGCAGCGGCTGGTGCGGGTGGGCGGCTCCCAGGCCTCCACCGCGGGGCGGCGGCTGCGGCTGCTGACGCAGTGCATCGGGCGACTGTCCGCCGCACGCGACGAGGGAGCGATGGCCGCCCTGACGCTCGAGGCGGCGATGAACGGGACGGGGTTCGCGCGGGCGGCGTTGGTGACGCCGGGGCGTGCCGGGGGCGAGGCCATTGATGTCGTGGCCAGCCGCCGCAAGGACGC
>JBBAVG010000075.1:2519-4221 GCA_040397805.1 Phycisphaerales bacterium
GCGGGGTCGGGGATGATGATGGCGATGACGCAGTCGCACCTGGCGGCGTTGCTGCGGCACACGGGCGACCTGGTGGCGAGCGTGCGGGGGGCCAACGAGTACCTGGCGGCACGGGCGCAGGGAGGCAAGTTCGCGACGCTCTGGCTGGGGCTGCTCGAGCCGGGCGGACTGCTGCGGTATGTCGACGCGGGGCACGGGCTGTGGATGGTGCGACGGGCGGACGGGCGGGTGGAACAGCCGCGGTCGCGCGGGAGCGTGCCCTTGGGGATCGACGCGGACTCGCCGTTCGAGGAGGAGCGGCTGGAGCTCGGGGCGGGCGACCGGGTGGTGCTCTTCAGCGACGGGGTGACCGAGCAGCGGGACGGAACGGGCGACCAGTTCGGCGTGGAGCGGCTGGCGGCGGCGATTCGCGAGGGTGCGGACCCGGAAGCGGACGTGACGACGACCTTCGAGCGGTTGTTGGCGTTCGCGGCGGGGACCATGCTCGACGACGACGCGACGGTGGCGAGTTGTCTGGTGCGATCTCGATAGGGTCGGCGGACGTACGATGAAGGGACGATCAAGCGCACGAGCGCCGCACCAAGCACCACAAGGAGTTCGCGATGCAATCCGGCAACCCCGCCCTCAAGAACGACGCCTTCGCCCCCCGCGAATGGGGCGGCATCATGCAGGACCTTCAGCGAGCCGAGACCAAGTCGCGGCCCGGCGTGATGACGCTGCAGGGCACGGTGATCAAGACGGGCATCCTGGTGGGGCTGTGCGCCATCACCGCGCTGGTGGCGGGCAACGCGATCAAGGCCGGCGGCAATCCGGTGCCGTGGCTGCTGGCGGGCCTGATCGGCACGTTGGTGGTCGGCCTGGTGCTCTTCTTCTCGTCGAAGCTGGCTCCGTTCCTCGCGCCCGTCTACGCGGTGCTGCAGGGGGCGTCGCTGGGGGCGATCTCGCTGCTGACGGTGGAGCGGCTGGGGCCCGGCAACGAGTTGCTCATCACGCAGGCGTTGGCGCTGACGTTCGGCGTCTTCATCGCCATGCTGGGGTGCTACATGACGGGCCTGCTGCGGGCGACGCCGCTGTTCACGAAGATGATCGTGATCGGCACGCTGGGCGTGATGTTGACGTACCTGGCCTCGATGGTGCTGGGGCTCTTCGGCATCACGATTCTCGCGCCGCTGCACGGGTCGGGCATGATCGGCATCGGGTTCAGCCTGCTGGTGGTGGGCTTGGCGGCGTTCAACCTGATCCTGGACTTCGACATGGTGGAGAACGGCGTGCGGAACGGCGCGCCCAAGTACATGGAGTGGTACGCGGGGTACGCGCTGCTGGTGACCCTGGTGTGGCTGTACATCGAGTTGCTGCGGCTCTTGGCGAAGCTGAACAGCCGCAAGTGACGGCCCGGAGGGGGCTGACCCTGGTGGGGTGGCAGAGCGGTTGAACGCGTCGGACTTGAAATCCGATAGAGGGCTTGTCCCTCTCGGGGGTTCGAATCCCCCCCCCACCGCTTTCGATTCGACGGACGAGGGCGGGGCGGGACGACGTGGTGGCGATCGCTACCCTTGGCGATCATGACCGACGCTTCGCTGCGTGCCGCCATTTCGGCCGAACTGGACTCGCTCAAGGCGATCCGCCACGACCTTCACGTGCACCCGGAGTTGGCGTTCCGCGAGGAGCGGACATGCCGCGTGGTGATGCGCGAACTGGAGGC
>JBBAVG010000075.1:4321-14956 GCA_040397805.1 Phycisphaerales bacterium
TGGCGAGGGTGCTGGCCAAGCGGCATCGGCCGCGGCCGGTGACGTTCCTGTTCCAGCCCGCGGAAGAGGACGGGGGCGGGGCCCAGTACATGTGCGACGACGGATGCCTGGCGGGCGAGGGCAAGGGCGGCTTGGGGACGCCGGTGGCCGAGGTCTTCGGGCTGCACGGCTGGCCGACGGTGGAGGTCGGCACGGTGGCGACCAAGCCGGGCCCGCTCATGGCGGCGACCGACGAGTTCACGATCACGATCAAGGGGACGCAGTCGCACGGGGCGTACCCGCACTTCGGACACGACCCGATCGTGGCGGCGTCGCACGTGGTGACGGCGATCCAGACGATCGTCTCTCGCAACGCGAGCCCGCTCGACGCCGTGGTCGCGACGGTGGGCGTGATCCGCGCGGGGACGGCGAGCAACATCATCCCGGCGGCGGCGGAACTGGTGGGAACGATCCGCACGCTGCGTCCCGAGACGCGCGCGATGGCGACGCGGCGGCTGCGCGAGATCGTCACGGGCGTGGCGGCGGCGATGGGGTGCGAGGCGATCGTGCGGCTGGAGGAGGGGTATCCGGTGACGCACAACGACGGCGCGTTGACGGCGGACGTGCTGCGCACGGCGCGGGCCGCGCTCGGGGACGCCCGCGTGCAGGAGATCGAGGAGCCGACGATGGGCGGGGAGGACTTCGCCTATTACGGGCGGCACGCGGCGGCGTGCTTCCTCTTCCTGGGGCTTCGTCCCAAGGGGGCGACGGGATATCCGACGCTGCACCAGCCCGACTTTGACTTCAACGACGAGGCGATTCCGACGGGCATCGAGGTGATGGCGTCGCTCGCGCTGCGGTGAGCGCCGGTCAGGCGGCCCTGTTGATGCGGAAGGAGCGGGCGTTGCGGGCCCGGGCCAGGGCCGTCTCGAGCATGGGACGCTCGGTCTCGCCGTCGCTCGCCTGGAGCGTGTGACGAGACTGGTCGAACTGCACGTGCACGGCCATGAAGGCGTCGACGACGACGGGATCGAAGTGGCGGCCGCGTCCCTCGCTGATGATGGCGACGGCCCGCTCATGCGACATCGGCGGCTTGTAGACGCGTTTGCTGGTCAGGGCGTCGTAGACGTCGGCGAGCGCGACGATGCGGGCGGCGAGGGGAATCTCCTCGCCCGAGAGGCGGGAGGGATAGCCGGTGCCGTCGAACTTCTCGTGGTGGCAGAGGGCCACCTGCACGCTCATGTTGAGCAACTCGTCGTCGCCCACGTGCTGGCGGATGGCGATGAGGGTGTCGGCGCCGATGGTGGCGTGCATCTCCATCTGGGCGCGTTCGTCGGTATCGAGCGGCCCCGCCTTGAGGAGGATGTTGTCGGGGATGCCGACCTTGCCGATGTCGTGCATCGAGCTCGCGAGCTTCAGGCGGTCGATCCACGCGCGGTCGATCTCCGGATGGGCCCCCGTGAGTTGGGTGGCCAGGAGCTCGCAGTAGCGGCAGATGCGCTCGAGGTGGCGGCCGGTGTCGGTGTCGCGATAGTCGGCGAGCTTGGCGAGGCCGAAGATCAGGCCGTTGCGGATGGCCAGGCCCTGGCGGGTGCGGCGTTCGACCTCGCCCTCGAGCATGCGGTTGAACCGCATCAGCGTCGAGTCGTAGCCGTTGACGATGAAGGTGAGGCCCACGCCCGTGATGGCCAGCACGAGAAGCACGGCCATGCCGGCGTAGAAGAAGACGGTGTCGGCGAACTGGCGTTCGGCGTGCGCCACGGCCGACCGCGACTGCGACGCGATGAACTTGGCGCCAAGCTCGCGGTTCTCGAGCACCGCGATGTACGAGGCCTCGCCGAGCCAGTCGGCCTCGCCCACCAGCACCACGCCGGGCTTGAGGTCGGTGAGCACCGCGGCTTCGCGGCCGGGCAGCAGCGTGATGATCGTGGATTCGATTTCGCCCGGCCCGAGCGAGATCGGCGTGGCCTCCTCGCGGCCCTTCTCGCCGCGGGGGATGATCGTCGCGCCCGTCGAGGCGAGGATGGCCATGTTGGTGCGGCCGGGGCGGTTGAGGTTCTGGGCGATCCGGCGGGCGTCCTCCCACCCCTTGGTGCCCTCGCGCAGGGGAGTGTTCACCACCGCCGCCACCGCGTTCGAGAGATAGGTCACCGCGCGGGCGTTCTCGTCGATCACCTGGGTGCGGATCTTGGTGAGGATCGACGAGCGGGTGAACTGCATCGTGCCCCACCAACCCCACCCCACCACCACCGCCTGGAGCGCGAGAATCGCGCCGATCAGGCCGCGACGGCTCCTGATGTGAAAGTACTTCTGATATGGGGAAGTCGTCTGGGACACGTGCATCCGACATCGGCCCGTTCGCCGGGGCCGTTGAAGTCCCTTGCCGTGATGCGCCGCGTGCCGCCGTCATAGACGGCACGACGCGTGCCCACGCGTCCGCAGGGTGCGGTTTTCGGGACGCAACGGTCGGTCATGGGCGTCACGTCGGCCCGAGAACCTTCCGCACAAGCGCGTCGGCGCGGGGCATGGCCTCGATCAACGCCGCGGGATCGAGCGTCGCGGGCGACGGCAAGGGCGTGCCGTCACGAATGGAGATGGTCTTGGCGTCGGACTCGGCGAGCAGACGCTCGCAGCGGGCCGAGAGGAGGAACGCGGCGAGTTGCTCGGCCAGGGCCCGACGCTGCGTGCCGGCGACGATGGCGACGGTGTTGGGGATGACGATCGCGCCGCCCGCGGGAAGCGTGGGAACGCCTTGGGGGGCTTGGCCTTGCGGGTCCTCGTGCAGGTACGCGACGGGCCAGTCGCGGTCCTTGGCCACCAGGGCGTCGTCGGAGTCGGTCAGGCCCACGTCGATCTCGGCCTTGGCGAGGGCCTGCACCACGGCGGCGTTGCCGTCGTAGAGCCGCAGGTCGTTGTCGCGAAGGGCCGTCAGCCACGCCTCGACGACGGACTCGCCGTGCATCGCCACGAGCGCGGCCAGGTGCATGCGGGTGGTGCCGAACTGCGGGCGGGCCATGCCGATGCGGCCCTTGAACCGGGGAAGGGCCATGGCGGCGAGCGTGGCGGGGACGTCGTTGGCGGCATCGAGCCCCGGGCGGAGGCGATACGCGATGACGCGGGTGCGGAGGGCGTGGCCGTACCAGAGGCCGTCGGGGCCGCGGAGATGCTCGGGCCAGACGCCGCCAAAGTCGGGCGCGGGTGACGGGCTCAGGAGTCCGAGCGACGCGAGTTGCGCGGTGCCCAGGAGTTCGTTGGACCACCAGACGTCGGCCACGGGACGGTCGCGCTCGGCGAGCAACCGCTGGATGAGGCCGGTGGTCTTGGTGGCCTCGGTGTCGGTGACGAGCCGCACGTCGATGCCGGTCTCCTGCTCGAAGGCGGCGACGATCTCGGCGGCGACGGGCGCGTCGCACGAGGTGTAGAGCGTGACCGAGGGGCGGGAGCGATCGGAGCACGCCCCCGCCCAGAGCGAGGCGACGGCAAGGAGGGCGAGGGACACCAAACGCACCAAGGGGGGCGAGATCATGCCCGAGCGTATTGGGACGGACGAGGGCGAGCATCTCGTACCGGCACACCCCCGGAGAACCACGGGGCGACCCCAACCCCGATCACGAACATGAGAGTGCGTTCTCAGCTACAGTGCTTCACCGTGAGCACGACGACGCCTGCGCTTGAGATCGACGGCCTTGCCTTCCGTTACGGAACGGGAGCGGGCGACTTTTCCCTCCGCATGCCTTCCCTCAGGCTCGAGCGAGGGGAGCAGATGCTGCTGCGGGCCGGGAGCGGCAAGGGCAAGAGCACGCTGCTCAACCTGATCGCGGGGTTGATGGAGCCCCAGGAGGGCCGGGTGCTGGTGGCGGGCGAGTCGATCCACGCGATGCGCGGGGCGGCGAGGGATCGGTTCCGTGGCACGACCATCGGAATGATCTTCCAGACCTTCAACCTGCTGCAGGGGTTCACCGCGCTCGAGAACGTCGAGGCCGCGTTGCTCTTCGCGGGGCACGGCGCGGAGGAGCAGCGGCGGCGGGCGACGGAACTGCTCAAGCACCTGGGGATCGAGCGGCTCGAATCGCCGGTGGAACGCCTGAGCGTGGGGCAGCAGCAGCGGGTGGCGGTGGCCCGGGCGGTGGCGTGCAAGCCCGCGTTGGTGCTGGCGGACGAGCCGACGGCGAGCCTTGATCCCGAGAACGCGGCGAGGGCGATGGAGTTGATCCAGGCCACGTGCCGCGAACGCGGGGCGGCGTTGCTGTGCGTGAGCCATGATCCGGCGATGTGGAACCGCTTCGGGCGGGTGCAGGATCTCTGAGCCGGAAAGAGGCGAGCCATGACCGACTGGACGATCATTCTTCGATCCCTCTCCTCGCGACTGTTCTCGACGGCGACGACGGTCTTCACGGTGGCGGTGCCGGTGGCGTTGCTGCTGGTGCTGCTGACGATGCGCGAATCGGGCCGCAAGGCCTTCGAGCGGGGCAGCGGCGACATGCACATGCTGGTGACGGCCGAGGACAGTTCCTTGGTGGCCGTGCTCAACGGCATCTTCTACGCCAACCCGCCGCGGCGGCCGCTGCCGCTGGCTCGCTACGAACAACTCGCCAAGCAGGCGCCATGGGCGTATGCGGTGCCGATCCAGCAGGGCGACAGCTATCTGGGCCAGCCGGTGCTGGCGACGACGCAGGAGTTCTTCACCAAGTTCCGCCCCAACCCCGGCGAGCCGTGGGCGCTGCGTGAAGGACGGTTCTTCGAGACCAACTTCGAGGTGGTGCTGGGCGCGGAGGCGGCGGTCCGCTCTCGCCTGCGGGTGGGCGACACGATCCACCTGACGCACGGCACCGGCATGTCGCGCGACGGCGCGCACGCCGGGCACGTGCACGACGAGTTCGACTACAAGGTGGTGGGCATCCTCAAGCCCACCGGCGGCAGCCACGATCGCGCCCTGTTCACGAACCTCGAGAGCTCGTGGCTCATTCACGCCCTCGATCGGCTCGAGGCCGAGCACGCCAAGGCGCATGCCGCCGAGGGCCACGACCACGATCACGACCATCACCACGACCACGACGCGCCGGCGATCACCGCGGCGGACCTGACGGACGCGGACCGCAAGATCACGGGTGTGTACCTGCGACTCGTGACACGGGAAGGCTCCGACACGCCCGCCAACCTTCAGCAGGTCTTCGATCAGCTGCGGCGGGACACGTCGATCAACGTCGCCGCGCCGTTCGCCGAGATCCGCAAGCTCGACCTCATCGTCGGCAACGTCAACCGGCTGTTCGTGGCGGTGGCCATCGCCGTGCTCATCGGCAGCGGCGTGGCCATCATGCTCGCCCTGTACCACTTGATGGACCTGCGGCGTCGCCAGATCGCCGTGCTCCGCGTGCTGGGTGCCAGCGGCGTGCGCATCTTCGGCCTGGTCGTCACCGAGTCGACGCTCATCGGCATCATGGGGGCCGTCGCGGGCATCGTGCTCGGGTGGGCCGGCTCGCACGTGGCGGCCATGTTCATGAAGGACCAGTTGGGCCTGGTCGTGCGTCCCGAACTCACGCCGGCGTTCCTGGTGCTCGTCACCGTCGGCACGGTCGTGCTGTCGACGCTGGCGGGGGTGATCCCCGCGATCAAGGCCTACCGCACCTCCGTGTGCGATCACCTGCGGCCCATCGGCTGAATCGCGGACGCGGGTCACGCCGCCGCCGCGACGTGCGAACGATTGAACGGGTCGGGGGGGCCGGTTGGTGTTCCCTTGGTGATGGCCCCTTCTGACGGGTCAAGGAGTCGTGCATGCGGGCGTTCTGGATCATCCTCTCGCTGCTGGCCGTCGGTGGCGTGGTCTTCAGCCTTTCGACGCTGATGAGCGGGCCACCCGCGCCCTTGCCGCCGCCCCCGCCGCCGGCGAGCCCTGCGGCTGCGGCAACGCCCGAGGCTGCCCCCCAGCCGACCAAGGCCCCGGAGGCCGCCACGCCCGTCGAGCCGCCGCCCGCGACGGCCCCCGAGAAGCCCGCCGCCGCGGCGGCGCCTGAAGCCGTTTCCGCGGCACCGGCGGTTCCAACCGAGGCCTCGCCCGCAGCTGCGGCCCCTGCCGTCGCCACTCCGGCGGCCACTCCCGCCGCCGACCCGGCCCCCGCGGCCGCGGCATCCGGCACGGAGGTCGCGGGGCAGGCGGGCGGCGAGAGCGCGGGGAAGATCGGCGCGTACGACGTGCTGGCGGGGAAGGTGGAGCGTCGGGCGGACGGCACGACGGTGCTGGACGACCGCTTCACGGTGAAGGGCGAAGGGACGCTGGAGAAGCCGTACGAGGTCACGTGGGAGCTCTTGACGAGCGTGGACCAGGACTTCGACCCGCACTCGGGGAAGAAGAAGATTCCGCAGCGGATCGCCTTCCTGCACGACAAGTACGTGAAGCTGGGCGGGTACATCGCGTTCCCGATGAACATGCAGCAGCCGCGGGAGTTGCTGCTGATGCTGAACCAGTGGGACGGATGCTGCATCGGGGTGCCGCCGACGCCGTACGACGCGATCGAGGCGTCGCTGAACAAGACGGTGGTGGGCGACGACCGGTTCGCGACGGTGGGCGGGGTGGTCGGGAAGATGGGGATCAAGCCGTACGTGGTGGGCGACTGGCTGGTGGGCCTGTACACGATGGAGTTCGGCGACTTCAAGCCCTCCTTCGGGGACGACGGGGGCACGTGACCGTCGCGGGCCGCGAGCGGGCGTTGGCCACGGCGTGGATGAACACGCCCGTGGGCGTGGTGAGGCCGTGGAGCGATGGCGCGGCCATCGTGCAGCTCGACCTGCTCGACGATGTGCCGGCCGGGGAGGCCATGCCGCCCGGCCGCTGTCCGGTGCTGGCTCAGGCGATCGAGGAACTTCGCGAGTACTTCCTGGGCGAGCGGCGGGCCTTCACGGTGCCGGTGGCGGGCGAGGGGACGGCGTTCGCCCGGCGGGTGTGGACCGAGTTGGCGAGGATCCCGTGGGGGACGACGATCAGCTACGGCGAGTTGGCGCGGCGGGCGGGGGTGCGGGGCGGGGCGAGGGCGGTCGGGGCGGCCAACGGGCGGAACCCGGTGCCGATCTTGGTGCCGTGCCACCGGGTGATCGGGGCGGACGGGTCGATGACGGGGTATTCCGGAGGCATGTGGCGGAAGCGGGTGCTGCTGGCCTTGGAGGGGTTGGCACTTGAGGGGGCGGAGGGGTTGAAGGCCTGAGGGCGGGTGCGTGGGGGCGGGGGTGCTCCATACGCTTGGGCCAACCATGTCCGAGCGATCACTCCAGAACGATCCGGCCAGTCGCGACTACACGCCTGGGGCGTCGGTGATTTCGTCGGGCGAGCCGCCGCCGCCGCCGCCGCAGGGCCCGATGCTCTTCGAGGTGGCGTGGGAGGTGTGCAACCAGGTCGGGGGCATCTACCAGGTGCTGCGGAGCAAGGCCCCGCTGATGGTGCAGCGGTGGGCCGACCGGTACTGCCTGATCGGGCCGTATGAGGCGAAGGCGGCGGCGGTGGAGTTCGAGGAGGTCAAGCCGCCGGCGTGGATCGCGAAGGTGATCGCGACGCTGAAGGAGCAGGGGCTGACGGTCCGTTACGGGCGATGGATGGTGCCGGGGCGGCCTCGCGTGATGCTGATCGAGCATTGGCAGGGGCACGAGCGGCTGAACGAGGCGAAGTACCGCTATTGGGATCACCACCGCATCGAGTTGCCGTCGCAGGACGGGCTGATCGACCCGGTGGTGACGTTCGCGGACGCGACGACGCGGCTGCTGCAGGCGTTGGCGGAGCACCGGACGGCGTACGCGAAGCAGAACTGGTCGAACGCGGCCGCGCCGATCGTGGCGCACTTCCACGAGTGGATGGGGGGCCTGGCGATTCCCGAGGTGCGGCGGCGGAACCTGCCGGTGTCGATCGTCTTCACGACGCACGCGACGATCCTGGGGCGGTACATCGCGAGTTCGCGGGACAACTTCTACGACATTCTGCAGTATCTCGACGACGGGGCGGAGGCCAAGCGGTTCAACATCACGGCGCAGCACGCGATCGAGCGGGCGTGCGCCCACGGGTCGCACGTCTTCACGACGGTGTCGTCGATCACGGCCGAGGAGTGCGCGTGCCTCCTGGGCCGGCCGATCGACGTGGTGCTGCCCAACGGCCTGACGATCGGCCTGTACAACGCGGGTCACGACCAGCAGCGGCTGCACGGCGAGTACAAGGAGCAGCTCCACCGCTTCACGATGGGGCACTTCTTCCCGTCGTACTCCTTCGACCTCGACCGGACGCTCTACTTCTTCTCCTCGGGCCGGTACGAGCCCAGGAACAAGGGCTTCGACCTGTGTCTCGAGTCGATGGCGAGGCTGAACGCCGAGCTCAAGAGCGCGAACCTGGGGAAGACGGTGGTCTTCTTCCTGGTGTCGCGGCGACCGACGCGGAGCATCAACCCCTTGGCGATGGAGAAGCGCGGGGTGCTCAACGAGTTGTCGGAGGTGTGCCAGAAGATCACCGAGGGCGTGGGGCAGCGGCTGTTCGCGCGTGCCGCGGCGGGCGGGCGGCTGCACCTGGACGACCTGATCGACGAGTACTGGATGCTGCGGTATCGCCGGGCGCAGACCGCGCTCAAGCAGCACTGCCTGCCGATGGCGGTGACGCACATCCTGGAGGACGACCAGCACGACCCGGTGCTGAACCAGATCCGGCACCTGGGGCTCATCAATCACGAGCACGATCCGGTGAAGGTGGTCTATTCGCCGGACTTCATCACGCCGACGAACCGCCTGTGGGGCATCGAGTACGACCAGTTCGTGCGAGGGTGTCACCTGGGACTCTTCCCCTCGGCCTACGAGCCGTGGGGGTACACGCCCCTCGAGTGCGCGGCGATGGGCGTGCCGAGCGTGAGCAGCGACTTGGCGGGCTTCGGTCGCTACGTGCTCGAGACCGACCCCGGGAGCGAGTCGCACGGGTTGGCGGTGCTCAAGCGTCGCGGACGATCCTTCCAGGACGCGGCGCACGACCTGACGCAGCACATGCTGCGGTTCTGCCGCCAGGAACGCCGCGACCGCATCGCGCTGCGCAACGAGGTGGACCGCCGCTCGTGGGAGTTCGACTGGTCGCGGCTGGGCCGGGCCTATCACGCGGCGCACGACTTGGCGCTGGGTCGCTTCGCGGCCGAGCACGGGGGCGAGGGCGTGGCGATGTTCTCGGCGTCGGGCACGGCGATGCGATGAGTGTCGGGGCAGTCGCGTGCGGCACGAGGCCGACTACGCTCCCGCCATGTCTCCCCCGACCTCGTTGATCACGCGGAGCGACGCCCAGCGGCGGCGTCATCTCGAGCAACTGCTGGAGGTCACGTCGCTCCCCAGCGTCGCCGGTCGCGAACAGCGCGTGATCGCGTGGATCCGCCGGTGGCTCGCCTCGCGACCCGACCTCGCGTGCACCGCCGATGCGCACGGCAACCTGGTGATCGCCGCGGCGAACGAAACGGCCACGAGCGCACGCCCCGTCTACTTCACGGCGCACATGGACCACCCTGGCTTCGTGGTGGAGCGGATCGTCGCGCCCGACGTGGTGGAACTCTCCTTCCGCGGCGGCGTGATGGACGAGTACTTCGTCGATGCGCCGGTGGTGATCCACGACGAGTTCGACGTCCGCCACGAAGGTCGGCTCTTCGGCGACCCTCGCCCGGGGGGCAAGCCCGGCGGGTTCCGGCACTACATGGTGGAACTGCGACGCCCGACCGACTCGGTGGCCGTGGGCGACGTGGCGACGTGGGACGTGGGCCCGGCCGAGGTGATCGACGGCCTGGTGCACACGCTCGCGTGCGACGACCTGGCCGCGTTGGCCGCGGCCGTGGCGGCGTACGACTCGCTGCCCCTGGACCAGTTGACGCAGCCGGTGCGGCTGCTCTTCACGCGGGCGGAGGAGATCGGCTTCGTGGGGGCCATCGGCGCGTGCCGCTCCAAGACGCTGCCCGCCAACGCCCGGGTGATCGCCCTCGAGAACAGTCGCAGCTTCGCGGAGAGCCCGATCGGCGGCGGGCCGATCGTCCGCGTGGGCGACCGGCTGAGCATCTTCGCGCCGTCGCTGACGGACGCGGTGGCCAAGCGGGCGGAAGAGATCGCGGGCGGCGCGAGCACGGTCACGGCCTCGCAGAAACTGGCGGACCTGCCCCGATGGAAGTGGCAGCGCAAGCTGATGGCGGGCGGGGCGTGCGAGGCGAGCGTCTTCTGCGCCTTCGGGCTCGAGGCCACGTGCGTGTGCCTGCCGCTGGGCAACTACCACAACATGGCGGACCTTCAGGCGGTGCAGGAAGGGACGTTCCAAGGCAAGCCGCACGTGGCGAGGGAGTTCATCGCCGAGGCGGACTACCAGGGGCTCATCGACCTGCTGATGGCCTGTGGCCTGTCCCTCCCCGAGAACCCGCCCTTCGCGCAGCACCTCGCGCTCTTCGAGCGGCTGTGGAACGACAAGTCGTGGGTGCTGCCTGGGATGCCGGGGTGAGGGGACCGGGAGGCGGCGCATGCCCATCTTCGCGGGCGAGCCGTGGGTACGCGGGCGCATGATCGCGTGTGGCCATCGCGTTCATTTGCATCGCGTCTCGCGATTGGCCCGCACGCTCCTCGCCCCTTGCGGGCGAACCGGCAGGTAGCCCAGGGCGCTGCCCGGCTTTGCGGGCGAGCCCT
>JBBAVG010000076.1:0-13930 GCA_040397805.1 Phycisphaerales bacterium
AAAGGCCAGCATCGCATCGGGATTCGACCGCGACGACTTCACCATGAGACGCCGCGCCGACGACGACTTCACCATGGGGCATGCGGCGACGGACAAAGAACAGCACCCGGTCACCTGACCGGGTGCTTGGACGTTCGTCGTGATCGGGCCGGCTCGGCCGCGACTTACTTGGCCTCGAGGATCATCGGCACCAGTTCGGTGCGGGCGAGGTTCAGCGTGCCGATGAGGCCGGCCGCGGCGGTGGCCTCGGCGTCCGCGCCCTTGGCCGCGATCTCGGTCAGGCGCGAGACCTGACCGGCCTCGAGCTTGTTGCCGAACCGCTTGCCCGAGTCGCCCACCAGGCCGAGGAAGGCCACGCGACGCTCGCCCGAGGCGGCCAGCGCGGCCTCCATCACGGCCCGCTGAGCGCGGTCCTGATCGATGCGGGAGAGGATCTCGGCGATGCGGAGCTGGGCGTCATCCTTCACCTGGGGAAGGGCCGCCACGAGCGACGTGGTGGCCTCGGAGACGTTCAGCACCGCGTTGCCCGACAGCGCGAGGTCACGCAAGGCCGCCAGCGAGCGGGCGCCGTACGCGGCGGCCTCCGACTCGCTCACCGGGCCGCCGCTGGCCCGCTCGACGAGTTGGTTGACCGATTCGGTGATGGCGGCCTCGCCGATGCCGGCCTGGCGGATGGCCAGCGTGGCGTCGGCGGCGAAGCGGCGACGCAGGTCGGTGTACGAGGTCGCGTCGGTGAGCACCAGCGTCGGGGTGGCCATCGACTTGGACTGCCCACGGACGTCGTCGATCGCCGCGGCGATGGCGTCGCCCCGGATGCCCGCCGTCACGACCAGGTCGATCGCCGGGGCCTCGCTGACCGGAGCGGCGAGATCGGCCATGGAGCGGCCCTGGGGCAGGACGGTGTACCCAAGCTTGTTGAGCACGGAGCGGATGCCCTGATAGAGCTCGGCATCGGCGGTGAGGATCACGGCGTACTGCGAGGTCGAGCCGCGGACCATCGAGGAGAGCACGGGAATGACGCGATCGGACCCCGCGAAGGCCTCGGCGGGCGACGCGGCGGCGAGCGCGAGGGCCGCCTCGAACTGCACGCGGCGGTTCGGATAGGTCAACGCGGAGACCAAGGGGGCGACGCCGTTGGAGCCGTCGGACCACAGGGCCTTGCCGCCGGCGGTCCGCTCGACGGCCGCGATGGCGCGGCGGGCCAACGGGGTGTCACGGTCGGCCAGGGCGCGGGCGAGAACCCGCTGGGCCACCTCGGGGCCCGCGGCGACCGCGAAGTACTCCGCGCTGCGGCGGGCCTTGGAGTAGGCCGGATTGTCGTAGCCTTCGGGCGCATCGATTTCGCGGGAGAAGTTGGACGCGACCCACAGGGAGAGGGACGCGGAGGACGCGCCGCCCGACGCGGCCTCAAGGCGCAGGGCCTGCTCGGCCATCCGCATGGCCATGGCCTCGTGGAAGACGGGCGTGCGGATGGCGGTCATCGCCAAGCCGCCGCCGGGCTGGTAGGCCCACAGGAGCTGCATGTCCTCGCCGGGGAAGCTCGTCACGTCGCTGCGCTCGGCGTAGTAGGCCTCGGCCAAGCCGCGGTAGAGGCCCGCGGCATCGGCCGGAGCGGCGGCATCGGCGCCAAGGCGACCGATGGAGCGGCGGCATGCCTCGCGAACGGCATCGGACGAGGTGGTCTCGGCCAACTCGCGGAGGAAGGGCAGGCTGGTGCGGTGCGGGATGGCCCCCAAGACGTCGGCGAGCTGCTCCTGCTGAACGGCCGAGACGCTCATGAGGGCGGTGCACAGGGGCATGACGGCCTGACGACCCAGGCCGACGATGACGCGTTGCACGGCGGCTTGGCGGTCAGGCTTGGAGCGATCGAGGAAGGCCTCGAGCAGTTGGGGCATGGCGTACTCGCCGGCGAAGACCAGGCGAGTCTCGGCGAGGCGGCGACCGCGATCGGTGCCGGTGAGCATCGAGATGCTCTTGGCGATCTGCTCGGGGTTGCGGGCTCGCTCGAGTTGGCCCTTCTGGAAGGCCGAGTCCATCGACGCGGCGACCTTCTCGAGTTGGGTGACCCGCATGGCGCGCTGCACGGTCTCCTCGAAGCGGGTCACGTCGCCGCCCGCTTCGACGAGGGCGACGAAGTCGGCGTTGGCGAGGCCCTTGCCGAGCAGTTCGGAGGCCATGGCCTCGGCGAGGTCGTAGTTCTGGATCCGGGTGTAGTGGATGAAGTCGGCCAGGAGGGAGGCGTTGTCCTGCGCCTTGGCATCGGCGGCATCACCGGCTTGCGCGAAGGCGGGCATGGTGGTCACGCCGCCGGCGAGCAGGGCGATGGCGGCGGCGAGGAAGCCGGCGCGGAGGGCGGGGAAGGCGGAAGCGGGCGCGTCGATTCGGCGTTGCGTCACGATCTACTCCTGGAATCACCCGCGGGCATCGCGGGGAACACGGCACTGCTGCAGAGGGGGCAGCTGGATGCCGCTCCCGCCCATCGATCCTTCGTCCCCTCCCACCTTGGCGACGAGTTCGCCCGGGCGGCAGGAACGCGGAACAACCCTCGACCCCGGGGATGGCCTTCCCTTGATACCGGCGAACAACGCCGGCGGAGGCGGACCACACCCAAACGCCACACCCTCACCCCGGAAGGGCGATGCGGGCCGAGCGCACACTGTACAGAGTCGCCGGACAGGGGGCAAGTCCGAAAGGGAATACCCCCGGGTCCCGGGGCCTTGGGGCGGGTCCGGGCCGGTTGACCCCCCGGGGGGTCGCCCCTATCCTTTCTCCCTTGCTCGAAGCCAGGTCCGCGGCCGATCCGTGTCGAAGGTCGGCGGGACTTGGGGTCGGTCGGGCGGGGAATGAGATCCGTCAGCACACGTCGCGTGAGTCGCCCGGGAGATCATCTGCCGGGGCACGCGAAGAACGAGGCACACCCATGCTCCCTCCACAAAGAGTCAGCCACGGCCGCACCCGTCGTCGTCGCAACCACCACGCGCTGGTCGAGACCACCGTGGCGCAGGACCCCATCTCCGGCATGCCCAAGATGCACCACCGCGCGGCCAAGGAGTCGGGCTATGTCCGTCCCGGCCTGCAGGTGAAGGTGCCCAAGCTCGGCATCGGCGTTCCCAAGAACTGAACCCGCGAGCACTCGGTCGCGAGCGACTGGGTCGCCAGTCGCGGCCGCGGGGCGCGGGCGTCGGTCGGCGGAGATCGCTGACGGCGCATTCATACACGACCTCGGCCGTGCTTCTCGGAGCATCGCCGAGGTTTTCGTGTCTATAGTCGGTCCTTGACCGGGCCTCGCACCTGCGGCATGCTGCGGCATGTTGCTGCGTGGGGGCGGCGGGACGTATCGCGGCCCCGGGTCCCGGTCCTGAACCGAACCTGAAAGCAAGCAGATCCATGCGCATTGCAGTTGATATCTTCGGCGGAGACCACGCGCCGGACGCCATCCTCAAGGGGTGCGTGATGGCGCTTGGCGACCTGCCCCCGGGCGACCAGCTCGTGTTGGTGGGCAAGGCGGGCGACATCTTCGAGATGCTCGAGGAGCGGGGCGTCGACCGGGACGACCCACGCATCGAGGTCGTGCACGCCGAGCAGGTGATCGAGATGGGCGACTCGGCCGCCAAGGCGGTGCGGTCGAAGGTCGATTCGTCGATCGTGAAGATGTCGATGCTGGGCGCCGAGGGCCACCCCCACCGCTGCGACGTCGTGCTTTCGGCCGGCAACACGGGCGCGTGCGTGGCGGCGGCGATGCTGCACATGCGTCGCCTGCCCGGCGTGCTTCGCCCGGGCATCTCCGTCACGATTCCCGCGTTCCACAACAACATCGTGCTGATCGACGCGGGCGCGAACCCCGAGCCCAAGGCCGAGCACCTCTGGCAGTACGGCGTGATGGCCGACGTGATGGCCCGCAAGGTCTTGAAGCTCGACAGCCCCCGCGTGGCCATGATGAACATCGGCTCCGAAGAGGCCAAGGGCACGGGCATCATCAAGCAGACCCGCGACCTGCTCAAGGCCACGCCGGGCATGAACTACATCGGGTACATCGAGGGACGCGACTTCTTCGAGGGCGTGGCCGACGTGGTGGTCACCGACGGCCTGGTGGGCAACACGCTGCTCAAGGCCGCGGAGGGCATGGCCAAGAGCCTCTTCAAGGCCATCGCCGCGGAGATGATCGCCATCGACCCGTCACTGGTCTCGAAGTTCGAGCCGGTCGTCAAGTCGATCTACGCCAAGAACGACTATCACGAGTACGGCGGCGCCCCGCTGCTGGGCGTCAACGGCGCGTGCTTCGTCGCCCACGGCAGTTCCGAGCCCCGCACCATCCGTGCGGCCATCCGCAACTGCCGCATCTTCCACCACGCCCACGTGAACGAAGCGATCGTGAGCCGCCTCGCCGAGGTGGCGCCCGTGCTGGAGGCCCACCAGCAGCGCGAGAGTCAGCAGAAGGAAGGCCCGGTCGGAGCCAATCAAGGCGCCTGAAGCATGAACGCACCCGCAGTCCCCCCGGCGCCCGCGGCCGCCCGTCGCTCGAAGGCCCCGCAGGGGGTGAAGATCACCGGCACCGGCTCGTGCCTTCCCGCGACGCCGCTCACCAACGCCGACCTCGAGAAGGTGATGGAGACGTCGGACGAGTGGATCGTCCAACGCACCGGCATCCGAAGCCGCTACCGCATCGATCCCGCCCGGGGCGAGTCGACGCACACCCTCGCCGCCGAGGCCCTGCGACGCGCCTTGACCGCCGCGGGCCTTTCGGCCACCGACCTCGACCTCATCATCGTCGCCACGATGACGCCCGAGATGTCCTGCCCCGCCACCGCCTGTCGCGTGGCGGCGGACGTCGGCGCGAGCCGCGCCGGGGCCTTCGACCTCAACGCCGCGTGCAGCGGGTTCGTCTTCGGCCTCAACACCGCGCACGACCTCATCAAGGGCGGCGCGTACCGCCGCATCGCCGTCGTGGGCGCCGACTGCCTCTCGACCCTGATGGACTACTCCACCGCGGGCCGGGGCACCGCCATCATCTTCGGCGACGCCGCCGGCGCGGCCATCGTCGAGGCGTGCGACGACCCCGGCAAGGGCATCCTCGCCCAGTCGATGCACTGCGACGGCGACGGGTGGAAGGAGATCTACGTTCCCGAGTGCGAGCGAGACTTCCCCGAGGGCGTCGCGTGCGACCCTTCCAAGTACGGTCACGTGCAGATGAACGGGGCCGCCGTCTTCAAGTTCGCGGTGGGCACTTTCTCGGACCTCATCCAGGAGACGCTCGACGCCGCGGGCGTCACCGCCGCCGACCTCGACATGCTGGTCTGCCACCAGTCCAACATGCGAATCCTGCAGTCGGCACGCGAGCGGTTCGGCCTGCCCGAGGAGAAGCTCTACGTGAACATCGATCGCGTGGGCAACACCGTGGGCGCGAGCGTGCCCCTGTGCCTCGACGAACTCCGCCGCGCCGGACGCATCGCCCCTGGCCAGAAGGTCATGTTCGTCGCCTTCGGGGGCGGCCTCACGTGGGGCAGCAGCCTCTGGCAGCTTTGACCCACGCGGGCCCCGTCGCAACCCCGGTGGCCGCACCGGTTCGGTTGTCTACAGTCCCGCCGACGTGAAGATCCGCTGGCTCCATCAGATGTGGCTCCGCACCCTCGCCTTGCTGCTGGCGGTCGGGCTCACCGTCTTCACCCTCGTCTCCCTCGCCGCCGCGCCCGTGTGGCCCATCGTCGGCGTCGCCGTGGCCACCGTCGCCATCCTCTTCAACGGCATCTCCAGCCGCCTCGACTCCCCCACCTGCCTGCACTGCGGCACCGACATCAAGCAGGAGCCCGGCAGCCAGTACGGCATCATCTGTCCCCGCTGCGGCGGCCTGAACGAGCCCATGGGCGAACGCCCCGACGCCGATCGCACGGCCTGAGCTTCGGCCACTCGCCATCGCCGCCCACCCAAGGCCCCTTCAGCCTACCATGGGCCCGATGGCTCTCCAGACGCTCGCTTCCACCGACCTCCAGTCGTACCTGCCCGTCACGCTCGTCGTGCTGATGGCCGTGTCGTTCGCCGTCGCCAACGTCGTCATCAGCCAGGTCCTGGGGCCTCGCCGTCCCGGCGAAACCAAGGGCCAGACGTATGAGTCGGGCATGAACCCCGTGGGCACCGCCCGCAAGCGGTTCAACGTCCGCTTCTACCTCATCGCCATGGTCTTCCTCGTCTTCGACGTCGAGATCATCTTCCTCTACCCCTGGGCCGTCACGTTCCCCAACATCGCCCCCTACCCCAACGGCGAAGCCCTCATCTGGCTGGGTCGCATCTTCTTCTTCCTGCTGACCACCGTCGTCGCCTACGTCTACGGCTTCCGCAAGGGCGTCTTCAAGTTCGATTGAGCTGCCGTTGCTCGACCGGCCCCCTCGGGCCTCAGACACGCGACGCCCCCATGCAGGCCGACGCGATCAGTCCCCGCCGCTCCGTCCCCGCGCCAACCCTCGCCTCGCCCGCGGGCCGACTCGTCGCAGGCCTTGTCGCCGCGGCATGCTTGGTGCTGCTGGGGACTGCCGCGGGCCTCACCCCCGCCCCCGCCGGACACGGCACCCACTTGGCCTTGGGCCTGCCCGCCTGCGGCTGGGTCATCTCCTACGGCCGCCCCTGCCCGACCTGCGGCATGACGACCGCCTTCGCCCTCTTGGCCAACGGCCGGCCCCTCGACGCCTTTCTGGCCCAACCGTTCGGCTTCCTGCTCGCCCTGGCCGCTTCGGTGACCTTCTGGGGGAGCCTGCACGTGGCCGCCACGGGCTCCATGCTCGGGACACTCGGGGCCAAAGTGCTGCAGTCGAGGGTCATTTGGTGGCTGGTGGCGGCCGCTGGCGTGTCATGGCTGTACAAGCTCTCCACCTGGACGCCCGCCTGACCCGTCGGCACGGGGCCTTCGCTACGCTTCAGGGCGGTCGTCCCCCGTCCCTGTCGGAGTCGTCACCCATGCCCATCACCCCCATGCCGCCCTCCATTGGTTCCCCGGCCCGCCGGCGCACGAGCGTGGCGATGATCGCCGTGGCGATGGTGGCGGGCGCGGCGTCGCTGGCGATGTCGGGGTGCGAGGCAGTGGGCTTCATGGCCGAGTCGTACAAGCGAGGGAGCACGCACGAGGTCAAGGCCGAGTACCGCGGGCTCGAGGGCAGGTCCTTCGCGGTGGTGGTGACGGCCGATCGAATGATCGAGGCCGACCACCCGGGCATCATCGACCGGCTGTCGGCCAAGCTGACCGAGCGTCTCTCGGCTCCCACCAACGAGCCCACGCCCGCAGGGTTCGTCCCGCCGACCCAGGTGCTGCGATACCTCTACGACAACCCGAGTTGGCCCGCGCGACCCTTGAGCGAGTTGGGCAAGGGGCTGGGCAATGTCGAGCGGCTGGTCTACGTCGAACTCAACGAGTACCGCCTGCACGACCCGGGCAACCCGTACGAATGGGACGGCGTGGCGGCGGCGACCATCTCGGTGCTCGAACTCGACGGCGCGACGCCCGACGACTTCGCCTTCGAGAAGCCCATCACGGTGAAGTTCCCGGGCAAGAAGGGCGTCGATTCCAGCCAGCTCAGCTCGGGCGCGGTGACCTCGGCCCTTTCGCTGCGGCTGGTCGACCGCCTCACGTGGCTCTTCTACGACCACCAAGAGCCGTATTACCCGGAATATTGACCAGAGTACCGATCCATGCGTGACGCACGAACGCTCTTTGGCCTCTTCATGCTCGTCGCGGCCGCGACGTGCCTGCCGGGTTGCAACATCGTCGGGCCCGCGGTGGTGCTGATCCACGGCCCCGAGAAGACCGCCGCGGCGCACGAACTGGACGAGAATCGCCCCACGGTCGTCTTCATCGACGACCGAGGCAACCGCATGGGCCGCCGCGCGCTCCGCCAGACCATCGCCGTCGTGGCGACCGACTCGCTGCTCAAGGACGCGGACATGAAGTCCATGCTCGACCCCAAGGCCGCGATGATCCGCGTCGCGGGCGAGCCCAACGGCGAGCCCACCGACATCGCGACGCTCGGCAGGTCGCTGGGCGCCGAGGTCGTGATCTACGCCACCGTCGACTCCTTCTCGCTCACCCCCGACGGCGTCACCTTCCAGCCCAACGCGGCCTTCCGCGTGAAGGTCATCGATTGCGTCAAGTCCCCCAGCCGCATCTGGCCGGAGGAGAAGGAAGGCCACCCGCTCGCCGTCACCATGCCTCAGCGTCAGGGCGAGGTGCCCAAGACCAACACGCAGGCCAACGCCGCCCAGGATCGCCTGGCGCAGGAGTGCGGCGAGCGACTCGCCAAGATCTTCTACAAGCACCAGACCAAGTCCCGCGTCAGCGACACCAACGACCGCAAGTGACTCGCGTGGCCACGCACCTCCGCCACTTCGTCGACCTCACCGGCCCTTCCGACGCGCCCGCCCTCGCGTGCGCCGATGCCGCCCTGTCGCTGGCCCGGCAGGGCACGCCGCAGGAGGTCGTCGCCGTCTCCTTCGATCGCGCATCGGCCCTCCGACGCGCACGCCTGCTCGGCCTCGAACCCGCGTGGGTCCTCCATCCTCGGTACCAACGCTTCCCCGCCCGACTTGCGACGCCCCGACGACTCGTCAATGTCGCATGGGGCGCGTCCCACGCCGTCAACCTCGTGGCCCTCAGCCCCGTCGAGGCCGGCGACTACCTCGTCGTCGATCTGCTCCGGGGCGAGATGGAGTGGCTCGGCGGCGGCCTCTTCGGCACCCGCGAACCGCTGCCCCCCGAGGCGGGCCTGGCCGTCGACGACGCTTGGACCGACCCCTCGCGTCGGGCCGACATCCGCGAATCGCTCGGGTTCGATGAAGGCGACCTGCTGTTGCTGACGCTCGACGACCCCTCCACCTCCATCGACGCGCACGCCGCCGCGGAAGTCGCCGGCATGCTGCGGGCCGCAGGCGTCGCCGTCACGCTGCTCGTGCCGCGATCCGCCATGCACGTCGATCGCGCCGTGCGGCACGCTCGCGAGGGGTACGCGGGCCGGCTGCTGCTGACCGAGGATCCCGTCGCCTCGCTCGCCGCCGCGGCCGACCTGGGCGTGCTGCTGGGCCCGCCTGATCGACGGCCCTATTCGTCGCTGGTGGCCGTGCGTCATTCGCACCGCTGCGGCGTTCGGATCGTCGTGGCCGCCGCGGGCGAGGAAGGCGTCGCCACCGACGGCGGGAGCATCTGGCTCGCGAAGGACGCCAGCACCGCGTCGCTCGCCGCCGCCTGCATGCGAGCGGCCCGCAGCCCGACGCCGCCGCGTCCACGAAGCGACGACGCCCCCACCATCGGCGAGGCCGTCGCCGCCCGCGTGCTGGGCCTGCTCGCCGCGACCGCCTGAATCGCCTTGACGCCTACGCTGCGCGCATGGGTGATTCCACGGGCGTGCTCTTCGTCTGCATGGGCAACATCTGCCGCTCGCCCGTGGCCCGGCGCATCTTCGAGCGGCTCGTCGACGAGCGGGGCGTGGCGGCGAGGTTTCGCATCGATTCCTGCGGCACCGGAGGCTGGCACGCCGGCGAAGGGGCCGACCCCCGCAGCGTCGAGATCGCCGCCCGGCACGGTCTCGAACTCGCGCACGTGGCCCGCAAGCTCCGGCCCGCCGTCGACTTCGACGAGTTTGACCTGCTCCTGGCCATGGACCTCGAGAACCGGCGCGAACTCCTGCGTCACGGCGCACCGCCCGAGCGAGTGCGGCTGCTGCGGGCCTTCGACCCCGAGCTTCAAGGGCTTCCCGACGAGCATCTGCAGGTGCCCGACCCCTATTACGGGGGCGACGATGGGTTCCTGGCGATGTACCGGATGCTCGACGCGGCCTGCCGCGGCTTGCTGGAGCACGCGCTGAAGGACTAGGTCCACTGCTTGAGTTCGCACGCGGTTCGGGCCCGCCACCGGGCGAGGGGGCGGGGCCGGGCCCTGGAGCCGGGAATTGCGACGGATCCGCAACCCGGCGGCATCCCACGCGTGTATATGGAGGAGGCGCGTCGAGCCGGGAGCGTGTTCCCGGCCCGAAGGGGATGGCGCGGCGGCGGCACCGTGCGGGGCGACGACGGGAGCATGCACATGAGCGAAGCAACGGAACGTGGCTCCGGGGGCGGCATGGACCGCGCCGAGGAGCAGCGGCTGGTGAAGCTCGCGGCCAAGGGCGACCACGATGCGGCGACCGCGCTCATCCGCGCCCATCAGCGATCGGTCTTCGCGTACATCCGCCGCCTGTGCGGCCGCGAGGACATCGCCGAGGACACCACGCAGGAGGCCTTCGCCCGCGTGCTGCTGAACCTCGACCGCTTCGACCCGAGGTTCCGCTTCTCGACGTGGCTCTTCACGATCGCCCGACGCGTGATGCTGAACATCACCGCGAAGATGCACCCCGTGTACGACTCGGAGCGGCTCGACGATTCGCAGGGCCGCGGCGACGTCTCGGGCGAGGCCATGGAACGCCGCGAGAACAATGACAAGGCGAGAGACCTGCTGCAGGCCGCGCTGATGGCGTTGCCTCCCTCGCAGCGCGAGGTGGTGGTGCTCTTCCACCAGCACGAGTGGCCCATCGCGATGATCGCCGAGCAGATGGGCATCCCCGAGGGCACGGTCAAGAGCCACCTCTTCCGGGCCCGCGTGCGGCTCCGCGACGAATACCTGCGGCTCGAGCGGCTCGAGGCCGCTCGCCGTACGCCCATGCGCCGGGTGCAGGTGAACGAACGCTCGGCCATCCTCATGGCCTTGCGCGAGGATCCGCCGGTCGAAGCCTCCGTCCGTCGCGAAGGGGGAGCGAATCGGCCATGAACGACCCCAACACCAATCCCGATCGGGCCCGGACCCGCACGGCGGCGGACCTGCACCGCCATCGCCTCTTGGATCCGGCGGACGCCATGGTGAACCACGTCCTCGACCTCGCGTGCGAGGGCGACATGACCAAGGCCAGGGCCGCGCTCCGCGAGGCGGCACGTCGCGACCCGGGCTTCGCCGACCGCTACGAGCGGACCGCCCGCGTCCTCTCGCTGCTCAAGGATGCGGAGGATGGCCGCGCCCATGGACGTGGCCCTGACCTCACGTCGAGGATCATCGACCGGGTGGAGCATCAGCGACGCTTCGTGCACAAGCCGCGAACGTTCGGGCCCGGCCGCTCGGCGATCGCGAGCGCGAGCCTCGCGCTCATGGCGGTGCTGGGCGTGATGCAGTTCCGAACCCCCGCGGGCGGCGACGCCACGACCCTGCAGGCGAGCATCGACGACGCGCCCGCGATCGTGCAGGCCGGCCCCTTGGGCGCGGGCCAACTCAAGAACCTCCTGACGCAAGCGGGTTCTACCGCCGAGGCGTGCGAGTGGTCGCTGCCCACGCACGCGACGTCGTACGACGGGCTCTCTCGCCGCGAGAGCGTGCTGCCCCTCAACTCGCCCACGGCGCGACGTCCGGGCGACCGTCTGGAGGCGTTCACGTGCGTCGCCTCGTGGCGTCTGGCGCCGCACCGACGCGACGCGTTGCCGACGGGACTGATGGGCCTGGCCGAGCCGCACGCGGCGATCGAGGCCAACCTGCGGCGGGCGATGGATCGATGAGCACGGGCGACGGTTGCCCGGACGCACCAATCGTGGCGTATCCTTCAGCAATGGGCGACCTTCCCATTCTCGTGCCGCTCGACCGCATCGCCGCGTTCTGCCAACGCCATGGCATCACCCGCCTTTCGCTGTTCGGAAGCGTGCTCCGCGACGACTTCAAGGCCGACAGTGACGTGGACGTGCTGGTGGAGTTCGAGCCCGGCCGCACTCCGGGACTCAGGTTCTTCACGATCCAGGACGAACTGAGCGAGATGCTACGACGACGGGTCGACCTGAACACGCCTCAAAGTCTCAGCCGATACTTCCGAGACGAGGTGCTCCGCGAGGCCAGGAGCCTGTATGTCGCGGCATGATGATGCCGCCCGTCTCGAGCACATGCTCGACCAGGCCATCGAGGGCACGGGCCGTTCATCCGAGGCCGATCAGGTCGGTGGACCGAAAGAGCCCTCGCCGGAGCAATGCTCGTTCCAGTGGTCGACGTTCGTCTCGTTGTGCTCGAACGGAGCGACGGCCCAACGGGCCGACGGATGTAGCCACGGGTGATTCGAACCCGCCGCTCCGTTCGTCGGTCCCTCCGGGACCACGGAACACCCGCACCAAGGGCCCGATAGGGCCCACGACCGTTGCCACGGGTGAACCGAACCCGCGCAGCGGGTGAGGTGAACCCGTGGACACGCGCCAACGTGCGACAGGTCCCGAAGGGACCGACGACCACGCCTCACCCATCGTCCGCCCCGCGCGGGGCGGGAACACACATCACGCCCCGCGGCGGGTTCACCTCACCCGCTCCGCGGGTTCGTCTCACCCGCCGCTCCGTTCGTCGGTCCCTCCGGGACCACGGAACACCCGCACCAAGGGCCCGATAGGGCCCACGACCGTTGCCACGGGTGAACCGAACCCGCGCAGCGGGTGAGGTGAACCCGTGGACACGCGCCAACGCGCGGCAGGTCCCGAAGGGGCCGACGGCGACATCGCTTCAGCCTTCCGGCACATCGCAAGCCCTCCTTGCGTCCGAAGACCCGGTGATTCGCCCCTCAGCGACTCGGCCCTCGATCACCCTGTCGCGAGGATTGGCGACGATGACCCGCGACCGATGAAGATCGCCACGCCGCATGCACAGCGTCAAGTCGATTCGCTCACCGGGCTTCGGGATGTCGCCGGCTCTTCGCCTGCCTCCACCGGTCGAGCATCGGGCTTTCGCCCTTGCTCGCGAGCGCGTTGATGATGTCGTCGTAGGGGCCGACGCCGACGGCCGGCCCCTCGGGCTCGAGTTCGAAGATCCTCGCGTCGCACGCCGCCGCGAGGTCGGGACGGTCGCCCAGGATCGCCGCCTCCAGCAGGTTCATGCGGGCCAGACGGGCCACCCCCGAGGCGTCGGTGCGGGCCCGCGACTCGATGTCGAGCGCCCGCTCGAGTTGCACGATCGCGCCGGCGTGGTCTCCCAGTCGCGAAAGGGACCGTCCGTAGTTGTTGTACACGTAGGCCAACTGCTGATTTCGCCACCCCAGCACGCGTTCGGCCTCGGGCGCTCGCTCGCGAGTCAGGTCGACCAGTCGGCGGTACGTCTCCTCGGGCGTGCACTCGCACAACGTCGCGCCGAGCATCTCGACCGAGAGCGACGAGTGCACCAAGGGGTGATCGGCGCCGAAGGCCTCCACCGCCAGGCGACGGGCCTCCTCCATCATCGCCGCCCCCTCGGGCTTGCGCTCGTCGATCAGGAGGTGGGCGACCTGCCTCAGCATGCGAATGGTGTGGATGCTCCGTTCGCCGAACGTCTCGCGGCAGCCGTCGAGTGCGGCTCGCATGCGCGACTCGGGGAGCCTTCCACGAGCACTCATGATCTCCACCTCGGTGACGAGCGGCAAGGTCGGATCGTCAGACCCGTTGGCCCTCGCGATCTCGACCATCAGCGCGTCGACCGCCGCGTTCATCGCGACCGCCTCGGTGTCGGCGACCGCGCCGTTCTTGTTGGCGAGCAGGATCACCCGCAGCATCGGCAGCCGCCGAGCGGATCGCTCGCCCTCGAATCGCTGGACAAGGTCATCCGCTCGCCTCGCGTGCACGCCCGCCTCGAGATGTCGACCCACCGTGCCGTACGCCAGCGCAAACGTCTCGCGCAGGTCGAGCTCCACGCGCGGGTCGAGCGACGGATCGTCGAGCACCGCCTTGCTTTGATCGAGCATCAGCAGCAGCAGTTCGATGTCGCGGCCTCTCGCCACCGCCGGATCGACGCTCGTCAGGATCGACCGCGTCACCTGCGCCACCTGCTCGGCCCGTCGCCTGGCCTGCTCGGCGTACACCAACCCCGCCACGATGCTCAGCGCCACCGCCACGATCGCCAGCAGCACCACCCGGTGCTTCACGCACCACCTCGTCGCCC
>JBBAVG010000077.1:0-12855 GCA_040397805.1 Phycisphaerales bacterium
GCGGCGGGAATGGTGATGATGCCGCGGAACCGCAGGGCGTAGTTGGAGGTCGGCCCGCCGACCCATCCCAGGGCAGGCAGGTTGACGTTGGGAAGCACCGCCGTGGCGGTGGGCGTGGCCGCCCAGTTGACCGCGGCAACGTTGGCCGGCGCCGCCCCGAGCGTGAAGCCCTCGACGTACAAGCCCGGCACGTAGTTGGTCACCGAGAGGTTGAGGGAGGCGCCCTTGGTCGACAGTCCGTTGGACCCCTGCGGCTGGACGGTCCAGACCGCGCCGGAGGCGTCGGCCGCGGCCGACGCCTTGCTACTACCGATGATGATGCCCGAGGCCAGCACGCCGGCGGCGACCTCGCCGACGATGCCGTCGCCATCGTCGTCCTGCTGATTGATCAGTTCCCGCACCGCGATCTGTGCCGCGGACTCCTCGGCGTAGGCGGCCCGCATCGACTCCATGCGGCGCATCGTCAGGTCCTGCTCGCGGCGACCCGAGATGGCCACCGCCACCAGGGCCGAGGCCAGCAGCATGAGGCCCACGAGGATGCCCACGAGGATGGTGCCTCGGCGATCGCGTGATCGCGGGTTCAGGACTATGGGGCGATGAGCGATCATGAAGCACCCGATCCTCTCGAGAGCGAGCGAAGGAAGACGCGACTGCGGAGCGTCTCGCTGATCGACGCCTTGGTGGCCGTGACCGTGAGTTGGATGCTGCGGATCGACGAGATGGCCGCCGAAGGGCTCGCGATGACGGCGTTGTCGCGGTCGTAGTAGGTCAGCGTGAACGTCGTGACGTCGGTGGCCAGCGTCGCGCCGGCCGCGGCGGCCCCGGTCAGCTGCACGGTCGTCGCCGAGTGCGACAGCGTCCGCGACGAGCCGTTCACGGTGAAGGTGATCGACGAGCTCGTCGGCGACGTGATCGCGGGCACGCCCGAGGCGGCGTCGATGCTCGACAGCTCCGTCATCGCCCGCTCCATCACGAGGTTGAGCGAGTTGATGAGCTCGGCGCGGCGGGCCGTCCCCTCCATCGCGTTCGACGCCACCAGCACCAGTCGCGACCCCACCAGCCCCACGATCGAGATCACCACGATCGCGGCGATCATCTCGACCAGCGTGAAGCCCTTGGGCGACCGGATTGTCGCGGCGCGGCGCGTCATGGCGTGTAGTTGGTCAGGATCGTCGAGAGCGTGATCGAGCGGGCGACCCCGACGCCATCGACGTACGTCACCGTCACCGTCGCCATCTTCCACCCCGTGGTGCCCACGTTCGTGTTGATGGCGCTGATCGACGTCGACCGGGAGAACCCCGAGAAGCCGCTCACGGACCCTTCGGCGGGGTAGACCGCGTTGACGCAGTAGTCGTACCCGCGGGACGTCGAGTGGCGATCCGCGATGATCTGCTCCATCCGCTCGGCCAGCAGCCACCGGGCCTTGGTGAGCTTGATCGGGTCGGTGCGCCGGATCACCGCGTCGCGAACGCCCCACGTCATCGACGGCACCGCCAGCGACAGCAGCACGATCGCGGCGATCGCCTCGATCAGCGTGAAGGCCTTGGCCCGTCGGCGCGCGGAGTTGGCGACTCGTGAACGCTTCATCCTGTCACTTGATCGGACGCCCGCGTCCGCCACTGAAGCCCGCAGCGACCCACCGCCTCACCAGGTGATCGTCACCGCGCCCGTCTCGGCCACGATCGTCACGGTGACGGTCGACAGCCCCGACGCGGTGACCGTGATCGTCTGGTTGGCGGTCAGCAACACCCCGAGCGAATCGAGCGGGCGGCCCTGCCAGTCGAAGCCGATGGTCGCCGTCATCGTCGAGCCGTTGAGGGTGCCGATGGCCGTGCCCGCCACGCCGTCGATGGTCGCGGCCGTCCCAAGCACCGTCGTCATCTGCGATCCCGTCGCCTGATCGAGCACCGCCACGGGCATGCCCGAGACATCCTCCGAATAGGTCACGGTCTCGGTCGACGGATTGACCGTCACCCATGCTCGCCGCCCCGTCGCCACCGCCCTCGCCTGCGAGTACCGAAGGTCCCTGACCAGCATCTGCGCCGCCGACCGTTGCCTCGATTGGGCCGACTGCGTCACCGATGGCGCCACCACCGCCGCCATGATCCCCAGGATCACGATGACGATGATCAGCTCGACCAAGGTGAAGGCGCGTGCTCGCATGCGGCGGGCCCATGCACATGGGACCGACTCGAACATCGACCCGACCGACACGCCGCTTGACCCGCCCCCGCAGGTTCCCGGACGCCTCACCCCTCGTCTAGGCCGGCGATGCCGGATCGTCGGGCCCTTGCTCGCCATGCTGCAGTTCCAGCAGCGCCATGTGCTTCATGAGCGATCCCGCCGCCGTCGAGCCCGCCGCCAGCCACCCCGCATACCCGTCCCGCCACGCGCTCTTGAGCACCACCTGCTTGAGGAACGCCCCCACCGGGCTGGTCGCCATCCGCCACGCCGTGGTCCGCTCCCCCGCTCGGTGCATGCCCGCCGCCGCCACCTTCGCGTGCCCCACCTGCTTCGACAGGTGCTCGACGAAGGTCACGAAGCTGTCGTGACGCAGCGTGCCCTCGAGGTCCAACACCCGCCCGCCGTCGGTCACCTCCAGGCGGTCGTGCGGGTCCTGCCCCGTCCAGGCCGCCCGGCCCGGACGCACCAGCCGAAGCCGCCACTCCGGCTGCCACGCGTGCTTGAGGTACCGCCCTCGGTACCAGATCCGCCTGTTCATGCGGCATCCCGACACGCCCGGATCATCGCTGGCCACGACCCTGGCGATGCTCGTCATCAACGCCTCGTCCGGAGGCTCGTCGCTGTCGAGGCACAACACCCACCCCCGCCCCCCCAATCCCCTCGACGCCTCCTCCAACGCCATCTGCTTGGTCCGCACGTGCCCCAGCCAGGGCGTGCGGACGATCCTCGCGCTCGCCGCTTCCAACATGGGAATGGTCGCGTCCACGGATCCCGAGTCGACCGCCACCAGTTCGCCGCCGCCCGTTCGGGCGAGCAGCAGGCGTGCCGCGGCGATCACGGGCCCGATCGTGGCCTGGTTGCTTCGACAGACGACGGCGACCGAAAGAGGCATCCCCCACCCTAGGCATCGGGATACTCGGACCTCCCGCCCGACGCGGGTATGGCGGCTGCTCCGGATCTGCGGCGGCACAATCCCCCCATCCCCTCCTCCGGCCACCAACACGTGCAGACACCCCTCATGAGCGTCGATGCTCCGCCACGCAGGGGGCGGCATGGATCGTCGCTCCCGACCACGAACACAGCAGTTCGGCCGGCACGGTCGCCAAGGAGCAACGGATGGAGCCTTCCAACACCACCCCCACGGACAAGCACGAGCCGCTCCAGTTCCCGCGACTGGCTCCCGAGCCGGCGCACTCGCCGTGGAGCCCGACGCTCGTGGGCGAGGGTGACTTCCCCGAGCCCCCCACCTGCGATCCCATCGAGATGGCCCAGCGGGCCCTCGACAAGATGGAGGCCGGCATGCTCAAGCTGCACAAGGCCCTCGACGACGACAACAACAACGACTTCCCGCGTCGTGCGGCGTGATCGTCGCGCCGCGTGCGGCACGACCCGTCGACGTTCACAGGTCCCGATCGCGGTGCCCGCGGGCCGAACGCCCCGCCGGCACGACCCCAGCGCGCGTTCCCCCATCCATCACGGCCGTGCGCGTGCGTGCGTCGGATGCCGACGCCACGCCCGGCTTCATTTCCACGGCGACGTTGCCCTCGAGGCGGCTCATCCGCGGCCTGGTCCACAGCCACGCCGCGATCGCCACAACCACGACGCCAGCGACCCCGCCGAGCATGGCTCCGCGGGCACCGTCAAGCCACCACCCGGCCCCGCCGGCGGCGAACGGGGAGGCGATGACCACTCCTGCAGGGATGATTCCGGAGGGAGCGAACCTTGGTGACGCCATGACCGGTGCCTCCTTGTGGACTCTGCATCCGACTCTACCGCCCGCGAGGCGACGGTGCAAGCGGAATCACCGGGGCTGACCCACTCGCTCAGGCGGGCGAGGCGGCCGGATCGGCCTGGGCGGGGGCAGGCTCAGGCGGGAAAGCCTGTCGCTCCATCTCGAGAATCCACGCCTCGAGCGGTTCGTAGCGGAGCAGGTCGAACTCGACGCTCTTGCCGCCCAACGCGGCGTGCCCTGGCTTGATCTTGAGCGAGACGTACAGCTTGTCCCACTTGCGTTTGTCGACCTCGGCGATGTCGGCGGGCACGAGCGCGTGGCCACCGGGCAGGGTCAGGCGGGCGGCGGCGCGGTCCCAGCGATAGGAGCGAGCGGAGCCCCTCGCCCACGAGAGGCCAACCCAGAGCGTGACGACGATGCACACCGCCATGCCGCCCCACTGCGAGGGAATATCGAACGTGGAGAGGGGCGTGGGCGAGGACTTCTGGGTCCAGGTGCGGGTGAGTTCCTCGAGGCGCTGCGCAGACGATTCGACGCGTTGGCCGTCGCGGTAATTGGTGCGGGGAATGGCCGTGGCCTCGGGCGTCAATCGACTGATGATCTTGAGATTCGTCAACCACGTGACCATCGCCTGGTCGGTGGCGTCGAGCGTGCCGGAACTGCGTTGCTTCTCCTCGAGTTGCTGCAGGCGGGCGACGGGGTCGTCGACGCTGGACATCGAGGCGATGCCGCCGCGTTCCTTGTCGAAGGACTGCAGGTACTGGAACTCGAAGTACTCGGCGGCGAGGGCGCCCCGTTCAGGATAGCGAATGGTGCCGTCGTACCAGAAAAAGGCGGCCATGAAGGCGGAGACGGCGGTGATGATCAGGAGCTTGATCGACCACTTGCGATTGATGGTCGTCACGGTGGCGTCGAGCGGGTCGTTCGCCGTCGCGGGAGTCGTTGCGTTCGTCTCGGTCATGGTGGTGTGCCTCGCGCGCCGGCGGAACCCTCGATCGACGGAGGATAGGAGGAGCCCGGGGGGCGTCCGCCGTGCAGGGAGGACTACGCCGCTATCGGCCCGCGGGATCGCGACCCTCGATGCGATCGACGCGGTTGAAGGCCGCGCCCCACCACGATCGGGCGAGGTCCTCGCCGCCCCGGCGGGCCAGCAGCGGACCGAAGCCCCCGTCGCGAACGGCCCGCAGCGGGATCTTCGGATACGGTCGATTCGACGACATCGCGTCCGTGAGCCACCTCGCGTGCTCGCGACGAGCCCGCTCGCCGGCCTCGACGAACTCGCTTCGCGTCCAGAATCTCCAGAACTTCCATGAGAGCATGCGTCGGCCTCGGCTGATTGTTCGCCGCCGAAGGCGAGCCGACCCGCCGACCTACCATCCCTTCATGCGTCGGCCTCGCCTCATGTTCGCGTTGTGTTTGGCATCGCTCAACCTGGGCGGTTGTTACGAGCGAGTGGTCAACTCCAACGGCATCGGAGCCACCTCGGCGGACGTCAAGACCCCCTACCGCAGCGAAACCGCCGCCGACCGCGCCTTTGATCGGCTCGTGAAGCCCGACAAGCCCGTCAGCCGCTCCCAACGGTGGGTTGATCCGGGTTCCCGCAACCCCGGCGATCGCCCCTGAATCCGTTCGCGGTCCTGCATCGAGATTGCTACTGTTCGCTTCCCTCCGGCGGCACCAGCCTGCCGGATCTTGTTTGGGTTCACGCCAGCACGGGAGGCCCTTCGCGGCATCCCGCCTGCGGAGGTTCGAGTTCCATGGGTCTTGAAGCCGCCTTGCCGGTCGACGGGTTCCTCACCACGCAGCTCCGCCACGTCATGAACTGGGCGCGGGCCAACAGCCTGTGGCCCATGCCCTTCGCCACCGCCTGCTGCGGCATCGAGCTCATGGCCACCGCCTGCAGCCGCTTCGACCTCGCCCGCTTCGGCGCCGAAGTCATGCGTTTCAGCCCGCGCCAGGCCGACCTGCTCATCGTCGCGGGCCGCATCAGCATCAAGACCCTCCCCGTGCTCCAGCGCATCTACGAGCAGATGCCCGAGCCCAAGTGGGTCATCTCCATGGGCGCCTGCGCCAGCACCGGCGGCGTCTTCGACACCTACGCCGTCGTGCAGGGGTGCGACCAGTTCATCCCCGTCGACGTCTACGTCCCCGGCTGCCCGCCCCGCCCGGAGCAGCTCATCGAGGGCGTCATGATGATCCAGCGTCACATCGAACGCGAGGGCATGCCCCCCACCGGCGGCAAGCGCGCCGCCCTTGGCTTGGCCGTGCAGCCCACGCACGCCGTCCGCCCGCAGCCCGCGGGTCTCACCGTCGGCATTTGACCTTGGGCGGCTGACGCTCCGAACACGCGTGCGTCCGCGGCTGAACGGCCTTCAGGTGGCCGCCGGACGCTTCGTGTACAGGTGAATCGCCATGCCGTGGTAGACGTGCGTCTCGGGTCCCAGCGCGTTGGGCAGCGTGAGGTCGGCGTCGACGCCCTTGGCCGGCGCGGCCTGTTCGATCTCCGACTCGACCTTCGCGAGCTTGCGATCGAGCTGCTCGAGGGCTTCTCGCTGCGAGGGCGTGAGCGGACTGGCGGCCGAGCGTTCATCGACCGGCGGGTCGGCCGCGTCGTCGGCGACATCGCCGGCGGGCTCTGCGTCACGCTTCGACGGACGGCGTCCCTCGAGGTGCTCGGCCGCCCGCTTGGGATCCATCGAATCGGCGTGGCGTCGCCAGCTTCGCTCGCGCTTGACCTGCCCTCGCTTGTCCTTGCGGGAGACCTCGCGATCGGGCTCGCCCGCCGTCGCGGCCGCGGCGGCTTCGGGCGCGTGCCGCAGGGGCCATGGCGTCCGCAGCACGACGAACCCGCCGGGGGCGAGGAGGTCGACGAGCGAACTCACCTGCGCCAACACGCGGCGGAACCCCGCGGGTTCCTGCACGAGCGGATAGGGAGGATCGAGAAACGCGATCGTCAACGGCCGCGGCGCGGCGGCGAGGGCGGCCGCGCCGAGCGCGTCGCCCTGCAGCACGGTGCAGCGGTCGCCGCACCCCAGCAGTTCGACGTTCGACCGCAGCACCTGCACGATGTGCCGGTCGCGTTCCACGAGGAGGCACCGGGCGGCCCCGCGGCTGACGGCCTCGAGGCCGATGGCGCCCGTGCCCGAGAAGCCGTCGAAGACGTTGGCACCCTCGCAGTGGCCGCGGAGCAGCCCGAAGAGCGATTCCTTGACGCGATCGGGGATCGGCCTGGTCACGCTCGCGTCGCGAGGGGTGTGGAGAAGACGTCTGCGGAACTCGCCGGCGATGATGCGCATGTGCTGCGATAAGCGTAGGGGGCCGCGACGGAGGTCTCGGACGAACTCGCCGTCGAGCCCGGCGTCAGGCCTTTCGGCCGATGCACTCGCGACAGAGCCCCTCGAAGGCGTCGAGGAGGCGGTTCTCGTCGTATTCCGCGAAGACGAAGGGCTTGGCCGCCGCCTTCATGCGGGCGAAGCGGTCGCGATCGGAGAGAATCGCCCTGATCTCGGACGCGAAGGCCTCGGGGGTTCGATCGACGATGCTGCACGCCCCGCCGGACGCAAGCTCGCCCCAGATGTCGACGCCCTTGGTGGTGATGATGGGCGTGCCGCTGGCGAGCGCCTCGGGGAAGACGAAGCCGAAGTTCTCCTGGCTGGTGGGCAGCGCGAACAGGTCAGCCGCCTGGTACAGGCTGATCTTGAGCTCGCCGCCGACGTGGCCGAGGAAGTGGACGCGGTCGTCGAGGTGAAGTTCGCCGACGAGTTCCTTCATCTGCTCGGCATAGGCGGGGTCGCCCGCGCCGGCGAGCAGCAGCGTGCAGTCGAAGCCGGTGTCGCGGAGGATGCGCACGGCCTGGATGAGCACCTCGACGCCCTTCTTGTAGTGCAAGCGCGAAAGGAACAGGATGTTCGGCCGGCCCTGGCGAAGGGCGGGGAAGGCCTCGCGGGCCTTCTCGGGGCCCGGCGGCGAGCGGAAGGGGTTCAGGTCGAGCAGGTTGGCGATCACCACGCCCCTGCCCCGCGGGAACCACTTGCGGCTCTGGTCGAGTTCGGCCTGCGCGGTGCAGTGGACGGCGGCGGCCTTCTCGAGCAACCGCTTGTAGATGATCGCGTGGAAGACCCGCTTCTTGAGCCACTTCTGCTCCATCGACCAGTCGTCGAGCATGCCCCGCAGGCTGATGACATAGGGCTTGCCCGCTCGCCGGGCCAGACGCGCCATCTGCACGTTGGAGAAGTTCCACACGCCGTGGACATGGAGCAGGTCGCACGCCTCGACCTCCCGCCGCATGACGGGTCGATGCACGGAGGCGATGGGGCCGTTGGCGATGCCCTCACCGCCGATCTCGACGATGCGTGGGAGCGAGGTGTCCTGACCGGTCCAGGAAGCGGGCGCATCGCCACGCTCGCAGGTCAGGAGCGTCACTCGGTGACCCCGCCGGGCGAAGCCGTCGGCGAGGTCGAGCACCGCCCGCACCGGGCCGCCCCGCGTCAATCGAAAGGAGGGAAGGTAATGCAGGATGTTCATGCGGGGCGGGTCGATGGTATTCCGACGCTCTGGGCCGAGGGGTACGGACTCCCGGGACCCCGAACCGGCGCCCGCGCGTACACTCTCCGGCACATGCCCCTCCTTGAGGCCAAGAACCTCCGAAAGACCTTCAGCGGCCGCACCGTCGTGCAGGACGTGAGCTTCTCGGTCGAGAAGGCCGAGGTGGTGGGCCTCTTGGGCCGCAACGGCGCGGGCAAGACGACCAGCTTCCGCATGACCATCGGGATGATCGACCCCGACCCCGGCGCGGGCAGCGTCGTCACCTTCGACGGCACGCCCGTCACCTCCCTCCCGATGTACCGCCGAGCACGGCTGGGCATGGGCTACCTCAGTCAGGAACCCAGCATCTTCGGGCGACTGACCTGCGAGCAGAATCTCCTGGCCATTCTCGAGACCCTCGACATGCCCCGGGGCGATCGCCGCATCCGGGCCACGCAGCTCCTCGAGCAGTTCGGGCTCGCCCACAAGGCCGGCCACCAGGCCCGCACCTGCTCGGGCGGCGAACGCCGCAAGCTCGAGATCGCCCGGGCCCTGGTGACCAACCCCCGCCTCATCCTCCTTGACGAACCCTTCAGCGGCGTCGATCCCATCGCCGTCGAGGACCTCCAGGCCGAGATCACGCGATTGGCCAAGCAGGGCATCGCCTTCCTCATCACCGACCACAACGTGCAGCAGACGCTCCGAGTCTGCGACCGCGCCTGCATCATCGTCGCCGGCTCGGTCATCGCCCAGGGCACCCCCAAGACCATCATCAACGACGAGAACGCCCGCAAGGCCTATTTGGGCAACCTCTTCCGCGGCGACGAGTTCGAGTGAACGTCGGCCCTCGCCGCCATCAGGACCGCCCCCAGGATCGATCATGGCCACGCCCCACCACCGCCACGAACCCGCCAACGGCCGTCCCGTCGTCACCGTCCTGGGCGTCGGGCAGATGGGCCTGGTGAGCGCCGGCATCCTCTCCTCGCCCGAGCCGTCGCGTCTGCGGGGCGTCCCCGGCGACGAGGCGGGCCTGCAGCGTCCGGTTCGCGTCCGCCTGTGGGGCCACAGCATGGACGAGACCGGCCGCGTGTCGCAGATGCGCCGCAGTTCGCGACTCCCCGGGTTCACGCTCCCCGAGGCCGTCGAGGTGATGATCAAGGACGCTGCGGCCCTCGACGGCGCCGACCTCATCGTCTCGGCCGTGCCCGTGCAGTACACCCGCGACGTGTGGCGGCGACTGGCCCCGCACGTGCCCGCCGGCGCGGGCGTCGTGTCGCTCGCCAAAGGCATCGAGACGGGCACGCTGATGCGGCCGACGCAGATCATCGCCGAGGTGCTCCGCGAACAGGGCCGCGACGACCCCGACGGCAAGCCGCGGCGGATCGCCTGCCTTTCGGGGCCCACGATCGCCGCGGAACTGGCCCGCTGCCTGCCCGCGGCCATGATCGCCGCCAGCGACGACATGACCTTCGCCCGCGAGATCCAGCAGCTCTTCGGCAACAGCTGGATGCGGATCTACACCAACCCCGACGTGCTGGGCGTTGAACTCGCCGGCGCGGTCAAGAACGTCATCGCCATCGCCGCGGGCATCGTCGACGGCCTGCAGGCGGGCAACAACGCCAAGAGCGCGCTGCTCGCCCGGGGCCTGGCCGAGATCTCTCGCCTCGGCCAGGCGATGGGAGCCAACCACGAGACCTTCTTCGGCATCGCGGGCGTGGGCGACCTGGCCACCACCTGCTTCTCCCCCGAGGGACGCAACCGGTCCTGCGGCGAGGCGTTGGGCCGGGGCGTGAAGCTCGATGCCCACCTGGCCTCGATCCCCTACGTCGTCGAGGGCGTGGCCACCGCCCGCAGCGTCATGGAGCTGGCGCGGAAATACCGCGTGGACATGCCCATCACGGGCGCGGTCCACGCGGTGCTCTTCGAGAACCTGGATCCCATCGAGGCCATCGGCCAACTCATGGCCCGCGAACAGACCGTCGAGGTCGTTCGCTGAGCCGGCGGGCCGCCGCTCAGCGACGGCGACGCAGCGCGGTCAGCAGACCCATCGCCGCCAGCACCGTCGCGCCGCCGACGTTGGGCACCAGCGCGGCCGTCACCTCGAAGTTGAACCGCATGTCGCCCAGACGATCGACGCCGTTGAACGCGCCCGTCATGCCCGAGGCGTTGGTCATCGCGGTGAACTCCCAGATGCCCGGCTCGAGCCGGAACATCCACGAGGTCGAATCGTCATAATCGCCGCCCGTGGGGGCGATGTTGTAGTTGAACATCGGCTGGCCGTTTCGGCTGGCCGTGATGTCGGCGTTGAGCGTGGCGAAGGGCGTCACCGTGCCACGCGCCGAAGCGCTCAGCAACGCGTCGACCGGGCTCGTCACCTCGACGCTGAAGTAGAAGTCCGAGTACGCGCCCGCCTGACCCTGGCCGGACGTGCCCCGGTACCACTGCCCCGGACGCACCGTCAACTGCGTGTTGAGGAAGGCCAGCTTGTTGCCCTTCATCAGGGCCGAGGCCTGCGACGCCACGCTCTCCTGCACCGTCGCGCCCTCGCCGCCCAGCGTGCGGGCCGTCGCGTTCATGTCGCCGAACGTCGGCCACTGGTCGAAGCTGTCGTACTGCGACTGGAAGGGGCTGCCCGGCAGGTTCAGGAAGCGGGACGCGCCCACCGACCGCGACGCGCCCAGCGCGGTGATGTCGGCGCCGGCCGCGGCGGTGCACAGGGCGAGCAGGAGGACCGGGGTGACGTTCTTGGTCGTGTTCATGGCGGGTCTCGTCTGGGTTCTCGGAAGTGATGCGGTCTTGGGTTCGTTCGTGAGGCGAGCCGTCCACGTCGCGAGTGACGCCCGGTCGCCGCCGCCATCGATCGGAAACCCCGGGAGATTCCTGCGGCATGCATGGGCGTTTGCCCTCCTGCCGCCCGCTCCGAACGCGTCCAAACGCGAACGACCCGCACAGGCCGCACGTCGCAAGGTCCCATCCGGCGCGAAACCCCTCGGCCCCTTTCCGCAACAAGGACTTCCGGACACCCGCCGGCCGGCCAGGCCGGGTAGGATCCAGCCGAGGCCTCCCATGCACGACGACCCATTCAGGGGAATGAACCAGACGCCCGTGGCCAGCTCGAGCGGGCCCGTCGACCCCTCCGTCTCCGAGTGGGAACGGCACTATGCCATGGCCATGCACCTGACGCTGCTGGCCTCGGCCCTGCTGCTGCCGGTCATCCCGGTCCTCGTGATGTACCTCATCAAGCGGGGTGAATCGAGGTTCGTCGACGATCACGGCCGCGAGGCGCTCAACTTCCAGATCACGCAGCTCATCTACGCCACCGTCGGCTTCCTGCTCATCCCGGCCTGCGGCATCGGCTTCGTGGTGCTGGTCGCGGCCCTGGTGCTCGCCATCGTCGGCATGGTGCTGGGGGCGGTGGCCGCCAATCAGCGACGCTACTTCCGCTATCCGGCCTGCATCCGCTTCCTTCGTGCCTCTTGAACGACGTCGCCGCGGACATCCTCGCCTCCTCGGTCGCCACGCTCTTCGCCATCGTGGGCGTGGCGCTCACGCTGCTGACGCTGCCGGGCACGTGGCTGGCCATCCTCGTCGCCACGGGCCTGCAGGCGTGGCGAGGCGACCTCTACTCGTGGTGGACGCTCATCATCTGCGCCGTGATCGCGCTCGTCGGCGAGGCGGTCGAAATCGCCGCCTCGGCCCTGGGCGCGGCCAAGGGGGGCGCGAGCCGCAAGGGCGCGTTGGCGGCGGTCGTCGGCTCGCTGGTGGGCGCCGTGGTTGGCTCGCTTTTCCTGCCGCCCATCGGCACGATCATGGGCGCCGTGCTCGGAGCGGGCGGCGCGGCCCTCTGGGTGGAGCACTCGCTCCTGCAGCGTCCCTTCGCGGAGGCGGCCAAGGCGGGCACGGGCGCCGCCGCGGGCCGATTGATCGCCACGCTCGCCAAGGCTGGACTCTCGGCCGTGGTGGCGGGCATCCTGATCGGCGGCGCGTGGCTGGCCTGACGACCAGTGCAAGATTCCCGCATGAAGGTCCCCACGAGTTCACCTCGTGGGCCCGGCGGGCCCTTCACGCGGCCCTTCCGCGGCCCCGCAGGGCCCACGACTTGAGCCACGAGTGAACCGAACCCGCGCAGCGGGTGAGGTGAACTCGTGGACGCAACGCTCATTCGCGCACGGCCCCGTGAGGGGCCGACGACCACGCCCCGACCCTCGCCCGCCCCTCACGGGGGCGGGAGCGTGTATCACGCGTCACGGCGGGTTCAACTCACCCGCACAGCGGGTGCGTTTCACCCGCCGCTCAAGTCGTCGGTCCCTCCGGGACCACAGCATGCCCGTGCGGAGGGCCCGCAGGGCCCACGAGCGTTGCCACGAGTGAACCGAACCCGCGCAGCGGGTGAGGTGAACTCGTGGACGCAACGT
>JBBAVG010000078.1:0-12813 GCA_040397805.1 Phycisphaerales bacterium
GCGAGTGATCGGACCCCCCGGATCGGTCGAGTCCCGCGGAATTCACGGTTCGACTCACAAGGCCCGCTGCTCGTGCCGATGGACTGGGCGTTCGGTGTTCGCGGCTGCTTCGGTAGCACCTTGGTGCGACGGAATGTCACCTCCGCGGGCATCGATCAAGAACGGGAATCCGGACCTCTGGGGCACGCCGTGTCGCTTGCACCCGTCGTCCATGAGCATCAGTCATCAGGAGTGCTGGAATGAACAATCGTATTCGCAAGGGCTTCACGCTGGTCGAACTGCTGATCGTCGTCGTGATCTTGGGCATCTTGGCCGCGGTCGTGGTGCCCCAGTTCACCAACGCCACCGGCGAGGCCTCGGCGGGCAACCTGAAGGCGCAGCTGTCGACGCTGCAGAAGCAGATCGAGCTGTACGCCGCCCGCAACAGCGGCACGTACCCCTTCCCGGCCGCCGCGGGCGCCGCGACGTGGGACACCCTGCGGACCGGCGGCTACATCAAGGCCAACCCGATCAACCCGGCCTTCACGCTGGCCACCAAGACCGGCATCGAGACCGTCGTCGGCACCACCAAGGGCTCGGCGACCAACGCCTGGGTGTGGAACTCGGCCGATCGCTCGCTGTACGCCTCGAACTTCAACGAGGGCACGGGCGTGATCTCCACGACCGCCACGGACTGAGCGACCTCTCTTGAACGCATCGCCATGCCGCGGACCCCGGAGGGGTCCGCGGCGTCTTTTTTGCGAGGCTCGCCTCGCCCCGTCTTGCCAACAAGCCCGCACCCTCATGCCCACCGTCGCCCGTCGAGTTGAACTGGCCGTCGCCGCGATCATCCTCGCGATCGTCGCCACGCGCGTGACGCCCGACGCCTCCAAGGCCGAGCAGGAGCAGGCCGACGGCGTGCTCAAGGCTCGCCTCGCGAGCGTGCAGTCGAGAATCGATCGCCATCGACACGCCCGCAGCGGTCGCGATCCGGACTTCGCGAGCAAGGGGTGGGGCACCCTCACCGATCCGTCGTCGCTCATCGGCGGCGGGTACCTGGTCGCCGCACCCGTCAATCCCGCCTTTCCCGGCTTTGACAAGACCTCCATCGTGGAGGTTCACGATCCCGCCGTGCGAGGGTGGCCCTCGGCGGCGTGGGTGTGGAACGTCCCGAACGCCGCGCTCTACGCCAGCGGCTTCGACGAGGCTACCGGCCGCAGCACCGGTCGCCCCGCCGACTGAACGGCCGATGCCGGCCGCACGCCCGTCACCGCCGCCCTCACGGACGTCACCGGCGGCACGCCTGGCGGTCAACGCTTCACCCTTCCCCCCGAATGGTCGATGATCAGGGCATATGAAGGCGTTCCCGATGCGACGAACCGCGTTCACCCTGATCGAACTGCTGATCGTGGTGATCATCATGGGCATCGCCGCCGCCATCGTCGTGCCGATGACCTCGCAGGCCAACCCGCTGCGGCTCCAGGCCCTCGCCAGACAGGTCGTCGCCGACGTGATGCAGGTGCAGAGCGACTCCATCGCGCTCCAGCGGGCGCACGCCATCACCTTCTCCTCGACCGGCTATGTCATCGCCCCCATCACCGGCTCGACCGTCGAGAGCGGCGCCGACGTCGTCGTCCAACGCACCGTCGGAGGCACCGGCAGCCAGGAATACTCCAACATGACCATCTCCGCCAACACCTTCTTCAACAACAGGCTCGTCTTCGACGCCATGGGCTGCCCCGTCAGGGAACCCGGCAGCGACGTTCCCGCGAGTGACGGATACGTCGATGTCCGCGGCGGCACCGAGCGATTCCGCATCTGGGTGAAGGCGTTCACCGGCGGCGTCGAGGTCCGGTCCGTGCCCGTCACGCCCTGATGTCGCCGTCCCGAGGCCCCTCACGACCCCTTGTTCGACGTCGCCCCGGACCAACGCACCCATGATCCACCCATCCGCGCAGCAGCCAGCCACGGAACGATCCTCGCCGCGGTCTTCGCCACGGGCGACGTCACGCACGGCGGTCCGCCTCGGCGCCCTCGCGATGGCCGGGGGCGTCATCGCCGCGCTCATCTGGATGAAGCTCAAGGTCGTCGGGGGCGTGCCCCGCACCGCCTACGCCGACCCCGAGGAGGAACGTCGGCCCGCCGCGACGCAGCCCGCCCATCCCGAGCCGATGCAATCGTCCGGCCACGTCGACCCGTCGCACGGTCACTGAGGCGTCCTCGAGCCCGCCGCTTACGACTTCACGCCCTTGACCCGCTGCTCGTCCGTGTACTTCTCGAGGGCCTTCTCGAGGTCCACGCCGTTGATGTTCGCCAGCGTCGTCAGCCAGGCGATCACGTCGGCGAACTCCTCCGACAGGTTCGCCCGTTGCTCGGGCGTCGGGGTCTTGCCCGGTGCGTTGTCCTGCAACGCCGTCGCCAGTTCGCCCAGTTCCTCGATGAACCACATGAACGTTCCCGGCGTCCCTCGCGCCGAGTCGGTGGCGTGGTAGCGACGCTTGATGAGCTCCTGGAACGCGGCGAAGGTCAGCGACATGCCCCCAGCGTAGCACGCCCCGCTCCCGGCCTTCGCGTACAGTCGTCGCGATGACCCCGAGGCTTCCGACCCTCTTTCGGCATGCGGCGACGTCCTTGGTCGCCGCGTCGCTCGTGGCCGTGTCGCTCGTGGCGTGCTCCAAGGCCCGCCCCTCCGACACCGACGCGGCGACGCCCGACGACTTCGCCCTCTCCATCACGCTCGACGACACCGGCCCCGGCGGTGCGGCGTGGTACGTCGTCGATCCCGACGGCTCGCTGCGAGTGGCCACCGGGACCCGCGGCGACCGCAGCCCCGTGCCGCCGCTGGTCCGTCAACTCTCCGCGGCCCAGGTCACCGCGCTCTGGGACCTCACGCGAGCTTCCGGCCTCGAGGCGGCGGTGCGAGCCGCTCCGGCGGTCGACGAGGGCCGCGCCCGCGCAGGCACCACCGTGTTCCTCGCCGCCGATCACGCCCGCCGGTGCGCCGCCCTCCCCGCCTCCGACCCCGGCGTCGTGGCCGCGGTGATCGAACTCCGCCGCTTGGCGTGGATGGAGCCGCTGCCGGCCGCACGCCCCTGATCCGTCGCACGCACCCCACCGAGTCACCCGTCATGACCCAGCGCGACCGCCCCCGACGACACGGCACCACCGCACGACGAACGGCCCACGCCGGCGCCGCGGCAACCGCTCCCTCCACTCGCCACCTGTTGGGGCTGGAGGGGCTCGATGCTGCCGCCATTCGCTCGTTCCTGTCGCTGGCCCGCACCTTCGAGTCGGCCCGCTCGATCAAGCCCATGCTCGCCGGTCGCGTGGTGGCCAACCTCTTCTTCGAGGATTCCACCCGCACCCGCACGTCCTTCAGCGTCGCCACGCACCGTCTCGGCGGCCACGCCATCGACCTCATGGGCGCGGGGTCGAGCGTCAACAAGGGCGAGACGCTCATCGACACCGCCACCAACGTCGAGGCCATGGGTGTCGCCGCCCTCGTCGTGCGGGCCCGGCAGTCGGGCGTGGCTTCCCTGATCGCCCGCAAGGTGCGGTGCCCGGTCATCAACGCGGGCGACGGTCGCCACGAGCATCCCACACAAGGCCTCCTCGACGCCTATGCCTTCGCCGCGGCGATGGGCCGAAGCCGCGACTTCGACCTTTCGGGCCTTCGCGTCGCCATCGTCGGCGACATCGCCAGCTCCCGCGTCGCTCGGTCCACCATCTTCGCCATGCGGGCCCTTGGCGCGAGCGTCGTCTGCGTGGGGCCGCCGTCGATGGCGCCAGAGTCGCTCCGCACGTTCAAGGTGGATGTCAGCCGCGACCTCGACGCCGTGCTGCCGACGGTCGATGCCGCCGTCATGCTCCGCATCCAGTTCGAACGCACCGAGGCCGCCGCGGGCGCCAAGGGCGAGGCCCTGGTCGTCAAGGCTCCGGGCCTTGCCTCGGTCCGCGAGTATCGCACCCTCTACGCGCTCACGCCAGAGCGTGCCGATCGCATGCAGGCCCACGCCGTGGTGATGCACCCCGGTCCGATCAACCGAGGCATCGAACTCGACGCCGCCGTCGCCGACGGGCCCAGGAGCATCATCCTTCGCCAGGTCGCCGCGGGCGTGCTGGTGCGCATGGCGGTCATCGCCCGTCTTTGTGGCTGAGTCAGGCAGGGCGAATCGTCACTTGATCTGCCGCACGCGACCGAAGTCGGGCACCGGCACGACGCCCCACTTCCAGTCCATGCCCGGCCAATAGACCACGAAGGCCTTGCCCACCATGGCGTCGCGGTGCACCACGCCCGTGTGCGGGTCCATCGACTCGACCCACGGCGAGGGCTTCTCCCACAGGCGGGCATCGAGGCTCGCGGGGCTGTTGTCGCCGCACATGAAGTACTCGCCGTCGGCGAGGAAGACGGGTTGGCGAGGGTGGGTCCCCGCCGCGGGCTGGCGGGCGCGAGAGTGGGGGCCCGAGGGCCCGAAGGCCGTCGTGTCGTTCACCGGGTGATAGTCGCCGGGCTGGTAGTGGATGTCGCGATCGACCCGCACGCGGCGGAGCGTCAACGGCCCGCCCGCGAACTCGAGCGACACCTGCGGGGGCGTGATGCGGGCGGCATCCGTCAGCAGGTTGCGATCCCGCGTCTCGAAGACCTCCTTCGCGGCAATTCCCATCGACGCCTCGAGGCGTTCGGCCGGCGACCAGTCGTATTCGCCTCGTGCCGCCGTGCGTCCGTCGACCACGACTCGCAGCGACTGATCGACGTGCCAGAACTCCACCTGACGCACCTGGCCCGCCGCCAGCGGCACGGTCAGCGAGCCTTCGCCGATGGTCCGCCAGTCGGTCTGGTCGTCGCGACGCATCGCCAGCGTCACGCGATCGCCGCCCTCGATGGCCGCCCGGAAGACGTGCCGCCGCGTCGCGAGCGTCATCGCCGCGGACGTTCCCGCGGCCACGGGCTCGAGGTGGAGCGACACGCGGACGTCGCTGACGGGGAAGTGCCCGTTGGGGAACTGCCCGCCGCCGAGTTGGTTGTACGGATACGCGTCGCTGATTCGACGCTTGGGGTCCCACGCGAGCGTCGTCGGTCCTTGCCCCTCGTAGCGGTACTCGCGTTGCCCCTCGACCTTCCACGCGGCGGCATCCGACTCCGCGGGCGTCCACGGCGACTTGAACCACGTCCGCCCGTCGCGAGAGGCGTCGAGCGGCGTGAACGCCGAGTCGAAGACCAGTTGCCACATCGCCGTCTGCGAATCGTCGGGCTTGCGTGCCACTGTCCAGCCCGGAAGCTCCCACGTGTTGGTCGTGGCCGCCTCGGGCGGCGCATCGGGCGCAAGGGGCCGCGAGAAGACGTCGCCATCGACGAGCGCGACTTCCTCGGGGCCCAGGCCGACGAGCCGCTTGATGTAGCTCATCGTGGGGTCGCGGGGGTTCTTGAAGACCACCACGTCGCAGCGGCTGGGCGTGAAGACCGGAAAGAGGTACTTGAGGATGAAGACGCGGTCTCCGCTCCGCAGCGGGGCGTTGACCACCCGCGTCTCGGCGAGCGTCACCGGATCGCTGGTCGTGAAGCTCTGCGTGGGCGCGGGCACGCCCGTGCGGCCCTGCATCGTCACCGGGCCCACGGGCCACGCCAGGCCGCTCGTGTCGCCGTGCAGCAGCGTGTGCTGGCCCATCAGCGTCGGCGCCATCGAGCCGGTGGGAATGTGGAAGCCCTCGATGATGAAGCCCCGGAAGACCAGGGCCATCATGAACGCCATCAGCAGGCCCTGAAACCCCTCGATCCCGGAGTTGGACGACGCCTGCTCGACGCCGGTGGCGGCCGTGTTGGACGTGGCTCCGCTCATGCGATCGGAGGGTAGCGGGGCGAGAGCGGCCGCGGGTCGACCCGCCGCCGCTGGTGCGAGGTCAGTTCTCCTCGACGATCTCGCTGAGCTTGAGCGTCACGCCCGGCTCGAGGGGCGTCAACGCCGTCACCAGCGTGCGGGGCGGCTTGTTCCACCGCACCTCGAAGGTGAATCGCACCGCGTCGCCCGCCTTGAACCCCTCGAGCGACACGCCCGGGGCCACGTCGTGGAAGGGCATGATCATCTCCTTCATGCCCACCTTCGTGCCGTCGCGACCAAGGAAGTGGGGGATCTCCTCGTGGTGGATCTCGAGGGGCAGCCTGCCGTCCTTGCTCGGCAGCGACACGATCCGTCCCAGCGTGTCGTACGACTGCACGTGGTTCGACACGTCCGGCTTCAACTCGGCCGACGTCGTGTCGGGCGAACTCGACTCGGATGGCTCGGCCGTCGGCGCATGGGTCGCCGCCGGGACGCCGGCGGGCGAGGACGATCCGCCGCTCAAGTTCCGGGCGGCGAAGTACGTGATGAAAAAAACCGCGCCGGAGAGGGCCAGCGCGGCAGGGACCAATGACTTGGGCTTGGACTTCATGGCTGTCGCGCTCTCGGGAATGACCCCTCGCTACGTCAGACATGCTCGAGCGGTTCGGACACGCCGCCGAAGGCGACTCGCCGAGCGGGGCTCACTTCGTCTTGACCGTGACGAAGCCCGCCACCACCGCCAGGTCGTGCGCGAGGTCGTGCGAGTACGGGAGCGTGAACGACTCGCCCACGCCCACGTGCACCACCTTGGCCGACTTCTCGCGGCTGTACCAATCGCGGTTGCCGCGGTTGTAGACGACCATGCGCTGACGACGCATGCGCTGCGCACGGCGCAGGGCCCGCTTGTTCTCGGGATCGAGACGCATGAGGCGAGCGATGGTCGCGGCCTGGTCGTCCGTGCGGGGGAGCTTGGCGACCGTGCACTCGAGGTGCTGGCCGGGCTTGTACGAGGGATTGGTCGTGGTCATGCGGTGACTCCGAACAGAATCCGGCCGAGTGCCGGGTCGAGATTCTAGTCTCGTCGTCGCTCCCGTTCCACCCCCGCCTCGTCGCCACCAAGGGGTCGCCGACCGTGGTCTTCTTCGGCACCCCCCTGGACCGACCTCGACCAGGCGGGCCGCCCTTCTACTCTCGCCTCCGATGGCTCCCACCCCCCGCAGTACCCCCCGTGCCGCCCTGCCTGCCGCCCACGACCCCCTTGTCATCCGCGGCGGTCGCATCATTGACCCGGCGTCCGGCCGCGACGAGGCGGCCGATGTCGCCATCGAAGGGGGCGTCGTCCGGGCGATCGGCCGTCGCCTGCAGGTGACCAAGGACGCCCGCGTCATCGATGCCAAGGGGTGCCTGGTGGTTCCCGGACTCATCGATCCGCACGTGCACCTCCGCGAGCCCGGCCAGGAACACAAGGAGACCATCGCCACCGGCGGGGCCGCGGCGGTCGCCGGCGGCTTCACCACCGTCTGCTGCATGCCCAACACGTCGCCCTCGCTCGACTCGCCCGAGTTGGTCGAGTTCGTCCACGCCCGCGCGAAGGCGACCTCGCCGTGCCGCGTCTTCGCCGTCGCCGCGGCGACCCGCGGCCGCAAGGGCGAGGAGCTGACCGAGATCGCCCTGCTCGCCCGGGCCGGGGCCGCGGGCATCTCCGACGACGGCGATTGCATCGCCTCGGCGGGGATGATGTCGCGGGTGCTCTCGGCCACCGCCGCGTCCGGCCTGGCCTTCATGCAGCACTGCCAGGAGCCGACGATGACCCGCGGGGCCGCGATGCACGCGGGCGAGCGGTCGCTGCGGCTGGGCCTTGGCGGCTGGCCCCGCGCGGCCGAGGAGATCATCATCGAACGCGACGTGCGGCTCAACCGCGGCATCGGCTGTCGCTATCACGTCCAGCACATTTCCAGCGGCGAGAGCGTCGAGATCGTCCGCCGGGCGAGGGCGGCGGGTCAGCCCGTGACGGCCGAGGCGTCGCCGCACCACCTGCTGCTGACCGACGAGGCGTGCGAGGGGTACGAGACCAACGCCAAGGTGAACCCGCCGCTGCGGGAACGCAAGGACGTCGAGGCCGTGCGTCAGGGCGTCGTCGACGGCACGATCACGGTACTGGCCACCGACCACGCGCCGCACAGCGTGGACGAGAAGTCGCTCCCCTTCGAGGACGCGCCCTTCGGCCTCATCGGGCTCGAGACGGCCCTGGCCCTCTACGCCGAGGCCCTGATCGCCACGGGCCTGATCGACTGGCCCCGCCTGATCGCCATGATGACCATCGAGCCCGCGAGGCTGTGCAACCTCGATCGCTGCGGGCTCGGCCGCCTCGAGGAGAACGGCCCCGCCGACGTGACGGTGATCGACCCCGACGCCGCGTGGACGATCACGCCTGCGTGCCTGCGGAGCAAGTCGCGCAACACGCCCTTCATGGGCCGCGCCGTGCGGGGTCGGGCCGTGGCGACGATCGTGAACGGCCGCGTCGTCATGGGCTGAGGAATCGCGGGCGCTTCAGGCCACCTCGCCTCGGCCGGTGTCGTACATCGCGCGGAGCGCCTGCACCGCCGAGCGTTTCTTCGCGCTCACGACCGTGCGGGAGAGCGACATCGCGAGTCCGGCCTGCGTGTCGGAGAGGCCTCGCACCTCCACCAGGATGAGCGCCTCGCGCTGACCTTCGGTAAGGTCGGCCAAGTGCCGATCGATGGCCGATTCGCGGGCCGGCGGGTGCCACGCCAAGCCGTCTCGGCGCTCGTCGGCAGCACCCTGGTCGCGCTTTCTCGCGCGGCCCGACCTCGCCAGCATCGTCATCGCGGTGTTGCGCATGACCGCCAGCACGAAGGGCGCGTTGAGGTGCGAACGCGTCAGCGATTTGAAGCGGGTGAGCCGCAGGAATCCTTCCTGCACCACGTCCTCGGCGTCGGCGTCGCCCACCAGTCGCCGCGCGTAGGCGAGCGCGCGGGCGTGATAGTCGTGATAGAGCGAACGCACGAGGTCGCGCTCCGTGGCCGCGGGGCGATGACGCACCGGTGCCCCGAGAGGTCCCCTTGCCGCCGTCCTGCCCGCATCCCCGCTCACGTCGCCACGGTTTCGCACGAACATCGACTACAACCTCCCTTGGGCGTAGTCGGCGCAGTCTCATCGCTCGAACTGGTCGTCCTGACCGGATCTTCCGGTTCCGCCCCGCGTGCGGGGCCTCGCCGGCCGGCTTTGCTGCACCCGACGAACTTCATGATCCGCTCGCCCCGGTCTCGGCCTGAGACCGACGCGGCCGCGCCCGGGGCCTGTGCACCCCGCAGGCGGCATCTCCAACGCGTTGCACACATCGGAACCCGTCCCCTCCCGACACCACTTCGAGGGTGGCTCGATCAGGGGATCCATCATCACCCCCGACGAGCCCTTCCCCCCGGCAGGGGGTGCCCATCCTCGTGGTCAGGCGGGGGACGGGCGATGCTCGCCCCTCGAGGCGTCGATCAGGTGATTCATCGCGTCGCTCGCCGCCTGCTGCAGGTCGTCGATCAGCAGCGAGAGCTCGCGAACCGAGAGGCCTTGCTCTCTCGAGAAGTCGAGCAGCAGCGTCAGGGCCAGGCGGCGACGCACGTGCATGATCGATCGCACCTGCCCGCTTCCCGCCGAGAGTTTGAGGTCCATCGCGGCCAGGCCGTCGAGATAGGACTTCAGCGGCGTGCCCTTGGCGAGCAGCCACGCGATGATGGGATTGCGAGTCGACACGGCCTCGTGCCGCCGCAGTGCGGGGCGAGGCGCGTCGAACGCCGGAAGGGCGCGACGAAGCGGTACGGACATGGTTCCACCACCTTTTGAGCCCCGCCCGCCAGCCCACCACGGCCTGCGATCGGAGCAACCACGTGATTCGCCCTCCGGGGCCGTCGTGGCCCTGCGGGAAGACGCTGCAACCTGGCGAACCGCGCTGACGAGCGGCCTGCTCGCCGGTGACTGGCGCCTTCCTGACGCCCGGCACCGGACGGTGTCGCCACCACCCCAAGACCGCAGGACGCCGCCCACCCGGCGCACGCCCCGCACCCACCTCGAGTCCCGAAACACCTGTCCGTCGCGGCGTCGCCACGGGCAGGCAGGAGAGGAAAGAGACGTCAGTCCACACGCCCCCGATGCCGCCGCGTCCTGCGGGATACCGGCCGTCATGGCCCTTGCGTGTGCTGCACCAAGTAAACCTTCCCGGGCTGCCGAACGCTCTAGGGTGATTGCCCCAAACGTGCACGGGCTGTCGGTTCTGCGCATCATGCTGCGAAATAGAGGCTTGTGCGAGTGCTGCGCCGGGCTTGCGGCCATGTGTGGGGGTCTTGTGGGGGCATGGCTGAATCGAAAACCCCACCGCGCCCCTCTAGACTCATCCCCTTCGCCCACGCACCCACCCGCGGCGAGTCGTGCTCGCCCGTTTCCCGGAGATCCACGTCATGGCAGTTCGCATCGGCATCAACGGCTTTGGTCGCATCGGACGCCTCGTCTACCGCGCCGCCGCGGCTCAGGGCATCGAGGTCGTGGCCGTCAACGACCTCGTTCCCGCCGACAACCTCGCGTACCTGCTCAAGTACGACACGATGCACCGCCAGTTCATGCTCGGCGGCAAGCCCGCGGAGATCTCCGCGACCGAGACGTCGTTCTCGGTCAACGGCAAGACGACCGCGACGACGGCCGAGAAGGATCCCGCCAAGTTGCCCTGGAAGCAAATGGGCGTCGACTACGTGCTCGAGTCGACCGGCCTCTTCACCGAGTTCGAGAAGGCCTCGCTGCACATCAGCGGCGGCGGCGCGAAGCGCGTCGTGATCTCCGCCCCGACCAAGAGCGACGTCAGCCAGGTGCCCACGCTGTGCATGGGCGTCAACCCCGAGGTCTACGACCCCTCGAAGCACACGGTGATCAGCAACGCGTCGTGCACCACCAACTGCCTCGCGCCGGTGGCCAAGGTGATTCACGACGCCTTCGGTCTCGAGGAAGGCCTGATGACGACGGTGCACGCGGCGACGGCCACGCAGCCCACGCAGGACGGCCCCAGCAAGAAGGACTGGCGGGGCGGCCGCAACGCCTACCAGAACATCATTCCGGCGAGCACCGGCGCGGCCAAGGCCGTGACGCTCTGCATCCCCGCCCTCAAGGGCCGGCTGACGGGCATGTCGTTCCGCGTGCCCACGGCCGACGTCTCGTGCGTCGACCTCACCTTCCGCACCGCCAAGGACACCTCGATGGCCGAGATCAACGCCGCCATGAAGGCCGCCTCCGAGCACGCGATGAAGGGCGTGCTGGGCTACACCGAGGAGGAGGTCGTCAGCAGCGACTTCATCGGCGACATCCGCAGCAGCATCTTCGACGCCAAGGCGGGCATCGAGCTCAACAAGCGGTTCTTCAAGATCGTCTCGTGGTACGACAACGAGGCCGGCTACGCCAACCGCTGCGTCGACGTCATCCGCATGATGGCGGACAAGGACGGCGTGAAGTGACCTTCTCGGGCGGCGCACGCCGTCCGTCACGGCATCTTCGTGCCGCTCACCACATCCCGTGACCGCCGCCGGTCGCGTCGTGCTCCGCGGGCGCTCCCGACCGCCGGCGCCGCCTCACCTGAACGCGAACACCCAGAACCAACTGGGGTTCTCGGTCTTGAGGTCGTTGTCGGTCGTCACGACGAGCGTGCGGCGTCCGTCGGCGAGCGTCGGGCCCAGCGTCAACCCCTCGATCTTCTCCGGCATCGCCGGGCCCGCGAGCCCGTGCGCCGGGTCGAGCAGGTCGAGCCAGCGACGCTTGTGCACCGGACGCACGCCGGCGGGCAGATCTCGCGAGCCCAGGGCCTCGACGTTCGAGACGTCGGTTGCGCCATCGATGTCGATGAGGAAGACGCTCCGGAACTTGGTGTCGGTGCCCGCCTTGCCGTCACGCTCGAGCACGAGCAACTCGCGGTCGCTGAGGGCCACGATCTCATTGACGCCGTGCTTGGGCTTCTCCAGCCGGTAGACCAGTTCCCGCATCGCGCCGTCCTTGGTCTTGATCTCGAGGATGCGGACGTTCAGGCCGATGCGTTCGTTCTTCGCGTCAAGGCCGCCGTCCTGGATGAGCGGGCTTTGAAGGATGGCCCAGAGCGTCGAGCCGTCCGGGCTGATGGCCAGCCCCTCGAAGCCGCGGTTGGCCTGGCGGCCCGTCGTGTTGGTCGGGGGCATCTCGTCCTCGCCCGTGTCGCCCGCCACGGCGATTCGGAACTTCGCGGGCACGTCCAGTCGTCGAACGCGCGTGCCGCCGGTCGAGAAGCCGTCGATCCACGGGCCGTATTCGTCGGAGACCCACACCAGCTCGCCGTGCACGCGGACGCCCTCGGGGTCGTAGCGAAGGTCCTTGGCGCGGTCGTCGCCCGCGTGGATCGATGCCAGCCCGTTGAGCCCGCGTCCGGTCTCGTCGCTCATCAGCGTCGTCGAGACCAGGTCCACCTTCACGGGGTCGGCGGCGCCCGGCGACAGGGAGATGCGGAACGTCTGCCACCGGCACCGCCACGGCAGCGATCCGTCCCCGGGGCCGCGATCGTCGATCGCCAGGTACAAGTCGTCCTTGCCCAAGTAGTCGATCGCCGAACCGAACGAGCCCAGCCTCGCCTGCGTGAAGGTGCTCACGTCCGCCGTCAGCCCCGACAGATCGGTCGCATCGCCCGGGATGCTCGCCTTGCCCAGGAGCGTGACCTCATGGGCCGCAGCCAGGGTCTGAGCCGACACGGGAGCGGACGCCAACGCCGAGAGCAACGCCAGAAGGTGAAGTTTCACGCCATGTCATAGCGGTTCAGCCATGAAGATGGCGCGAAGACCGTGTTAATGCGGATGCCCGGCCCGCACCGGCCGAACGCCGCCTCGCGGCCCGCTCCGCCCGACAGGGCGCACCAGTCGTAGCCGTGGTGCGCCGCCCGGCTTGGCGGGCAAGCCCACGGCCGAACGCCAATCCGCGCATCCGATCGCCCGACAGGGCGCACCAG
>JBBAVG010000079.1:0-12445 GCA_040397805.1 Phycisphaerales bacterium
TCGGGGGTGGTGCTGATTGACGCAAGCGTTGACGAACGTGCCGCACGCGAGCGGCGCCGACCTCAAGCGATGGCTCCCGGACCGGTGGAAGGCCGAGCTGCAGTCGCGGGGGGATTGAGGGGTATGGTTGGTGGAGCGGTCACGGGTTGCCCAGGGCGCTGCGAGTATTCGAGCAAGCCCTGGGCAGCGTGGCATGATGCGCGATGTGGCGATCGGTTGACCGTGCGCTGTGCGCGGATCGTCGCTCGTGTACCCAGGGCTTGCCCGCAGAGCCGGGCTGCGCCCTGGGCTACCTGCCGGTTCGCCCGCAGAGCGGGCTTCGGAAGGAGCGCGGCGCTGATTCGCGCGGTGGGTTGCGGCCGGTTCGCGTCGCGATCAAGAACGGCCCACATCCTGCTCGCCCGCTTTGGGGCGAACCAGCGGGTTGCCCAGGGCGCTGCGAGTCTTCGAGCGAGCCCTGGGTAGCGTGGCGTGATGCGCGATGTGGCGATCGGTTGACCGCGCGCTGCGTGCGGATCGGCGCTGCGGACACGCCGATGGCGGCGGGCCGATTCCCGTGGCGGAAGGGGCGAGCGTGATTACGCCGCAGAATGGCGCGGGGTGACGGGGTGATTCGCGGGGAGTCGCGGCGGCTAAGGGAGCGTGATCAAGCCCGGCCCTCGCCCAGCTCGATCGCTCCCCGTCGCGGGCGACCAGCGGGTGCCCATCGACAACAACGCGAGCGAACGCGACATGAAGCGGGTGGTGCTCAACCGCAAGAACAGCCTGTTCGTGGGCAACGAACGCGGCGGCGAGACGGCGGCGATCCTGTCGAGCCTGACGGCGACGTGCAAGCGTCACGGCGTCGATCCTCAACGCTACCTGACGCAGGCGTTGACCAACGTGCCGCACGCGAGCGGCGCCGACCTCGAGCGATGGCTCCCGGACCGATGGAAGGCCGAACTGCAGTCGCGGGGGGATTGAGGGGTGTGGTTGGTGGAGCGGTCACACTGAATCGGGAAATCCGCCGCAGAACACGGGTGATCGGAGCGTTCCCCGATGGAGAGAGTGCCCTGATGCTGGTGGCAGCGCGATTGCGGCTTGTGACCGGTACCAAACGGGGCAGCCGGCGGTATCTGGAGATGGACAGACTCAGAGAACAGAAGCGCGAAGAGTCGATGCAGGAGCAGATCGCGGCCGTGTAGCCGCGATTCGCCGCAGGGCTCCGTCCGAGCACCGCGGGAAGGTCAAAGGAAATTCCTCGTTCTTGAATGTGCGCAACCTGACGGACACTACCTGGGTCAATGGGTTCTATTGCCACTTCCACATTCTGGACACCTCGCCGACGACACACCAGATATATCATATCCACATCTACCGCATCGTCGAATCGCGGTCGCTCGCCGCCTTGTCCACCGTCCGTGAAGTGAATACGCGTACATACTTGTTACGTACGCACACGCCACAATCAGTACAAGACGCAGGCAATAGCCCACGCGACACTCCAGCGGCAACGCGCTGTTCTGCTGCGGAACAAACAAAGCTTCCGCCGACGATGGGTCGAACGGGTCGATGAAAAGCAATACATAACGCACTTGCATCTCCATGCACGGCAGCCACACAGTGGTCATGCGCACGTTATCTATTCTGATTGGGTCGACACTTGCGAGTAATGGGTCAATGGAAGGTGGCACTGGACATGCGTGCCGAGGCACATACACCTCCAATGCGCCGGTCTGCACGCGGTATTCGCCACTCCCGCTGGCCCTCATAGAGAGGCTCCATGTTGTGCGTGCCCACGTTCGCAAATAGACAGACTCGATCGCACATGTCAAGAGTGTGACCAGTATTCCACACAGCAGTGCCGAAGTTACCGCCCTTTTCATTCCGTAATTACTACATCTGTGAACGTGCGCACCTCCGGTGTACACGGTGAGTATATCAGCGACGGCTCGCCTCGAACTGTTCGGGGCTGACATAACCGAGGCCGCTATGGATCCTCTGTCGGTTGTAGAAGACTTCGATGTACTCGAAGATCGCCGCACGCGCTTCCTCGCGGGTGGCGAACTCGCGGTCGCTCAACAGCTCCTTCTTCAGCGTCGCCCAGAAGCTCTCCTGGGGAGCGTTGTCGTAGCAATCTCCCACGCGGCTCATGCTCGCCACCATGCCCCATGCCGCGAGCTCCGCGCGGTACTCGCCGCAGCAGTGCTGTACGCCGCGGTCGCTGTGATGCACCAAGCCAGGCGCCGGGGAACGCGTAGCCGTCGCCATCGTCAGCGCGCCCTTCACCAGCTCCACCCGCAAGTGCCCGGCCATGCTCCAGCCGACGATCCGGCGGGTGCACAGGTCCATCACCCCCGCCAAGTAGAGCCAACCCTCGCGGGTCGGGATGTACGTGATGTCGCACAGCCATGCCGCGTCGGGCCTCTCCGCGGAGAACTTCCGATCCAGCACGTTGGGCGCCACCGGATGCGGATGGTTGCTGTCGGTGGTGCGAACCTTGAACCTCTTGATCGTCTTCGAGCGGATCGACGATTCCCGCATGATTCTGGCCACGGTCTTGCGATTGAGCTTGACGCCGCGGTTGAGCAGTTCGCTCCGCACGCGCGGCCCGTCGGCTGGCCTCGTGCACGACGCGGATCTGCTCCACCAGCTCGGCTCGCCGCTTCGTCCGCATGCCCTCGGGCTGCTTACGCCACCGGTAGTACCCGCTGGTGCTGACCTTGAGCACGCGGCAACAGTCGACGACGGCAAACTCGGGCGTGAGATGATCGCGGATGGTCCTGAAGATCATGACCGGCCCCCTTCTTCCTTCGCGAAGAAAGCGGTCGCTTTTTTGAGAATGTCGCGTTCGAACTTGAGTCGCCGGTTCTCGGCCTCGAGTTCACGCACGCGAGCCACCAAGTCCCTCTGCTCGTCGGGGAGAAAGGCGCCCTTGGCGTTTCGCGACTGGCTGACCCAGACGTTGAGCGTGTTGGCGGGCATCCCCAGGGCCGCCGCGGCGTCCGGGATGGACCGCTTCTCGTTCACCACGAGCGCCACGGCGCCCTGCCTGAACTCGGCCGTGTACTTCCGCTTGCTCTGTCCTTTGACCATACGAGCGGACTCCTGTCGACAGGCCGAAGCCTATCGATTGTTGGTGTCCACCGGAGGTGGGCAAGTTCATCGAGCGTGATGACTGTCCTGCCCTCCGCACGCGCGGAGGTGATGATCTCACGATCGGACGCGGTCGCCATCGCCACCGATCCGACATGCTGAGCGTCGTGGCCCGCGGCCTGCAACATCTGGGCGACGGGATGCCCGAGTCCTCGGTCGAGGAAGAGTTTCATGCGGTCGCCGCGATCCGCACGGACTGGTCCGCGAGGTTCGCCGCCGCGTACAGGATCGCTTGGCGAAGGTCCTCTTCCTCAAGTTCCGGGTACTGCGCGAACAGTTTCTGGCGATTGGGGTACAGGGCGATGGCTTCGAGCACCCTTCGCACCGTACGACGCATGCCCCGAATGCACGGCTGTCCGTTCATCTGGGCCGGATTGACCGTGATTCGATCGAGCAGGGCCATGGTGAAGTGAGAGGGGCCGATCGTGCAAGGGACAAAGTGACGCGTGCCCGACCCTCAGCAGCCGCCCGATTGCCACGCCGCGAAGAACGTCGAGAGGTCGCCGCCGTCGACGCCGCCGTCGGCGTTGACGTCCGCCGCGGCTTCGCCGGCTTCCCAGTCGAGGAAGAAGGACTCCACGTCGCCGCCGTCGACGCCGCCGTCCTGGTTGTAATCGGCCGGACATGGCGGGGGCGTGACCGTGAAGGTCAGCACGGCGTCGCCGCCCGCCAACCCGTCGCCGCTGGGCAAGGCGTTGCCCGCGATCTCGCCGTCGATGGCCAGGCCCGAGGCGACGGTCAGCACCGTCGCGGGCACGCGGACGAGGTACGAACCGGCCGCCAAGGGCGCGGCGAACGAGAGCGTGCTCCGCATCGACGCGCCGTCATAGACGTGCGTCGCGGGCACGGCGATGCCGCCCGGCCCCGTCACGGTGATCGCGCCCGCGGGCACCGTCACGGCCTCGCTGTAGCCGATGGTGACGGCGGCGGGTGCGGCGGCGACGGTGGCTCCCGGCGCGGGCGACGTGGCGACCACCTTCGCCGGGCCGTCGACGTACGCCTCCGACACCTTCGCGTAGGAGAGGATCCAGTTGTCGGGGTCGACCGCGACATCGGTCGCCGCGACGTCGAGCGGGATCAGGAAGTGCTGCGAGCGTGCCGCCGCCTCGACGCGGCGGGTCACCGCCCCCGAGGCCGACGTGATGCGGATGTCGACGGGCATCGCGAAGGCGTCGCCGGGGACGCCCGTGCCCGGCCACGTGGCGTTGTGCGTCTGACGCAGGCGCAGCATGAGGTGGGGCCTGCCGCCGATCGTGACGTTCCGCCAGCCGAAGGCAAAATCGGGCGCGCCCACGCCCATCACCCACTGCTGGAAGTAGTTGGACAGGTCGCGGCCCGACACGAAGCTCATCGCCGCGGCGAAGTCGGTCGTGGTGGCCGCCGAGCCCTCGAAGCGGCGGCGGTACTCGCGGAGCCCGTCGAAGAAGGCCTGGTCGCCGACGATGCGTCGCAACTGGTGCAGCACCCACGCGCCCTTGTTGTAGGAGTACGCGCTGCTGAAGATGCGGTTCATGTTGGCCGCGTCGTAGACGTAGACGCTGTCGCCCGGGTTGGTGGGGCGCCGTGCGGCCATGTTGGCGAAGAGGGCCGCCTGCCCGGAGCTGCCCGGCTTGCGCTCGGCCCAGATGGCCTCCGAGTAGGTCGCGAAGCCCTCGTTGAGCCAGATCTCGTTCCACGTCAGGCACGTGACGGCGTCGCCCCACCACTGGTGACCCAGCTCGTGGGCCGTGACGCCCTCGTTGAAGGTGCCCTGGCCGGTCATGGTCTGGTGCTCCATGCCGCCGCCGAAGGGGAACTGGTAGATGCCGTACTGCTCGTTGATGAAGGGGTAGAGCCCGTAGAAGGGGCGGAAGGTCTCGAGCATCTGGCCCACCTGCCCCCACGCGGCACGGTTGGCGGGGGTGTCGCTGCCGGGGTAGACGTAGAAGTTCAGCGGCATGCTGCGGGCCGGGCCGCCCTCGTCGGGCACGTACGTGTACGACGTGCTCCACGCGTTGTAGACGCTGCTGGCGAAGGCCACGAGGTAGGTCGAGACGGGGTAGTTGGAGGCGTAGACGTACTTCTTCTTGCCGCCGGGGACCGTCACGACGGATTCGAGCGGCCCGTTGGCGACGCTGGTGAGCGTGTCGGGCGCGGTGATGGCCATCCGCATCGTGAACTTGTCGCGGTTGTCGCCGGGCAGGAAGACGTCGCCGTCCTTGCAGGGCCACCACGTCGCGGCGAAGTAGGCCTCGCTGAGGCTGGCGACGATGGGGTTGGTGCTGCTCGGCTGCGTGCGGAACTCGATCGAGCCGAACCCGCGCGAGACGGCCGTGCCCGAGTAGGGAATCCGAAGCGTGAAGCGTTCGCCCGGGGCGTACGCGCGGTCGAGCTGGATGGTGCGGCGGTACGAGTTGGCGCCCGGCAGGGGCACGGTGACGGGCGTCGACCCGTTGATCGTCGCGCCGGACACGGTGAAGTTGTTGCGCAGCACGATCGTGAACTGCGTCAGGTTCGCGACCTTCGATTCGACCACCATCGTGCACGCGCCGCTGATGAAGGAGGTGGAAGGGACGATCTCCATGTCGAGATCGCAGGAGATGAGGTCCGTGTCGCCCAGGGCTTCGCGCGAGCCGTAGTCGGGCATCGCCGGCTCGCCGATCGGAAGGCCGGCCTCGGCGCGAAGGCGAAGGGCGTGCTGCTTGCCGCAGCCGCAGACGCCCGACTCGGGCGGGCACCAGTCGTCGCCGACCTGCGCGAGGGCGGGGGCGGCGAGGAGGACTGCGGCGGGCGCAAGCAGGCCGGCGAGGGCGCGGAGGGAGCCGTTGGACATGGAGAGCCTCGTGTGAGGGCCAGCGATGCGGGAACGAACGATCGCCGCCGTCCCGAGGTCGCGTCGGGCCGACGAATGGACTGCGGAGGGGGATTCAGCGCCGGCTCAGCAGCCGGCCTGCCAGGCGGTGAAGAAGACCTCGAGGTCGGAGCCGTCGATGCCGCCGTCCTGGCTGACGTCGGCGGCCGAGTCGCCGACCTCCCACGCCGCGAAGAAGGCCACGACGTCCGCGCCATCGACGCCGCCGTCGCCGTTGAAGTCGCCGACGCACGGCTGCGGATCCTCGCAGCTGAGGCCCAGCAGTTGGACGTCGTCGAGAGCGGCCTCGACGAGCGAGCCGGTGCCGGCGTCCTCGGCGGTGAACCGAAGACGGATCTGGCTCGAGGGAGCCAGGCCCTTGGAACGCAGCGTCCAGCGGGACTGGATCCAGCCCGGCGTGACGTTGGCATCACCGGCCGCGCCGGGGCCGACGGTCTCGGCGTTGGTCCACGTGGTGCCGTTGTTGACGCTGACGTCGATGCGGAAAGTGTCGGCGTACGGGGCGGCGCCCAGGCCATTGCTGTACCAGCGCCAGTAGGAGACCTCGACGTCCTGGACGGACGCGAAGTTGTACGCGGGGCTGGTGAGCACCGTCGCGCCGCCGTCGATGTCGGCCGCGCCGAGCGCGCCGCCGACCGTGCCCTGGCCCGTCACCCAGCAGTTCACGCCGCCGGGCGTGCGATCGTCCTCGGGCTGCGCGGCCGTGCCGTTGGGGTCGACTCGCACCCAGACGCCCGCGGTCGCGGTGTTGGGGCCCACGGTCCAGCCGCGGTCGGTCTCGAAGTCGTCGGCGACGGTCACGGAGCCGCTGGCGATGAGGGCGGTGACGGGGGCCGGGGCGGTGGGGCTCGCGGCGGGGAAGAAGGCCGTCGCGGGCGAGCCGCCCGTCGAGTTGGTGGTGGTCACGCTGAAGTAGTACTGGATCGAGCCCGCCGCACACGACGGGGCGTCGATGACGCCGGTGTACGCGTTGCCGACGCCGCGGGTCAGGAGCGTCGAGTTGAACGCGCCCGACGTGCCGTCGCGCCAGTGGAGTCGCGCCGTGTCGGCCACGGGCACGCGGCAGATGCCGGCGATGGTGATGGTGAAGGGCGTGCTCGACGAGGGGGCGAGCGTGGAGGGAATGGGCTGCGAGAGGGCGAAGGTGACGCTGTCGTTGATCCCCTCGAGCGTCACGCCGTGCTGGCCGAAGGCGTTGACGATCTCGCAGAAGTCGGGCGTGCCGTTGTTGATGTTGCCGTCATCGTCGTTGACGGTGAGGTACTCGGTGAGCGTGCGGGGCAGGGCCGAGTCGCCCGAGTTGCCGCCCAGCGTCACGCGGGACCAGCTGATGGTGTTCTGCCGGGCCTTCTCGAGCCCGGCGGCGGATCCGTACCGGTTGCCCAGGTTGCGGCGGACCTTGCAGATCGAGCCGCCGAGCACCTGGCCGCCGGTGTGCACCGCGCAGGTGCTGCAGGGGTACTGCACCATGGCCGTGTCCGGCGAACGCACCGGCGCGCCGCTGGTCTGGAAGAAGCGGCCCACGACGAAGTCGTCGTACTGCAGAATGCTCATCACGTCGCCGAAGCCCTCGCCGAAGCCGCCCTGCGCGAGGCTCAGGCGGTTGACGATGTGGTGGCCGTACTCGTGGGCCACCACCGAGCTGAAGGCCGTGTTGTTGCACGAGCCGCCCACCGCGTAGTAGTTGGTCGACGCGCCGTCGTAGAAGGCGTTGCAGGTGCCCGTGACGCTCGTCTTGGCCGGCAGCTGCGTGTCGAGGATCGTCGAGGTCGGGGCGTAGCCCTTCCAGAAGTCGTGCGTCGAGTTCTGGTGCAGGAAGGCGTTCACCTGCGCGTTGGTGTACTGCGAGCCCGGGGCGGGGTTCAGCCGCAGCGTGACGGGCGTGCCGGGCGTGGCCGTGGCCGACGCCGTCATCAGCGCCTGGCCGGCCAACTGCTCCTGCACCGTCACCCAGCGACCGTCGCCCACCGAGCAGTCGACCGTGACCGGCTCGGTGCCGGCCCAGGGAATCGTGAAGTTGCCGTTGATGTCCGTGAATGCCGAGGCGGCGTTGTCGCCGTTGATGCGGACGCGGATGTTCGGGATCGGCACCTCGACGGGCGGGTTGCCCGCGTGGTCGGCCGTCGCGCCGCCGGGCGGGAAGGGCGTCGCCCGACCCCGCACCGTTCCCGTGACGTCGATGTGGTAGATCTCGTTGCGGGAGTGGATCAGTTCGCCCGTCGCCGCGTCGACGAAGAAGGACCGCTTGAAGGGGGCGCCCAGGCCCGCCTGCTCACCCGTGAAACGCCAGACCAGCCGCGGCGCGATCCACTCGGGGAAGTCGCCCTCGCCCACGTACACGATCATCTCGGGGGCCGACCACTGCTTGATCCGCGAATACTCGCGCTTGGAGCCCACCGCCTTCTGCGCCTCCTCGCCCGTCAGGCGCGGATCCGCGAACCCCGCCGCCGGACGGGTGGCCACCTTCGCCGAGGCCATCACCACCGCGTGCCCCTCGGGCCGCGACAGCACGAGGATCTTCACCATGCCGAACTCGACCGGCACCGAATCGATCGTCTGCGAGTAGGTGTAGACGTGGAAGCGATCCTCCATCGCCTCCTCGCGCACCAGCTTGAGTTCGAGCCGGCCCGCGCCGAAGGCCGTGCCGTTGGCCGCCAGCCACTCCGTCGCCGCCTGCAGGGGCGTCGCGGCCACGTTCATCGGCACCCCGTGGAAGGACTCGATGCGGCCCGTCGTCTCCACCATGTGGAGTCCGGGGTAGATCGCCAGCAAGTCCGCGGCGTTGGTCCCGACGACCCGGCCGTCCGCGCCCATCGCGACGCCGGCCGCCACCATCAACCACGCCCCAGCCGCCATGAACCACGCCCCCGCCGCTCGATTCATCGTGCCCATTTCGTGTGCTCCGAACCGGTCAGCATTGACCGGCGCATGAATGAAAGACCGACCGACCGGGCGTCGCGGCCCGGCCTGCACGTCCCAATACCGCGTACCGACCCCTTCGGGGCCCGTGCGCGGCACAGGCGCAGCAACTCCTACGAGAGGAACATACCGCACGTTCCGCAATCTTGCAAACTCAACTGAGCAGGCCCGTACGTCTTCCTCACGATTCCCGATGGCTTCGACGGCCCGCGAAGGCCCGATTCGCCTCGTTGGCGTCCTTGATGAAGCGGTAGCCCCCCGCCACCACCCCCGCCGCCGCAAAGCCGATCACCAGCCACGGCGAAGCCCCCGGCCAGACGTACTTCTCGAGCAGCCACCCCACCACGACCATGCCCACCACGCCAAAGGCGAAGTTGCCGGCGATGGCCCACCCCTTGACGCCCCTGGCCATGTCGCTCGATCGGTCGGTCATGGTGTTGCTCACATGATGATCCGCAATGCCGCCGCTCGGGCCGCCCGGATGGCCTCGGGCACCTTGGAGGGGTCGCTGCCCCCGCCCATGGCGTTGTCGGGCTTGCCGCCGCCCTTGCCGCCCATCACGGCGCAGGCGTCGCGGAGCCAGTCACCGGCCTTGAGACCCTTGGCGATGCCCGCATCGGGCACGGCGCACGCCACCGCGACCTTGCCGGTGGCGGTGTCGATGCTCATGAGCATGACGGGGCAGCGGGGGCAGGTGTCCCGGACCGTCTTGAGGGCCGCGAGCAGCGCGTCGCGGTTGTCGCCCGCGGGCACGGCGTCGACGACCACGAGGTCGTTGGCGTTGACGGCGCCGGCCGCGATGGCCTTGGCGGCGGAGACGGCCGCGTCGCGCACCTGCGCGCCCGCGGCCTTGCTGGCCGCCTTCACGCGTTCGCCCAACGCGGCGAGCGTGGCCCGCAGCGCGGCCTTGCGGGCCACGGGGATGGTCGCCCCGTCGACCTCGGTCGTGAGCGCCTGCACGAGCCTCGCGAGATCGGCGTCTGGCGCCTTGGCCACGTCGGCCGCGCGTCGATCGAGGGCGTCGGCCGCCTCGATGGCCGTCGCCGCGGCATGGCCCGTCAGGCCGATGATGCGTCGCACGCCCTTGGCCACGGCTTCCTCGCTGACGAGGGCGAAGTGAGCGATGGCGGCGGTGTCGTTGACGTGGGTGCCGCCGCAGAACTCGACCGACCGCTCCATGTTCGACGCGGCCCCGGGCTGCGCGAGCAGTTGCTCGACGGGCACGCCCACCGAGACGACGCGCACGGGGTCGGGGTATGCCTCGCCGAAGACGGCCCGCAGCGTGTTGACGGCCTTGGCGGCCGCGAGGGGGGCGGGGGCCACGTACACCTTGAGGCCTTGGGCGATCTGGCCTCGCACGATCGTCTCGACGCGCTCGAGCTCCCCGGCCGCGACGGGCTGGCCGTGCGAGAAGTCGAACCTGAGGCGGTCGGGGGCCACGAGCGAGCCCTTCTGGTCGATGCCCGGACCGAGCACCTCGCGGAGGCCCAGGTTGGCCAGGTGCGTGGCGGTGTGATTGCTCGCGATGCGGGCCCGGCGGGCCTTGTCGACGCTCATCTCGACGCGGTCGCCCACCGAGAGCTCGCCGTGCGAGACGTGGCCCAGGTGCAGCACATAGCCGCCGAAGGCCAGCGTGTTCTCGACGACGAACTCGCCGTGCTCGGCGTGGCCCGTGCGTGCGCCCTTGAGGACCATGATCTTGCCCGCGTCGCCGTCTTGGCCGCCCATCTGGGCGTAGAAGGGCGTGCGATCGACGACGATGCCGATCTGGCGGCCGATGGCGCCAACGCCCGCGCGGGCGTGCTGGTCGAAGTTGTGGCCGTTCCAGATGGCCCGCACGTCGGCCGCGAGATCACGCGAGGCGTCGTGCTTGTGCGAGTCGTCGGTGGCCGCGACGTTCATGGCGCGAAGGCGCGCCACTTCCTCGCCGCCCAGCGACAGGGCCTTCTCGCCCTCCTTCGCGCCGCCCGAGCGGCTGAGCTCCTCGGCCGCTTGGCGCTGGGCCTCGTACCCCTTCATGTCGACGTCGAGCCCGCGCTCCTGCGCCATGAGGAGCGTGAGGTCGATGGGGAAGCCGAACGTGTCGTAGAGCTTGAAGGCGTCGGCGCCGGCGATCATGCCACCCGCTGCACGCTGCGCCACCTCCTCGAAGAGCTTGATGCCCCGGTCGAGCGTGCGGCCGAAGCTCTCCTCCTCCTCGAGGATGATCGCCGCCACGCGGGCGGGATCCTTCTTCAGTTCCGGGAAGGCCCCGCCGAAGCGATCGATCACCACCGGCACCAACTGCGCGAAGAAGCCCGACCGGGCGCCCAGCATCTGGCGACCGTACCGCACGGCACGGCGCAGGATGCGACGCAGCACGTAGCCGCGGCCCACGTTGCTGGGCACCGCGCCGTCGGTGATGGCGAAGGTCAGGGTGCGGATGTGGTCGGCGATGATCCGGTACGCGGTGTCGACGTTGTCCTTGTCGTCCTTGCCCAGCTTGCCCGAGTAGGGCCTCGCGCCCGTCAGCTTCTCGATGGTCGCGAAGATCGGGGCGAAGACGTCCGTGTCGTAGTTGCTGCGGACGTTCTGCAGCACGCTCACGAGCCGCTCGAGCCCCATGCCCGTGTCGACGTGCTTGGCGGGCAGCGGACGCAGCGAGCCGTCGGGCAGGCGCTCGAACTGGATGAAGACGTTGTTCCAGATCTCGATCACGTCGGGATCGCTCTGGTTCACCATCGCGCGGGCGTCGCGGCCGCCGATGCGGTCGTAGTGGATCTCCGTGCACGGCCCGCACGGCCCCGTGTCGCCCATTTCCCAGAAGTTGTCCTTCATGTTCCCGGGCAGCACGTGGCTGTCGGGGAGGAACTGGAGCCACAACTGCCGCGTCTCCTCGTCGGGAGGCAGGCCCAGCTTCGCGTTGCCCTCGAAGTAGGTCGCGTACAGCCGGTCACCGGCGATGCCGTACACCTTCGTGAGCAGCTCCCACGACCACTCGACCGCTTCCTTCTTGAAGTAGTCGCCGAAGGACCAGTTGCCCAGCATCTCGAAGAACGTGTGGTGGTACGTGTCCTTGCCCACGTCGTCGAGGTCGTTGTGCTTGCCGCCCGCGCGGATGCACTTCTGGCTGTTCACCGCCCGCTTGAGCTTGCCCAGGTCCGACGCCGGGTCCGCTTGGCCCAGGAAGATGGGCTTGAACTGGTTCATCCCCGCGTTGGTGAAGAGCAGCGTGGGATCGTCGAGGGGCACGCAGGGGTTGCTTGGCACGAAGGCGTGCCCGCCCGCCGCGCCGCCGGGCTTGCCCTTGAAGAACTCGATGAACGTGGAGCGGACTTGGTCGGCGGTGGGCATGGTCGTGATTCGTACGGGTGCTCGTGACGGGAATGCGCGGTCAAGGATAGGGGCCGCGGGCGACCCTTCAGCCCGGCCCAAAGACCACGCCAGCCGCCGCCAGAGCCGCCTCGTGCGCCCGCGACAGGCCAGCCCCCGCCAACGCCTCGGGCGTCATCCACCGCCGTTCCAGCCCGGTGCCCTGCCCGCCCGCCGGCCCGATCGCCG
>JBBAVG010000080.1:0-12434 GCA_040397805.1 Phycisphaerales bacterium
CGAGATGCGAGTCTGCCTCGCCTCCTCCGAATCGAACACGCACGGAATCGAGGTGTCCATGCCGCCGCTCCGCGGCGGGGGCGGCGGCTCGAGGGGTTCGGGCGTCAGCGATCGCTCCAGCGACCGTTGGTTCATGCGTCGGTCCAGCAGCGTCGCGCCCACGCTCGTCGGCCCTGGCTCCAGCGGCGTTGCCTGGCGGAGCGTTTCGCCCGCGGCGTCGACGTGCGTGTCGGCCAGCATCCACACCGTGTCGGCGGGCACTGACGCGCTGCCGCCCAGGCCGTCGTACGACGACTTGGGGAAGACGGCGATGAGCCCGTTGTTGACGCGGGCGTACAGCTGCTCGCGGCGGCTGCCCGCCCGGCCCAGCAGTCGCGTGTCGCTCGTCACGCGGTAGACCTTCTCGAAGTCCACCGGCGTTCGAAGGTCGGTCGCGGGCGAGCGAAGGCTGGTCAGGATGGGGCTGATGTCGTCGCGGCCCGCCTCGACCGGCTGGAGCCGGATCACCTGCCCGCTCGCGAGCCCCGTGAGGCCCGCGAGAGCGGCGGCGATGATGGCGGGCGATCTCGTCACGGGGGTGGTATCGACCATCGTTCGGTCACCGCTGCAGGGGGATGTCATCGGTGGAGAGGATGACGCGGAAGGACAACGACACGCCGCGGGGCTCGCCGTCCGCGCCAGGTGACGCCGGGATCTGGTCGAGCGTCGCGCCCTTGGCCGTCCAGCGGTACAACGCATCCTTCAAGGGGCCGTCGACGTCCGACCACCCCGTTCCCTGGCCGTCGACGAACTCGGCCCGCAGGACACGGCCGTTGCGTCCGAAGGTGACCTTCACCACGGGGTTCTTGGGCCGGGCCATCAGCCGCGTAGTGACGGCCCACTCGGGGCGCACGGTCTGGATTCGCAAGCCCTTGGCCGCCAGCACCTTGCCCGGCTTGACGTCGATGGCCTCGCGGATGGCGGCGGCGACCGACTCGGCGTCGGAGAGCAGGCCGGGGGCCTTGCCGCGGGTGTCGGTGGTGGGAGTCGGCGGCGTGCCGGGGGCGGGCGCCGGCTGGGAGGCAGGAGGCGTGGGAGGCGTCGGCTGACCCGGCGTTTCCAGTTTCACCGGGCCGGTGCCAGGTGGCGGGGGCACGGGCGTGGCCGGCGGCGGGGGTTGGTCCTTGGGCTCAAGGCCTTCGGGCGACGTGACCTCGAGGCCCTCCCGCGGCTGCGAGTCGGGCGTGGCCTCGGATGGAGCTTCGGGTGACGCAGCCGCGGGTTGAGGCAAGGCCGGCGGCGCATCGCGCGGCGTGGTGGATGGCGTGGTGTCGGGTTCGGGGGCGGGTGTGCGGCCGTCACCCTTCGCGTCGGCCGCGGCGGGGCGGTCGTCGGGCGTGGTCCGCTGGCCGGGCGTGGGGGTGGAGGGCTCGGGCGCGGCGGCGACCGGCGGCGCGGGCGGCGTCGGGGGCACGGGCGTGCCCGGCGAGGACTCGGCGGGCGTGGGCTGGGTGGCGGGGCGGCTGGGTCCGTCGGGCGCGGGGTTGCCGGGTGCGGGCGAGAGGGCCGACTGCTCGATGGTGGAGCGTTCGCCGGCGTGGGGCGTGGCTTCGTTGAATCCCAGCCAGTTGGGCGTGGTGGCCTGCGACTCGTCGATGCCCGGGCGGACGGTCTCGTCCTTCGGGGGCTCCTGGACCTTGGGTGGTTCGGGAGCGGCGGCGGCGGGCGGTGGCGGGGGTGGCGGAGCCGCTGGGGGTGGCGGCGGCGTGACGAGCGCGGGGGGCACGATCAGCAGGGTCTCGGTGCCGCTCGCGTCGCGGGTGGTGGGAGTGGCGTCGAGGAAGTCGGCGTGCGACAGGGCCACGACCGCGCCCGCGTGGAGCGCGAGGCTGAGCGTGAAGCTGGCGATGGCCAGCGTTTGGGACGAATCGTGACGTCGGAGGTCCACCAGCGTCATTTTACGCGGGTGGCGGGCGGGCCCAACATGGCCGTCCCCGGGTGGGCCCGGGGGGCGGCTGCGGCCAGCCGCGGGGGTCGCGGCACTATCCTCTGGCCATGACGATCAAGCGATATGGACGCGTGGCGGTGTTGGCGGCGGCGTGTGGCGCGTGGATGGTGGCGGGCGGCTGCGCCGGCGCCTCCAAGGCCGGCTCGGGCTCGGCGGGCGCTTCCCCGGTCGTGATCGCCAACGAGGAGTTCCTCGAGACCTTCGCGGCGACCAGTCGCTTCACGCTCGGGCGGCCTCGGTCGTTCGCCTTCTCGACCGACGGGTCGAAGCTCTACTTCCTGCGGTCGGGCCCGCGCGAGTTCCGGCAGGACCTCTTCGAGTTCGACGTGGCGACGGGGACGGAGAAGGTCTTCCTCACGGCCGAGTCGCTGCTGGGCGGCGGCGACGAGAAGCTGACCGCCGAGGAGCAGGCGCGTCGCGAGCGGATGCGGCTGACCACCCGCGGCATCACGTCGTTCCAGTTCAGCAAGGACGGCAAGAAGATGCTGGTGCCCCTGTCGGGGCGGCTCTTCGTGGTCGACATGACGGACGGCTCGCGGAAGGAGCTGGCGTCGAAGGCGGGCGGCTTCCCGATCGACCCTCGCTTCTCGCCAGACGGCTCGCTGGTGGCGTGCGTGCGGGGCGACGAGGTGTACGTGACCGACGTGACGGGCTCGAAGGAGTGGAAGGTCACGAGCGGCGCGGGGGGAACGATCAGCAACGGCACGGCGGAGTTCGTGGCCCAGGAGGAGATGGGCCGCTTCGAGGGGTACTGGTTCAGCCCCGACTCGCGCCAGATCTGTTTCCAGCAGACGGACACCGCGGGCATGGAGATGTTCAGCATCGCGGACCCCGCCGACCCGGCCAAGCCGGTGCAGACGTGGCCCTACCCGCGGGCGGGCGCGAAGAACGCCGACGTGAAGCTCGGGCTGCGGAGCGTTGACGGTTCGGGGGAGACGACGTGGGTGCAGTGGGATCGGGCGGCGTATCCGTACGTGGCGAAGGTGACGTGGAGCCGCCATGCGCCGCTGACGGTGCTGGTGCAGAACCGGCTGCAGACCGAGCAGGTGCTGCTGGCGGTCGATGAGCGGACGGGCGCGACGACGGCGATGATGACCGAACGCGACGCGGCGTGGCTGAACCTCGAGAAGGGTTCGCCCAAGTGGCTGGAGGACGGCAGCGGCTTCCTGTGGGTGACCGAGTCGTACGAAGGGGGCGTGCCGGGGTCGGACTTCGCGCGGCTGGAACTGCGCAATCGCGGCGGCACGCTGCGGCACGTCGTGACGCCGCCGGGGTTCCCGATGGTGGACTTGCTCGCCGTCGATGCCGCGAGGAACGTGGCGTACGTGACGGTGTCGCCGGTGCCCACGCGGATCGGCGTGGCGAAGATCGGGCTTGCGCCCGGTTCGGTGCCCGAGATGGTGATCGACGTGCCGGGGTCGCACGGCGCGGCGTTCAGCGACGACTGTTCGGTGCGGGTGGAGAGCCGCAACCCGTCGGAAGGCGCGATGGAGTGGCAGGTGCGTCGTGCGGACGGGACGTTGGCGGGGAAGGTGGAGTCGAAGGCCGAGTCGCCTGGGTTCGTGCCGCGGCTCGAGGTGACGCGGGTGGGGAACCTGGTGGGGGAGGAGCGGGCGTTTTACGCGGCGATCGTGCGGCCTCGGAACTTCGACGCGGGCAAGCGGTACCCGGTGATCGTGTCGGTGTACGGCGGGCCGACGTCGAACACGGTGAACGACACGCCGATGGGGTACCTGCTGCAGCAGTGGTATGCGGATCAGGGGTTCATCGTGGTGAGCGTGGACGGCCGGGGCACGCCGCGGCGTGGGCGGGCGTGGGAGCGGTCGGTGCACCTGGACCTGATGACGCTGCCCTTGGAAGACCAGGCGCGCGCCGTGCGGCTCTTGGGCGAGCGGTACAAGGAGATGGACCTGACGCGGGTGGGGATGACGGGGTGGAGCTTCGGCGGGTACTTCTCGGCGATGGCGACGATGCGTCGGCCGGACGTCTTCAAGGCGGGCGTGGCGGGCGCGCCGGTGTGTTCGTGGGAGGACTACGACACGCACTACACGGAGCGGTACATGGGGCTGCCGAGCGAGAACCAGAAGGGGTACCGCTCGGCGGACGTCTTGACGTACTGCAAGGACCTGAAGGTGCCGCTCTTGATCGTGCACGGCACGGCGGACGACAACGTGTACTTCATGCACGCGCTGAAGATGGCGCGCGAGCTCTTCAAGCACGGGCGCGAGTTCGAGTTCCTGCCCCTGGCGGGCCACACGCACGTGGTGTCGGACCCGGCGACGGTGCGGATGATGCAAGGGCGGATGATCGGGTTCCTCAAGCGGCACCTGGGCGGGCCGGTCGGGGGGCGGTGAAGGGCGCGTGGTCGAAGCCCGCCGGTCGCTCACGGAACGCCGATGTCCTCGTTCCACAGCTCGGGCTTGGCGGCGATGAACTCGCGCATGAGGGCGATGCAGCGAGGGTCCTCCGCGCAGATGATCGTCGCGCCCGAGGCGGCCATCCAATCCTCGCGGCCCTGGAAGGTGGTCCGCTCGCCGATGACGACGCGGGGGATGCGGTGAAGCACCGCCGTGCCGCTGCACATGGCGCAGGGGCTCAGCGTGCTGGCGAGGATGAGGGTGTGCCAGTCGCGGCGACGGCCGGCGTTGCGGATGCAGACCGTTTCGGCGTGGGCCGTGGAGTCGCCCGTCTGCACGCGGAGGTTGTGGCCCAGCGAGACGATGACGCCGTCCTTGGTGCACAGCGCGCTGCCGATGGGGATGCCCCCTTCACGCCGCGACTTGAGGGCTTGCTCGTAGGCTGCGTCCAGCGCGAGGCGATCGACGGGGGTCAGCATGGGGCCAGTGTAGGGTTGGGGCGTTTGAAGGCGTTGGACGGGGCACGTGGGCACCACGTCGTTCCGGTCACATGGGTGACACTTCAAGGGCATGGCGATCGGTACGCGTCGAGCGACGCACGGCCCCAATCGCGAAGCGATTCCCGTTGAGAGCCGGGGGTTGCGGCGTTTCGCCGCGACCCCCGGTCATGGCGACAAACGACCCCGACCCCAACGGGGTCGCCGTGGGAACGGGCATGACGTTTGACGACGCGATGATGTTGCATGCGATGGCGCGGGGTTGATCCCACGGAAACGCCTTCGGCGTTGGGCGCATCGGGCGTTGTGTCCGGGGGTGTCGGCGAAACGCCTCCACCCCCGGCTACGTTCGGGAATCGCTTCGCGATAGGGGACGGCGTTGGTCGACACCGTCAGGTGCAAAAGCGAGGGTCTTGCCTGCAGGCTCGGCGGAGCGCGTCCGCGGCCCACGGTTCGAGCGTCGCGGGGGCCGGGGTCAGCGTGTTGGTGGCGCGGTCGAGCCGCAGGGGCGAGCCCGAGGCGAGCGTGAAGGGCTGGATGGTGTTGCCGCTCGCGTCGAGGAGGAGCAGGTCGAGCTTGACCGCGGCGGCGAGCGCCTTGAGCGTCAGGTATTCGAGGCCCTTGGCCGCGTCGGCGCCGGGCTCGATGAGGTGCACGATCGAGTACGGGTCCTTCGTGAAGGACGACTCGGAGGCGAGGAGCTTCGGGCGGCCGGGGGAGATGCGGATGGTGCGGATGGGGGGCATGCCGCCGAGGGGGCGGATGATGCCGGCCCATCCCGCCTCGACGCACGCGCCCTGGTCGAGCAGATCCGCGCCGAGCGACAGGCGGCAGCGATCGATGGTCACGACGCCCTCGCGGAGCGTGGAGTGGGGGCCCGCGTGGAACTCGTAGTCGAGGCCCTTGGATCCCGCGGCTTCTTCGCTCACCGCGATCCTCGCGTCGACCCGCACGCGAAGTTCCGTGACCTTGGCGAGGTCGCCCGCAAGGCGGACCCGGAAGGTGCCGGAGGTGACGAGTTGGTCGACGGGCTTGCCGGCGAGCGGGGGCTTGACCTCGCGGTCGGCGGCGGTGATGGGGGCGGGCTGTGGAACCGAGGGCCGGTTGTCGTTGGAAGTGGTCATCGGGGGTGGTTCCGAGGGGCGTGGTCGCGGGGGTTCAGGGGCGCATCCACGGGGTGAGCAACGCGGCGGCCGCGCCCGCGGCGAAGGCGAAGGGGAGGACGAAAGGGTTCCACAGCCAGAGCGCCGCGCCGTAGGTGGTCGCCGCGGCAACACAGGAGACCCCGAGCGCCACGACGCACCATCCTCCGGCGACGACCGGGGCACGTGGGACGCGGCGGCGGAGGAGTCGTCGCGAGAGGATCACGCCGGCGAGGGCGGCCGGCGGCATGGCGGCCAACGCGGCCGGGTTGTCGCCTTGGACGATGAAGCCCGAGCGGGCGATCATCGCGTCGCGCGCGCCCTGCACGGCGGCGGCCTGAAGTTCGACGCCCCACAGCGGGCGATCGCGACCGTCGATCCGCCACAGGTCGAGTTCGGGGCTGGAGGAGCCGTCGTGCGTCGCGTGGGGCGTCACGAGGTCGCCGACCACGACGACGCGGTTCGCGAGTTGGCGCGTCAGTTGGGCGTGGTCGAGCGTCCAGAGCGAGCCGGCGTCGAGGCGGGCGAGGTCGAGGTGGGACGTGGCGGGGAGGCCGGGCAGTTCGAGCCGCAGGATGACATCGTCGTCGCGGAGGGCCTCGAGTTCGACGCGGCGGTCGGGCGTGTCCGCGAGATCGGCGACGCGTTCGGCGCGGGTGCGGAGCGTGAGGGGCGGCCTTGTCGCGCCGGGTGCGCCGCGTCGGTCGTGTCGGAGCAGGAGGTCGGCCCGGTTCGACCAAGGGCGGAGGATCATGTCGGGCCGAACGGAGGCGGCCGGATCGGAGAGCGCGGCCGCGGCCATGACGGGTGCGGCGGCCATGGCCGCGCCGTCGCGGCCGAGGAATCCGGCCTCGATGCCGAGGTTGCCCAGCTCCGGGGCGAGGGTGGTCTTGATCGACAGGGCGTGCGAGGCGATGCGGGCGAGTCCGGGTTCGACGAGGGGGACGCCGCGGACGTCGCGCCAGTCGGTCATGCCGAAGCAGATCCAGCCGCGGGGGGCGTCGTCGGGCCCTCGGAATCGTTCGACGGCCTCGACCAGGGCGCGGGTGTCATCGGGGTCGCCGGGCGCGGGGAAGAAGTAGTCGAGCATCACGACGCGGGCATCAAGTTCGCGGAGGCGATCGACGACGGCGGCGATGAAGGCGCGGTCGCTTCGGGCGGGGGAGAGCCCGGTCTTCGAGGCGATGATCTCGCGGTCGGGCGCGTCGACGGTCTCGACGCCCGTTTCGTCGACCGTGCTCCGCATGCCGACGATGCCGACGTCGCGGATGGTGGGGGTCGGGGCGAGGGGCGCGACGAGCCGGTACCACCCCGCGTAGGCCACCTCGCCCGAGAGGGCGGTGGCGCCGGCGATGAGTGCGATCGCGGAGGCGGCGAGCGTCGCCACGACCGTCGAGCGCACGTCGCGCGAGCGGGCGTCGGTCGCGAGCGGGGCCAACTCGCGCGCGAGGTCGCCCGCATCCGCGTGACGCGTGGGGCCGTTGGGGTCGAGCGCGCGGCGGAGGCAGCGGAGCAGCAGACGGGGCAGCGTTCGCCCGTCGACGGTTCGCGGCATGGCGCGCGGCGATGCGAAGTCGCCGTCGGGCCGATCGGCGTGCGGCCAGCGGCCGTACACGAGGCGGAAGAGCGTCACGCCCAAGGCGTAGACGTCGACGGCCGCCGTGAAGTCGTGCGGGTCGCATCCTTCGCGGCGTTGCTCGGGCGCCATGCATGCCCACGTGCCCCGCAGCGAGCCGATCTCCTGGCCTGCGTGGCGGCGTTCACCGGGGCGCGTGGAGAAGGCCAGGCCCAGGTCCGTGACCCACGGCTCGCCCTGCGCGTCGACGAGGATGTTGCCGGGCTTGAGGTCGGCGTGCACGATCGCCCGCTGGTGGAGCGTCTCGACGGTGGTGCAGGCCTTGACGAAGAGCGCGATGGCTTGGTCGAGCGGCATGCCGCGGGCGGCCTGGTCGAGGGGGCGGGCGCCTTCGATCCATTCCATCGCGATGAAGTGATGCTCGACGCCGCCGTGGCGGAACGCGCCGTGCTCGAGCAGCGTGGGCACGCGGTCGAGGTCGCGGACGCGGTCGAGCATCTCGGCCTCCCGCGCGAGGAGTTCGGCGGCGGCCGGGGTGGGGGCGGCGGGCAGTTTGACGGCGATGCGTCGCGGGGTGCGGGGGTCGTGGAGCCAGGCGGCCCAGACCTCGCCCATGCCGCCGCGGGCGACGGGCGACTGGAGTTCGATGGCTCCGTCACGGCCGATCCGCATGCCGCGGGGCAGCGGATGTCCGGGCGGCTCGCCGGGTGGCGGGCCCGAAGGGTCCTTCGTCGGTGCTTGCGACGGCGTCTGGCTCATGGGAACCGCGGCGGGGCGTTTGATGCGGTGGTCGAGGTCCGAAAGGGTACCCATGCGTCGGCGCATGGTCCGAAAACATCGACCTTGCGGGCGAAGTCGGGTTCGAGATCCTTGCGGGCGGGGGGGAATGGGGGTATCTTCGCGTTGGAGCGGTTGCATCAGTCGTGCGGCGGGTGCAAGATAGATGGGTGGTGACGCGAAGTGCCGTGCGGCGGGTCCGAGCAAGGGCCGCGGCGGACGCACCATGAAGCGGAGAGGATGCGACGGGCAACAACCATGAAACCAACGTCCTTGCCATGCTGGTGGGCTCTTGCGGCGGTCGGCGTTGCGTCGGTGGCGCACGGACAGGTGGCCAACCGCGAGGTCGAGCCCAACGACACGAAGCAGCAGGCCAACCTCGCTGACAGCGGGGGCGAGGGCATGCGGGCGCGTCCAGCGCCCGAGCGAGGCGACAGCATCACGGGCGCGTCGACGGGCAGCGGGGTGGGCACGGGGCTGTCGTCGGCCGACTACTTCCGCGTGCTCACCGCCGAGGATCCGTCGGGTCTGTACTGCTATTACTTCGAGTCGCCGTCGGGATCGGCGGGCGTCGAGACGTCGATGCGGGGCCTGACGCAGACGGGCGGGGTGATCAACCTGGGCACCGACGCGATGGCACAGCGGAGCGAAAGCGGGCCCGTCCGCAACATCTGGTACGGCACGGGCCCGTCGGCGAGGTTCTTCCTCCGCGTGACGGGCAACTCGACCACGACCGGTCCCTACGGCCTCGAGTACAACTGCGTGCCCTACGAGCCGATCGCGCACGGCGGCGGCAGCGACGCCTCCGAGCCGTATCCGGCGGGCTCCATCACCATCGCCGCCTATTCGACGCCCGCGGCGGACCTCGACTTCTGGATCTACGACGACCAGTTCAACCCGATCCCCGGCTACGGGCACGACGACCCCGACCCCGTCGGCTTGACGCGGACCTTCACGCCGGGCACGTACTACGCCGCCCTCACCGACGACAACCTGCTCAACAACCAGCCCGCGGCGTTCGACGATGCGAACCAGTCGGCGGTGGTGCTCGACTTCCCGAACGTGACGGCGAGCAGCAGCGCGACCTTCCCGTTCGACACGATGGGCCTGACGATCACGGCGGGCGGACCGCCGGTGTCGATCAGCGGCTCGAAGGTGCATCCCTTCCAGGTGCTCTACTTCCGGTTCGTCGTCGTCGACCCGCTGGCCTGCTCGACGTGCCCGGCCGACTTCAACGGTGACGGCGGCGTCGACGGGTCGGACGTGGCGGCCTTCTTCGACGCGTGGGAATCGGGCGCGCCCTGCGGCGACGTCAACGGCGACGGGGGCATCGACGGCCAGGACATCGAGGCCTTCTTCGTGCTGTGGGAGGCGGGCGGGTGTTGACGGGCGTCGACGACGGAACGGAACTGCGGTGGCCCGCGGTGGGACGGAGCGGAAGGAACGGGGAGCATTTCGCATGAAGCGTTCGATCATTCGTGTCGCGTCGGTCGTGGCGGCGTGGTGTCTCTGCACGGGCGCCTCGCGTGCCCAGACGTGCGGCCAGTGGCTGGAGGGGTCGGGCGTGCCCGGGGTCAACGGCACGGTGCGAGCGATGGTCGAGTGGGACCCCGATGGCGCGGGGCCGCGGACGCCGGTGGTCGTCGTGGGCGGTTCGTTCTCCGTCGCCGACGACCTCGCGGCGTCCAACCTCGCCCTCTTCGATCCCGACGCGGGCGAATGGCAGACCCTCGGCGGCGGCACCGACGGCAGCGTGCTCGCGCTGGGCGTGTCGCCCACGGGCGAACTCGTGGTCGGCGGCGAGTTCGCGCACGCGGGTTCCACGCCCGCCTCGCGCATCGCCCGGTGGAGTGGCACCGAATGGCGACCGGTGGGCGACGGCCTCAACGGCACGGTCCGCGCCATCGCCTTCGATGCCGCGGGCGCGCTGATCGCAGGCGGACTCTTCTCGCAATCGGGACTCGTGCCGGTCAGCGCCATCGCGCGGTGGGACGGTGCCGCATGGGCGCCGATGGGCGCGGGTTTCTCGAACGCCGTCAACGCCTTGGTGAGGCTGCCTTCAGGAGACATCGTCGCCGGTGGGCTGTTCACCGCCTCGGGCGCCACGCCCCTGTCGCGGATCGCCCGCTGGAACGGCTCGGCGTGGTCCGCGCTGGGCTCGGGCGTCAGCGGCGCGGTGAACGCCATGACCCTGCTTCCCGGCGGCACGCTCGTCGTCGGCGGCGCATTCTCTTCGGCCGGCGGCGTCGCCGTGGGCCGCGTGGCCCGTTGGAACGGGTCGGCGTGGTCCGGGTTCGGCGGTGGCATGAACTTGCCGGTGGCGTCGCTTGCCGCACTTCCCGACGGCTCGCTGGTCGCCACGGGAAGTTTCACGGTCGCGGGGGGCGGGCCTCAGGCCTTCATCGCCCGCTGGACGGGCGCGGCGTGGAGCGCCGTGGGCGGCGGGCTCGACTTCAACGGCTCGGCCCTGCTCGTCACGGCCGACGGCACCCTCTTCTGCGGCGGCGACTTCAGTGTCGCCGGCGGCGTCCCGGCCAATCGCATCGCCTCGTGGGACGGCACGCGATGGGAAGCCACCGCCCGCGGCTTCAACGGCGCGGTGACGTGCTTTGCGCGACGTCCCGACGGACGGGCCATCCTCGGCGGCTTCTTCACCAGCACGCCCGACGGTGAGGCCAAGGGCGTGGTGGAATGGGACGGCAACGCCTTCTCGCCCCTGGGCGCGGGCGTGTCCGGCACGGTGTACGCGGCGGCGGTGACGCCCACGGGCGCGGTGGTGGTCGGTGGCGCGTTCGCCGCCGCGGGGGGCGTTGGCGCCAACGGCGTGGCCACGTGGAATGGCGCGACGTGGAGCTCGCTGGGCGGCGGCACCGACGGCGTGGTGTACGCGTTGGCCATCATGCCCACGGGCGACATCGTGGCGGCTGGCCAGTTCCAATCGGCGGGAGGCGTGGCGGCGTCGAACATCGCGCGGTGGAACGGCGGGGCATGGAGCCCGCTTGGATCGGGCATCGCGGGCGCGGGCTCGGTGGTCAATGCCTTGGCGATCGCGGCAGACGGCAGCCTCGTGGCGGGCGGCAGCTTCTCGCAGATCGGCGGAACGACGGTCAACAACATCGCCCGCTGGGACGGAGCGACGTGGAGCGGGCTGGGCGCGGGGTTCGATTCTTCGGTGATCGCCCTCGCCGTCGCCGGCGATGGTTCGCTCGTGGCGGGCGGGCTCTTCGCCAACTCGGGCACGACGGCCGTGTCGAGCATCGCTCGCTGGAACGGCGCGACGTGGGGCCCGCTCGGCGTGGGGCTCAACGGCAGCGTGTACGCGATCGTGGGGAACATGGGCGGGCAGATCGTCGCGGGCGGCGCGTTCACGGCCTCGGGGGCCGTGCCTGTGGGTCACGTGGCCCGCTGGGACGGGACGGCGTGGCGATCGCTGGGCGAGGGCGTCAACGGGCCGGTGACGGCCCTGGCCGTGGCCGACGCCACCACGCTCGCGTTGGGAGGCGACTTCACGGCGGCTTCGGGCCTCGTGAGCGCGCACGTCGCGCTCTTCAGCTTCATCGGCGAGGATCCGGTCATCGTCTCGCAGCCGGTGTCGACGTCGGGATGTGCCGACGGGTCAGCGCAGTTCACCGTGACGGCCGAGGGCAACGTGCCGCTGGCCTACCGGTGGGAGGCGTTGCTCGGCGCGACGTGGACCGAACTGGCCGACGGCGAACGACCGGGCGTCGCGGTCTTCGGCGGCACGGGCACGCCGACGCTCACGATCACCGCGCCGATCGAGCGCGAACTTCGCGTGCGGTGCGTCGTCACCGACGTGTGCGACACCGTGCGGAGCGAAGCAGCGACGCTGAACGTGTGCGCGTGCTTGGCGTGCCCGAGCGACTTCAACCAGGACGGGGGCGTCGACGGCGCGGACATCGAGGCCTTCTTCCTGTCGTGGGTCACGGGCTCGTGCGACGCGGACGTGAACCAGGACGGCGGGACGGACGGCGCGGACGTCGAGTCGTTCATCGTGCGGTGGCAGACGGGCGACTGCTGAGGTTTCCACGGGTTCACCTCACCCGCTGCGCGGGTTCGGTTCACCCGTGGCAACGGTCG
>JBBAVG010000081.1:0-12108 GCA_040397805.1 Phycisphaerales bacterium
GGGGGGGGGGGGGGGGGGGGGGGGGGGTAGGGTGGAGTGGTTTGGAGCGTCTCCAAGGGTCGAGGCGGGAGCCGGCCGCGAGTTCGCCGAGCGTTTGGCGCCCCGGCGAGCCATGCGGTCGCCGCTCGGCGTGGTGCCGGCGGCCGGACCGGACATGCCTGCCGGGTCTGACCAGCCAGGAAGGTCGGACGCCGCGGGGGGCGGGGTTGCGAGGCCCGACCGACCATCGTTCCGGGCGGGCTCCCCACCCGAACTACCATCACGAGCGTGTCCGACCTGCCCGTCACGACGACGCTCCTGCTCAACTCGCTCAAGGACGAGAAGGACGCCGCCGCGTGGGGGGCGTTCGACCGGCGGTATCGTCGCGTGATCGAGGACTTCGCCCGCTCGGCGGGCCTGTCGCACGACAACGCGGCCGAGGTGGCGCAGCAGACGCTGGTCGACTTCGTGAGCGCGTTTCGCGCCGACCGCTACGACCGCCAGAAGGGGCGGCTGCACTCGTGGATCATCGGCATCGCCCAGCACAAGGTGGCGGACTGCTTCCGCGGCATGGCCAAGGCCGGACGCGGCGCGGGCGGCTCCATGAGCTTCGACCTTTCCGACGCGACCAAGGTGGCCGAGGTCTTCGAGCAGCACATGCAGAAGGCGATCTTCGCCGAGGCGATGGAGCGGCTGCGGTCCGAGGGGCAGACCGACGAACGCACGCTCAAGGCCTTCGAGCTGGTCGCCATCCGCGAGGCGTCGGTGGAGTCCGCGGCTCGCGAGTGCGGCATGAAGCCCGCGGAGATCTACGTGGCCAAGCATCGCGTGCTGGCGAGGCTCCGCAAGATCGCCGATGACATCCGGGCCGCGTGGGAGGCCTGACGCGGGCGTCAGAGGCCCATCGCGTTGAAGCGATCCATGGCGACGCCCAAGATGGCGACCATGAGCACGCACGCCAGCGCCACCGACGCGAGGGAGCGGAGGCCGGCGCGACCGGGAGCGTCGACCAACCCGTCGGCCCCGCGCGTGACCGCCGCGAGCAGGGCGTCGAGCACGAGCTGCGCGGCCAGCAGGGGCATCGCCAGCCGCAAGGCCAGCGAGAAGAACCCGGCCATGAGGTGCAAGGGCCCGTCGAGTGCGGGCATCGCCAGTTCGTGCGAGCGGGCGAGGGCGGTGACGATCGTCTCAAGCCCCCCACTGCCCGCGAGGAGCACGACCAGCAGCCACGGCTGGAGCTTGGCGAGGGCTCCCTCGGCGGGCGGCGGCGTCCATGATCGCTCCACGAGCGCCATGGCGGCGTTGGAGGCCTCGATGATGCAGGCCACCGCCACGGCGAGCGTGATGCCCGCGAGCAGGTGCGCCGCCAACGAGGGACCGTCCGCGGCGGCGGGCTGCATCGGCGTTATCGCCACGGCGATGAGCAGGGCCGCGGCGACCCGCCACGGGAGCGCAAGGACGCGACGCACCGGCGAGGGCGCGAGGATGGCCAAGGGCAGCGTGCGCGCCAAGGCCGCGAGCCAGTCGCCTTGAAGGTCGCGGAGCAGGGAGTTGACCGGGTCGGTGTCGATGGCGGATGCCTCACGCGCCCGACTGGATGGCGGGGAGCTGCTCGAGGAGCCTGACGCCCATCGTGGCGATCTCGCGAAGAGCCCACGCGCCACCCGCGGCGACGGCGGCGTAGACGAGCACGAGCCGCACGAGGTTGGACGCCGCGGGCTCCTGCATGCCGGTGGCCCCCTGGATCACGCCGATGGCGAAGGAGCCCAGACCGGCGAGCAGGGCCACGGGACCGCTGACGAGGATGACCAGCATGAGCGCCTGGCTGACGACATCAAGGAGTTGGGCCGGTTGCATGCGTCGCCTCCATCTTCACGATGCGTTCAGTACGCGTACCCGAGCACCACGCCCTGCACGACCAGTCGCCACCCGTCCATCAGCACGAACGCGAGGATCTTGAGCGGCAGCGACACCACCGCCGGCGACGTCGATGTCGCGCCGCACGCGAGCAGCAGGTTGGTGACCACGAGATCGATGACCAGGAACGGCACGAGCACGAAGAGCACCGACATGAAGGCCTCGGTGAACTCCGTGACCATGAAGGCCGGACCCGCGACGGTGAGCACGCGTCGCACCGGGTCGGCGGCCGACGCCTCGGCGCCGGCGCGGGCCGCGATGGTGTCGCGCACGCGCTCGAAGGAGGCGATCGAGTCGGGATCGCTGTTGGCCACCAGGAACGCGGCGAGCGGTTCGGCGGCGGGTTGCAGGCCACCTTTCGCCCACGAAGCGGAGCACGCGTCCCACACCGGCCACATCACCACCGCCGTCAGCAGCAGCGCCCACGACGCGCCCAGCCACGCCGAGGGAAGTCGCGATGCGCCCAGGCCATGGGCCACCGCCGCGGCGATCATGGTGAACTTCGCGAAGCTCGTGAGCACCGCGCCCAGCAGCACCGCCGCGGCGACCGAGACGCCGACCGAGACGGGGCTTGCCGCCACCTCGGTCGTCATCGCCGCCTGCGCGAGGAACGTCGGCATGGAGGCATCGTGGTTCATCGGCGGGCGTCTCCTTCGTCCGTCTGGCGCTCGATCACGTGGGCGTCCCTCGGGCGGGCGGCGCGTCCGGGGCGACCCCGGCATCGCCGCGTGGCATGATGAAAGGCTCGGGCTTCGTGGCAGGCTCGGGCGTGACCTCGGCGATGACGCTGCACTGCGAGGGCGCCGACGCGACCAGCCATTCCCGGCCCCGGAACCGCACGAGGTGGACCCGCTTGCCGGGCTCGAGGGGCGTGCTGGCGACCACCTCGATGCCGCCGGCGTCGCGAGCGGTCGCGCCGCCGCGGAGTCGCCGGGCCACGTACCAGCCCAGGGCGTAGAGGCACGCCATCGCCGCGAGGAACACGACGAGGTTGCGGACCACGGCCGAGCCGTAGTCGGTCGTCGTCGCCTGGGCGGGGGTTGACTGCGCGAGCCACGCGACGACGCCGGTCATGACGGGGCCTCCACGGCGAGCACGCGCAGGGCCGCTTCCCCCCGCACGCGGCAGAGTTCGCCCCGGGCCACGTCGCGGCCTCCGACCCACAAGCGGGCGTGCATCACGGGATCGAGGGTGAAGGTCGCTTCGCGGACGGTGCCGCCCAGGTCGCGGAGCGACGCGGCGGGCGTCTCGAGCGAGCCCAGGAGAATGGCGGCATGAGCGACGTCGTGATCGCCCAGGGGCACGGGTTCGCTGCGCCACCGCACCATGGCGCGGAGGCCGCCGCCGGTCTCGACGATGTCGCCGGCGTCCCCCACCGTCCAGCCGGTGTGCGTGACGACGGTGCAGCCGAGCGAGCCTCCGAGCGTGGAGACACCCGCGAGCACGCAATCGCCGGGTTCGATGGTCGTGCGATCGTGCTCGAGCATGGTCATCGACGGCAGCGCGAGCGAGAGGCGAAGGCGATCGGCGGCGATCGGCGCCTCGGCGAGGGGACGCTCGACGGCGAAGGCTGGGGGCAAGACCACCGCGGCGAGCCCCTCGCGGCCGCTCGCTCGCACGCGGAAGGCCATGCGGCCGAACGAGGGCCGCTCCAGGAGAACGCGTCCGTCGCTCTCGCCGAAGGCCACGTCGCGGATGATCGCCCGCGAGGCCGCGACGTGCCCGTGGCGGGCGAGGCGGTCGAGCGCATCGAGCAGGAGGAACTCGAGCATGCCCGCCTCGGGGGCGGTGAGCATGCCGTCGCCCCGCAGCGACAGGTGGTGCATCGCCAGCGCGTCGACCAACGCGCGGGCGGCGGATTCGTCGAGCAGCACGGCGCACGGGGCGTCACCGCCCAGATCGAAGGCGATGACGGGCCGGAAGTCGGCGAGGGTCGCGGCGTGGACGGGCTCGATGGAGGGAGCGACGCCGCAGGCATGCTCGAGGGCCGCGACGACCACGGGCAGGGCCGCGGCGACGGCCCGTGCGGCATCGACGCGGAAGGGGGAGCGGCCCGGCGGGACGATCCACGCCGGACGCGTGACGAGGTCCCAGGGGGCGGCGGGTTGGAGCTCGCGTGGTTCGCCCATGGAATGGGAGTGAGGGTCACTCGAGGACGAGGTTCACCATCTTGCCGGGAACGACGATGATCTTCTTGACGGTCTTGCCCGCGATGATCTCCTGCACCTTGTGATCGGCCATCGCGGCGGCCTCGAGCTCGGCGGCGGAGAGACCGGGGACGACGCGGATGCGGTGGCGCGGGCGTCCCATGACGGAGATGGGCACCTCGATCTCGTCGTCCTTGGCCAGTTCGGGATCAGCGACGGGGAAGGGCTCGTGCGCGATCGAAAGGGGTTCGCCCATGCCCTTGCACACGACGCGGTACCAGAGCTCGTCGGCCATGTGGGGCGCGAGCGGGGCGAGCATGAGGATCATGGCTCTCGCCACGTCGATCGTGACCTTGCCGGGCGAGAGGCGGTTGTTGAGCTCGATGAGCTTGCTGACGACGGTGTTGAAGCTCATCGACTGCATGTCGCGGCGGACGACGATGATCGTCTTGTGCAGCGCGCGGAGGGTGTCGCGGTCGGCGACGCCGTCGACGACGTGGCTCGCGCCGGTCTGCTCGTCGACGAGGTTGCGCCAGAGGCGTTGCAGGAAGCGGAAGGGGCCGGCGATGTCGCGGGTGTTCCAGGGCTTGCTGGCCTCGAGGGGGCCCATGGACATCTCGTAGAGACGGAGCGTGTCGCAGCCGTACTGGGTGCAGATGTCGTCGGGCCCGATGGCGTTGCGCAAACTCTTGCCCATCTTGCCGTATTCGCGGGTGACTTCGTGACCTTCGAAGAAGAAGGGGCCGGCCTTGTCCTGGTTGTCCATCGCCAGCGAGCCGTCCGAGAGCGTGACCTTGTCGGCGTCGACGTAGATGCCTCGGGCGTCCTTGTAGGCGAAGGCCTGGATGTAGCCCTGATTGAAGAGCTTCTGGAAGGGCTCGGGGGTGCTGACGTGGCCGAGGTCGAAGAGGACCTTGTGCCAGAACCTCGCGTAGAGGAGGTGAAGCACGGCGTGCTCGACGCCGCCGACGTAGAGGTCGACGCCGCCGGGGCGGGTGGCGGGCGTCGGGGCGGCGTGCTGGGCGCCGGCCATCCAGTAGTGCTCGACGCCGCTGTCGCAGAAGGAGGCGGCGTTGGCCGGGTCGAGGTATCGCAGGTAGTACCAGCACGAGCCGGCCCAGTTGGGCATGGTGTTGGTCTCGCGGGTGTAGCGGCGGCGGCCTTGGCCCAGGTCGAGTTCGCACTCGACCCAGTCGGCGGCACGGTTGAGGGGCGTGCGGACGGGCGCGTCGGGATCGGTGCTCGATTCGGGCTGGAAGTCCTTGAGTTCGGGCAGCAGCACGGGAAGCATCGACTCGGGGAGGTCGTGGGCCACGCCGTCGTTGTCGTAGACGATGGGGAAGGGCTCGCCCCAGTAACGCTGGCGCGAGAAGAGCCAGTCGCGGAGCTTGTAGGTGGTGGCGTGCGCGCCGTGGCCGCTGTGCTCGAGCCACTTGGTGATGCGGGCGGCGGCCTTGTCGGAGGGGAGGTGGTTGACGTCGACGTGCGAGCTGGCGGAGTGGACGGCGACGCCCGGCTCGGAGAAGGCCTGGCCACGCATCAGCTGATAGCCGTGCTCGACGAGCAGGCGGCGTCGCATGTCGTTGAAGTTGAGGAAGCCCAGATTGTCGATGGTCTCGAGCCAGACGGCCCGCATGGTGCCGCGGCGTTGGCCGAGCGAGCCGGGAACGTCGCAGGCGGGGCCTTCGGGGGTTGCGCCGGCGGCCATGCCGGGGGTTTCGGGCACGACGGTGAATCGCCGCGTGCGGACGATGTCGAGCATCTCGTCGAAGGTCTGGTGGCTGTTGGCGACGTTGGTGGCAAGGCCGAGGAGGTCGGCGAGTTCGTCGCGCCAGTTGGGACCGGGCTCGCCGTCCTCGCCGTAGGCGGCGCGGGCGAAGTAGAGCATCGTCTCGATGGGCCGCGGGTACACGACGTCGCGGATGGGGAGCTTCATCGCCTGCGCGAACTCGAAGTCGCGGTCGTCGTGGGCGGGGACGGCCATGATGGCGCCGGTGCCGTAGCCGCCGAGGACGTAGTCGGCGATGAAGATGGGGACGTGCTCGTCGTTGACGGGGTTGATGGCGTACGCGCCGGTGAAGACGCCGGTCTTGTCCTTGCCAGAGGCGCGGTCGGCTTCGCTCTTGCCGCCGGCGTAGAGGCGGTAGGCGGCGACGGCCTCGCGGCAGGTCATGCGGTCGTCGGCGCCGGGGAAGACGGCCCTTCGGAAGGGCGTCGTGGGGCGATCGGCGGTGGCGATGGCGTTGACGAGGGGGTGATCGGGGCTGAGGACGAGGTAGGTGGCGCCGAAGAGGGTGTCGGGGCGGGTGGTGAAGACGGTGATGGGGTCGCGGCCCTCGACGCGGAAGTGGACGTATGCGCCGCTGCTGCGGCCGATCCAGTTGCGTTGGAGGATCTTGATGGCCTCGGGCCAGTCGAGGTGCTCGAGGTCCTCGGAGAGGCGGTCCGCGTAGCAGGTGATGCGCATCATCCACTGCTTGAGCGGACGCTTGTAGACGGGGAAGTTGCCGCGTTCGCTGCGGCCGTCGGAGGTGACCTCCTCGTTGGCGAGCACGGTGCCGAGCATGGGGCACCAGTTGACGGGTACTTCCGCGCGGAAGGCGAGGCGGCGGGCGTCGATCTCGGCGCGGCGTTCGGCGTCGGTCATGGCGGCCCAGGCCTTGCCGCAGGTCGTGAGCATGTCGCCGCGTTCGAAGCGTTCGACGAGCTCGCGGATGGGGCGGGCGCGGCCCTTGTCGCGGGAGGCGGGGTCGAGGGGGGCGTCGTACCAGCTGTTGTAGATCTGCAGGAAGATCCACTGGGTCCACTTGTAAAAGGCGGTGTCGGTGGTGCTGACGCTGCGGCGGGGGTCGTGGCCCAGGCCCAGGCGTCGGAGCTGGGCCTTCATGGTGCGGATGTTGTTCTCGGTGGTGATGCGGGGGTGCTGCCCGGTCTGGACGGCGTACTGCTCGGCGGGGAGGCCGAAGGAGTCGAAGCCCATGGTGTGGAGCACGTTGTGCCCGGTCATCCGCAGGAAGCGGGCGAAGATGTCGGTGGCGATGTAGCCCAGGGGGTGGCCGACGTGGAGGCCCACGCCGCTGGGGTAGGGGAACATGTCGAGGATGTACTTCTTGGCCTTGGCGGCGTCGAAGCCGGGCTGGCCGGGGTTGGGGGCCTCGAAGACGCGGCGGGATTCCCAGACGTCCTGCCAGCGGGACTCGATGGTCTGCGCGAGGGCCGCGCCGTACCTGTACGGGAGGTGATCGCCCGTGGCGGTGGACGGATGCGCGGAACCTGCGTGACCGGGGGTTGTCATGGCCCCGGAGGGTAGTTCGGCGGCGGGCGTTGGATCGGCGGCCGACGCCGTGAAGGGAAGGGGCCTCAGGACTCCGAAGCCGGGGACGGCCGAGAAGGCGTGATGCGTCGCCATGCGGCGCACCACACGCGAAGGTCAGGGGGAACGCGAAGGGAGCACCCCGCACTTCCTCCAAGCGTCGAGCACCGTGTCGGCGTCGTAGGCGACGCCGCATTCGGGACAGACGCCTTGATGGGGCGAACCGGACAGATCGAACCCGCAGTCGGGACACACGAGTCCCTCGGCCCGTTCGACCGATCGCCGAAGCGAAGCACGCCGGATGCCGCCGACCTGCACCGCGATGACGGCGGCGAGCGGAGGAAGGAAGCCGATGATGGTCCATGAAGGGCCGGGCCGACCCGGCCCCATCCACCACCACACCCCGATGGCGACGAGCAGGCACGCCTGCGGGATGAGCACGCATGGCCACAGCATCCTTTTCCACACTCGCGGCATGTCACGAAGGCGAGGCCGAGGGTGATGAAGCGAGTTCATCGGACACTCCGAGGCTCAACGACCACGGTTGCGGATGCAATCGCGATAGGCCTGTTCGCACAGCCGAACGTCGGCATCGTAGTTTCGGTTGCAGGCCAGGAGCATGGCGACTTCGGCGCCGATGCAAGCCGCCCCGCACGCCGCGACGCACCCGGGGTAGAGCGGCCCCGACGCGATGCACCCTGCCGCACATCCGGCCATGCACGCGGCGGTGACGCCCAAGGCCTGTAGGCGACACGCCTGATATCGATCCCACGCCACCTGCAGACAGGTGTTGTAGCGTTCGCGGCACACTTCGCGGAAGTCCTCCACGCCGCCGCCCGGACCACCCGGACCCGGAGGCACCGGCACGGGATTGGCCTGGATCTCGGGAACGACGTTGGGCCGCGGCGCGAAGCCCTCGGCGAGGCGTCGGGCCGCCATCGCCGCGGCGGCCGGATCCTCCTCGCCACCCGCGGGCGAGAACGCCGACACGACGGTGCCGTCGAGCATGCGCATCTCGGCGACCAGACCGAAGAGTTCGCGTTCCTCCCCGCGAGCGTTGCGGGTGAAGCCCGAGACGACGACCCGCGTGCTGGACGCGAACCCCTGCGCCTGGAGATCGACGGGGGACTGCGTCAGGCCGGGAAGGGCGAAGCGAGAGGTCTCGGTGAAGCTGGCCCGCCCGACCACCCCGCCGCCGCTGACGACCTGAACATTCCAACGACGCAGCACCTCGAATCCCGAGGCCTCGTAGTCGGCGATCAGGTCGGAGGGGATCTCCTGGCCGTCGACGGTCGCGCCGGCGAGCGTCGTGGAGAGGCCCGAGGAACCGGGCACGTAGCGGACGCCGAAGTGCTCGCCGAAGAGGTCGGCGAGGAACATGGCGGGATCGACCTGATCGGGGTCGATCGGCTCGGCGGAGATCTTCTCCATCTTCATGCCGGCCATCAAGGGACTGCCGGGAATGCTCGGGGGCGGCTCGGCGACGGCCACGCCCATGTTGACCGCCATGCCGGCGATCACCGCGATCGAAAGACCCGTGACGAACTTGGAAAGGCTGCCCATCTCTTCGTGACCTCCGTCGGGCGTCCATGAGACGTCCCGACCATGCGCGTCCCCTCAAAGGACGCTGGTTCGTTCCGTCGCGGGCGAGAACGACGCTTCACACGAGCGTGTTCGACCGGAGCACCCGGGCCCGAGACGGAACCGGGTTGCTTGTCGATGGTGGCATCGCGTCGTTGCCCGAACTCGGGCGGCGATGCGTCGAAACTGCATGAAATGCAGAGTTATCGGTGATGTCGCGGGCGGTCAGTACAACGCCCGCACGCGGATCGTCTCGGGCATCGCCTTGAGCTCGTCGAGCAGTGCGGCGTCCTCCAAGGGATCGACGTCGAGCACCACGTAGCCCACCTGCTCGTTCGTGCGGAGGTACTCGGCCCAGATGTTCGCGCCAAGCCGGGCCACCACGCCGTGCAGTTTGCTGAGCACGCCCGGCACGTTGCGGTGGAAGTGCAGGATGCGGTGGCGACGCGGACGATCCGAATCGCGCGCCGATTCCTGCTCGGGCAGTTCCACCTCGGGCACGTTCACCGCGCCCGTCGTCGTCCCCACGTTGATGAACTTCACGAACTTCGAGGCCACGTCCTCCGCGATGGCCGCCTGCGCCTCTTCCGTGCTCCCGCCCACGTGCGGCGTCAAGATCACGTTGTCGAGCCCCTTGAGCTCGCTCTCGAAGGCCTCGTCGCGGCTCGCCGGCTCGTGCGGGAAGACGTCGAGCGCGGCCCCGCCGAGGTGCCCCGTGCGGATCGCCTCGGCCAGCGCCGACACGTCGACCACGCTGCCCCTCGCGTTGTTGATGAGGAACGAGCCGGGCTTCATCCGCTTGAGTTGCGCCGCGCCCACGAGGTGGCGCGTCTGCTCGGTGGCGGGCACGTGCAGCGAGACGAAGTCGGACTCCTTGAGCAGCGTCGCGAGGTCCTTCACCTGCCGCGCGTTGCCCAGGGCCAGCTTGGGGACGATGTCGAAGAAGAGCACCCGCATGCCCAAGGCCTCGGCCAGCACGCTCACCTGCGAACCGATGTGCCCGTAGCCCACCAGCCCCAGCGTGCGGCCCCGCACCTCGTGCGCGCCCGACGCGGACTTGTCCCAGACGCCCTTGTGCATGTTGATCGTCTGCGGCACCACCCGGCGCGACAGCGCGATCACCTCCGCCAGCGTGAGTTCGGCCACGCTGCGGGTGTTGGAGAACGGCGAGTTGAAGACGGGGATGCCCAGCTCGCACGCCCGGCCCAGGTCGACCTGATTGGTGCCGATGCAGAAGCATCCGACGCCCAGCAGCCGCTTGGCGGCGTCGAGCACGTCGGCCGTGAGGTCGGTCTTGCTGCGGATGCCCAGCAGGTGGGCGTCCTGCACGAGCTTGAGGAGCTTGGCCTTGTCGGGCGCGCCCGTGAGGGCCTCGACTTGGTACCCCTCCTCGCGGAGCATGGCGACGCCCGCGGGGTGGATGTTCTCCACGAGCACGATCTTGATGCGGTCCTTGGGGAAGGAGGTCTTCATGGCTGAATCAGGCGTGGCGACCACCCATGGCGGCGGGTCGCCGCCGTGGTCACTTCCATTGCACGCCTTCGACCGTTTTGGTCTGGGTCTTGATCTGCTGCCCCTTCTCCGGGGGAGTGATGGTGAGCTTGCCGCTGAAGACCATGCCGGCGAGCACGAAGCACAGGGCCAGGCGGTACCAGCCGAAGGGGGTCAGGCCGTGGCGGTTGAGGAAGCCCACGAGCCAGCGGACGGCGACGGCGGCCGAGACCGCGGCGACGAGCATGCCCACCAGGCACGGCAGGTAGCCGAGTTCCTCGAAGAGGTGGCGGGTGCCGTTGCTGTGGGCGTGGTGGAGGTTCTTGGCGAGCTTGTAGAGCGTGGCGGCGAGCAGGGTGGGCAGGCCGAGGAGGAAGCTGAACTCCGCGGCTTGGCGGGGCTTCATGCCGCACCAGATGCCGCCGGTGATGGTCATCATGGAGCGGCTGATGCCGGGCCACATGGCGATGCACTGGAGGAACCCGATGAAGAGGGCCTGGGAGGGCTTGAGGTCGAACATGCCGGGCTCGGCGCCGGACTTGTGGGGCAGGCCAAGGCGGCCCTGGGCGCGAAGGTCGGCGATCATCATGTAGATGCCGCCGAGACCGAGGGCGAGCAGGACGGGCAGGGGGCGGAAGAGGAAGTACTCGATGGCGTCCTTGAGGATGAGGCCGATGGCGGCGGCGGGGAGGAAGGCGAGGAAGAGGTTGAAGAGCAGCCGCAGACCGGCTTCGTCCCGGCCGAGCAGGCCCTTGCCCATGCGGACGAGGGAGGGCCAGTAGAGGCCGGCGACGGCGATGATGGCGCCCCCTTGGATGACGATGTTGAAGTCGTCGACGGCCCGCTGCTGCTCGGGGGTGACGCCCAAGCCCATGAGGGCGGAGGCGAGGATGAGGTGGCCGGTGGAACTGATGGGGAGGTATTCGGTGATCCCCTCGACCAAACCCAGAACGACAGCCTGCCAGAGCTCGAGTTGCATGGTGGGCGGGAGTCTAGCGGGGGGCGGGCCCGGGTGGGGCCGGCCGGGCGGTGGAAGCGCCGGGCAGGGACCGGGACCGGGGCCGGAGCGTGGTCCCCGGGCGTGCCCGTGCGGGGGGCGAGGGGGTCCGTCGGGGGCTACCCTGTGCGGCCATGACGATCCGCTCCGAGGACATCCTGAACGTCGATCCGAAGCCGATGAGCGCGACGGAGGCCGTGTACCTCCCGAACATCATCAAGGGGTTCGGGACGACGATGCGTCACTTCTTCACGTCGTTCGGGCAGGGGAAGACGAGCCGCGTGATGCAGTACCCGGAGGTGCGTCGCGAGCACCTGCCGGTGGAGAAGGGCGGCCAGCACGCGGCGAACTTCCGCGGCGTGCACCGGCTGAACCGGGACGAGGCGGGCCGGGTGAAGTGCGTGGCGTGCATGATGTGCCCGACGATCTGCCCGGCGCGGTGCATCCACATCCAGGCGGCGGAATCGCCGTGGGACGACCGCGAGAAGTACCCGGCGAAGTTCGAGATCGACGAGCTGCGGTGCATCTACTGCGGCATGTGCGAGGAGGCGTGCCCGGTGGACGCCATCGAGCTGACGACGGAGTACGACATCGTGGGCGCGAGCCGCCAGGAGATGATCTTCGACAAGGAGAAGCTCCTGCACGTGTACGACGTGACGATCGGGAAGAAGCCGATGTGAGGA
>JBBAVG010000082.1:0-12006 GCA_040397805.1 Phycisphaerales bacterium
CGGGTCCACGGCGGTGTCGAGCGTGCCGTCGCCGTTGGCGTCGCGATAGAAGTCGATGCGGGCGACGCCCGCGTCGTCGGTCGCGGTGGCGACGGTGAGCGTGAAGGGGGCGTCGACGTCGACGGCCGTGGGGGCCGCCGTCATGCCGCCGACGACCGGTGCGGCGTTGACGCGCACCGTGAAGACGTCGTCGAGGATGCTGCCGTCGGCGCACGTGACGCGGACGGTGATCTCGGCCGAGCCGACGAGCCCCGCGCCGTAGGTGAGCGTGAGCGCGCCGTCGACGATCGCGGGCGTGACGAGCGCGGGGTTGGAGCTCTGCGCCGAGAAACCGAGTTCGGCGATGGTCGAGATGTTCATCCCGACGTACTGGGTGGTGGACACCGGGAGGTCCTGCGTGTGATCGCGCAGCGGCAACTCGGCGAAGACGTCGCCGAAGTTCCACACCTGCAGGGCCGCGATGGCGTCCATCACGTCCAGGCCCTTGATCACCCGACCGAAGACGGTGAAGCCGCCGTTCTGGTTGTCGAGGTTCGCGGCGTTGTTCCCGAGGTTGAAGAACCACTGGCTCGTCGCGCTGTCGGGATTGCCCCCCACCTTCGCCATCGCGATGGTGCCTCGCACGTTGGTGTTGCCGGGCTCGTTGACCACGGCGGGGTTCGACGTGATCGACGTGGGCGGGTCGCCGTCGATGGTCGGCCGCGTGAAGCCGCCGCCCTGGATGATGAAGTTGGAGACGCTGCGGTGGATGATCGTCTGCGAATACCTGCCCTGGGTGAGGTACTGCAGGAAGTTGGCGACCGTGAGCGGCGTGGTCCGCGTGACCCCCGGGTTGGCCTGGTCGTACATCAGCACGTTGATGTCGCCCAGGTCGGTGGCGAATCGCGTGATGGTGCCGTTGAGCTGCTGGTTGTCGTACCGACCCGCCAAGGTCACCGTCGAGGGGGCGGCGCCGGGCGCGACCACCGCGTCGGGGATGGGCGACAGGTTGGTGATGGCCAGCATCGCCCGGCCCTCCAAGGCCTGCGACGCGGGCTGCGGCACGCGACCGCTCGTTCCCAAGAGCGTGCGGAGCAGGGAGCCGGTTCGTGACGCGTGTGCCTGTTGCATGATCGAATGGTTCCTTCCCGGTGCCTGCGGCGGCGCGGACGCGATCGTCCCGCCGGTCAAGGGGAGCGTACGCCCCGACGACGGACGTGCCGCCGCCCGGCACGCCGCGGCGGACCGCAGCGCGTCGCGACGCGCCCTCGTCCGAGTATCGGACGACGGCCCCCGTCGCTTCAGGCCCCCCGCCGGGGGATCACGTCAGCGTGACCTCGGCCGTGCGCACCGCGCTGAACCCGCCCGCGTTGTCCGTCGCCCTCGCCAGCAACGTCAGCGTGCCGGCGGGCAGCTTCTTGGGCCCCAAGGTCATCGACCAGACGCCGTCGATCAGGCGACCCTTGCCCAGGGACTTGTCGATGCGCGAGTCGAGCGTGCCGTTGCCGTTCACGTCGAGGAAGAACTCGACCTGACGCACGGTGCCGTTGGCGTCGGCGACGCCGCCGGCGGCGAAGGTGAAGGAGGTCGCGGCGACCGTGCCGGCGGCGGGCGTGACGGTGAACGACTCGATGGTCGGGGCGGCGTTGACGACGCACGCGGCGCCGACGAAGCGGCTCGTCGCGCCGTCGTTGTCGGTGGCCACGGCGTAGATCTGATTGGCACCCGTGTTGAACTGGGCCGTGGAGACGGCGAGCTTCCAGCCGCCCGAGGCGTTCGTCGCCGTGCCGAGCACGATCATCGCCGGCAAGCTGTTGACGGGCCAATCGGGCGGGGCGCCGAACGGGGGCACGCGGTTCTGCAGGTCGAGGTAGTAGGTGACGGACGTGACGCGGCCATCGACGTCCCTGATGCCGCCCGTGGAGAGCGTCACGAGATCGCCGCGGTTCTTGACGATGGCGGGCGTGGCCTTGACGGTGGCGACGACGGGGGCGTTGTTGACGATCGCGACGGAGGCCGAGGTCGCGGGCGTCCAGTCGCCGAGGTTGTCCTGCACCCGGACGAAGTACGACTGCTGACCGGCGGCGACGCCTCGGGTGGCCACTCGCGCGCTCGCGGTGCCGTCGCGGAGCGACCCGGCCGAACCGACCTTGCGGTCGACGCCGGCGTCGAAGACGCCGTTGCGGTTGGTGTCCGCGTAGAACTCGACGGCCTTGAGCCGCTTGCCCGCGGGGATGAAGACGTCACCCGCGACGAGCGTCACCTGCCCGCCGCGGCTGACCTGCGTCGCCGAGGGGGTGAGCCTGCCCACGGCGAAGGGAGCGTTGATGAGCCCCACGACGCTCGCGGCTTGGCCCGTCTGTCCTTCGACGTCCGTGCCCTGCGCGAAGTAGCGAATCGCGCCGAACGTGAACGACGACGTGTCGACGGCGAGTGAGTAGCCGTTGGACCCGTCGGCATCCTCGCCCAGGAGCGCGTCGGTGCCGATGTCGAGCGTGCCGTTGTTGTTGGAATCGCGGTAGAAGCGGACGAAGGCCACGGTGCCGTCAGCGTCGGCGGCGGCGGCCGTGAGCGTCACGGGCACGCGGCCCGAAGCCGGGTTGGGCGACGCCACGAACGCCGACACCACCGGCCCGGCGTTCACGACCGTCAGCGTCGTGCTGCTCACGGTCGAGAAGACCCCGTCGGAATCGATCGCCCGGGCGAGGAAGCGGTGCTGCCCAAGGCCAAGGCCCTCGGTGGTGGCGTTGACCCGCCAGCCGCCCTCCGAACTGGTGTCCGAGCCCACGAGCGAATCGATGTCGAGGTCGAGCTGTCCGTTGCCGTTCACGTCACGGTAGAAGTCGACGCGCGCGATGCCCGCGTCGTCCGTCGCCGAGCCCAGCGAGAGGGAGAAGGGCGAGTTGCGACCGACGTTCGAGGGCGTGGCGGCCAGCCCGGCGATCGACGGCGCGGCGTTCACCCGCACCGTGAAGACGTCGTCGACGAAGGTGCCATCCGCGCTCGTGGCCCGCACCGTCACCGTCGCGGTGCCGGCCGTGCCGTACGAGAGCGTCACGTTCGTGCCGCTCAGCGTGGGGTTCACCACCGCCGAGTTGGAGGTGGTGACCGAATAGGTCATCTCGCCGATGGCCGAGATGGCCATGCCGACGAACGAGGAGGGCTGCACGTCGGAGTTCTGCACGTGGTTGCGCAGGGGCAACTCGGTGAACGAGCCGCTGAAGTCCCACACGGGCACCGCCGCGATGGCATCCATCACGTCGAGCCCCTTGATCACGCGGCCGAAGACCGTGAAGCCGCCGTTCTGCGCGTCGAGGTTTGCCGCGTTGTTGCCGAGGTTGAAGAACCACTGGCTCGTCGCGCTGTTGGGGTTGCCCCCCACCTTCGCCATCGCGATCGTGCCGCGGGTGTTGGTGTTGCCCGGTTCGTTGACCACCGCCGCGTAGGTCGTGATGGCCGCGGGCGCCGTCGCCGCGAGCGCGGGCCTCGTGAACCCGCCCCCTTGCACCACGAAGTTCGCCGCGCTGCGGTGGAAGATCGTCTGGTTGTACTTCCCGTCGTTCATGTACCGCAGGAAGTTGGCCACCGTCTGCGGCGTCGTCCGCGACACGCCCGTGTTGGCCTGGTCGTACAGCAGCACGTTGATGTCGCCGACGTCCGTGGCGAACTTCACGATCGTGCCGTTGAGCGCGGGGTCGTCGTACCGACCGGCCAAGGCCACCACCGTCGCCGCCGAACCGAGGTTGGCCACCGAGTCGGGCACGGCGTTGAGGATCGAGGCCGCCAAGAGCGAACGCCCCTCCAAGACCTCGAACCGCGGGGCACGTCCCCGGTCACGCCCCGCGGCGTCGATGAGGCAGCAGGTCAGACGGTCGCCAAGTCCGCGAAACAGGTTCTTCATGAGGTCCTCGAGCGTGCTGGATGCCGCGGCGGGCGTGGTCGCCAAAGAGACCCGCCCGTCCGACGGGGAGTGTACGACACGGGCCTCCGAGACCCTGTTCGAACGGTGCCGCCGTCAAGTTCCGGCCGGTGTTGAACGAGGACGAACCCCCTGCCGACATTGTCCCATAATACCAAGCACGAAGGCCATCTCCATGCGTATTTCAGGCCACCAGGCCTTGAAAACGAGACGAGCCCCGTCGGGTGACGGGGCTCGGGGTGGAGCGGAGGGAGGCCAAATCCAACATGGCGTGACGTCGCGCGGGCGGCCGAGGCGGCCCGGCTGACATCAGGCGTTGATGGACGTCACCTTGACCAGCGTGTAGTGCTGGCGGTGACCGGTCTTCTTCTGCCAAGTCTTCTTGGCCTGGAACTTCTGGATGACGAGCTTCTCGCCCTTGACGTCGGGGGTGACGACTTCGCCCTTGACGGACGCGCCGGCGACGTAGGGGGCTCCGACCTTCGCGCTGCCGCCGACTTCGCCGACGACCAGCACCTTGTCGAACGTGATGGCCTGGCCGATGGTGGCCTGACCGCTGCTCAGGAGGTCGACGGAGATGACGTCGCCGGTGACGACCTTGCGCTGGCTGCCGGATTCTTCGATGATCGCGTACATGGGACCGAGCTCCAATCGTGGCTGTCCGGAGCGGTGCTCCGGGCCTTGATGCTAGGTGGGGGCCGCTGCCGGGACAACTGGCCGACCCGCAGGATCAGGGGTGGCCGGCGACCCTTTCGGGGCGACCGGAGGCGAGGCGGCACCGACCGGAACACGAATACGGCATCCGTACGGATGTTGCGGCGGGTTGCAGAGTCGGCGGGGCGGGGTTCATTCGGGCGAGCGAAGAGCCGAAAACGATCTATCCTCCCCCTCTTTCCCGGACCCCCACGGGGAGGGAGGAAGACCGGGGCCCTCGCGGAGGGCCCGGGCCGCCAGCACGCCGCCGAAGAACGACCATGACGACCAATCGCCGAGCGCTCATCACGGGCATCACCGGACAGGACGGCTCCTATCTCGCGGAGTTCCTGATCGACAAGGGGTACGAGGTGCACGGGATCATCCGTCGCTCGTCGAGCTTCAACACGGGTCGCATCGACCACATCTACCTCGACCCGCACGTCAAGAGCGGCAAGCTCAAGCTGCACTACGGCGACCTGTGCGACGCGAACAACCTGTCGAAGCTGATGCGCGAGTGCGAGCCGCACGAGGTGTACAACCTGGGCGCGCAGTCGCACGTGCGTGTGTCGTTCGACATGCCGATCTACACGGCCGACACGGTGGCGATGGGCGCGCTGCGGCTGCTCGAGGCGGTGCGCGACCACCAGCAGCAGTCGGGGCGGCAGGTGCGGTACTACCAGGCCTCGTCGTCGGAGCAGTACGGCAAGGTGCTCGAGACGCCGCAGACCGAGAAGACGCCCTTCTACCCCCGCAGCCCGTACGCGTGCGCCAAGCTCATGGCGCACTGGGCGACGGTGAACTACCGCGAGTCGTACGGGCTTCACGCCTCGTGCGGCATCCTCTTCAACCACGAGTCGCCCCGCCGCGGCGAGACGTTCGTGACGCGCAAGATCACCCGCGCGGTGGGCCGCATCAAGATGGGCCTGCAGGACAAGGTCTACCTGGGCAACCTCGACTCGAAGCGCGACTGGGGCTTCGCGGGCGACTACGTGAAGATGATGTGGATGATGCTCCAGCAGGACAAGCCCGACGACTACGTGATCGCGACGGGCCGCACCATCACGGTGCGCGAGTTCGCGGAGATGGCTTTCCGTCACGCGGGGCTCGACTTCACCCGCCACGTGGCCTTCGACCAGCGGTACCTGCGTCCGGCCGAGGTGGACCTGCTGCTCGGCGACCCCGCCAAGGCCCGCGAGAAGCTGGGATGGGTGCCCACCACCACCGTCGAGCAGCTCGCGGCGATGATGGTCGACCACGACGTGGAGCTCGCCAAGCGGGAGCGGACGCTCCGCGACGCGGGGCACTCGATGCCCGACACCGCCGGTCACGACCAGTAAGCCCGCCGCGGATTCCCGGACGTGCGGCGAACCGACGGCCCGTCGGCGTCGAACTACCCTTCATGCGTCTCCGGGCGCCCCGATCGTTCGAGGGGCCGCGGACACCGAGAGGAGCGTCGTTCACGTGGCGTCAAGAGCCCCCGTCCGTCTCCGTCACGCCTTCGCCTCGGTGGCCTTCGTGGCCGCCGCGTTCAGCGGCGTCGCGCACGCGCAGCTCCGCGTGGTGGCGTGGAACCTGACCAACTGGGACGGCACGGACCGCATCGCCGACGTGCAGACGGCGGTCTATGGGTCGTTCAGCGGGCGGAGCATGTCGCCCGACGTGATCCTGGCGCAGGAGTTCGAGACCGCCGCGTCGCTCACGGCCTTCCTGAACGCCATCAACACCGCGCCCGGCAGCCCGGGCGACTGGGCCGCGGCCCCCTTCGTCACCGGCCCCGACACCCAGAGCGTGTGCGTGTTCCGCACGAGCAAGGCGACGCTCGTGGGCAACCGCACGTGGACGATCGCGTTGGGCAGCTCGTCGACGAGCGACCAGCCCCGCCACACCTACCGCTACGACATTCGTCCCGTCGGCTACTCGGCCGCCGCCGCGACCATCGCGATGTACAACGTCCACCTCAAGGCGGGCAGCGCCTCGACCGACAACGCGCGACGCCTGGTCGAGACCCAGCGCATCCGCGACAACGCCGAGGGCGTCGACACCAACGGGCCCGGCACCGGCAAACCCGCGGGCTACCAGTTCCTCGTCGGCGGCGACTTCAACACCCAGTCCTCGTCGCAAACCGCCTACGTCGAACTCGTCGGCTCGCAGGCCAACAACGCCGGCCGCTTCTTCGACCCCATCGCCACGCCGGGCTCCTGGAACGGCAACGGCACCTTCCGTTTCATCCACACGCAGGATCCCTCGGGGCTCGGCGGCATGGACGACCGCCACGACCAACTCCTCCTCAACGCGGGCCTGATCGACGGCCAAGGCCTCGACTACATCGGCAACCCCGCCACGCCCTTCAGCACCACCACGTGGAACGACCCCAACCACTCCTACCGCTGCTGGGGCAACGACGGCTCGAGTTTCAACACCTCGCTCACCACCACCGGCAACGCACAGGTCGGCCCCGCCATCGCGCAGGCCCTCCGCAACTGCGCCACCACCAGCGGCGGCCATCTTCCCGTCTTCCTCGACCTGCGGGTGCCCGCCAAGGTGGGCGCCCCGGCCTCCATCGCCTTCGGCTCGGTCGTTCGCGGGTCCGCCGCCTCCGTCACCATCCAGGTCGGCAATGCCGGCGATGTCGCGAAGTGGACCGTCAACGGCATCGCGACGCTGTCGTACTCCATGACCGCCACCACGGGCTTCACCGTTCCCGCAGGCACCCGCACCGATGCCCCCGGCGGCACGCTCAACAGCCACGCCATCACGCTCGACACCTCCACCGTCGGCGTCCGCAACGGCACCCTGACCATCACCAGCAACGACGTCGACACGCCGACGTTGGTCATCCCCATCACCGCCACCGTCGTCGCCCCCAACCAACCCCCCGCCGCCAACGCGGGCCCCGACCAACAGGTCGACGACGCCGATGGCGACGGCTCCGAGATCGTCATGCTCGACGGGTCGGGCAGTTCCGACGCCGACGGCACGATCGTCTCCTACGTCTGGCGCGAGGCGGGCGTGACCATCGCCACCGGCGTCGCGCCCGCCGCGACGCTGCCCGTGGGCGATCACGCCATCACGCTCACCGTGACCGACGACGACGGCGCGACCGCCTCGGACAACGTCACCATCACCGTCTCGGCCCCGTGCATCGCCGACTTCAACCTCGACGGCGGCATCGACGGCGCGGATCTCTCCGACTTCTACCTCGCGTGGGAAGCCGGTTCGAACGCCGCGGACGTCAACCAGGACGGCGGCATCGACGGCGCGGACGTCGAGTCCTTCATCACGCTGTGGGAAGCCGGCGGCTGCTGAGGGGCATGAGCGAGGCGATCGTCGCGCCCAGCGCGCCGCCGATCACGACGTCGCTGGGGTAATGCGCCCCGAGCACCACGCGGGCCGTGCCGACGATGCACGCCAAGACGATCATCAGGGGCGTCAGCTTGGGATACAGGCGGGCGATCACGACCGCCAGGGCGCACGCCGCGGCGGTGTGGCTGCTGGGCATGGACCAGAGGTCCGAGGGGCCCCGCCAGAACTCCCACGCGTGCATCGTCACCGTCTGGTCGCCCTTGACGAAGGTGTGCTGGTTCCAGGGGCCCAGAAAGAGGTACGGCTCGTCCAGCCGCGGACGGGGACGTCCCACGAGCACCTTGAGCACCCATGCCGCGGCGGAGGTGGCGACGATCGCGAGGGCGGCGCGGGGCAGGAGCGTCCGCCGGAGGGGATCAAGCAGCGCGATGGCCGCCGCGACGATGAGGCACGAGGTGACCGCGCCGAACTGCTGCACGAACTCGAGTTCGCGTCGGAGGTCGCCGCCGACCCTGAACGACTGGAAGAACGTCGCCACGTGACGATCGGCCGCCAGCGCCACCGGGAAGCAGACGAGCACGCCAAGCCCGAGCTTGGCTCGGAAGCGTCGGAAGGCGGCCGGGGCGACCTCCGGGGAATCGTGGGGAGCGGCGTCGGGCGTGGTCATGCGCGTGAGGGCGGGGGATTCACTATCCTGTGGGCCCGTGGACTCGAGCCTGCCGCAATCATTGGCGAACGACGCGGCCCCGGCGCACCGGGCGTCGCGGCTCCGCACGCTGCTGACGGGCGTGGCCCTCGCGCTCGTCTGCCTGCTGCTGCTCGTGCCGGGCTTCTTCGCGATCCCGGCGGTCGATCGCGACGAATCGAGGTTCGCGCAGGCGAGCCGCCAGATGCTCGAGTCGGGCGACATCGTGGTGCCGATGGTGGTGGGCACACCCCGGCTCAACAAGCCCCCGCTGATCTACTGGGCCCAGGCGGGCGTCACGTCGCTCCTGACCGGCGGCGACGCCTCGCGCGACGCGATCTGGATGTACCGGCTCCCCTCGCTGCTCGCGGCGGTCGGGATCGCGCTGCTCGCGTGGCGGATCGCCCGCACGTTCATGGGGCCCTGGCCCGCCTTCCTCGCGGGCGCGTGCACCGCGTTGGTGCCCGTGATGGCGTGGGAGGCCAGGCAGGCCAGGGCCGACATGGTGCTGGTGCTCTTCACGACCGGCGCGATGGCGACGCTGTGGAGCATCATGCGTGACACACGCCCCACGCCGGCGTGGAAGCCGCTGCTGCTGTGGACGCTGACCGGACTGGGCGTGCTGACCAAGGGGCCCATCACGCCGCTGGTGGTGGTGACGTGCCTGCTGTGCGTCTCGGCCCTCGCCGGGCGGTACGACCTGCTGCGTCGCGTGCGGCCGGTGCTGGGGCTCGGGGTGGTGCTGGCGGTGGGCGCGCCGTGGCTGCTGGCGGTGATGGCGAGGGTGGGCCCCGCGGAGTACTGGCGACTGGTCTTCGACGAAACCCTCGGCCGCTCGATGGAGGCCAAGGAAGGGCACTGGGGCCCGCCGGGCTATCACCTGCTCCTCTCGCCGCTGCTGCTCTTCCCGGCGTCGCTGGGCATCGGCGCGGGGCTGGCCGCGGGCTTCAACGCCGTTCGCGTCGCCATCCATGAACGCCGCGTCGCCGTGTCCGCCTCGCCCGCGCCCGTGTCGCCCGCGCTCTTCCTGACGTGCTGGATCGTCCCGTCGTGGATCGTCTTCGAACTGGTGAGCACCAAGCTCCCCCACTACACCATGCCGCTGACGCCCGCCGCCGTCATGCTGTGCGTGCACGGACTGGCCTCGTCCGAACCATGGGCGGCGGCCCTTCGAGGAGCCGGGTGGGCGGGCGTCGCGCTCCGCGGGGGCATCATCGCCGCCATGATCACCTGCCTGGCGGCATGGCTGCTCTCGGCGGGCACCATCGACGACCAGACGCTCCTCCACGGGCCGAGCCTCGCGTTGTCGCTGCTCTACGGCGTCCTCTCGATCGCCGCGGCGTTGGCCATGTTCCGCCTGCTGCGGAGCGGGCGTCACGTCGACGTGCTCGGCGTGGCCGCGCTGCTCTTCGGCCTCTCGAGCGCGACGCTCATCGGCTCGGCCGACGCGATCGCCCCGGCGTGGACGAGCCGGCGCGTCGTCGCCCTTCGCGCGACGCTCGACCCCTCGGGCGTCCGCCCCTTCGCCGCCGTCGGCTACGACGAGGACAGCCTGATCTTCGAATCAAGGGGGAAGGCCCAGCGCGTCACCATCGACGCCCTGCCCGCGTGGCTCGAGCAGCACCCCGACGGGCTGGTGTGCATCACCGAACCGCTGCTGGCCAAGGTGCCTTCGCTGCGCTCGCTCGCCGCCACTCGCGGCTTCAACTACGCCAAGGGCCAACGGGTCGAGGTGGTGCTCGCGGCCTTGACGCCGGCCGGGAGCGACACGCCGCTCACGCCCGCCGCTCCTCCTCCAGCAACGCCTTGATGGCGTGCGCGAGGGCCTCGTACTGCGCCGTGCAGTTGTGAAGCTGCGCCGAGATGCGCACGAAGCGGTCGGGCTTCGAGGGCAAGCCCCAGAAGGGCACCTGGATCGAGTGGCGGCGGAGCATCTCGTCCTGGATGGCGTCGTGGTACACGCTCGGACGCTTCGCCAGCCGCAGGCGGCGGGCCTCGTCGTGCGGCGGCAGGATCATCGTGCAGATGGCGCCGATCATCGAGTCGGGCGCGGGAGGCGTGATGCCCAGCTCGCGGCAGATGATGTCGCGACCCTCGAGGCACAGGCGGCGGTTGCGATCCATCACCTCGTCGAAGCCGCCGGGCAGCAGGCCCGACATGAACTCGATGGCCTCGGGGATGCACATGAAGGCCGTGTAGTCGGAGGTGCCGACGTACTCGAACTCGGTGAGGAACTGCGAGCGCCCGGGCTTGGGCTTCTCGGCGTTGTTGGAGAGGGCCAGGGGCCGGATGCGGTCCTGGTGGTCCTTGCGGACGTGCAGGAAGGCCGAGCCCTTGGGGGAGCAGATCCACTTGTGGCAGTTGGCGGTGTAGAAGCTCGCGCCAAGCGCCTGCAGGTCGAGCCCCTTGACCATGCCGGGCGCGTGCGCGCCGTCGACGATGGTCATGATGCCGCGGCCTTCAAGCTCGCCGACGATCCGCTCGACGGGCATGACCAGGCCCGTGGGGCTGGTGACGTGGCTCAAGAGCACGAGGCGGGTGCGAGCGGAGACCTTCGCCATGATGCCGTCGATCATCGCATCGGGCGATGGGCAGGGGAAGGGCAACTCGGCCGTCACCACCTTCGCCCCCGACCGGCGGGCCGCCCGGCGGAGGTTGTTCTGGCACGCGGGGTATTCGTGGTCGTTGGTGAGCAGTTCATCGCCGGGGGCGATGAGCCCTTCGTCGACGAGCGAGTCGAGCACGGTGGCGACGGCGACGGTGGCGTTGGGCACCGGGGCGAGCTCATCCCAGTCGCAGCGGAGGAACGCCGCGAGCGAGCGGCGGGCGCGGTCGACCAGGTCCGTGAAGTCCTTCACGAAGAAACGAATCGTCTCGGCCTCCATGCGGGCCCGCAGGGCGTCCTGCGCGGCCATGACGACGCGGGGCGTGCCGCCGAAGGAACCGTGATTGAGGAAGCAGACGGCCGGATCGATCGCCCAGTGCCTGGCGAACTCGGAGGGGGCGGGGAGCATGGGGGAGGGTACGAGGGGCACGACCCTGCCGCAGGCGTCTGCTCTTCGCCCGAACGGGCGCACCAGTCGTAGCCGTGGTGCGCCGCCCGGCTCTGCGGGCAAGCCCACGGACGGGGCCCCGATCCGCGCCGGGCGACATGCGAATTCGCGCCGATCGGGGGACGACCGACGACGGAATGAACGGACCACCCACCATCCGCGAACAAAGACGTTGCCGATGGGCGATCGTGTCGCGACCTCGCACCGCGATCACCACGCCGCGACATGATCGTCCGTTCACGGCGGAATCACGCGCATGCACGGGCAACGCAACACCATCCCGGGTTGCGATCCGACCATGCTCGCGAAGCGGCGTTCGGCCGTGGGCTTGCCCGCAAAGCCGGGCGGCGCACCACGGCTACGACTGGTGC
>JBBAVG010000083.1:0-11828 GCA_040397805.1 Phycisphaerales bacterium
GGATCGCCCCCCGAGGTGCCCCCGACGGCCAGGTTGAGGATGATGAGGTGGGGCTCGTGGAAGGGGTTCACGCCGTCGGGCGACTGGTTGATCGTCGTGGAGAGGTCCACCTCGTTGAGCAGCCGGTCATCAACGTAGAAGCGAACCCACGCCTCGTCCCAGTCCATCCGCCACACGTGGAACTCCGACGCCCACGCCTCGACCGTCCCGGGCTTGGCGATCTCCGTCAACGGCGTCCTTGAGTCGTCCCAGATGGCCTTGAAGGGCGTCTTCGACCCCCACGCGGCATTGGCCAGCAGCAGGCCCTTGAAGGACTCCATGATGTCGAGTTCGCCCCCGCTGGGCCAGGGCCTGCCCACCGCGCCCACCGTCCAGAAGGCGGGCCACAACCCCGGCCGCACGTCGATGCGGCCACGCATCTCGAAGCGGCCGTACCGCCACGAGTGCAGCCCCTTGGTCTTGATCGACCCCGAGGTGTACTCGCTGGCCTTGCGGCGGGTCTGCCACGTCGTGCCCTTGGGGTCGTGGCGGGGGTTCTCCACCCGCTCCCGCCGGGCCTCGATCACCAGCAGCCCGTCGCGGCATGTCACGTTGGCCGGCTGATACCACTGCGCCTCGTCGTTGCGCACCAGCCCCTGCTCGTACACCCAGTTCGCCGGCGAGACGGGGCCGTCGGTGTTGAACTCGTCGTGCCAGACCAAGTTCCACCCCTCATGCACCGGCACGGTCGGGGTGCGAGACGCACATCCCGCCATCATCGCGATGGCGAGCGAGGCGATCGCGAGTGGTGAAGTTCGGCGGGCGTTGACGACACGATCGGGTTGCATCGGCATGTGTTGCTCCGGCACGTGCGACACTGGAAGGTGGAACGGCGGTGGATCTTTGGCGGACGGGCCGTCCGACGCCCTCGAAAATGGTGCAGCGACGGTCGACGATGCGTCGATATCATCGGCCCGCATGGCGCGAGTGCGACTCGCCGTCGATGCGATCATTCGTCAATCAGGGTTCGGGAGGGAGTGGACATGAAGCAGTCGCACGGGCGGTTCGCCGCCCTCGCCGCGGTGCTCGTCGTCGTCAACGTCGCTGGGTTGGCGTGGATTCGCGCCTCGCTGCTCGAGACGCGACTGCCGTGGCTCCGCGTGGCGTCGGTGTCGCCCGACGGCCCGCTCGACGAGGCCGACCGCATCGCCGTGACGTTCCACGAGCCTGTCGTGCCCGAGTCCAAGGTGGGCGAGGATGCCAACCCCTCGCCCCTGACCGTCTCGCCCGACGTTGGTGGTCGCTGGCAATGGGCTTCGCCCGAGCGATTGGAGTTCATCCCGACCCGCCCCTTCCCTCCGGGACGCGAGTTCACGCTCGCCCTCTCGCCCAAGGCCGCCGACCTCACCGGCCGTCGCCCCTACGACGCCTTCGAGCGGCGGCTGGCCACCTCGCCCCTGCGTGTCGAGGCCGCGCAACTGATCGCCCTCGCCCCCGACGGGGCCACCCTCGAGGTTCGATTCAACCAGCCCGTCGCGCCCGATGACCTCCGTCGCGAAGTGCAGGTGGTCAGCGGCGACGCGCCCGTGGCCGTCGAGTGCGTCTCTCCCCGGCCCGACCGCGCCCTGCTCCTGCGGTGCGTGCCCGTGGGGGCCGACCTGACGCTCACGATCGGCGGCGGACTCAAGGGCGACGGAGGCACGCTGGGCCTGGGCGAGCCCGTTCGCCAGACGATCGCCCTGCCGAGCCCCCAGCGGCTTGAGGTCGTCAACACCCGGGTGGTCACGCGACACTTCGACCCCGAGGTCGAGGTTCGCATCGCCTTCACCCGCGACCTTGATCCCAAGCAGCCCGTGCCGCCGGTCGAGATCGTGCCGCCGGTGGCCGCCCGCGTCACGCTGGCGGGCCCGACGCTCGTGGTCACCGGTCCGTTCGTCCCGGCCACCGCCTATCGGCTCACCGTCCCCCCGCAGCTCGTCTCCGTCGGTGGCTTGGCCCTGGGGTCGCCCCGCACCGTCAGCGTGACCCTCGAAGAGCCCGACCCCGCGGTGCGCATTCCCCTGAGCCGCGGCGTGCTCTCGCCCCAGGGGGCGATGCAACTGGATGTCGAGACGATCAACGTGCGGGGGCTGGTGGTCGGCGCGAGCCGCGTGCACCGCAACAACCTCGGGGCGTTCCTCGCCGGCAACGCCCCGGCCTTCACCTCGCGCGAGTTGCCCGAGCGGACGTTCCCGCTCGAGAGCCGTCCCAACGCCGTCGTCAAGGGAACGCTCGATCTCGAGTCGCTGCTGGGCGGGCAGACCGGCGTCTACCGCGTCGGCGTCCGGGCGACGGATTCGGGGTGGGCCCGCGACTGGGCCATCGTCGCCGTCACCGACCTCGCCCTCCACGCCAAGCGAGGTCGCGAGGGCGTGCTCGCGTGGGTCACGAGCATCCGCAGCGGCATGCCCGCCCCGGGCGTCAACGTCACCGTCATCTCCCGCGACAACCAGTTGATGGCCGAGGCCGTCACCGACGAGTCCGGCATCGCGACGCTGCCCCTGGCCTCGGCAAGCCGCGATCGCAACGCGTGGTTCATCGTCGCCGAGCACGCCTCCGACCTGACGTACCTCGAACTCGGACGCACGACCGACCTGCTCGACGATGTCGACCAGTCCGGCCGTGCTTCGCCCGTGGGGTACGACATCCATCTATACGGTGATCGCGGGCTCTACCAGCCCGGCGAGCAGGTGCACGTCAGCGGCATCGCCCGCGACCAGGCCGGTCAGGCGGCGGTCGACCTGCCGCTGGCCGTTCGCGTTCGTCGTCCCGATGGTCGCGAGGTGGCGTCGATGTCCGTGACGACCGACCAGGCCGGGGGCTTCCACGCCACGTACGAGTCGGCGGCGGCGGGGCACGTGGGTCGTTATCGCTTCGAGGCGGTGCTGCCGGGATCGACCGAGCCCTTGGGCGGGTTCGACGCGTTGATCGAGCCCTTCGTGACGCCCCGGATCGAGGTGGCGTTGGAAGCCGCACTGCCGGCGACGGGTGCGGACAATGGTTCGCTCCGTGTGGCGGCCAGGCACCTCATCGGCATTCCCGCGGCAGGGTTGCGGACGGTGGTGTCGACGCGCCATGAACGGGTGCGGTTCGCGGACGCCGCCCATGCGGGGTTTGTCTTCGACCTGCCGCCGGCGTTGCCGTGGGTGCCGCAGGTGCGTGAGACGGGCCCGACGATCGAGGCGACGCTCGACGACGCGGGTGTGGCGACGGTGGCGTGGCCGATGCCCACGGCGCCGGGGTCGTGGCGGACGACGCTCGACGCGTCGGTGACCGAAGCGGGCGGTCGCACCGTGTCGGCCGGTCGCTCGGTCGAGATCGACACGCTGTCGCAGCACCTGGGCCTGCGCGTGATGCGAGCTGGGCCGGAGGCGGTGCCGACGGGCGTCGAGTGGGTGCGGGTGGCGGGAACGTCGCCACTCGCGCCGTCGGACGACGTGGCGTTCCGGCTGGTGCGGGTGGAGACGGATTGGCGTCTGCAGGAGGTGTGGGGGCGGCTGACGTGGAAGTCGGCCGAGCACGAGGCGACGGTGTCGCAGTGGAGCCGCGTGGCGAGCGAGGTGCAGGGCGTCGAGCCGCTGAAGGCGACGCAGGGCGGTCGTCACCGGGTCTACGCGACGAGCGCGTCGGGTGCGGCGGCGATGATCGAGTTCGACGTGCCGTGGTCGGAAGGGCAAGGAGGCAACGCGCCCCGACCCGAGCGGGTGGCGGTGATGGTCGAACGCGACCCTGCGCCGGGCGAGGTGGCGAAGGCGACCATCGTGAGCCCCTTCGCCGGCACGATGCTGCTGTCGCTCGAGTCCGACCGCGTGCACTGGCACGAGGTGCGCCAGGTGGAGGCGGGCGCCACGGTGGTGGAGGTGGCGATGCCCCCGTCGGTGCGGGGTGGAGCCTTCCTCGCGGCGGCGGTCGTGCGTGGGCTTGATGCCAAGGCCGATCGCTGGATGCCCATGAGCGCGAAGGGGTTGGCCCGCGTGCGGCTCGATCATCGGGCGTCGGCCGTGCCGGTGGCGATCGACCTGCCCTCCGCCGTGCAACCCGGGCAACAGGTGGCCGTGGCGGTCACGTCGCCTCCGGGGCTTGAAGGCGGACGTGTCCACGTGTGGGGTGTTGATGATGGCATTCTGTTGGCGACCGCGCACGCAACGCCCGACCCCTGGGGCTGGTTCTTCGCGCCGCGGCGGCTGCGTGTCGAGAGCGACGACGCGTACCGCGATCTGCTGCCCGACTACCAGCGGCCGGCGGACTGGACGCGGATCGGCGGCGACGGTGGCGATGAGGCCGATGGCGGGTCCGGCGCGACGTTGCCTCCCACGCGGCGTCGGCGCGAGTCGGCGGTCGTGTGGATGCCCGCGACCGCACTCGACATGGGCGGCCGCACGCTCGTCGACGTGACGATGCCCGCCCGCATGACGGGACGGATGCGCTTCTTCGCGGTGATCGCGGCGGGCGATCGCTACGGCGCAACCTCGTCCACGACGCTCGTGACGCAGCCCCTGATGGTCGAGCCGAGCGTGCCGAGCATCCTCTCGCCCGGCGACGTGACCGAGGTGGCGGTGCGGCTGACCAACACGACACCGGGCCCGCTGGCGGTGCGCCTCGACGTGGCGACGCCCGACCTTGTCTCGATCCAGGGCGACGAGGCTGAGGTCGCGGTCGCGCCCGGCGCTTCGACGGTCGTGACGCGGCGGCTGACGGCCACCTCCAGCGGCGAGGGCGTGCTGACATTCAAGGCCGCGGGCACCGGCGCGTCGGGATCGATCGAGGCGGTGGCCGAAGCGCCGATCCTCGTGCGCCGAGCCGATGTCTTCGCCACGCGAACGACCGTCGCCACGCTTCGCGCGGGCGAACGCATGGCGATCTCGCCCGACGAGGCGTTCGATCCCGCGTCGACGGTGGTGGACGTCTCGGTGTCGCCTTCACCCGCCGTGCAGTTGGAACCCGCGATCGAGTCGCTCATCGACTATCCGTACGGGTGCGTCGAGCAGACGGCCAGTCGCATGGCCGCGCTGCTCGCGGCCACGCCCATGATTCGCGCTTCGCAGCCCGAACGGCTCGAGGTGGTCGCGGGGATGATCGACGCCGGCATCGCTCGTCTGCGGGCCATGCAGACGGCCGCCGGGGGCCTGTCGTACTGGCCGGGCTCGTGGCAGGTGCACGAGTGGGGGACCATCCACGCGCTGGGCGTGCTCATCGAGGCCCGTCGCGCGGGGCATGACGTGCCCGAGCCGTTCCTCGAGTCGCTCGGCGCGTCGGTGACGAGCATGGTGCGAAGCACGCGCAAGGAGGCGATCGACGACGCCACGCGGGCCATGGCCTGCGAGGTGCTCGGGCGACTCAGCAAGCCCGAGCCGGGCTGGATCGCGACGCTGGAAGAACGGGCCTCGTCGCTCGATGCCGGCGCCAGGGCGAACCTCGCGATGGCGCTGATCGACATGGGTCGACGCGAGCGGGCCGCCAACGCGCTCGGGACGACGCTGCCCTCGCCTCGAACGACCGAGCTGTCGGGTTCGAGTTTGGGTTCGCCGGTGTCGCACGTGGCGGCCACGCTCCTGGCCGCGCTTCGCCTCGACGCCGAGCATGCGTGGGCCGTGCCGCTGGCGACGAAGCTGGAGTCGATGCGTCGCGGCGGCACGTGGGGGTCGACGCTCGACGACGCCGCGGCGGTGCGGGCGTTGGCGGCGTTCGAGGCGAGCCGCCCGCCACGCGGGCCGTACCGGGGCCTCTTCCATGGCGACGCGGGGACCGTGCCTTTCGGTCACGAGTCGGCCTTCGTGCACAACGGCGTGCGGGGCGACCGTCCCGCGACGATCGAGATCGAACCAGGCTCCGTCGATGGCGTTGCCTTCCTCGCCATGACGACCACGGGCCGACTGAAGCGAGACCCGGAACGTTCCGACCAGGGCATCATCGTGCGTCGACGGTGGATCGTGAAGGGCAAGGACTTCAGCGGGCCGCTGCGGGTTGGCGATCTCGTGGAAGTGGAGGTGACGCTCCGGTCGCAGGTCGCCGACATGGAGCATCCTCGCATCGCGGTGGTCGATCCGCTGCCCGCGTTGGCCGAGGTGGAGAGCCCGTCGCTGGCGACGTCCTCGGCGGCGGCGAAGGAGCGGTCGTCGGCCGATCGCGTGGAGTTCCGCGACGACCGCGTGGTCATCTTCGCCACCGCGGGCGTCGAACCCGCCACGTTCCGCTACTTCCTCCGCGTGATCGGCGCGGGGTCGTGCAGCGTGCCTTCCGTGCGGGCCGAATCGATGTACGACCCTTCGGTGGCCTCCTTCGCGGCCGACGGGTTTGCCCTGGAGGTCACGCGGTGACATGGCGTCGCTTCATGCGAGGGGCGCGATGGGCCGCCGTGGTCGCGGCGGGTGCAGTGGTGGTCGCGTGGGGCGCGTATGCCGCGTGCGACGCGGCGTTCCCGTTCCCCGTCGACGCGCTGGAGGGTCGCCCTCGGACGGTCGTGGTTCGCGACGCCGCCGGGGGCGTGCTGCTCCGACGCACGGGGTCTGACGGCCAGTGGCGCACGCCGGTGCTGCTGGCCGAGACGGGCCCGTGGCTCGCGAAGGCGACGATCGCCTGCGAGGACCAGCGCTTCGAACGCCACGGGGGCGTCGATGCCGTGGCGGTGGTCCGGGCGATGGGACAAAACCTCGCGGCGGCGGACGTGGTGTCCGGCGCGAGCACCATCACCATGCAGGTGGCCAGGATGGTCGAACCCCGCCGCCGCACGCTGTGGGCCAAGGGGGTGCAGGCCTTCCGCGCGGTGCAACTCGAAGGGCTCATGGGCAAGGAGCGGATCCTCGAGCACTACCTGAACATTGCGCCCTACGGCGGGAACATCCGCGGGGTCGAGGAGGCCGCGAGGGTGTACTACGGGCGACGGGCGGCCGACCTGACGCTCGACGAGGCGGCGTTGCTGGCGGGGCTTCCGATGTCGCCCGAGGCGTTGCGGCCCGACCGCAAGCCCCACGCCGCGCAACGTCGCCGCGACCGCGTGTTGGCGAGGATGCTCGAGGAGGGGTTCATCACGCCTGCCGAGCACGACCAGGCGCGGGCCGCACCCGTGGCGGTGCGGACGGCGGACCCGGGCGCGGACGCCCCGGCCGTGGCGTGGCACGTGCTCGCGAGGCGACCCGCCGGCGGCCCGACGACGATCGATCCGGTGATCCAGCGACGCCTCGGCGATGCGCTCCAGGCCGCGCTTGCGACCTTGCCCGCGGGCACGCGGGGCGCGGGCGTGGTCATCGACATCGAGCACGCCCGGATCGTCGCCATGGCGTCGATGGGCGTGGGGTCCGAGGTCAACGGCGCGGCGGCATGGCGAAGCCCGGGGTCGGCCCTCAAGCCCTTCATCTACGCGGCGGCTTTCCAGGCCGGGCGTCTCGCACCCGAGTCGATCGTGCGCGATGAACCCCTCGCGCGAGGCGGGTGGGACCCTTCGAACTTCAGTCGCACGTTCGCGGGGCCCGTCGAGGCCGGCGACGCGCTGCGTCGATCGCTCAACATTCCGGCCATCGCGCTCGTCGAATCGATGGGGCCGGGCATGGTGGCGTCGATGCTCGAGGCCTGCGGCGTGCGGTTCGCGGATGGCGCGGGGCGTCGGGCGGGCCTGTCGATCGCCGTGGGCGGCGCGGAAGTGACGCTCCTTGACCTGACCGATGCCTACGCGACGCTGGGTCGCGACGGCGTGCACCGGAGCGCGACGATCTTTCCCGATGAAGCGCCGTCGTCGCGACGGGCGATGCGGGCCGAGGTGGCGCACGCGGTGTCGGACGCGCTGTCGTCGCGGCGGCGGGTCGCCATGGGCGTCGAGCCGTCCGCGCCCTGGTTCTGCTGGAAGACGGGCACGAGTTCGGGGCGGCGCGACGCGTGGGCGGTGGGGCACAATCGCCGGTTCGCGGCGGGCGTGTGGATGGGCGACTTCTCGGGGCGAGGGCGCGTCGAGTATCTCGGGGCCGAGTCGGCCGAACCGGTGCTGGCCGCGTGTCTCACGGACCCGGCGCTGGCGTTAAGAGGGGGCGATCCGCCCGCGCCGCCGCGGCTGCTGGTGACCGATCCGCTGCCCGCGGGCGACCGAGGGAGCGGGCGATTGCGGATTCTGGAGCCCGAATCGGGCGCGGTGATGGTGGCGGTGGGGGGCGGGGCGGTGGTGCGGGCCCGCAGCAGCGAGCCGGGCACATGGTTCCACAACGGCGTGCGGGTGGAGGCGGTGGATCGGATCAGGTGCATCCCCGGGGAGCATGAGTTGCGGTGCGTGGGCGTGGGCGGGCGGGTGGACGCGGTGCGATTCACGGTGCGGGCGGGGGGGTGATGGCGGGGCTGTGGCATGCCGCGGGTCGCTATCCTGTGGCGGCGGCGTCACGGGACGCCCCGGCACGCGGGCCTCACCTCACCGGAGTCATCAAGCATGCATGCAGACCTGACCTCATCGCTGGCCGCCTCGGCGGTCCTTGTCGCACTCGTGGCGGGCGCTTCGTTCGCCCAGAGCGAGGGCTGGAAGTACCCGCCGGCGAAGACGGTGGACCAGGTGGACGACTACCACGGCGTGAAGGTGGCCGATCCGTACCGCTGGCTCGAGGATCCCGACTCGGCGGAGTCCCGCCAGTGGATCGACGCGCAGAACACGCTGACGGAGGGGTACATTCGCGGCGTGCCCGAGCGGCAGGCGATCATCGACCGCATCACCAAGCTCTGGAACTTCGAGAAGTACGGCACGCCGAGCAAGCAGGGCGGCCGCTACTTCTGGTCGTACAACAGCGGCCTGCAGAACCAGTCGGTCATCTACACGGCCGACTCGCTGGGCGGCGAGGGCCGCGTGCTGCTGGATCCGAACACGCTCAAGGCCGACGGCACGATGGCGCTCGCGGGCATGGCGGTGAGCGACGACGGGCGTTACGCGGCGTACGGCATCGCCGAGGCGGGGTCGGACTGGAACACCTGGAAGGTGCGCGACATCGCCACGGGCAAGGACACCGACGACGTCATCAACTGGGTGAAGTTCTCGGGCGCCTCGTTCACGAAGGACGGCAAGGGCTTCTTCTACTCGCGGTTCGACGCGCCCGCGGCGGGCGAGAACAAGCTCACGGGGAGCAACTTCCACCAGAAGGTCTTCTACCACGTGATCGGCACGCCCCAGGACAAGGACGTGTTGGTCTACGAGCGAGCCGACGAGAAGGACTGGGGTTTCGGCGCGGGCGTGACGGAGGACGGCCGGTTCGTGGTGATGTCGGTGTCGAAGGGCACGGACCCCAAGAACCGCGTCTTTTATCGTGATCTGGCGGCGATGCCGCTGTCGGCGACTGCGGCGGCGAGCGACGCGGCGATCACGGACGTCGAGCGCCGCATCAAGGCGGCGGTCGAGGGGGGCAAGGCCGACGACGCCGCGTTGGGCGCGCTTCGGGCCGAGCGTGCGAAGCTCATCGCGGCGGCGGGCAACGCCTCGCGCGGGTTCGTGGAACTCCTCAACGACTTCGACGCCTCGTACGACTTCGTGACCAACATCGGCAGCGTCTTCTACTTCCGCACCGACCTCAAGGCGCCGATGGGCCGCATGATCGCCATCGACACGGCCAGCCCCGAGCGGTCGAACTGGCGCGAGGTGATCCCGCAGTCGGACGCCACGATCCAGGGCGTGAGCTTCGTCGGCCAGCACTTCTTCGTCTCGTACCTGCGCGACGCCCGCAGCGAGGTGAAGGTCTTCGACGCCAAGGGCGCGTTCGTCCGCGACGTCGCGCTGCCGGGCATCGGCACCGCGGGCGGCTTCGGCGGCAAGTCCACCGACACCGAGACCTTCTACAGCTTCAGCGGCTTCACCACCCCCGCCCGCACGTACCGCCACAACGTGGCCACCGGCGAAAGCACGCTCTTCAAGGAAGCCAAGGTCGCCTTCAACCCCGACGCCTACGAGACCACGCAGGTCTTCTACACGAGCAAGGACGGCACCCGCGTGCCCATGTTCATCGCCTCCAAGAAGGGCCTCACGCGCGACGGCAGTTCGCCGACGCTGTTGTACGGCTACGGCGGCTTCAACATCCCCCTCACGCCCGCCTTCTCCGTGTCGAACCTCGTGTGGATGGAGATGGGCGGCGTCTACGCCGTGGCCAACATCCGCGGCGGCGGCGAGTACGGCGAGGCCTGGCACCAGGCCGGCACCAAGCTCCGCAAGCAGAACGTCTTCGACGACTTCATCGCCGCCGGCGAATACCTCGTCAAGGAGAAGTACACCTCCCCCAAGAAGCTCGCCATCCGCGGCGGGAGCAACGGCGGCCTGCTGGTGGGCGCGTGCATCGCGCAACGCCCTGACCTCTTCGGCGCTGCCCTGCCCGAGGTGGGCGTGCTCGACATGCTCCGCTTCCACAAGTTCACCATCGGCCATGCGTGGACGAGCGACTACGGCTCGGCCGAGAACGCCGACGAGTTCAAGGCCCTCTTCGCCTACTCGCCCCTTCACAACCTCAAGAAGGGCACCTGCTACCCGCCGACGATGGTGATGACCGCCGACCACGACGACCGCGTGGTGCCCGCGCACTCCTTCAAGTTCGCGGCGGCCCTGCAGGCGGCCCAGGCCGCCGATTGCCCCAGCCCCGCGCTCATCCGCATCGAGTCTCGCGCCGGTCACGGCGCGGGCAAGCCCACCGCCAAGGTGATCGAGGAGGCCGGTGACCGCTGGTCGTTCCTCATCAGGGCCCTCGACTTCTCGCCCCACGCCTTCCCGAACTGAGGTCAGGAGACCGCGACATGGTCCGCTCCGCCCGCGCTGCCCTGCTGCGCCTCGTCTGTCTCTTGGCCGTGATGGTCGTGCTGCCCGCGTGCACGACGCCCAGGCACGGCGCGGGGTCGCTGCTGCTCATCGGCGGCGGCCTCGACGACGACAACCGCCCCGTCTACGAGCGGTTCGCCACGCTGGCCTCGCGGGCGGGAACGCCCTCGATCGTCATCGCCACCGCCGCCAGCGGCGATCAGGATGATTCGGCCAAGGGCAAGCTCGAGTCGTTCCGCACGTGGTGCCCGCAGGCGCGGGTCGAGGTGATGCGCCGCGAGACGCCGACGGCCGAGAGCGTGGCGATGATCGATCGTGCGACCGCCATGTTCTTCACGGGCGGCGACCAGAAGCGCATCACCGATCGGTATCGGCCCGGCGACCGCGACGGGCCCGAACTGGACGCCATGCGGCGACTGCTCGCCCGCGGGGGCGTCATCGCGGGCACCAGCGCGGGCGACGCGATGATGGGCGAGGTGATGTTCCACACCGGCCGGAGTGCGCAGGCGTTGGGCCTGCCGCGGGTGAGGGAGACGGGCACGGAGGACGACGACGCGGCGCTGGGGCCGCGGATCGGGCCGGGCATGGGGTTGGTGGGCTGGGTGGTGACGGATTCGCACTTCTTCGAGCGAAACCGCGTGGGACGGCTGGTGGCCGCGCTCGAGGTTTCGGGCCGGCGGCTGGGCATCGGCGTGGGCGAGGACGCGGCGGTCGAGATCGACATGGCGTCGGGCGAGATGACGGGCGTGAGCGTGGCGGACTCGCTGTTGGTGGAGGTGGGGGGGCTGAGGCGGCGGGAGGGGTCGCTGGATCGGCTGGGATGCCGCGGGCTGGTGATGCGACAGGGGACGCGCGTGTCGTTGCCGTCGCTGCTCGCTGCCGCGCCTCGCGTGGCCGGCGACGCGCCCGCGGTGGTCCGCGAGGTGCCCGTGGCCGAGCCCGGCCAGAACCGGCAGTTGGCGTCATGGCGGCTGTTCATGCAGGCGGCCGATTCACGCGATGGCGCGGTGGCATTGACCCTCGACGGTTGGTCGCTGCGGGCGTGGGCGGC
>JBBAVG010000084.1:0-8721 GCA_040397805.1 Phycisphaerales bacterium
TGGGCGGCCTGTCGTACTGCCGCACGCGGGACCGCTTCGACCTGCGGATGGGGCGGTGAGGGGCGGGGGCGGGTTTCAACTGGCCGGCACCGAAGGTTGCAATCAGCCGGACGACATGGGTTCGATCGGCCGGGAGGGGGGCCGTTCGGTCCTCGCCGATCGGCGTTGAGCCGAGGGGGGTGTCCAGTTGCTCGGCCGGGGCGGTGCTGCTATGCTTCCCTCCTGACTACGGGCTTGTAGCTCAGTTGGCTAGAGCGCACCCCTGATAAGGGTGAGGTCGTTGGTTCGAATCCAATCAGGCCCATTCACATCCCCGTGCCGCGATGAGGCATGGCGTGGATGTCCTTTCAAAATCCAAACGAAGAGCCTGCCTCGCTTGCGGGCGGCGTGGATGTTTGGTGGCCGTGGCCTCGGGTGATCCTGATTGGCGACAGGCAACGCCAACGCGTGTCGAGCATGGGCGCGAATCCCCTTCGCAGCCGCAGCGGCGGGGCATCGGCGTCGGGTGGATGGTGCAAGTGACTGGCTGACATTGGTTTGGGCCACATCCGGGTTCGGCGTGGTGCCGCGAGCCCAAAGGGTCGCCTCGGGATGGCCGATGCAGGGGGGACGTGTCGGGCGGCGGCGGGGGTTTCGCGGGGGAACGGGGGAAGTTTCTTCCTATAATCACCCTTCCCGCCGCGAGCGAGCGCATGCCGCGGCTTGTCGCCTGCGGGGGTTTTGGAGCACTCATGCGGATCAACGTCGTCGGTCGCCACTTCGAGATCACGGACGCCATCAAGGCCCACTGCGAGCAGAAGGTCGAGCGCCTGCACCGCTACTTCTCGTCGATCCAGCAGATCACCGTCACCATCTCCAAGGTCGGCTCCCACGCCACCAACGAGTATGACGTCGAGCTCATCCTCAACGTCGAGCGCCACGACGACTTCGTGAGCCATGCCAAGGCCTCCGACCCCTACGCGGCGGTCGATCTCGTGGTCGAGAAGGGCGAACGCCAGCTCCGCGACCACAAGGAGAAGCTGCAGCAGTGATCGCCGGCGACGGCGGGCCCACGTTCGCCCCGCCACGTCCCCGAAGCACGCATCGCGGAGTCCCTTCTCCTTGGCCAAGCTCACCGACATCATCGCCCCGGGCGCCATCGTCGCCCCGCTCAAGTCCACCGACCGCGACGCCGTCATCGCCGAGCTCGTCGGCTCGCTCGTGGCCTGCGGGAGCGTCGCTGCGGACATGCAGGCCGAGCTGGTGGCCAAGGTGCTCGATCGCGAGCGCAAGGGGAGCACGGGGTTCGGCAAGGGCGTGGCGGTGCCCCACGTCAAGCACAAGGGCGCGACGAAGATGCACGCGGCGATCGGGCTGGCCCCCCGCGGCATCGACTTCCGGGCCCTGGACGACCAGCCCGTGTACACGGTCTTCCTGCTCGTCTCCCCCGAGGACCGTCCCGAGGAGCACCTCCAGGCCATGGAGGTCATCTTCAAGAACCTCGGCAAGGACACGTTCCGTCGCTGCCTGCGTCAGGCGGGTGCGGCGGACGAGGTCCGGCGGCTCCTGCAGGACGCCGACTCGCAGCACCTGATGGCCTGAGCCCCGCCGCTCGCACGCCACCGGATCGCTCGCCTTCACTCGCTTCATCTCCCGTACCCCAAAGCCCCGTTCCCGTCTCGAATCCTTCGCCGCCCCCCGTGTCCGATTCCAGTTCCATCACCGTCAAGATCGTCAACCGTCTGGGCCTGCACGCCCGGCCCGCGATGACGTTCGTCGACGTGGCGATGACCTTCGGCTCGGAGATCCTCGTCCGCAAGGGCGACACGGAGGTCGACGGCAAGTCGATCATGCAGATGATGATGCTGGCGGCCAGCCAAGGGAGCGAGCTCGAGATCGTCGCCAAGGGCGCGGACGCGGCCCAGGCGGTCAAGGCCTTGGGTGCGCTCGTGAACAGCGGCTTTGACGAAGAGTGAGCCCGCCGTGACCTTCGACGCCATCCTCTGCGACATCGACGGGTGTCTGGGCCCCGAATCGCACGAGCCCTTCGACGCCGCCGCCATCGCGAAGGTCGCCTCGTACAACCGCCACGCCATCGCCACCCGGTCGCGGCCGGTGCTGACGCTCTGTTCGGGGCGGCCGCAGCCCTTCGCCGAGGCCCTGTGCCGCCTGGTGGGCAACGACCTGCTCCCTTGCGTGGCGGAGATGGGCGTGTGGCTCTATGACCCCGCCCGCAACCGCTTCCTGCTCGACCCTGCCATCCTGCCTGAGCATCGGCGCTGGATCCGCGAGGCCACGGCGTGGATCGAGGAGACGCTCATCCCGCAGGGCGTGGTGATCCAGCCCGGCAAGACGGCGTCGATCTCGTTGTGGCACCCCGATACCGACTGGTTGATGGCGCAGCGCCAGCCGCTCAGGGAGCGATTTGCCGCGGGGGGGTGGAACCTCCGGGTCTCCAACTCCGTGGCGTGGGTGAACTGCGACCTGGCGCACGTGAGCAAGGGGACGGGCATCGCCCGGTTCCGCGAGGTGACGGGGCTGGCGCAGGCGCGACTGGCGGGGATCGGCGACACCATGAGCGACCTGGCGATTCGCGAGCAGGTGGCCTTCTTCGCGGTGCCGGCCAACGCGCAGGACGAACTCAAGGCCTGCGCCGATTACGTGTCGCCGCATCACGGCATCGAGGGTGTACTCGACATCCTCGAGCAGCCGGCGATGCGGGGTTGACGCCGGGGGCGTTCTTCGCGTCTCGCACGTCACGGCGGGTTCAACTCACCCGCTCCGCGGGTTCGTTTCACCCGCCGCTACGGTCGTCGGTCCCTCAGGGACCAATGCATGCCCACGCCAAGGGCCCGCAGGGCCCACGAGGGTTGCCACGAGTGACCGAACCCGCGAAGCGGGTGAGGGAACTCGTGGAGCGGTGCCCATTCGCGCGGGCCCCGGGAGGGGCCGACGACCACGCCTCACCCCTCGTCCGCCCCTCTCGGGGCGTTCTTCGCGTCTCGCACGTCACGGCGGGTTCAACTCACCCGCTCCGCGGGTTCGTTTCACCCGCCGCTACAGTCGTCGGTCCCTCCGGGACCAATGCATGCCCGCGCCAAGGGCCCGCAGGGCCCACGAGGTCTGGGTGGGGCGTGGCGATTCGGGCGGGCAACAATGCCACATGACCACGCTTCCGGCCGTCGCCTGTCTGCTCTGTGCGCTCCAACCCGCACCCTCCACTCCCGCCACGCCTCCTGAATCCGCCAAGGAACCCGAGAAGAAGGCCTGGGACGTCAACGCGGCCATCGGACCGACGAAGGAAGTCGCCCTCGATGTCACGAGCGGCACGTGGCTTTCCCTCGACGTGAGCCCCGACGGGTCGACCATCGTCTTCGACCTGCTGGGCGACCTTTACTCGCTGCCCATCGCGGGCGGCGAAGCGACGAGTCTCACCAGCGGCCCCGCGTGGGACATGCAGCCCCGCTTCAGCCCCGACGGGTCGCGTCTGGCCTTCACCTCCGACCGTGGCGGCGGCGACAACATCTGGACGATGAAGGCCGACGGGTCGGACCCCAAGCAGGTCACCAAGGAGTCGTTCCGCCTCCTCAACGGCCCGGCGTGGCTGCCCCCCGCGGGCGACTACATCGTGGCCCGCAAGCACTTCACCTCCCGCCGCTCGCTGGGCGCGGGCGAGATGTGGCTCTACCACGCCCACGGCGGCGTCGACGGCCTGCAACTCACCACCAAGCCCACCGAGCAAAAGGACGTCAACGAACCGGCCTTCAGCCCCGACGGGCGGTACCTCTACTACTCGTGGGACTCGACGCCCGGCGGCACCTTCGAGTACAACAAGGACAGCACCGAGGGCATCTACACCATCAGCCGCCTCGATCGCGTCACCGGCGAGACCGAGACGGTGGCGGCGGGCCCCGGCGGGGCATGCCGCCCGACGCCCAGCCCCGACGGCACGTCGCTGGCCTTCGTCCGCCGCGTGCGGTTCAAGACATGCCTGTTCATCCGCAACCTCGAGAGCGGCGTCGAGCGGCAGGTGCTCGACGACCTCGAACGCGACATGCAGGAGTCGTGGGCCATCCACGGTGTCTACCCCTCGATGGCCTGGACGCCCGACGGTCGCTCCATCGTGCATTACGCGCAGGGCGGCTTCCGCAAGGTCGATGCCGCGGACGGCAAGCTCACGCCCATCCCGTTCCGCGTGAAGACCACGCGGACGGTGACCGAGGCCGTTCGCTTCCCTGTCGATGTCGCGCCCGCCTCCTTCGATGTCAAGATGCTCCGCAACGTCGTCGTGCGGCCCGACGGAGGGCAGGTCGCGTACAACGCGCTCGGATACATCTACGTGAAGGACCTTCCCGACGGCGCGCCGCGCCGCCTGACGACGCAAACCGATCGCTTCGAGTATCCCGCGACGTACTCCCGCGACGGCTCGCGACTCCTCTACACCACCTGGAACGACCAGGAGCTCGCCACCGTCGCGATCGTCAATGTCGACGGCAGCGACAACCGCACGCTCACGAGCGAGAAGGGCCACTACGGCGACGCCGCCATCAGCCCCGACGGCGCGACCGTCGTCTTCGCCAAGACCGGCGGCGGCTTCCTCGTCACCCCCGCGTGGAGCTCGCGTCCCGGCATCTACAAGGCGCCCGCCGACGGCTCCGCCAAGCCCTCGCTGCTCACCCGCCGCGGCGTCAACCCGCAGTTCGGCGCCGAGTCCGATCGCGTCTACCTCGAAGTCTCCGACGCCCAGAAGGAGAACGACCGCCGACTGCTCATCAGCATCGGCCTCGACGGACGCGAGGAACGCACGCACTACGCGGGCGACAACACCACCGAGTTCCGCGTGAGCCCCGACGGCAGGTTCCTCGCCTTCGCCGAGCGGTTCAACGTGCACGTCACGCCCTTCGTGCCCACCGGGCGAGAGGTGGCCGTGGGTCCCAAGATGACCTCGCAGCCCGCGGCGAGGGTGTCCAAGGACGGCAGCGCGAACCTGCAGTGGTCCGGCGACGGGCGCACGCTCTTCTGGTCGCTCGGACCGACGCTCTACTCGCGGAAGCTCGAGGAGACGTTCAAGTGGCTCGCCGGCGCGGACGCGCCGGCCGAACTGCCGCCGCCGCCCGAGCAGGGCGTTCACATCGGCTTCTCGCACCCCTTCGACGCGCCGAGGGCCACGATCGCCCTCGCCAACGCCACGCTGATCACGATGCGCGGCGACGAGGTGATCGCCAAGGGCACGGTGGTGATCGAGCACAACCGCATCGTCGCGGTCGGCGCGGCGGACGCCGTGAACGCGCCGGCGGGCGCGACGGTGATCGACTGCGAGGGACGGTTCATCATGCCGGGCATGATCGACGTGCATGCGCACGGCGGGCAGGGCGGGGCGGGGTTCACGCCGCAGGCCAACTGGATCAACGCGGCGAACCTGGCCTTCGGCGTGACGACGATCCACGATCCGAGCAACGACACCCAGTCGTTCTTCGCGGCCAGCGAACTCGGAAAGGCCGGCGTGGTGACCGCGCCCAGGCTCTTTTCCACCGGCACCATCCTGTACGGCGCGGCGGGCTCGTTCAAGGCCGAGGTGGAGAGCCTCGAGGACGCGAAGTTCCACCTGCGGCGGATGAAGGCGGTGGGGGCCTTCAGCGTGAAGAGCTACAACCAGCCGCGGCGGGAGCAGCGTCAGCAGGTGCTGGCGGCGGCCCGCGAGCTGGGCATGATGGTGGTGCCCGAGGGCGGCTCGCTCTACCAGCACAACATGACGATGGTGGTGGACGGGCACACGGGCGTGGAGCACACGCTGCCGGTCGAGCGCATCTACGGCGACGCCCGCACCTTGTGGGGCGCGACCAAGGTGGGGTACACGCCCACGCTGCTGGTGGCGTACGGCGGGCTCGACGGCGAGCACTACTGGTACGACCGCACCGAGACGTGGAAGCACGAGCGGCTGCTGCGGTACGTGCCGCGGCAGTTGGTCGACCCCAAGTCGCGCCGGCGGCCCACCGCGCCCGACGAGGATTACAACGTGCTGCGGTGCTCGGGCATCGCGGCGGCGATCGTGAACGCGGGCGGCAAGACGCACGTGGGCGCGCACGGGCAGCTGGCGGGCCTGGGCGCCCACTGGGAGCTCTGGCTGCTGCAGATGGGTGGCCTGACGCCGATGCAGGCGCTGCGGGCGGCGACGCTCGACGGGGCCTTCTACGTGGGCCTCGACAAGGACCTGGGCTCGATCGAGGCGGGCAAGCTGGCCGATCTGGTGGTGCTCGACCGCAACCCGCTGGAGAACATCCGCCACACCGACTCGGTGCGGTACACGGTGGCCAACGGACGCGTCTACGACGCGTCGGACCTCTCGGAGATCGCGCCGCGGCAGCGGCCGGGCCCGACCTTCTGGTTCCACGATCCCGCGCTGGGAGCCGCGAACTCGATGCTCACGGGCGTCGGGGTCGGCGGGTGCGTCGGGTGCGGGCGGTGAACGGAAGGTGAACGGCGGTTCTAGGACCATCACGTGGCCCGGCGTCGTGGCGTCGCTTCGTACCATTCGTGCATGAAGCGATCTGTCGCGTGCGTGTCATTGCTGGTGCTCTGCGGTGCGGCGGCGGCCGAACCCGCCACGGTGGTCTTCGCGAACACCGCGCACGCCGCGACGAGCGGCAAGGACGCCGTGCCGGGCTTGCCCGGCTTCACGTTCACCAACTTCAACAAGATCCACGGCAGTTCAGGGGAGTACTGGACGACCGCGGCGACGGTGACGGGGCCGGGCGTGACGTCCGCGACCGATCAGGTGGTGATCATCGGGCGCGGGGCGTCGGTGACGGTGCCGGCGCGCGAAGGCGTGACGGCGGTGGGGCCGTCGGGCCAACTGCTGAACCTGTCGGGGCTGGCGGTGCCCCGGATCAACGCGCAGGGCGAGTGGGCGATCTCGTTCATTCCCGCGGCGGGTTCGCCGGGCCTTGTCGTGAAGCGCACCTCGCAGGGGTACCAGACGGTGGCGTTGGGGAACGCGGCATCGGGTGTGCCCGGACAGGCGTATGGCGCGACGTTCGCGTCAGGGACGATCGCGGACTCGGGGAAGGTCTTCTTCCTGTCGGACGGGGTGAGCGGCACGCCGCGAGTGGCGTACGGGGACAACGGCGGATCGATCGTCGCGATGGAGGCGACGACGACGCTGCCGACGCCGGTGCCCGACGGCACGGGCGGGCTCCTGCGCTCGCTCTCGTTCAGCCAGACGGCGACGACGTTCCACGCGTCGGCGGACGGCTTCACGACGCTGTATCTCGCCGACCTCGACGTGGGCAACGGCCTGCGGAGCGTGGTCTTCGACGGCGAGGTCGTGCTTCAGGCGGGGCAGGCCGCGCCGGACGTGGGCGGCTCGGTGACGATCTCGACGATCACGGAATGCTGGCTCGACGTCGATCGCTCGTGGTACGCGAGGGTGACGCTCAGCACCGCGCAGGCGGCGGTCTATCGCAACCGATCGCTCATCGCGCGGGTAGGCGCGGCGGTTGCGCCGGGTGCGAGCGAGACGTGGTCGACGATCACGGACTTCAAGGGCGACATCTTCGGCAACTTCATCGTGACGGGGACGACCAGCGCCGCCGCGGCGTCGAACGAGGTGGTGGTGCTCAACGGCGAGCGGATCCTGTCGCGCGAGGGTGATCCGGTCGACCTCAACGGTGACGGGCTGATGAACGACACCCTGTTCATCCACTCGTTCCGCGACCGCTGCTTCATGACGGGCGAGCGGGCCTTCTACGTGGGCGCTCGGCTGAAGTCCTCGGCGTCGACGACGAGCAGCCTGGGCGCGAACGTGTCGCTGATCCGCGTGCCCTTCGAGGTGTGCATCGCGGACTTCAACCAGGACGGCGGCGTCGACGGCGGCGACGTCGAGGCCTTCTTCAACGCGTGGGAGTCGGCCGATTCGGCGGCGGACGTGAACATCGACGGCGGCGTCGACGGCGCGGACATCGAGACGTTCTTCGCCCGCTGGACGGCGGGGTGCTGAGCGACGGGCAACGGGGACCATCTCCCATTCAAGTCCCGAATCCTCGCTTCGGCGTGAATCCGGGGCCGGCCCCAAGGCGTACTGATGCGATCGCCTCGGTCTTCGCTCGTTTTGGGGCAAAGGAGTCCACACATGCAACGTGCGTTCGCGCTGACGTCCCTCATGGCCCTCTGCGGCATGGCCACGGCCCAGACCGCGGAGTTCATTCCCGTGCCGGGTCTGGGCACCGAGCCCGCATGCAACGAAAACGTCTGCATCGTCAGCGGTTCGGGCGGCTGGTCGGGCGTGCGGGTCAGCGGCGACGGCAGCGTGGTGGCGTACCCGGTCTACCCGCCCGGCTTCGTCAGCGGGTACATCCCCCGGTCGATTGCGCGATGGTCGCCCGGCGGCGCGGTGCAGGAGATCACGCCTCCCTTGGGCGGGCTCTATCCGGCGGTGGGCGTCTCGTCCGACGGCGGCGTGGTGCTGGGCGACACGTGGCGGTGGTCGGTCGCGAACGGCTACGAGGACCTGCTGCCGCTGCTTCGTGACAGCAACGGTTTCTGGACGAGCCTCTTCTTCGGCATGTCGGATGATGCGCAGACGTACGTCGGCATCCGGGGCATCTATCCCGACCCGGGCGACATGTTCACGCTGCGGCCTTCGACGGGCCAGACCACCGTGCTTCCGCGAAGCTCAGGCGTCGCCTCGGGGTATTACTACTTCAACGCCATCAGCGGCGACGGCCGCGTGGTGGGCGGCGCGGC
>JBBAVG010000084.1:8821-11445 GCA_040397805.1 Phycisphaerales bacterium
TGCAGGGCTGGCAACTGCTGGTCGCCACCGACGTCTCGAACGACGGCAAGGTGATCGTCGGCCAGGGACGCAACCCCCAGGGCGCCGAGCAGGCCTTCTACGTGCGGATCAACGACGCCGTCTGCATCGCCGACTTCAACCAGGACGGCGGCGTCGACGGCGCGGATGTCGAGGCGTTCTTCCTCGCGTGGCAGGCGGCCGAACCCTCCACCGACATCAACGAGGACGGCGGGGTCGACGGCGGCGACATCGAGCCGTTCTTCACGCTCTGGTCGCAGGGGTGCTGAGCGAGCGGGATCGGGTCGAGACGACAGGCCATGCCCGTCGCGGCGCGTTCGGCGCCTCGGGCTGAGTGCGACCAAAAGCAAGGCCGCGCGTGTGGGCGCGGCCTTGCCGAGACGAACGTAGAAGGGCGGCGGACTCAGCGACGGCGGCGCGTCGCGACGAGGCCGGCGAGGCCGAGCAGGGCGGCGGCGCCCGGCGCGGGAACGGTCTGAGGGATGAAGACGGCCATCAGCTGGCCGCCCTCGACGAGCTCGCCGGAGATGCCGTAGTGGGCCTGCATGTCGAGGAGCCACCAGCCCGGACCGATGATGTCCCAGGCGTCGACGATGCCGCTGGACTCCTCGTCGCGGGTGAGCAGGGCCTGCACGCCGGGGAGGGAGGGGTTGGTGTCGCCGAAGAAGAAGGAGTCGGAGATGCCGACCTCCTCGATGCTGTCGGCGGCGAGGTCGTAGAGCCAGAGGCGGGCGAGACGATCGTTGTTGCCCGGGTCCTCCTGGATCAGCACCTGTCCGAAGCGGCTAATGCACATGTTGTCGAAGCTCGCGCCGCCGGTGGCGCCGCTGGCGGAGGTGAAGCCGCCGGAGAAGCTGGTCAGGTCGTTGCCCTGGCCGAGCATGGTGATGGTGCCGCCGAGTTCGGGGTTGGCGATGTCGTTGAAGAGCGCGCGATAGATGCGGGTGGGCGCGGCGGCCGTGCCGGTGTTGAGCCAGACGAACTCGTTGGGGTTGAGGGGGTTCCACGCGCCGTCCTCGGGGCGGGCGAAGTTGGTGACGCTGTTGGCGTTGCTCACGGCCTGGAAGGTGGCGCCGGCGTCGCGCTGCGAGGCGGAGAGGTCGACCATGTCGAAGGCGACGTTGATCGGCGTGGCGCCTTCGGTGGCGAAGCCCGCGGCACGCATGCCGTAGGTCTTGCCGCCCATCAGGCCGGCCTTCTCGATGACACTGCCGGACTGCTGCTTCTCGCCGACGTAGAAGTAGACCTGGCCGGGGGTGCTGTCGTCGGTGCCCGCGACGACGGTCTTGCGCTGGGCGAAGGGGCTGGCGACGGCGTTCTCCCAGCTGAAGTCGGCGAGGTCGGGGAGTTCGAACGACTTGCGGGCGTCGGCGCCGGTGGCGATGTGCGCGAAGGCGCGGCCGCTGTCGCCCCGCTCCTCGCCGTTGAGGTAGACGCGATCCTCGGTGCCGTAGGTGACGCCCGCGCTGTCTGTGAAGCGGAAGGCGGAAACCGGGGCGAGTTCGCCCGCGCAGAAGCGGCCGATGCCGTCGCCGTTCACGGGGTCCCAGCCCTGCGGGTTGGCGGCGGTCTGGACGTAGTCCGGCATGGGGTTGGAGGCGTTGAAGGTCTGGAAGGTGTTGGAGGCGAGATTGAAGAGGTTGTACTCGGTGGACATGTCGCGTCCGCCGACGACGCCGAAGTCGCCGCGACGGATCTTCCACTGGCTGACGAACGCGCCGCGGTTGCCGTGCAGGCGGGTGATGCCCGCGCTGTCGCCCAGTTCGTGGTTGACGAGCAGGGTGAAGGTGTCGTTGGTCAAATCGTCGGCGTCGCGGTACACGCCCAGGCCGTCGGGGATGCCGACCAGGCGGTAGCTGTTCGCGCCGGTGTCGAGGTTGCGGTGGAACTCCGAGTTCTGACCGGTGGCGATCGAGATGAAACGCACGCCCGAAGCGGCGCTGCTGGGCACCATGTAGGACGACGTGGTGGTGCTCGGGCCGGTGAGGCCGGCGCCCTGCGCCAGCACGCTCGCGGCGCATCCGGAAACGGTGATCAATGCCAAGGCGAAACGCATGTCGTGTCTCCTCAAGGAATCTCCTCGCTCCGCGACGCGTGCGACAATCGCACGTTCCGCCGTGAAGCCCCGTATTGAAACCCTCGGTTCCCTCGGCCGCGATAACCGGCCGACAAAGGTGCGCTCGGGTTGTGACAAGCGGGGCGGGGCGACCTTCGTCAAGATCTTCAAGGTTGAGTGCAGGAGGCGCGATCGACGCATGAAGGACGCGTGCGTCAGTGAGCCGATGCGCGTGAACGCCAGGGTGGATCGCGCCGTTCGCGCGTGTGCGTGACGGAGGCGATGGTCGATTCGCGTGTCGGCGTCGTCGTGAGGCCCCGTGGCGTGGCGGTGGGCGCGGCGTGCTCGCGACCGGTCGGCACGTTCGGGCCTGTGAGGATGTGGCCTCGCTTCAGCCCGCGGCCATGGCCTTGACCAGCGTCTCCTGCCACTCCGTCTCCGGGTCGCTGTCGGCGACGATGCCCGCGCCGACGCTGTAGGAGATGGTCCCGGGCCTGAAGGTGGCCGTGCGGATGGCGACGTTCAGTCGCATCAGGCCGTCGTCGCCGAT
>JBBAVG010000085.1:0-11350 GCA_040397805.1 Phycisphaerales bacterium
TTGATGGCCCTCTGCCATTCCCAGATCGACGAGTTCATGGCGACGACTTCACGGGGGTGATCCATGCGGGTCCTGGTCACCGGCGCGTCCGGCTACATCGGCCATCACGTCTGTCGCGACGCGCTCGGTCGCGGATGGGAGGTGCATGCGCTCGCTCGTGCGTCATCCGACCTGCGTGGCCTGACCGTGCACCGTCACGACATCGACGCGTCCGCAGGTTCCCTCGACGCGGCCATGGCCGCCGCACGCCCCGAGGTCGTGCTGCATCTTGCCTCCATGGTCAAGGCCCGGCCCGGTCCCGACGAGGTCGGGCCCATGATCGAGGCCAATGTAGGGTTCGGCGCACGCCTGCTCGACGCGATGGGTCGCCACGGCTGCCGCCGCCTGGTCAACGCGTCGACCTATTGGGTGCACGACGCCGCGGGCGGGCATGATCCCAACACGCTGTACGCCGCCACCAAGCTCGCCTTCGAGCGACTGGTCGACTTCCACGCCCGTCGCGAGGGCCTTGCGGCCGTCTCGCTCGTGCTCTTCGACGTGTACGGCCCCGCCGATTGGCGAGGCAAGCTGCTCGGCGTGCTCGGCTCGGCCATGCGGGAGGGCCGCACGCTCGACCTGAGCCCCGCCGAGCAGACGCTCGACATGGTGCACGTCCGCGACGTCGCCTCGGGCTTCGCGGCGGCCGCCACGCGGCTCGCGGCCGCCGCACCCGGCCACGAGCGATTCTCGCTCGGCGGCGGCGAGCGACGCACGCTGCGGGAGATCGTCGAACTCGCCGCACGCCTGAGCGGCGTCCCGACGCCCGCGCGATTCGGCGTGCGTCCGTACGACTCGTTCCAGATCATGCACCCCGTGTCGAGCGTCGCGTCGCTGCCCGGGTGGTCCCCTTCGATCACGCTCGAACAAGGCGTCGCGGAGTGCCTGGGCCGACGCGTGACCGGCCCATAACCGGGGCGGAGCGGCGTGGATCGCCTCGGCTCGCGACTACCATCTTCCCAGAGACGCTCGTCGCATGTCCGAACTCATCGCTTCCCAGTCCGTCATCGAGGCCAAGCCCGTCGCCACGCGTCGGCGGCTCATCAGCATCTGCACGCCCGCCTTCAACGAGCAGGACAACGTCGAGGCCTGCTACAAGGCCGTCGTCGACCTCTTCGAGAAGCGGCTCACGCAGTACGACTGGGAGTGGATCATCACCGACAACCACTCCGAGGACGCCACCTTCGAGAAGGTGCGGGCCATCGCCGCGGCCGATCCTCGCGTCCGAGGCATCCGTTTTTCCCGCAACTTCGGCTACCAGCGGTCCATCTTCGCCGGCTACGCGAACGCCTCGGGCGACGCGGCGGTGCAACTCGACTGCGACCTCGAGGACCCGCCCGCGATCATCGAGGACTTCGTGCGGCTCTGGGAGCGCGGCCACGAGGTGGTCTACGGCATTCGGCGCACGCGTCAGGAGCCGCGGTGGCTGCAGAAGGCCAGGCGAACCTTCTACTGGGCCCTCGACAAGGTGAGCGAGGATCGGCTGCCACGCGACGTGGGCGACTTCCGGCTGATCGACCGCCGCATCCTCGACGAACTCGCCCGGGTCGACGACCCGCACATCTACATCCGTGGCCGCATCGCGTCGATGGGCTTCCGGCAGGTGGGCATTCCCTACGACCGCGACGCCCGTCGCGCCGGCTCCAGCAAGTTCAACCTGGCCCGGCTCGTCTCGCTCGCGGTCGACGCCACGCTGAGCCACTCCGTGCTGCCACTGCGACTCGCGACCGTGATGGGGCTCGTGCTGTGCGCAGCCTCCGTGCTGCTCATCCTCGTCTACGCGCTCGCCAAGTTCGTGCAGGGCGCCGCGTGGCCCGCGGGATTCACCACCACCGTGGTGCTCATCCTGCTTGGCATGGGCATCAACGGCCTCTTCCTGGGCATCATCGGCGAGTATCTCGCCCGCATCTACCAGCACCTCAAGGGCGGTCACCTGCGGGGCACCCACGGCGTGATCGTCATGGAAACCGTCGGCAAGTCGCCGGATCGCGACTGACGGATCCGCTCAGCGTGCGCCCGGGCCGCCCGCCGCCTCCTTCTCGGCCTTGGCCTTCGCCGCCATCTTCGGCAGGAACTCCTGCGCGTACCAGCGACGCCACGCGTTGATGTCGTAGCCCAGGCCGTCGGTGGCCGCGCCGAACTCGCGCGTCGACCACTTCACCAGCTCGTTGTGCAGGTCGACGTGGTAGGTGACCACGGCCGCGTCGATGATCCGGAGGATCACGCCCGTGTTCACCACCGACAGTTGCGGGTCGAAGGCCACGGCGTTGGGCCCGACCACCGGCACCAGGTCGCTGACGAAGGCCGTCTGCTGGCCGACCATGATCCACGCGAGCGCGTCGTCGCGACCGGCGTTCCCGCCCACGCTCGCCGTCTGCTGCACGGGTTGGCCGGTCACCTGCGCGCTGATGAGCCAGGGCATCACGTCGATCAGGTTCAGGTTCGCGGCCAGCTGCGCCGAGGCCGTCATCGCCTCGGGCTTGCCCGACCGCAGCCCCTCGAAGATCACGAACTTCACCCGGTCGCTCGTGGGACGCTCCTTCGTGCGTCCCGCCGCGAGCCGCTCGACGGCCGCCTGCCGGAACTCCGCGCGAGGGTCGAGCGTCGCCACCCACGCCAAGGCGCAGTCGCCCTCGTCGCTCCCGGCGGCGGCGAACAGGTCGAGGATGGCCAGCCGCACGTCCGCGTCCTCCTTCTCGAAGACGGTGATGAGCAGCGGAAAGACCGCGGGCTGCGCGTACTCGCGAAGCTTGAGCAACCCCTCCTGGCGGACGGCCTGCGCCTTGATGCGGCCGAAGTGCTGGTGACGCAGCTTGCGGAGCGCCTGCTCGGCCTGGCGGCGGACCTTGGCCTGGTCGGCATGGGCCTTCGCCGGCGGACTGGCGGGATCGAGCCGCAGACGCTCGAGCCAAGTCCGCTCCGTCGAGACGGTCGGAGGCGATGCGGCGGGCGGGGCGGCCGGCGGTTCGGCCGACGCCACAAGCGTGCCGGCGGCGATGAGCGTCGCCGCCAGCGGAGCATGCCGAAGGAGCGGAGCATGCAGAAAGGTGGACACCAGCCTCATGAGCGTCTCCAGGGTCCGAAAGGACGCGACGGACCGCCGGCGAGCGGCGGAACGGGGCGGAGCCCACGAAGTGATACGCCCGGTGCGGCCCGGGGTTGCCTTGAGGCCCGCGGTCACTCGCCCGCGGTGGTCATGACCTTGGCCTCGGCGCCGATGGTCTTGGCGACCCGATCGGCGTCCTGACGCTGGTCGTAGTTGCCCACCCGGACGACAAAGAGCTTCTTGCCGCCGCGATCGATCTCGACCACGCGTGGATTGCCGTAGGCCCGGAATCGGGAGAGTTGCTTCTGGGCGTTGGTGAAGTTGGAGAACGCGCCCACCTGCACCGTGAACTGCGTCTTGCCCGGGGCGGGCTTGAGGGGGGTCACCGCCGGCTTGGCCGCCGCCGCGTTCAGGCGGTCGCCGATCATGACGCGGAGGGCGGCATCGTCGGTGACCTTCGTCTGCGCCAGGGCCCACATGCCCCGGGCCTCGGTCTCCTTGTCGAGCGATCGGTACGAGTCGCCCGCGTACATGAAGGCCCGGGCGGCATGGTCCCCCTGCAGCGTGCGGCCCGCCGCGGCCAGCAGGTCGACGGCCTCGCCGTGGCGGCCCTCTTCGGCGCACAGCAAGCCCAGCGCGGCGGAGGCCTCGCTGGAGACCTTGGGGTCGCCGTTCTTGACCAGCGGCGAGAGATACTTCTCGGCCTCGGCGTTGCGATCGAGCGCCTGGGCCGACAGACCCGCGATGAGGTTCGCCTGGTCACGCTTGAATCCCGTGCCCTGCTGGGCGGCTCGGGAGGCCTGATCAAGCGCCTCGGCGTAGCGACCCGACTCGAAGGCCCGGACGTAGTCGCCGCCGGCGCGGCCCCCGGAGTTTCCCGAGGCGCAGCCCGGGGCGATCCAGCCGGAGACGGCGATCAGGCAGGCGAGCGGGATGGAGGTGAACAGGACGCGGGAGCGCAACGCAAGACGCGGGGTGGTCGTCATGGCGGGGGAGTCCTTCCGTGGGAGCGTTCCGCCGCCCATCGGCGGCAATCCGACGCATCCGCTGCGTCGGCCACGTAGCATACGCGCGCATGCGCAGACGTGACCGCCCTTCGACCTCGCACCCCCGGGAGCACGCGTGAGCGTTCATTGGCCCATCATCCGTCGGCTCGCCCTCAACCCGCGACGTGTCCTCGTGGTCGACGATCGTCGGTCCTACACCGGGGCCGAACTGCTCGTGGGATCGATGCACATCGCCGCGGCCATCAAGCCCAAGTCCGACACTCGCGGCGTGGGCATCCTGCTTCCCAGTTGCGGCGCCTTCCCGATGGTGGCCTTGGCCTCCTGGATGCTCGGCCGCACGGTCGTGCCCCTCAATTTCCTCCTCAAACCCGAGGAACTGCAGTACGTCATCGACAACGCCGGCATCGACACCATCGTCACGGCGCAGGCCATGCTCGATCACCTCGGTCACCGTCCCCGCGTGCGCCATCTCCTGCGGCTCGACGACGTCTCCTTCACGGGCGTGCCCGAGCCCGTCATGCCCTCGTGCCCGGCCGACGACGATTTGGCCGTGCTTCTCTACACCTCCGGCACCAGCGGCAAGCCCAAGGGGGTGATGCTCACCCACGGCAACCTCGCCGCCAACATCCGTCAGACGCTCGGGGTCGTGCCCGTGCAACCCGACGACGTGATGCTCGGCGTGCTCCCCCAGTTCCACTCCTTCGGCCTGACCGTGCTCACGCTCCTGCCCCTCACGGTGGGCATCAAGGCCGTCTTCACCGCCAAGTTCGTGCCCGGGCGGTTGGTGCGGCTCATGCGGGAGCACCACGCGACCTTCTTCGTCGCCATCGCCTCCATGTGGGGCGCGCTGCTCAACACCAAGGAGGCCACCCCCGAGGACTTCGCCTCGCTGCGGTACGCCATCTCCGGGGGCGAACCCCTTCCCGACGCCGTGGCGTCTCGCTTCAAGGAGCGGTTCGGCGTCGTCATCAGCGAGGGCTACGGCCTCACCGAGACCTCGCCTGTCACCAACGTCTGTCTCAGCACCGATCATCGGCTCCACTCCGTGGGCAGGCCCGTGCCGTGGCTCGAGCAACGAATCGTCGATCCGGCGACGGGACGGCCCGTCGAGACGGGCCACGACGGCGAGGTGCAGATGAAGGGCCCCAACGTGACGCAGGGGTACTTCCGCCTGCCCGCCGAGACCGCCGCGGCCTTCACCCACGACGGCTACTTCCGCACCGGCGACATCGGCCGCTTCGACGACGATGGCTTCCTGTACATCACCGGCCGACTCAAGGAAATGCTCATCATCGGCGGCGAGAACGTCTTCCCCCGCGAGATCGAGGAGGTCTTGGGGCAGCATCCCGCCGTCGCCGCCTGCGGGGTCATCGGGTGTCCCGACCCCATCCGCGGCGAGTTGCCCGTGGCGTTCGTGGAGGTTCGAGAGGGAGTCGCGGCGGGCGAATCGGACCTCATCGCGTGGTGCCGCGGCAGGTTGGCGGGCTACAAGGTGCCCCGCGACATCCGCGTGGTGGCGGAACTTCCCAAGAACCCGACGGGCAAGGTGGTCCGTCGCGAGCTTCGCAAGTGGCTGTGAGCTCGACGTCGATTCAGGCGGCGGCCGAACCGGGCCGCATCTGATCGTCGAGGTCGTGGACGAGCCGCCGCAGTCGGGCGGCGTCGAAGCGTTGGGGCAGGCGCGGACCGGCTCCCCCGTCGAGGGCGGCCTCGAGCACGCGTCGGAGCACCACGGAGGGCGACTGCCTGCCGCCGCTCCAGTAGTCGTGGTCGCACCAGGCCAGCGTCACGGTGTACTCGCTCCATGAGCCGTCGGCGGCACGCAGGCCCACCTGATAGCTCCATCCCAGTCTGCTTTCGGATTCCGTACGGATATCCACGGGCGACTCGCCGTGTCGCGTGGCGGCACGATGGGGCTCGGGCGGGTCGTTGAACGGGTCGTGGGGCATCGGAAAGGGATCGGCGAGCGAAACGGCACGTGCGGCGGGCACCCGGCGAGGGTACCGTGCCGGCACGACTTCCCTTCGCGCACGAGGTCCTCGCCCGCGACGGATCTTGGCTCCTATCGGTCCGAACCATGGCCTTTCTTCTCGAAACGATCCTGTTGGGCCTTTCCAACCTCCGCCTGCGGATGCTGCGGAGCGTCCTGACGGCCCTTGGCATCATCTTCGGCGTCGCCGCGGTGATCATCATGAGCAGCCTGGGCGAGGGCTCGAAGCGTCAGGCGCTCGCGCAGATCGAGCGGCTGGGCGCGAGGAACATCATCGTGCGTTCGCAGAAACCGCCCGAGAGCCAGGGGCAGCAGAGCACGCAGCGGCAGGGGTGGCTGAGCCGCTTCGGCATCACGCGGGGCGACCTTGACGTGGTGCGCGAGAACTTCCCGGAGGCCGAGGCGATCGTGCCGCTCAAGGAAGTGGGGGGCCAGGTGCTTCGGGGCGCGCTCCGTCGGACGAGCCAGGCGTACGGCACGACGCCTGACTTCGTTCGCGTGGCGAACCTGCGGGTGGAGCGAGGGCGATACCTCAACGAGGCGGACCTCGAGCAGCGGTCGATGGTGACGGTGATCGGCAGCGAGATCGCCAAGCAGTTCTTCCCGCTGGAGGACCCGCTCGGGCAGACGCTCCGGATCGATTCGCGCGTGGTGACGGTGGTGGGGGTGCTTGCGCCGGTAGGGCTCGCGGGCGGCGCGGGCGCTGCCTTGATCGGGCGCGACCTCAACTTCGACATGCACGTGCCCATCACCTCGGCGCGAGAGGTCTTCGGCGACCTCGTGGTCCGCGGGCAGAGCGGCTCGATGTCGGCCAACGAGACGCAGGTGAGCGAGATCTACATGACGGTCTCCGACCGCGAGCGGGTGATCGTCGATTCGCAGCGCCTGCGCCGGATCATGGAGTCGCGTCACCCCGGCATGACCGACGTGAGCCTCATCGTCCCCTTCGAGCTTCTCGAGAACGCCCGGAAGACGGCCCTGACCTTCAACCTGGTCTTCGGCGCGGTGGCGGGCATCTCGCTGCTGGTGGGAGGCATCGGCATCATGAACATCATGCTCGCGAGCGTCACCGAACGCACCAGGGAGATCGGCATCCGCCGCGCCATCGGCGCGACGCGGCGACACATCCTCTGGCAGTTCCTCGTCGAGACCAGCGTCCTCTCGGCCATCGGCGGCCTGCTGGGCGTCGCGCTGGGCGTGGGCGGGAGCCTGCTCATCGGCTGGGGCGTCGGGCGGCTCTCGCTGTTGCCCGTCATCGGCGGGCTCTTTCCCTCCGGCACCAGCCTGCCCACGGCCGTCACCACGTGGTCGATCCTGCTGAGTTTCGCGGTCGCCACGGCCACGGGGCTCGTCTTCGGCCTCTACCCGGCCCGCCGCGCCAGTCGCCAGGACCCCATCGTCGCCCTGCGCCACGACTGAGCCCCCGAGGGTCGAAGCGGCGGACGCGGCCCCTACACTGAGGCCGAAGACGATGTCAGTCGCCGCCGACCAGCTCCCAGCCCCCGCCCTGCTCCGCACGGCCAACGCCTCCGTGCCCCTCGCGGCCCTCCTCTCGCCGCTGCACTTGGGCCGCACGCTGATGCTGCGTCGGGCCATGATCCTCCAGTTCGCCCTCCGCGAGCTGACGGCCCGCAACAAGGGCACGCTCCTGGGCTTGGCGTGGACGTTCCTGCACCCGCTGCTCATGCTGGCGGTCTACACCTTCGTCTTCGCCGTCGTGTGGCAGGCTCGCTGGGGCGACGCCGACGCGAGCGTCAACCACGCCCTCTTCGCCACCAGCGTCTTCTGCGGCCTGATCGTCTACGAGGTCTTCGGGTCCACCGTGGCCGTCGCCCCCTCCCTGATCGTCTCGCACCCCAACTACGTCAAGAAGGTCATCTTTCCCCTCGAGGTGCTCCCGCTCGCCCAGCTCGGCGCATCCCTGTGCGTCTGCGCGGTGAGCGTCCTCATCCTCGTGCTGGGCAATCTCGTCCTGACCGGCGGGGTCTCGTCGACCATCTGGCTCTTCCCGGCGACGCTCGTGCCCCTGCTCAGCCTTGCCGCGGGCGTCGCGTGGTTCTTCGCCGCCTTGGGCGTCTTCCTCCGCGACCTCAAGCAGCTCGTCGGCGGCGTGCTCGTGCCGGTGCTCTTCTTCGTCACGCCGATCTTCTACCCGCCCGAGCGGGTCCCCGAGTCGTTCCGCTGGGTGATCTCCGTCAATCCGCTCGCGCCCATCGTCGACAACGCGCGCCGCACGCTCCTCTACGGCCAGTGGCCCGACTGGACCTCGCTGGGCGTGGCGACGCTCGTCGGGCTGGCGGCGATGCAACTCGGCTACGCCTTCTTCATGAAGGGCAAGAGGAGCTTCGCCGATGTCATCTGACGCCCGCAGCGTGCACGACGACGTCGTCGTTCGCATCCGCGACGCGGGCAAGTGCTACCACATGTACGACCGTCCGGCGGATCGCCTCAAGCAGGCCTTGTTCCGCTGGCGAAAGACCTACTTCCGCGAGTTCTGGGCCGTCCGCGGCGTGTCGCTCGAGGTCCGCCGCGGCGAGGCCGTGGGCATCATCGGTCGCAACGGCAGCGGCAAGAGCACCCTCTTGCAGATGATCGCCGGCACGCTCGCCCCCACCGAAGGCTCCGTCGAGGTCGCCGGTCGCGTCGCCGCCCTCCTCGAACTCGGCAGCGGGTTCAATCCCGAGTTCTCCGGTCGCGACAACGTCTACCTCAACGGCTCCATTCTCGGGCTCTCCCGTCAGGAGATCGACGAGCGGTTCGACGCCATCGCCTCCTTCGCCGACATCGGCGCCTTCATCGATCAGCCCGTCAAGACCTACAGCAGCGGCATGCTCGTTCGACTCGCCTTCGCCGTCCAGGTGCAGGTCGAGCCTGACCTGCTCATCGTCGACGAGGCCCTCGCCGTCGGCGACGCGCTCTTCCAGAAACGCTGCTTCCAGCGACTCGAGCAGCTCCGCGGCCAGGGCGTCACGCTCCTGTTCGTCAGCCACGACCAGGAGAGCGTCCGCACGCTCACCAGCCGCGCCCTGCTGCTCCACGAAGGACGCCCTCGCGCGCTCGGCCCTTCCGGCGAGGTCGTGCTCGAGTATCGCCGCATCCTCCACGAGGCCGAACTCGCGTGGGGCGCGGGCCAGGCCCGCCGCGCCGTCGCCGACAAGCCCGCAAGGTCCGCCGCCCCCGCGGCGTCACGCTCCGACGCGCTCTCCTTCGGCACGCTCGACGCCTGCGTCGAGCGCGTGCAGGTGCTCGACGGCGCGGGTGAGCCGACGTCCGTCTTCCGCCCGGGCGACGCCGTCCGCGTCCGCATCGCCTGCGTCATCAACAAGGACCTCACGAACCTCAACATCGGCGTTCGCATCCGCAACAAGCAGGGCGTCAAGATGTACTCCTGGGGCACGCTCAACCAGGACATCTCGATCTGGAGCGGCCGCGGCTCGGGCGAGGTCTTCTGGGATCGGTCGTTCAAGGCCGGTGAGCGCGTCGAGGTCGAACTCGCCTTCGATTGCACGCTGGGCATGGACTTCTACGAGGTGCAGGCCTCGATCACCCACGAACGCGATCGCTTCTACCGCGACCAACGCATGCTCCACTGGCTCGACGAGGCCGCCTTCTTCCACGTCGTCGTCCACCAGGACGAGTACTTCTTCGGCGGCGTCTGCGACCTGCGCATGACCGCCTCCGTCGTCTCCGACGCCCAGCCAGCCTCGACGCCCACGACCGCCACTGACGCCGCGACCACCTCGTGACCGCTCCCGCCCCTGCCAATCCCGCCGCCGACGCCTTCTGGTCCGATCCCGCGACCGAGACGTGGTCCGTGATCGGCGATTCCAAGGGCTTCGCCGTCTCCTTGCTGGGGGTCTGCGGCGGCGGTTCGGTCCTCGACGTCGGCTGCGGATCGGGCCGCCTCATGGCCGCCCTCCGCGAGCACGGCGTCCGCGTGCAGGGCATCGACATCAGCCCGGCCGCCGTCGAACGCTGCAACGCCGCCGCCCCGGGCTCGGCCTCCGTGGGCGACGCCCTCGCGATCCCCTTCCCTGCCGACGCCTTCGACACCGTCGTGTGCGCGGGCCTGCCTTCCCTTCTGGGCACGGACTCGCTGGCGACGCTGCTTGCCGAGGCCCGCCGCGTCGCGCGTCGCGCGGTGGTGATCGTCGCCGCCGATCCGGCGTCGCTCAAGGCCGTGCACGGCGGCCCGGAAGGGGCGATCCTTCCGATCGATCGCGCACGAATCGACGAGGCGGCCTTCGACGCGGGCCTGCGTCGTCACCCGCTCGCGATGCGGGTGGTCTCCTTCGGTCAACTCGAGCAGGATCCCTTCCCAAGGACGATGGTCTACGAGCGGGTGCCCGACGAATCGCTCCGGCTGTTCGATCGCGCTTGGCTCGAACGCTCGCGGCTTCTGCACATGGACCACCTCCGCGCCACCGGCCGCCGCGCCGATGCGCATCTGGCCCGCTATCACCTCGCGTGCGACTGCGTCCGCGCGGGCGATCGCGTCCTCGACGCGGCCTGCGGCATGGGCTACGGCACCCGAATGCTCGCCTGCGCCAGCGCGGCCGAGCGCGTGCTGGGCGCGGACCTGTCCAGCGATGCCATCCGCTACGCCGCCGCCAACCATGGCTCGGCCCGTGCCGCCTTCGCCTGTGAGAACGCGACGGAGCTCGATTCGCTCGGCCCCGGTTCGGTCGACTTCATCGCCAGCTTCGAGACCCTCGAGCACGTGCCCGATCCCGAAGCGATGCTCGAACGGTTTCACGACGCGCTCTCCCCGGGCGGCAGGCTCATCGTGAGCGTGCCCAACATGTGGGTGAACGAGCAGGGCGTCGACCCCAACCCGCACCACCTGCACGTCTACTCGCGGGAGAAGGTGCTCGCGCAACTCTCGAAGCGGTTCATCGTCGAACGCGTGTGGCGGCAGATCGCGGGCAACGGCTTCAAGCTCGCCGATCGGGCCCGGACCATCGAGGCCGTCGACCTCTCGAGGCCCGAGCCCGAGGCCGAGTGGTGGCTGGTGCTCGCGATGAAGTCGCCCGACGGCGCGACGAAGGAGAACTTCCGCGAGCGGATGTTCCCCGAGAGCCCCTCGGGCGCGCCGGGGTACAACCTCAGCGAGTTCGCCCGCGATTACGACAACCCCGCGCTCCTGCGATCGATGATCTCCATCGGTCCGCGGCTGAGCGACGACGCGGCCCTCGCCGCGCTCGCCGGGCGAACGCTCGAGACGGCCCGTCCGGGTTCGCCCGACCACGGCGCGGCGGCGTGCGTGCTCGC
>JBBAVG010000086.1:0-11186 GCA_040397805.1 Phycisphaerales bacterium
ACAGTGCTCCAGTGATTACGCTATTCATGCGCGTCGGAACTTACCCGACAAGGAATTTCGCTACCTTAGGACCGTCATAGTTACGGCCGCCGTTTACCGGCGCTTCGGTCGCCAGCTTCGCTTGCGCTAACCAGCTCCCTTGACGTTCCGGCACCGGGCAAGCGTCACACTGTATACGTCCTCTTGCGAGTTAGCACAGTGCTGTGTTTTTGATAAACAGTTCCCAGAGCCTTTTCTCTGCGCCCTCTCTTGCGAGTAGGGCCCCCTTATTGCGAACGTACGGGGTTAAATTGCCTAGTTCCTTCACGACCGTTTTCTCGAGCGCCTGAGGCTATTCGCCACACCCACCTGTGTCAGTTTTGGTACGGACTGCATGCTTGTATCCGAACGGCTTTTCTTGGAACTCATCTACCGGGGATCGGCCTCAAGGGCCTGGACGCTTCACTGTCCCTCCCAGCTTCAGAATTCGTCACGTCGGCGTGACCTTACATGCAGGGGCCGGAATGTTGACCGGCTGTCCATCGACTACGCTCTTCAGCCTCGTCTTAGGATCCGCCTAACCCTGGGCGGAATTACCTTCCCCAGGAAACCTTGGGTTTTCGGCGATGGAGATTCTCACTCCATTTATCGTTACTCAATCTGGCATATTCACTTGCTGCCGCTCCACCCACCCTTGCCGGGAAAGCTTCACAGCTGACAGCAACGCTCCCCTACCACTGACAAAGTCAGTCCACAGCTTCGGTACGAACCTTATTCCCGATAATTATCGGCGCCGGATTCCTCGACTAGTAAGCTGTTACGCACTTTTTAAATGGTGGCTGCTTCTAAGCCAACATCCTAGCTGTCACAGCAATCCGACTACCTTTCTAACTTAGATTCGATTAGGGACCTTAGCTGGTGGTCCGGGTTGTTTCCCTTTTGACCACGAAGATTATCCCTCGTAGTCTTACTCCCGTGCCTGCCAACTTGGTATTCGGAGTTTGATTAGGCCGGATAGGCGGGTAGCCCTCCAAACCCATTCAGTAGCTCTACCCCCAAGTTGTGATGCACGAGGCTAGTCCAAAAACTATTTCGGGGAGAACGAGATATCTCTGGGTATGATTAGACTTTAACTCCTCCCCACAGGTCATGCCAGAACTTTTCAACGTTCACGGCTTCGGTCCTCCAGGAGGCATTACCCTCCCTTCAACCTGCCCATGGGTAGATCACCCAGTTTCGCGCCTACCCCACACGACTACACGCCCTTTTAAGACTCGGTTTCCCTTCGGCTGCGCCAGGGTATGGCTTAGCCTTGCCGTGTAGAGTAGCTCGCCAGATCATTATGCAAAAGGCACGCTGCGACCCTTGCGGGCTGCAACCGCTGTGTAAGCATGTGATTTCAGGTTCTTTGAACTCCCCTTATCGGGGTTCTTTTCATCATTCAGTCGCCTTACTGGTTCACTATCGGTCGTCAAGTAGTACTTAGCCTTGGAGGGTGGTCCCCCCATGTTCAAGCCGGATTTCACGAGTCCGACTCTACTCTAGGGCTGGCCAGCTTCTCATCTACAGGACCATCACCTTCTTTGGTCGGCCTTTCCAGGCCGTTCGGTGAGACTGCTGGTTTATCCGCGTTCGCTCGGCGCTACTAACGGAGTATCGGTTGATATCCTTTCCTCTCGCTACTAAGATGTTTCAGTTCACGAGGTTCGCTTTCATATCTTATGCATTCGGATATGAATGACCCATACGGGCCGGGTTGCCCCATTCGGAAATCCCAGGATCACGGCTTGGTTACCAGCTCCCCTAGGCTTATCGCAGGTTCCTACGTCCTTCATCGCCTCTTGACGCCAAGACATCCATCACATGCCCTTCATGACTTGATCGCGTCTACCGAGCGCCGTGCGATCCATCGCTGGTCGCCGGGTCGGTGACGGTCACGGCCGGCCAACGCATCACGCGTTGCCGGACCGGCATTCGAATCTGAAGTTCAGGCTTCGAATACAGTCGCCTTCGCTGCTCGTATCTCGGTGCGATTTCACTGCTCGCAGCCGTTTTCCCGCGGAAACCGCGGTCGACGGATGCAGCAGCATCGCGACACATTTGCTTGCTTGCCTCACTTGTCAAAGACCGTTCCGAACGCGGAGCACGCTGCGCGTGGCCCGAGTGCGGAGGGGCAAGGATAGCGATCTTCGGATTGCTGTCAATGCCCTTGAACGCGTGGACGCGGATTTTCTGTCGGGAGGCACAATCATGGCTTCCGACATGCGAAACTGCATCGTTATTGGGCACTGATAAGGGGATTCATGCCTCTCGCAGGGCCGAGAAACACGACACCCTCGGCTGAGCCGAGGGTGTCGATGAGTTTTCCACAATCTGCCCTTCCGACGCGCCGCTCAGCCGCGCGGACCGTAGTTCGGATCCTTCGGATCCCCCGAGCGGGGAGCATCGGGAGTTCCGCCAGCGGCGCCATCGGTCTTGCCCGCGTCCTTCGGCGCTGCAGCGTCGTCCTTGCCGAGCGCGATCTCGTCCTCGAAGGCGATGCGCAGCGGATCCATGATGTCCGTTCGCGGAACACGAACCTCATACCGCTCGCCGGTCGAGGACTGCACCACGGCGATCGCGACGGGACGACGGTCGACGCCGCCTCGATCGCTCGCAGGGTCGGCAAGCACATCAACGAGGTAGTAGCCGGTCGAGAAATCGACGGGACCGTCCGCCGCGCGCGCGCCGATCGGGTCGCCAGGCTGCACGGTGAAGCGCTCCTGATGGCGCTTTCCGTCGAAGTAGCGGAAGACTTCCACGGTGGCCTGGCCCACTCCGAGACGCCCCTCCCCCGCCGATGCGTCGACGACGAAGAACGCGACGGGGGGCGAGACCTCGACGGGCTCGCTCCAGCCCGACACCTTCGTGTCGAGCGTGAAGTCGTTGCCGAGCGACTTCTGGTCGCTGACGAGCAGGCTTCCGTTGGTGAAGAACGGGTTGTAGGTCTTGACCACGCAGCGATAGCGGTAGGTCTGCGCGGGCTGCACGCCGATGTCGTGCCCCCACACCACGATGCTGTCGGCCTTCGCGAGGTCCGACGACGCCGCGACCGACGCCTTCTCCTGCTCGAGCTTCTGGCCAAGATCCTCGAGCTTCTTCGAGAGCAGCGCCTCGGTGGACGCGGCCTTCTTCCGAAGCTCCTTCAGGCCCTTGGTCATGCGGATGCGCTTCTCCTTGGTGGCCTCGTCGCGCGGGTTCGCGCCTCCGCCCGTGTTCTTGCCACCGCTCATGCCGCCGCCGCTGAGGCCGCCGCCCGGCGGACGACCGCCGCCACCGCCGCCGCCTGAGGATCCACCGCCCTGGTTCTGGCGCTCCTCCTCCTTCTGGCGCTGCTCTTCCTTCTTCTTGTCTTCCTTCGATGTGTCCTCGAGCGGGCCGCCGAGTTCCTTGAGCTCCTCCTCGAGGCGGTTCGCATTCTCGGTCTGGATCGCGAGCTGGCGCCGCAGCCGACGCACATCGGGATCCTCACCCGCAGCCGCGCCGTCCTCGGCCAGCATCAGTCCCGAGCTGAAGTTGCCGCACTTGGTGGGCAGGAAGTCGGGCTGGATGATCTGGAGCTGGTTGGTCTTCTCGGCGAGGAAGGTAAACGCACCGTCGCGAAGGCCCGCGTCGGCTCCCTTCGCGATCTCCGGACGGAACGAGAACGCGCCCGGAAGCGCATCCACCTGGGTTCGGTCGCCCCACGCCCCGCCGTCGAGCTTGCGCTCGCGCTCGAACGAGACATCGATGACGAACAGCGTGCCGCGGTACCAGATCTTTGGAACCTGAGCGCCATCACGCGTCGCCTCGAGCTCGCGCCGGATCTGGCCGACATCGACCACGGCGCTCGGCACGGCCCAGGTGATGTCGAGCGGCATGCTCGGCGTGGAGAAGCGCGCCTTGAGCGCGTCGTGCTGCCCGACATACGACGCGTCGAGCGTGTCCGAGACCTGGCGCGTGTCGCGCATCGCGACCGCTGCGAACTGCGGAACATGGAACATCTGCCCGCCCGCCGCGCCGTCGGACTGGAGAACCGATGCGAGGCGCGGCTCGATGGTCGGCAGGGTGCCTGAGGGCGAGAGGCTCTTCGAGACCGCGGCGTCGTAGAGCGGCGCAGACGGCTTGACCTTGTCTCCGAGCTGGGTGGCGAGCGGCGCCTGTTGCCCACTCATCTTCGAGCTGAGGATGCGCGTCTTGTCGGCGAGGGCCGCGTCGATGTCGCCCGGAGCGACGGATGCGCCGTCGAGCTTCACGGAGTTCGGCGAGCCGAGGAACTGCCACGCGACGACGCTGAAGAAGACGGCGCCGGCCACGCCGAGGACGATCTTCTCGACATGCTGCTCGATGAACGGAATGCCCTTGTTCTTCATGCTGAGTTCCAGATGTTGGTCCGCGTGGCCTGATGCCACGCGTGGGTTTCGTGAAGTGTTTGTTCCTGCCTAGCCCGAGCGCGGGAGGCCCGCGTCCGCTACATGCCCTGCGCGGCGTCACCCTCGGGGGTTGCCGCCGACTCGGTCTGCGAGGTGATGCCGAGCGCGGTGCGCACGGCTCCCGGCATGAGCTCGGCCGTCCAGTCGCGGAGCCAGATCGACTCGACGGTCGCCGTGACCTGGCTGACGGGCGCCGCGCCGTACAGGTAGCCGTCGCGCGCCGCGCTGAACGCGTCGGCGGGTGCGAGCCGCACATTGGTGACCGTCATGAAGTTCTGGCGCGCGAGCGCGTCGAGGATGACGGGCAGCTGCGCGGTCTCCGCGACGAACACCACCTCGGCGAGGCGCACATCGTAGACGCCGTTGCTCACGCGGCCGGTGAACCGCTTCGTGAAGTCGCGGGCGGCGTCCTGCTTGGGATCGACCACGGGCTTCCCGAGCACAGGTGCCGCGCCCGTCGCGACGGCCGGGGCGGGAGCAGCCGCCGCTGGGTCGGTTCCGTCGGCGGGCGGTGCGGCCTCGGCCGAGCCGTCGACGGGAGCCTCGCCGCCCATCGCCGCGGCCTCGCCGCCCGCGGCGGGCGCCGAGGACTTCTCCATCGGCAGCACCGAGAGCGAGATCAGCCGCTTGACGGGCGCCTGCAGCACCGACGCCGCTCCGCTGTTCGCAGTCTCGAAGGCGCCGACCACATCGCGGGCGACCCAGAACTTCCACTGCATGTCGAAGAGCGCCGCGTCCTGCTTGGCGCGGTCGGCCTCCTTCGCGTAGAGCGGCCGGACCGAGGCTTCGGTCGGGATCTCGAACGCGCCCTCGGTGGCGTAGAACGAGAGCTTCTTCGCCTGCTCGGCGTACTCGCCGATGCGCGCCTTGGCGAGGAACGACTCGAGGCTCTTGACCTCGTCGGCGGTGAGCTTCTCGCGGGTCTCCTTCTTCAGGTCGCCCTGGATGAAGCGGCGCTCCGCGTTCTCGAGCGCCTTGGCGACATCGACATCGACGGGCGGCTGGCCCGCGCGCGCGTCGGCGAGCAGCTTGGTGTACGCCGCCTGCAACGACTTCAGGAAGTCGAAGCGCACGGTGTTGGCCTTGCGACCGTCGTAGTTCGGGAACGACGAGGCGGCCATGATCGGCTTGTGCCTGCGGTTGCGCTCGAGCGCCTTCGCGTAGACGCCAGAGGCGTCCTTCGAGATGCCCTCGATGATGACGCCGTACTGCGCGACGATCTCGTCGTTCGGGAAGCCCTCGAGCTCCACCGTCTCGCCGCCGGGCAGCGAGAGCGACACCGACGCGTTGGCCGCGCTGGCGATCTCGGCGTAGGTCTTGGCACGCGCCTCGGCCTCGGTCTTGACGCCCGATCCGAACATGTCGGAGACGAAGTAGGCGGCCACGGGGACGACGACCACGAGCGCGATGAACACCACGCTGACGGTGTTCGACTTCGCCCACGCGACGACCGACTCGAGCTGCTTGGGAACCTGAACCGCCATCACATGCCCTCCGCGGCGGGAGCCGCCGACTGGACTTCACCCTTCAGCTTGACCACGAAGGTCACCTTGCCCACATACACCGTGCTGTCGGGCGGATAGAGCGACGGGCGCGCGGGAAGCGGCGCCGTCTTCTCGAGATCCACCTTCGACTCGGACTGCTGCTGCGAACCGCGCTGGAATCCGCCCGAACCGCCGTCGCGCGGACCGTAGGCAGGGTCGCCTGCGTCGCCGCCTGCGGTGAATCCCGCGCCACCCGAGCCCGCGCCGCCGAGCAGGCCGCCCGGGCGGCTGATCTGCGTGCTGCCCGAGGGCTGCCGCTTGCCGGTCACGCCGCCGAAGGAGCTGCCCGCGCCGCCGCCGCCACCCGAGGTGAACGACTCGAAGGGCTTGTCCTCGTCGCCGCCTGCGGCGGCACCCGCTGCGGCGCCGCCCGCGCTCGAGCTCGAGCCCGACGCGCTGGCGAGCGCGCCGTCGGCGCCGACCTTCATGGCGGTGAGCGCGTTGTTGTTGCCGCTGACCTTGACGATCTCGTACGGCGCGGCGTCGCGCTTCGCGTTCGACTCGAGCCAGCGGCACACCGTCTCGTCGAGGTGCGCGTTCGAATCCTCGGCCATGAACTCGACATTCATGGTGATCTCGATGGTGCGGGAGCCGCCGTCGAGCTTGTAGGCGCCCGACAGGTCGCGCAGCACGGTCTGCGTGCGCGGACCGCCCGCGACGAGCTTCGAGAGGTCGTCGCCGACCATGGCGTCGTCGTTGGCGGCGCGGATCGCGCTCGCGGCGTCGTGCAGGATGAACGGCCAGACCTCGCGGTCCTCGAGCAGTCCGAGCACATTCTTCGAGAGGCTGCCGACATCGGCGGACTGCCCCGAGAGCCGCTCCTGCTGGCCCTTCGCCGAGGCGAGCACGGCCTTCGACGCGTTGAGCTGCTCGACCGAGCCGAGCGCGCCGCGGTCCATGATGCCGCGCGCGAACATGAGTCCGCCCGAGGCGCAGGCGATCGCGGCCGCCGCGGCGAACCACCGCGTCTTGCGCGACCACACCTGCTGGCGCATGCTCGCGAGCGGAAGCAGGTTGACATCGATCGTGGCCTTGCCGAGGCCCTGGAGCGCGAGGCCGTACGCGGTGGCGAAGTTCACGGTGTGCGAGGCGAAGTCGGCGGCCTCGGGGCCTTCGACCGCGAGCTTGGCGAACCTGTCGAGCCGCTCGACCTCGAGGCCGAGCTGCATGCCGAGGAACTTGCGGAGACCGGGGATCTTGAGCGTCGAGCCCATGCCCACGACATTCTTCAACTTGACGCCGCGATTCTGTCCTTCATAGAAGGTCAGCGACTTCTGGACATCGCCGAGAAGATCGCCGAACACGGGCCGCATGGCCTGCATGATCTGCTTGGCGTACTTGCTGGTGGCGCTCTCCTGCTTGAGGGCGTCGGCCTTGCGGTAGCTGAGCTGGAAGGACTCGGCGATCGCCTCGGTGAAGTTGTGCCCGCCCAGCGGGAAACTGCGCATCCAGCAGCGGGTTCCGTGCGCGACGACGAGGTCGGTCGAGGCGGTGCCGATGTCGAGGAACACGAACGGCTCGGACTGCGAGGCGATGTCGCGGTCGAAGGCGAGCGCGTTGTAGAGCGCGATCGGACCGAGGGTGACGGCGCGCGGCTCGATGCCGAGCTTCTCGCTGACCAGCGAGAGGAATTCCTTCAACGGTTCCTGCTGAATCGCGAAGATTCCAACCTCCACCTCGGGCGAATCCTCGCTCTCGAAGGTGTGGTAGTCCCACTCGACATCCTCGAGCGGGAACGGGATCTGCTGCCCCGCCTCGAACTTGACGATGTTCGGGATCTCCTTCGGCCCGACGGGCGGAAGCTTGGCGAAGCGCGCGAAACCGCGGTTTCCGCCCCAGCTGTAGTTGACCACGATGTTCTGGCCGGCGAGCTGCTTCTGCGTGGCGAGCTGCGACAGCGACATCTCGAGGATGTTCGAGGCACCCGCCGCGGCGCCATCGTCGCCGCCGCTCTCGAGGCCGGGCGTCGTGAGGACCTGCAGGTGGGGAATGACGACGAAGTCGCGGACTCGGACCGAGTCGCCGTCGCGCTCGAGCTGGATGGCCTTGATGGCGTGCTGGCCGATCTCGATGCCCCAGGCGGTGTTCGACGATGCCATATGGTGTCTGTCTCCGTGGTTCGGGCGGTCCCGCGGTTGCGGGGCGCGGATGATAACGGGGCCGCGGGTTTCGGTCGGGGCCGAAGCGCGCGGGATTCACAGTTCTCGGACTCTGGTGACTCTGGCGAGCGTTGGGATCCAGCCCTGCCCCGACGCCCGGCGCGCCCCTCGGCCCCGAAGCAAGCTTCGTGGCCGCGGACCGCTCGATCAGTTGCGACTCGCCGCCCGCATCGTCCCGCAACCGCGGCTTCGGCGCCTGGCGACCCACCTGCAACCCTGTGTTCTGCTCGCGAGGCGCGAGGCCCCGCGCGGAGCATTCGGACCGGCGATGCCGCCTGTTGCTCGCGAGTCTCGGAAATCTCCGCGCTGCATGGAACTATGCGCGAGGGTTCGGTACGCTGCCCGACCTGAGACATCCCATGTCGACCGACCCCGCTTCGTCCTCGTCTCCACGCCCCGCACCGCGCGCAAGCGCCTATGACGCAGATCTCGAGCGCGAGATCGCCGACGCGCTCGGAGGCATGTCGATCGAGGACCTCGAGGCGGCGAGCCAGCAGAAGTCGACCGGCGGCCGCGGACGGCAGGTCCGCCAGGGCACGATCATCCGCATCCATAACGGCGATGTGTTCGTCGAGTTCGGCCCGAGGTCGCAGGGCGTGTGCCCGCTCTCGCAGTTCCTCGCGTCGGGCGACAAGCAGCCGCCCGTCGTCGGCAGCGAGCGCGGCTTCGTGGTCGAGCGCTTCGACCCGTTCGAGGGTCTCTCGATCCTCAGCCTCGAGGGCGTGGTGCAGAAGGCCGACTGGGGCAACCTCGAGGTGGGCCAGGTGGTCGAGGCCCGCTGCACGGGCATGAACAAGGGCGGCCTCGACATGGAGATCGCGCACCACCGCGGCTTCATGCCTGCGGGGCAGGTCGATGTGCGCCACATCGCGGACATCTCGGTGTTCATCGGCGAGAAGTTCCCGGTGCAGATCGTGGAGCTCAACAAGGACAAGAACCGCCTGGTGGTGAGCCGCAAGGCGGTGGTGGCGGCCGAGCGCGCGGAACAGCGTGAAAAGCTGCTCGCGGTGCTCGAGGTCGGCCAGACCCGCACGGCGACGATCACCTCGGTGCAGAGCTACGGGGCGTTCGCCGACATCGGCGGCATCGACGGTCTGATCCATGTCAGCGACCTGTCGTACGAGCGCGTGAAGAACCCCGCCGATGTGGTGAAGGTCGGCCAGGTCGTGACCGTGAAGGTGATGAAGCTCGACCTCGAGCAGTCGCCGCCCAAGATCGGCCTCGGCATGAAGCAGCTGCTGGCCGACCCGGCCGTGGCGGCGATGGAGTCGATCGCCCCGGGCGGAACCGTGACGGGACGCGTGACCAAGCTCATGCCGTTCGGCGCGTTCATCGAGCTCGCGCCGGGCATCGAGGGACTGGTGCACATCTCGGAGATCAGCCACGACAGGATCGCGACCGTCGACAAGGCGCTGCGCGCGAACGAGGTCGTGACCTGCAAGGTGCTGTCGATCGATCCGGGCAAGAAGCGCATCAGCCTTTCGATCAAGGCGCTGATCGATGCGCCCGCGCGGCCTGAGCCGAAGCCCGGACAGGCCGGCGATTCGCGCAGCCCTGGCGCCGGCAACCGTGGGCGTGGAGGCCGCGGCGGCAAGGGCGGCCTGCGCGACGACGAGCCGATCGTGGCTCGTCCCGAGGATCCGACGCTGCGCAGGCTGCGCGCGACCTGGGGCTCGGACATGCCGCTGAAGGGCGGCTTGAGCTGAGCGCGGCCTGAGCGAACGGCGAGTTGATGCGCTGAATCCTGCATCACACCGCGGTGGCGCCACGACGAGCGCCGCCCGACCACAACCGTATGAAGCGACGCAGGCGCCACCCTTTCGGGCGGCGCCTGCGCGCTTCACGCTGGCCGTGTCCTGCGCGGCGTGCCGCTCAGGTGCTGACCTTGAACTGACCCACCACCTGCTTCAGGCTCGCGACCTGCGCGGCCGTCTCTTCGCTGGCGGCGGCGAGCTCCTCGGAGTTGCCCGCGTTCTGCTGGGTGACCTTGTCGAGCTCGGCCACGCCCGAGTTGATCTGGCCGATGCCCTGCGCCTGCTCGCGGCTGGCGCTGGCGATCTGCGAGAGCAGCTCGTTCACCTCGCGGGTGCCGTCGACGATCGTGCGCAGCGAGGTGTCGACATCGCTGCAGATCGACACGGCGCGATCGGCGCGGGTGGTCGATTCCTCGATCATGGCGGCCGTTTCGCGGGCGGCCTGCGCCGAGCGCTGGGCCAGGTTGCGGACCTCCTCGGCCACGACCGCGAAGCCCTTGCCCGCCTCGCCGGCGCGCGCGGCCTCGACCGCGGCGTTCAGCGCGAGCAGGTTGGTCTGGAAGGCGATCTCGTCGATCACCTTCAGGACCTTGGCGATCGAGTCGCTCGACTGCTTGATGGCTCCCATCGCCTCGCTCATGCGCACCATCTGCTCCTGGCAGGTGTTGGCGCGGTTGCGGGCATCGTCGGACCGCGTGACCGCCGAGGTGGCGTTCTGCGCGTTGCGCTCGGTCATCGCGCTCATCTCCTCGAGGCTGGCGCTGATCTCCTCGAGGCTGGCCGCCTGCTGGCTGGAGCCGGTCGCGACCGACTGGCTGGTGGCCGAGACCTGCGACGAGCCCGCGTCGATCTCCGAGGCGCCCTTGCGGATGTCGCCGAGCACCGACTCGAGCTTGCCGACGAACTTGTTGAACCAGAGCGCCATCGTCCCGAGCTCGTCCTTGTTGGTCGCGTCGAGGCGCTGGGTGAGGTCGCCCTCGCCCTCGGCGATGTCGCGGACGCGGGAGATCATGGCCGCCATGGGGCGTCCGAAGGTGAGCTTGAGCAGGAATGCGAATCCGAGCGCGCCCACGACCAGGATGGGAAGCGTCCAGGCGAGGCCGTTCGAGATGAAGCCGGCGACCTGGGTGTCGACGCCGGTGAGCGGGATGGCCACCTCGTACGCGCCGTGGGTGCCGCCGACCTTCCAGCCTTCCATCGGGAAGCCGAGGGCGTCCTTGCCGTCCTTGTCGGGGTCGAACTCGCCGCGCGGATCGCCGTGGCAGAGCATGCAGCTCTGGTCGAGCTTGATGGCGCGCA
>JBBAVG010000087.1:0-11021 GCA_040397805.1 Phycisphaerales bacterium
GCAGAGCCGGGCGGCGCACCACGGCTACGACTGGTGCGCCCTCGGAGGGCGAAGCAGGTGCGGGTCATTCGATAGGAAGAGGCGCGGATTGGTGAGCCGAGTCACGCAATGACGACCGCGCGCTGGGTGTCACGGGGTTCGCGACGAGGCGGTTGACGACGATCGCGATTGGTCGGCGCCTCGTGACTCGCGTATCGGCGCCCGTCCGTGGGCTTGCCCGCAGAGCCGGGCGGCGCCCACGGCTACGACTGGTGCGCCCTCGGAGGGCGAAGCGGGTGCGGGTCATTCGATAGGAAGAGGCGCGGATTGGTGGGCCGAGTCACGCAATGACGACCACACGCCGGGTGTCACAGGGTTCGCGACGAGGCGGTTGGCGACGATCGCGATTGGTCGGTGCCTCGTGACTCGCGTATCAACGCCCGTCCGTGGGCTTGCCCGCAGAGCCGGGCGGCGCACCACGGCTACGACTGGTGCGCCCTCGGAGGGCGAAGCGGGTGCGGGTCATTCGATAGGAAGAGGCGCGGATTGGTGGGCCGAGTCACGCAATGACGACCACATGCGGGCTTGACCCGCAAAGCCGGGTCGCGCCCGCGGCTACACCAAGGGACGCCCGAAGCGGGCTGACCGATCGCGAACCGGCCTGCTCTCCGTTCGCAGGCGATCGAGCAACTCGACCGGTACGCACTCGCGCGGCGCGCCCCGGAAACGACGACGCCCGCGACGAGGGTCGCGGGCGTCGGGGGAACAGACGTGGATGGGGACCTCAACCGGGCCGGACGACGGAGCGGCCGACGCTGTAGTAGGTGTACCCCTGCTCGCGGAGGTGGGCGAGGCGGTAGAGGTTGCGGCCGTCGAAGATGACCCGGGCCTTCATGAGGCGGCCGAGCTTGTCGAAGTCGGGGCTCTTGAACTCGTCCCAGTCGGTGGAGATGACGAGCGCGTCGGCGTCCTTCACGGCCTCGTACATGTCGTCGACGATGGTGGCGGCCGGGCCCAGCTCGGCGCGGGCGTTGTCGCCGGCGACGGGATCGAAGCCGATGGCGGTCGCGCCGTACGAGACGGCCTTGCGCATGAGCGTGAGGGCGGGGGCTTCGCGGATGTCGTCGGTGCGGGGCTTGAAGGCGATGCCCCAGAAGGCGAGGCGCCGGCCCTGGAGGCCGGCGGGGCCGCCGCCGACGCCGGTCTTGCCGCCGAAGTGGTGGACGATCTTGTCGAAGAAGCGGTCGCGTTGGCGTTGGTTGACGGCGTGGACGCTCTTGGAGAGGGAGGCCTCGATGCCGGCCTTGTCGCCCATCATGATGCAGGCGAGGGTGTCCTTGGGGAAGCAGCTGCCGCCGTAGCCCAGGCCGGGGTAGAGGAACTGGGTGCCGATGCGCTTGTCGGAGCACATGCCCTCGCGGACCTTCTGGATGTCGGCTCCATAGGCCTCGCAGAGGTTGGCCATCTCGTTGATGAAGCTGATCTTGGTGGCGAGGAAGTTGTTGCTGGCGTACTTGACCATCTCGGCGCTGAGCACGTCCATGATGTAGATGGGGTGCCCGTTGCGGACGAAGGGGTCGTAGAGCTGGCGGAAGGCCTCGGCGGTGCGTTCATCCTCGACGCCGACCACGACGCGGTCGGGCTTGTTGAAGTCGTTGATGGCGTCGCCTTCCTTGAGGAACTCGGGGTTGTCGGCGACGCTGAAGGGCAGGTCGCCGACGATGGCCTTGATGCGGCGCTTGACCTCGAAGGTGGTGCCGACAGGGACAGTGCTCTTGACGACGACGACCTTGGGCTTGGCGGAGGGGCCCAGCGCCTTGATCATGGTGCCGATGTCGTCCGCGGCCTGCCAGACGTACTTGAGGTCGGAGTGGCCCCGCTCGTCGCTGGGGGTGCCGACGCAGATGAAGACCATGTCGGCGTCGCGGTACGCCCCTTCCTTGTCGAGGGTGTACCGCAGGCGGCCCGCGGCGTTGTTGCGCTCCATCAGCTCGGTCAGGCCCGGCTCATAGATGGGACACTCGCCCCGCATGAGCTTCTCGATCTTCCGCGGGTCGACGTCGAGGCACGTGACGTCGTTGCCCGTGTTGGCGAAGCAGACGCCCGTGACCAGGCCCACGTATCCGGTTCCGACCATCGTCAGACGCATGCTGGCAGCTCCATGGGATCCCCATCCGAACACCGACTCGAACCGATCGTCGTCACAGGCGATCCCGGACGTCCGGCCTGAACCGGGGGGCAAGTATAAACTCGCCGCCGGTTCCCTGCCGCCCGCGCCCTGTCTCGCCTCTATCGGCGCAACGGGCCCGGGCTCTCGCCTCGATGTGGACTTGGGCAAGCAGGGCGCCCGTGGCCTCCCACCTGTCGGTGGAGGGGCGGCACCTCACGACCCGCGGCACTCCCCTGATCATGGCACGTCGAACCACCTCCGCCAAACCCGCCCTCTCGGCCCGCACCGCCGACCGCCACCGGCTCTACCAACTCGCCGTGCAGGAGCCCGATGCCGAGCTGGCATTCGTCGCCTCCACGTTCAGGCGGCTCAGGGGCAGGCCCGCCGTCACGCTCCGCGAGGACTTCTGCGGCACCGCCCTCTCGGCCTGCGCATGGGTGAAACGTCGCAAGGACCACCGGGCCGTCGGCGTCGACCTGTGCGCCGACACGCTGGCGTGGGGCAAGACACACAACCTGACGGCGCTTTCTCCAGAGCAACAGCAACGGGTGACGCTGGCGCGGCGCGACGTCCGGACGCCCAACGCGGCCTGTCGCGGCGTGGATGTCGTGCTCGCCATGAACTTCAGCTACTGGACGTTCAAGACCCGTGAAGGGCTTGTCGCGTACTTCCGCTCGGTGCGTTCCTCGCTGGGCAAGGGCGGCGTCTTCTTCCTCGATCACTACGGCGGCTACGAGGCCTTCAAGGAGATCGAGGAGCGGCGGCGGCTCAAGGGCTTCACGTACGTGTGGGACCAGGCGTCGTACAACCCCATCACCGGCGACAAGACCTGCCACATTCACTTCGAGTTCAAGGACGGCACGCGGCTTCGCAAGGCCTTCACCTACGAGTGGCGGCTGTGGACGCTCCCGGAGATCCAGGAACTCCTCCACGAGGCGGGCTTCAAGCACGTGCACGTCTACTGGGAAGGCGACGACGACAAGGGCGGGGGCAACGGCATCTTCCGGCCCACGAGGCGGGGCGAGGCGTGCGCCTGCCATGTGTCATATCTCTCGGCGCACGACTGACCACTTCCCGTGCGGGCGGCCCGCGACGCCCGGGGGGAAAAAGGACAACGCCCGGCACCGGGCCGGGCGTCGAGAGGGATCGCTGTGTGTACCGAGCGAGACCCGCGAGCGCTTCGAGCTCGCGAGAGGCGATCAGGCCTTGGCGGTGACCTTGGCCTTGAGCTTGGCGTTCATGCGGCTCTTGCGGCGGGCCGCCTGGTTCTTGTGGATGACGCCCTTCTGGGCCGTGCGGTCGATGATCTTCACGCACTTGCGGAAGATGTCCTTGGCCGAATCGGCGGTGCCGTGCACCAGGGCTTCGTTGAAGTCCTTGATGGCGGTACGCATCGTGGTGAGGCGCCAGCGATTGAGGGCGCGGGCCTTGAGGTTCTGACGAATGCGCTTGCGAGCCGTGCGAGAGTGAGCCATGTCGGGGATCTCAACTGAAAGTCGAATCGAAGACCGGAACCAGCCGTCCCAACCTCTCGACCGAAACCCGAACACGGGTCTCCGGGCGAAAGAGGCCGGGCCTCCATTCTTGGCGCGACCCCGGCCAGAATCAAGGCCGCCGCCCCGTGCCAGATTCGAGCATCGATTTGCCGCGGCGGCCGCGCCCGCTATCATCCCTTCCTTCACGGGCGGGTGTAGCTCAATTGGATAGAGCACCTGACTACGGATCAGGAGGTTATAGGTTCGACTCCTATCACCCGTGTTGACCTTGAACGCCCGGCGACCCTCGCCGGGCGTTTCGCTTTTTGCCCCGCCCCGGCGGAAAGCCGGCGGCTCCGGTCAACGGTCAACGGGTCGACAGCCACCACAGGGCCACCGCCAGGGCGAGCACGCCGAAGACCCCCAATCCGATCCACAGGACCACCTTGGGCGACAGCAGGTCGGCCTCGGAGGAGAGCGGCCCCTCGGCCCGTGGGGCCGGGAACCCGCTGCTCGCTGCCGCGGAGGCCGGCGGCGGCACCGGCCCTTGCTGACTGTCAATGCCGAAGGGGACGACATCGGGCTCGCGGGGCGGGGGTGCGTGGGGGATCGCCCGCTTGCGTGCCGCGATGGTCGCCATGTGGTCGTAGAGGGTGCCGCTCGACGAACCCGCTCCTGACGGCGATGGATCGGCCACTCCCCCGCCGCCGACGCGGGCGGCGAGGGCGGCGGCCCGCAGGTCGGGTTCGCCCCTGACGAGCGTGGCGGCGTCGAGCCGCGTCCGCTCCATCGCCTCGAGCAGGTGGCGTGCGGACTTGAAGCGGAACTTGGGATCCTTGCGGAGGGCGCGATCGATGATCTCGATCACCGCCCCGTCGACGCCCTTGGCCTCGAGGATCGCCCGCGGCCACTCGGCGGCGGCGTGGAGTTGGCGGATCGCCTCGAGCGAATCGGCCGCGAAGGGGGGTTCGCCCGCGAGCAACTCGTAGAGCGTGACCCCCAGCGCGTAGACGTCGACGCGGGCCGAGGCGCGACCCTCGAAGGCCTCGGGGGCCATGTAGGCGGGCGTGCCCGCGAGCCGGGCGTGGGCGGCGTCGATGCCGTCGTCGCGGCGGAGGATGGCGACGCCGAAGTCGGTGAGGAAGAGCCGACCATCGAGATCAAGCATCACGTTGGAGGGCTTGATGTCGCGGTGGACGATGCCCGCTTCGTGAAGCTCGGCCACCGTGGCGGCGAGCGCCTTCATGACGTGCCATGCGGCGGCGACCGAGAGGGCCGTCGACACGCGAATGACCCGCGAGAGCGAGGGGCCGTCGACATACTCCATCACGATGTAGGGTGCGCCCGCGATGGCGTCGGCGTGATGCACGGCGGTGATGCCGGGCGTTCGGAGCGCGGCGGCGGCGCGGGCACCTTCAAGGAAGGTGGCGAAGTGCGGATCGTCATCGCCCGCGGCCGCGCCGAGCATGAACTTGACGGCGACGTCGCGGCCGAGGAGTTCGTCGCGTCCGAGCCACACGACGCCCATGCCGCCGCGGCCGATCTCGCGGACGAGCTCGACCGATCCGAGTCGCTTGGGCACCTCGACCTGCACGGACGGAGCGGGAGTGACGGTGACGCCCCCGCCAGTGCGGGCGTTGGAGAGCGTGATGGTCGTCTGGTCGGCGGGGTCCATGCGAGGGGAGCGGCGGTCCCGACGGGCCTGAACGCTCAGTAGGCGCACCGCTTGCGTTGGAAGCCCGGTTCGGATGGGTCGATCGAGGCGAGCAGCGAGGCGATGCGGATGCCCGCGTCGCCCGCACCATACGGGTGGACGCGGGCGGAGAGATCGAGCGTGGCGGCTTGGCGAAGGGCCTGGGCGACATCCGCCGGATATTCGCCGGCGACGTGGACCACATTGGAGCACCGTTCGCGGCCGTTCTGGCGAGAGCCGACATCGAGGGCGGGCAGGCCGAGGGCGGCGGCCTCGATGAGGGCGGCGGAGCTGTTGCCCGCCATGACGCCGCCGGAGGAGGCGAGGCGCTTGAGCAGGCCGACGAAGCGTTCGCGGGGCAGGTGCGAGGCGAGGCGTAGGCGGCCTTCGGCGGCGGCGTGTTCGAGGGCGCGAAGGATGCCCTCGCGGCCCGCGTCGTAGTTGGGATGCAGCGCGAGGATGCGTCGGCCCTCGAGGCCTTCGATGACGGCGGCGGCGGCGGCCTCTTCGGCTTCGCTGGTGCGGCCGACGGGGTGCATGAGCAGCAGCGCGTCGGGGCGGCCGAGTTCCTCGAAGGCCGGGTCATCGAGCGGGTCGATGGAGGCCAAGGCGTCGATGCCCGGCGAGCCGACGACGTGGATGCGGGAGCGGGGTTCGCCCATGCGGGCGATGCGTTCCGCGCTGGCGGGCGTGGCGGCCAGGTGCAGGTGCGCCATCTTGGTGAGGGCGTGACGCATCGATTCGTCGGCGATGCCCTCGGCGCGGTCGCCGCCGTGGATGTGGGCCAGGGCCCAGCCGCCGACGCACGCGGCGATGCCCGCGGCGAAGGCCTCGATGCGGTCGCCGAGCACGACGACCCAGTCGGGGCTTAGGCGTTCGAAGGCGCGGGCAAAGCGCGCGACGCCTCTGGCGGTGGCTTCGACATCTTCGAGGCGACCGGTGCGGCCCGCGATCTGCATGGGCACGGACTCGGCGATGTTGAAGCTCGCCTTGACGTCGCGGAAGGTGTGCGCCGGGGCCACGAGGTGGGAGCCGGCCGCGATGACCATCAGCGTGAGGTCGGGGCGGGCGGCGACTTCGAGCATCACGGGCTTGAGCAGTCCGAACTCGGCGCGGGACCCGGTGATGACGGCGACGCGGCGCGGACCGTTGGAAGGGCGGGCCGAGGGCCGGAGCGGAGGGGTTTCGCCATTCCAACCGTCACCGATCATGGCCATCACCGATCCTGTGTGGGGTGCGTGGGTCCGTCGCGGCGGGGCGCGGGGTCACTGAAGGGGAAGGATCCGGGGCAGGACATGCTGGATGAGCAGGTACGACGCCAAACCCAGGAGGCCCATGGCGCCGACGATCTGGACGCTCATGACGACGACCTGCTTGGCGTACTGCTTCATGTCGCCCACCCGAATGGCCTTGTACGTGAGGGCGATGCCCAGGGCCAACGGCGCGATGAGCATGTACCACGCCGCGTGGAGGTTGAGCGGGTCGATGAAGGGCCTGTAGGCGAGGGCGAGGAGCATGAACGTGCCGGGGCGGGGTCAGGAGGGGACGGCGGGGTTGTGACGCCGCCGCGGGGGCCAGCCGGCGTCGAGGATGCAGATGAGGTTGAGCATCCCGGCGATGGTGGCGTAGAGGGTGCCGATGTCGTTGACCTTGTTGATGGACTTGATGTTGGGGGGCGTGCCGCCGGCGACGGCCATGCCGCTGGGGTCGCGACCTTCGCCGGGGTAGGCGGTGCGGAGCTGCCGCGTGGTGGGGTCGATGACCTTGAACTGGGTTTGGTGGGCCCAGTCGACGGCGAAGGCGGTCGGGCCGACGAGGGCTTGGCCGAAGAACCAGACCCGGTCTTCGCGGCTGTCGATGACGTCGATGCCGCCGATGAGCATGCCGCCGAAGAAGAGGCCCAGGACGCCGACGGCGATGAGGACGCCGCGGAGGCGTTCGCCGCCGATGAAGTGCCCGAGCCCCGGGAGGACGATGGCGGCCACGAGGGAGGCGGGCCGGAAGAGCGGGGATGAGGGGGCCTGACTGGAGTTCATGGGGGAGGCGGGCAACTGTACCGCCGCTTTCGGCATGCCGCACGCTTGGGCTTGACCGAATCGGGGCGGGAGGTGGCGGACGAGGGGGGCAGCGGGGGACAGATCGAACGGGGGATGGTGCAACCGAGGCGGGTGCGGGTGCGGAACGGGGCGGCGAGGCGTAGGTGCTTGAGGGGTCTTGGAGCGGAATGCGGATCGTTTGGGGAAAGGGGTGGCCGGAGCGAGGGAAGGTGGTAACGATTCGCGCGGACCGGATCGCTCGACCGGGATCGCAGGATCGGGGCGGGGAGACTCGCCATCGAGACCAAGTCGCGACGGGGGCATGGTCCTCGTGGCGACGGGAGGAGAATGCGTCGGCTTGTATGCAGTCGAAGGACTGATTGAGCCGATGGGGCGATTCGAACAGGGGATGCGGAACCACGGCGGCGGAGGTCGGAGTGGGCCGACGCGTTTGAACGATCGTGGGATGGAGTCCGGCGGCACGTCGGAGGCACAGCGGTGGCCGACGGGGTCGAACGGGCGGCGGATGGGCCCGAACCGGCCGCGGACGTTCCGACACGGAACGGACCCGTCGGGGAGAAGGCCGAACGAGACGGAACGACGCGGAACAAGGTTGTTAGGTTGTACTCGGTGGAACTTTGGTGGAGCCAGGTGGAACATGGTGACCGAACTACTCAACGGACTGGGCACGACGAACGCGGGCACGATGGCGACGGCCGAACCTTTCGGGACGTTTGGCGGGACGTCCGACGGGACGTTCGACGGCGAGGGCGTCGGCACGGCGTCGTGGGGCACCCCTTCGCGGGGGACGGCGACGATCGTGATGGGCGGCGACGACGACGAGGATGACGACGACTACGAGGATGACGACGTCTTTGCCGACGACGACGAGGAAGGCGATGATGCCGGGGAGCTCGAGGAGGACGACGAGGGCTTCATCGAGGATGACGAGGAGGATGAGGAGTTGGAGGGGGACGGGGACGATGAAGAGGATGACGAGGACGACGATTTCTGATCGCGCGTTCGGGGCCGCCGCGGGCGGCGGCTGAGCGGCGGCGGGCGTCGTCACTCCGGAGCGAGGAGACGCGCCCCATGTCCGACGCCAGCCCTGACGCCACCCCCGGCCGCACGCCCGACCAGTCCACCGACAGCAAGCACAGCCACGCTCCCGATGAGCGTCCCGCGGGGGACGCCTCCGGGGGCGACGGCGCGTCCAAGGCCCCGTGCCACAAGTGGCAGGCGGGGACGGTGGTCGATCGCCGCGCGATCGTGGACCGGCGGACGTTCCGCGACCCGAGGACGGGCGAGTTGGTCTACGCCGACGAGGCGGAGGGCGACTCGGGCCTGGAGCGACGGCGCGGCCGCGGGCGGCGGCTGAGCGACTTCTCCCGCAGCGCGGAGGAGGGGGAGATGACCACGGAGCAGTTCCTGTTCCTGATGGCCATCGACGAGTTCAAGAAGGCGAACCACCGGACGTTCCCGCAGTGGACGGACGTGCTGGAGGTGATCCGGCTCCTGGGGTACCGCAAGACGATGCCCAGCGAGCTGAACCTGCGGCGTGCCGAGGATTGGCGGGAGATGCCCGACGCCCCGGCGAACGTGCGGCCGCGGAACTGGGACAAGCGGGCGGCGTGAGGCCGGGGGGAGATGATCGACGAAGGCGGAGCACCGACCGCAATGATCGCACGCCGCGTGAACCGGCCTCCGGTTCAATGGGGTCATTCAACCAAGGCTGTGGCCAGCTCGGCGTCGCCATTTCTCTCGTGATTTCGCCCGGGCCTCTGGCGTGATCTGACGACATCCGTTCCCCTAACGCCGTCTCGGCACGAGTCTGCTCGCCGAACACGGGCCCATGGCGATGAACACGAGGGAGATGTCCGAACGGGCGAGGTCGCTGATCGACGGCGGTCGAGAAGCGCCGTGGCTGGAGTTCAAGTGCAACAACGCGGATCCGACCCGTATCGGCGAGTACGTATCCGCGATCTCCAATGCAGCGGCGCTTCATGATCAGGAAGAAGGGTTCGCCATCTGGGGCGTCGAAGACGTCTCCGGCTCGATCACCGGAACCACGTTTGATCCCAATACGGCCAAGATCGGCGGCCAACCGCTTTTGATGCATTTGGCCCAGTTGCTTTCGCCCGCGATCCGACTTGAAGTCTCGGAGTGCAGCATCGACGCGCGCCGGATCTTGGTGATGCGGGTGGCCGCGGCCACCACCGCTCCCGTGGCGTACAAGGGGGAACGGTTCATCCGCATCGGCGAATCCGTCACCAGATTGCAAGGGAGGCCCGAGGAGCGATTTCTGTTCGCGAAACTGGACAAGTCGCCGTTCGAACTCCGCCCTGCCGTCGCGAGAATCGACGAGTCGGAGGTCCTCGCCCTGCTCGATTACCCGTCCTACTTCGAGTTGCTTGGCTTGCCGCTCCCTGCCGATCGTAACGCGATCCTCGAGCACTTGGCGAGCGATCGGATCGTTCGACGCGAGCTCGAAGGCTGGAGCATCCTGAACTTCGGTGCCCTGCTTCTCGCCAAGTCGCTCGCTCGCTTCGATGCGCTTGGCGCCAAGGCGGCGCGTGCGGTGGTGTACCGTCGCGAGGATCGAACCGAAATCGTCCGCCAGCGAACCGGGGGCGAAGGGTACGCCACGGGCTTCAGGAACTTGGTGAGCTGGATCAACGACCAGCTTCCGAGCACCGTACGCATCGGCGAGTCGATCCGCGCCGAGGTCAAGACATACCCGGAGGTGGCGGTTCGCGAGTTGGTCGCGAACGCGCTGATCCATCAGGACATGTCGATCAGCGGCACCGGCCCGCTCATCGAGATCTTTCCGAGTCGAATTGAAATCAGCAACCCCGGCAAGCCGCTCATCGATCCCGGGCGATTCCTTGATCTGCCGCCGATCTCGCGGAACGAGCGGCTCGCCGCCATCATGAGACGGATGGGCATGTGCGAAGAGTTGGGCAGCGGCATCGACCGCTCGCTCTCGGCCATCGAGGTCTCCCAACTGCCGGCACCCGACTTCCTCGTCACCGAGAGTCACACCAAGGTCACGCTCTTTCCGCACCGTGCCTTCCCGGCGATGAACCGCGACGAGCGCGTCCGCGCCGCCTACCAGCACGCCGGCTTGATGTACATCACCCAGCGGCGGATGACCAACGCTTCGCTTCGAGCGAGGTTCGGGCTCGTCGACGATGAATACACCAAGGCCTCGGCGGTGATCCGGGACGCCTTGGCCGCCGGAGTGCTGGCGCACGATGATCCGACGAACAAGGCCCCTCGCCACGCGAAGTACGTGCCTTTCTGGGCGGCAAGGCCGTCTCCGGGCTCGCCGAAGTCCTGACCTGCAACTCGCCGCACATGCTCCATGTGTTTCCAATGTCATCGGTGGAGCCCGCGCCGGGCCTGTCATCCGCGAAAACCGCGGCCGAGAGCCTCAGAACGCGGTTTTTGGCGACCCGTTTCATGTCGTGCCAATGTCATCCGCCGCGCATCGGCATACGTACGGATTTCTAACATCCCTCCTCACGCCGTCGGCCATCAACACACGACTCGCGACGTTGGCGACTCGTTCCGCCTCTCGGTAAGCGGAGGCGACTCGGGCCTGGAGCGACGCCGCGGCCGCGGGCGGCGGCTGAGCGACTTCTCCCGCAGCGCGGAGGAGGGGGAGA
>JBBAVG010000088.1:0-10976 GCA_040397805.1 Phycisphaerales bacterium
CCACCGCGCGTATCAGCGCCCCTTCCGAAGCCCGCCCTGCGGGCGAACCGGCAGGGAGCCCAGGGCGCTGCCCGGCTCTGCGGGCGAGCCCTGGGTACACGGGTGCCGTTTCGCGCAGGGGTACGTTCAACCGTTCGCCTCGCCGCACATCATGGCGTGCATCATCGCCCGCCTCCCAGGGCTCGCTCGAAGACTCGCAGCGCACCTGGGCTCCCTGCCGGTTCGCCCCAAAGCGGGCGAGGAGGGTGCGGGCCGTTCGTGATCGCGATGCGAACCGGCCGAACACCACCACGCGTATCAGCGCCCCTTCCGAAGCCCGCCCCGCGGGCGAACCGGCAGGTAGCCCAGGTGCGCTGCCCGGCTCTGCGGGCGAGCCCTGGGGTGCGTGTGCATGTCCGCGAGGGAAGCCGACGCATTACGCCTCAAATCCCCGCATGCGTTGCACGAACATCTGCCACTCTTCATCGAACGTCATGCGAGCATGATGTTCCTTCTGGCCACGGATGTACGCCCTGACGCTCTTGACCGCCGATTTGCTCACCGTGAACGCGCCGTATCCATCTTGCCAATCGAACAAGGCGCCACCCTTGACCGATTGATGGGCCCACTTGGAACTTCGCGCCTTGAGATCGCGCACCAACGTGGACACCGAACGGTCGGCCGGACACCGCAGGAGTAGATGGACATGATCCGACATGCCGTTGATCTCGTACGGCTCGGCATCAAGGTCTTTGGCCACGCCCGCCATGAACGCGTGCAACTGCTCCTCCCATGCCGGGAGAATGTGCGGCTCGCGGGTCTTGGTGCTCCACACCAGATGGCAGTACATTTCGGTCCAGTTGTGCCCCATGGCTGATTCAAGCGACCCTAACGATCTTGATGCTGGGTTGATGTTCGAACATCGAGATTGTCCATTGGCCTTCGCCGCGGATATGCGCCCATATCCCAGGGCTCGCCCGCAAAGCCGGGCAGCGCACCTGGGCTCCCTGCCGGTTCGCCCGCAGAGCGGGCGAGGAGGCCAATGGGTATTCGTGGGGCTGTGGCGCGAATCGGCGTGCGGGTGGTGCGTTGGGCCTGATCGATCACGGCCGCGCTCGTGCGCCCGCAGAGCGGGCGAGGAGGCCAATGGGTATTCGTGGGGTTGTGGCGCGAAACGGCGTGCGGGTGGTGCGTTGGGCCTGATCGATCACGGCCTCGCCTCACGCCTTCTCGTCAGGCCGCGACTTCACCACGATGACATTGTCGCCCCGGGGCTTGGCGGACCCTGAGGGGCCTTCCTTGCGGCCGTAGAGGTAGTTCCAGAGGCTGTCGATCGACGAGAAGAACGTCACCGAGACGATGGCGACGGCCATCATCAGGGCTTCCTGCACGTTGCCCGTGGCCAGGCTCCACATGATGAGCACGGTGGCGACGAGGCAGATGCCGACGATCGTGTACTTCATGCCGCCCATGCCCGGTCCTTAGGCCGATTCCTTGCGGCGGACGGGGAGTTCCTTGAGGCTCATCTTCCGCTCGACGGCCTCGACGTCGATGATGTACTCGACGCCGCGGTTGTCCATCTCGGGGAGTTCGTACATGAGCCCGAGCATGACCTCCTCCATGACCGCGCGGAGGGCGCGGGCGCCGGTCTCGCGGGCCTGGGCCTTCTCCGCGACGCGCCGGAGGGCGGCGTCGGTGAAGGTGAGCTTCGCGCCCTCGAGGCCGAAGAGGTGCTCGTACTGGCGACAGAGCGCGTTCTTGGGCTCGGTGAGGATCGACACCAGCGCGTCGACCGAGAGGGGCATGAGCGGGGCGAGCACCGGCAGGCGCCCGACGAACTCGGGGATCATGCCGAACTCGATCAGGTCGTCGGCCGTCACCTGCGCGAGCACCCGCGCGCTCTCGACCGCATCTTCCGAGGCGGCCTGGTCCATCGTGAAGCCGATGCGGCTCTTGCCGATGCGGCGACGGATGATGTCCTCGACGCCAACGAACGTGCCGCCGCAGATGAAGAGGATGTTGCTGGTGTCGACTTGGATGTACTGCTGCTCGGGGTGCTTGCGGCCGCCCTGCGGGGGCACGTTGGCGGTGGTGCCCTCGAGGAGCTTGAGCAGGCTCTGCTGCACGCCCTCACCCGAGACGTCGCGGGTGATCGAGACGTTCTGGTTGGTCTTGCCGATCTTGTCGATCTCGTCGATGTAGATGATGCCCCGCTGCGCGGCCTCGAGGTCGAAGTCGGCGGCCTGCAGGAGCTTCAGGATCAGGTTCTCGACGTCCTCGCCCACGTAGCCGGCTTCGGTCAGCGTGGTGGCGTCGCCGATGGCGAAGGGCACCTTGAGGATGCGGGCCATCGTCTTGGCGAGCAGCGTCTTGCCCGAGCCGGTGGGCCCGATGAGCAGGATGTTGCTCTTGTCGATCTCGACCGCGCCGGCGTCCGCGCTCTCGAGGTGCAGCAGACGCTTGTAGTGGTTGTGCACCGCCACCGAGAGGGACCGCTTCGCGATGTCCTGGCCGATGACGTACTGGTCCATGTACTCCTTGATCTCGCGCGGCGCGGGGACTTCCCGCAGCCACGACGAGGTGGAGTTCACGCGACGCTTCTCCTGCCGGAAGATGTTCTGGCACAGGTCGGTGCAACTCGTGCAGATGTACACCGTGTTGGGGCCTTCGACCATGGGGCCCACTTCGCGGCTGGTCTTGCCGCAGAAGGAGCAGGTCGTGACCTTCCGTCCCTTGAACGTGCCCTCAGACTGGTTCGCCAAGCAGGTAGCCTCCGTCCCCATTCGAGCGGGTCGCGCGTAGCGACGGCACGCGGCGTCCACCCGACGCAAGCGATCCGTCAAGCAAGTGTATCGACCCGTCCGCCCGGAAGATGCACAACACGGGCCGCCCGCGTCAGGAAGTCGCATTCGTGGCCCGTTCATCCACGACTCGGGGGATGTGGATAACCGCGACCGAGACGTCAAGCCCCCCACGCTCGGGTGATCCGCATTCGTGCGTGGTTCAGGACCCCTTCGACGCGCGTCGTTCGGCCCGCTGCGACATCGACGCCGACACGCGCTTGGCCATGCTCCGGCGTGCGGCTTCGTACTCCTCGGGCGTCATCCGCCCCTCGTCGCGCAGGCGTCGCAGCGATTGCATCAGGCTCTCGGCCCCCTCGCCCGTGCCCTGCGACCCCAGCACCCGGCGCCGGATGAGCAGCACCGCGACGGCGCCGGCCAACACCAGCACGATGAGCACTCCCACCCACACGAGCACGCGGGGCGCGCCGCCCGAGGCCTGAGCCTGAGACGCGGCGACGATCATGGCGAGGGTTGGCGAGCACATCTGCATGGCGACCTGACGCGGACCGTATCCTATCGACGCATGATCGTGCTCGGCATCGAATCCTCCTGCGACGAGACGGCGGCGGCCGTGGTCGAATCCGGCGTGCTGGTCCGCTCGAGCGTGGTGGCCTCGCAGGTCGCCCTGCACCAGGACTACGCGGGGGTCGTGCCCGAGATCGCCAGTCGCCGCCACGTCGAGCAGATCCTCCCGGTGGTCCGCGAGGCCTTGGCGCAGGCGGGCATGGGGCTGGGGATGGTGGACGCCATCGCGGTGGGCAACCGGCCGGGCCTGATCGGCTGCCTGCTGGTGGGCGTGGCCGCCGCCAAGTCGCTGGCGTGGTCGCTGGGCCGCCCGCTCGTGGGCGTCGATCACGTCGCGGCCCACCTCTACTCGGGCCTGCTGGGCGAGGAACCCCGCGCGAGCGGTCCCGACGCCTTCCCCGCGCTGGGGCTGGTGGTCAGCGGCGGGCACACGTCGCTGTACCTCCTCGAGGACTGGACCCGCTCGTGCCGCCTGGGCTCGACGATCGACGACGCGCTGGGCGAGGCCTTCGACAAGGCGGCGACGATCATGGGGCTGCCGTACCCAGGCGGACCGGTGATCGATCGCCTGGCGGAAGACCCTCTCGCCAACGACCGGGCCCACGACCTGCCCGTGAGCCGCCTGAACGCGGACTCGCTCGATTTTTCCTTCTCGGGGCTCAAGACGGCGATGCTCTACGCGGTGCGGGGCGTGCCGGGCGGGCGACACGAGCCGCCACCGCCACTGACGGACGAACGTCGTCGCGACCTGGCCGCGTCCTTCCAGCGTGCGGCGGTGAAGGCGATCATCCTCAAGCTCGGGCGCGCGCTCGACCGCTCGCCGGGGGTGCGAACGCTCATGACGGGCGGGGGCGTGACGGCCAACACGCGCCTGCGACGCGAGCTCGAGGCCTTCGCCAAGGACCGCGGCGTGACGCTGCACCTGCCCGCGCGACGCTACTGCGTCGACAACGCGGCGATGGTGGCGGGGCTTGGCTGTCGGCTGCTGCAGGCGGGCGTGCGTCACGGCCCGGACCTTCAGGCCGTGCCGACGACCTCGATGTGAGACGCGAGCCGCCTCGCGACCGGTCGGTCGATCCGCCGGGGCGTCAGAGCAGCGTGCCCTTGAGGATGGCGATGGCACAGGTGAAGTAGATGAGGATGCCCGTGACGTCGACGAGGGTGGCGACAAAGGGCGTGGAGCTGCCCGCCGGGTCGAGGCGGCACTTCTTGAGCAGGAAGGGGAGCATGGCGCCCATGATGCTGCCCCAGAGCACGACGCCCACCAGCGAGCAGGAGATGGCGACGCCCAGCGTGACGTAGTGCTGCTGCACGGAGTAGTCGGGCACCGGCAGGCCGGTGGCGGGGTCGATCATGTCGAGCCCGGTGGCGGGATCGGTCTTGTGGCTGACCCACCAACCCATGAGGCCCCAGACGTTGATGCGCACGAAGCCGATGGCGGCGACGATGAGGCCGAGGATGCCCGCCACCAGCAGTTCACGCCGCAGCACCCGCCACCAGTCGGCCAGGTGGATCTCGCCCAGCGCGAGCGCGCGAATGACGAGCGTCGAGGCCTGCGACCCCGAGTTGCCCCCCGAGGAGATGATCGCGGGCACGAAGACGGCGAGGATGGACAGCCGCTTGATCTGGTCGTCGAAGTAGACGAGCGCGTTGCTGGTGAGCAGTTCGCTCAGGAAGAGCAGCGCGAGCCACGGCGCGCGCTTCCTGACGAGAAAGAGCACGCCCGCGCGATTGAAGGGCTCGTCGAGCGTGCCGACGGCGCCCATCTTCTGGATGTCCTCGGTGGCCTCGGCCTGGGCGACGTCGGCCACGTCGTCGCTGGTCACGATGCCGATGAGGGCCCCTCGCGAATCGACCACCGGCAGGGCGTTGCGGTCGTAACGGGCCATCGTCCGCACCGCCTCCTCGCGGTCCTGGTCGGCCCGGAGCGTCACGAAGTTGCGGTTCATCACGCTCTCGACCGTCGCCTCGGGCAAGGCCAGCAGCACCTGGCGAAGGCGAAGGTCGTCGATCAACCGTCCCTGCTCGTCCACCACGTACACCACGTTGATGGTCTCGGCGTCGCGTCCGTAGCGGCGGATGTGGTCGATCGCCTTGGCGCACGTCCACTCGGGACGCAGTCGCACGTAGTCGGGCGTCATCAGGCGGCCGACGCTCTCGGGCGGGTACCCCAGGATCGCCTGCGTCACCTTCCGCGTCTCGGGCGAGAGGGACGCCACCAGCCGCTGCGCCACCTCTTCGGGCAACTCGTCGACCAGCCTCGCGCGGTCGTCGGGCGTCATCGCCTCGAGCACGCCCACGGCCGAGTCGGTGCCCAGATGCGAGATCAGTTCCTCCTGACGCTCCGCCGGGATGTACGCGAAGGCCGCCGCCGCCAGGTCGCGGGGCAGGAACCGGAAGCCCACGCCCGCGTCGGCCGGCTCGAGCCCCGAGAGGATCTCGGCCATGTCCGCCGGGTGCAAGTGCATGACGCTCTCGCGCAGCTCGGCGTAGTTGCCGGCGCGGATCAGGTCCTGCACCTCGGGGATGAGCAGTTCGGCCGTGAGGTTCAACGCGACTAGGTTACGACACGACCCGGCCCGCCGGCGATGGACGCCGCCGCTTCACCGCGTCGCCGCCGCGATCTCGCCGGCCAGCCGGTCCGCCGCGCCACGCACCGCCTCCGTCCACGACTGCCCCTGGGCTCGCGGCGCGTAGATGATCGCGCGGCTCGAGGTCACCAGCACCCCGCGGCCGTCCGGCCTCACCATCGCCTTGATGTCCGCCGCCGTGCCTCCCTGCGCACCGTACCCGGGCACCAGGAAGACCTGGTCGGGCATCCGCCGTCGCAGCGCCGCGGCATCCGCCGCCTTGGTCGCCCCCACCACCGCCCCCACGCTCGACAACCCGTTCGCCCCCACCTTCGACGCCCCGAGCCCCGCCGTCAGGTCCGCCATCAACTCCCCCACGCTCCGGCCATCCGCGAGCATGTGGCTCTGCACCGCGTCGCTGTCGGGATTGCTCGTGCGCACCAGCACGAAGACCCCCAGCCCCGCCTCGAGGAACGGGGCGATGCCGCTGGGGCCCAGGTACCCGCTCACGGTCACGAAGGTCGCCCGCATCCGCGTCGCCGCCGCGGCGTAGTGCGCGGCCGAGATGCCGATGTCCCCCCGCTTGGCGTCCCACACCACCACCAACCCCAGCGACGCCGCCAACTCGCAGATCTGCTCCATCAGCAGCATGCCGCGGCCGCCGTAGCGCTCGAAGCAGGCCGACTGCACCTTCACGGCGGGCACCAACCCCGCGACGGCGTGCAGCACGCCGCGGCAGAAGGCCCCGACGGCCTCGACGGGGTCGTGGTACTGCGCCCGAACCTCCTCGGGAAGCTGCTCGAGCACGGGGTCGAGCCCCACGCACACGGCCGAGCCGATGCGATCGATCGCGTCCTGGAGCGTGTCCGCCGCATGTCGTGTCTGGGTCATGGCGGCCAAGCGTAAGCTTCCGCCCGACCACGGAGCCCGATGGAACCGCCCCCCACCCATCTCGACCTCAAGAAGGATCGCGGCCTGACCATCCAGTGGCAGGACGGCACGACCTCGTACCTGTCGATCGCGTTGCTGCGGCGGATGTCGCCCAGCGCGGACATGCGGCAGCTGCGCGAGGAGATGGACCGCAACCCCTTGACGATCCTGCCGAGTTCCTCCAAGGGCCCGCTCGCCGCGCTGGGCGCGGAGCTCGCCGGCAACTACGGGCTTCGCATCGAGTTCAGCGACGGACACTCCACGGGCATCTACACGTGGCAGTACCTTCGGGAGTTGGCGTCGCAGGCGTGAGGCGCGGGTGAACCGGCTCGACACGCCCGTCAGCAGCCGCCTTCCCACGCGAGGAAGAAGGTCTCGACGTCCTGGCCGTCGACGCCGCCGTCCTGGTTGACGTCGGCCGACTCGAGGCCGTCGCCCCAGGCCAGGAAGAAGGCCTCGACGTCCTGGCCGTCGACGCCGCCGTCCTGGTTGAAGTCGCCCAGGCAGTCGGGCGCGTCGGCCACCGCGCCGGTGGCGACGATGGCGAACCCTTGGGGGCCCTGGTTCACGGCCGCGGCCTCGACGCGGACCGACCAGACGCCGGCGACGGGCGCGGCGATGTGCACCTGCTCGGTGTTGTTGAGGGCGTCGGCCGTGCCGCCCGTCGCCGAGAAGCCGCCGGCGAAGACGTTGCCAAGATACGTCTCGCCCGCGGGGGAGACGACGACGAGGTTGAGGTTGTTGACCGGCGTGAGGGCGGCGTTGACCTGCGCGGGAGCGTCGTGGTACGACATCGTCACGCGAAGCGGCTGCGACGAAGCGTCGACGAGCAGCCCGAACTCGTACGAGCCGCCGGTCTGCAGCGACGCGGTCCCTGTGGAGCGGGCGTCGCGCACGACCAGGCGGCGCGTGTCCCCCGCGAAGAAGAGGGACGCGTCGGCCACGACGCGACCCCACCCCTCGCGGTCGCTCGGGTAGCCCGGGAGCGAGGCCATGTCCTGCGCCGCGTTGATGATCGCCGCCTTCACGAGCGCGCCCGAGGGCGAGAACCCGTTCGCCGGCATCGCCGTGCCCGTCGAGTAGAACCCGTCGAGGAAGTACTCGCGGACGAGCACGGCGAGCCCGCCCGTGGCCGGCGTGGCCATCGACGTGCCGCTGAGCGTGGTGACGCTGCAGCCGCTGGTTCCCGTCGCGCTGGTGATGAGGCAGCCGGGCGCGGCCACCTCGGGCTTGCGTCGCCCGTCGAGCGTGGGTCCGGTGCCGCCCACGCAGATCTGGTCCGCCTCCGCGCCGTTGCGGTTGGCGGTCACGCAGAGCGAGTTCTTGGCGTTCTCCGGGTTGGTGACGATCGTGCCGTTGCTCGCGGCATGGGTCACGAGCGTCTCGTCGTTCTCCCACTGCAGCACGTCGATGGCGCGCGAACCGCCGTCGTAGGCCCGCGTGGCGTCCGTGCCCCAGCTGTTGGTGTGGATGAACGCGCCCTGCGACAGGTGCGTCTGGTGCTTGGTGAAGACGCTCGTCTCGGTGGCCGAGGGATAGGTGTTGAAGGCGATCCGCGCGCCGTAGGCCATGCCGCGCGTGTTGCCCACGCTCCCCGCGTCGCCCGCCGCCGTGCACGACACGTGCGTGCCGTGCTGGTCGTAGACCTGGGTCGTGTTGTACCCCACGATCTTGCGGTGCAGGGGGCCGATGGGGTTGGTCGAATCGAGGAACGAACAGTGCTGGGCGGCCAGCCCGCCGTCGATCACGCCGATCACCTGCCCCGTGCCGATCAGCCCGCGATTGTGCAGCGGCGTGGCGTTGAGCACGCCGCTCTGCATGGTCCAACGCGTCGTCTGGTTGCTGCGAAGCTCGTACGTCGGCACGGGCTCGACGTACTGCACGTCGTCGAAGGAGGCCAGCGACTTCGCGGTCGTCGCGTCGCACCATGCCGCGATCCGCACCCCCGCGCCCACCGGCTCGACCTCCTCGATCGTCACGCCGCCCATCGCGGCCATCGCGGTCCGCGTCGCGTCGGGGGCCGCACGCTCGAAGAGCCACACGTTCACCCGCATCGAGTCCTTCGCCGGCGCGGCGGCGACCGCCGGGTCGATCTTCCAGGCAGCCTCGTATGTGTGCGCGCTGACCACGAACCCCGTCGCCTTCACCTTCGCGGGCGTCGAGCCGCGAACGTCGGCGATGACGCCGTCCGTGGGCAGGAAGCCGAGCACGAGGACGCCCGCGACGTTCAGCGCCTCGCGGCGCGTCGGCGTCATCGGGCCGTCCAGCCGCAACACCGCGCGGGAGACCTCGAAGCGTTCGGCCGCCAAGAGGTCAGGCAGGGCGGCGAAGGCGACGTCGCCCGTGCGGAGGTTCATCACGCCCTGACGCGCGGTCACGGGGGCGGCGCGATCGACGGTGCCGAAGGCGACGCCCGCCATGGCGGCCAGCCACGCCGCGGCCATCGCCGCCGGCCGACCTCGAGATGATGACGCGTCTCGCACGATCCAACCCCTTTCGAACCAGCGCAGGCCCCGCCGAGCGTCCATACGGACGCGGCCGGGCCGGTGTTTCCTGTTGATCGACCCGACCGGAGTTCCCGGGGGCGACGCAGGCCCCGCGGGCCGCGAAATCACCCCCCGCACAGGCCCATTATCCGGCATCGGCCGCAAGGGCCGTCGGCACCGCCGCACACCCCACGGCCCTTGCCGCCTGCAGCCAGTCGGGACCCGCCACGGCGTCCCGCGGCATGATCGCGAAGCAGCAACTCCCGCTGCCGGTCACGTGCACCGACGCGCCGACCGCCTCGGCCAGTCGCCGCCGCAGCCCGGAAAGCTCGGGTGCCACCGCCTCGGCGGCCTCGGCCAGATCGTTGAACAGCGGCCGCGACTCGAACGGCGCATCGCTCGACGCCAGGTCGCGAACCCGTCGGGCCTGCGCGTCCTTGCGAGGGTCGCGTCCCGCGAGCGCGTCGAACGCGCGGTACACCGGGCCGGTGGGACAGCCAAAGGGCGGGACGAACAGGCACACCGCCGCGGTCTGGGTCGGCACCCGGTCGATGGTCTCGCCCAACCCCGTCACGATCGCGCTGCGGGGCGGGGCCATGGCCTCGCCGTCATCGATGAAGAAGGGCACATCGCTGCCCAGGGTGGCGCCCAGCGCGCGGAGGCGGTCGCGAGGCAGCGAGGGGGCGAACGCCCCCGACAAGGCCAGCAGGCATGCCGCCGCGTCCGACGACCCGCCCCCGAGCCCGCCCCCGACGGGAATGCGCTTGCGCACGGTGATGCGGCAATCCATGGGCAAGCGCGTCTCGGCCTCGAGCAGCCGCCACGCGCGGAAGGCCAGGTCGCGTTCGTGCGGCCAGTCGATGGGCGTCGGCCGCAGCGCATCGGAGGCCCACTCGACCGAAAAGGCTCGCTCGCCCGGCGAGCATCGCTCGATCAGCACCTCGTCGTGCAAGCGGAGGGGCGCCATCCACGAGGCGATCTCGTGAAAGCCCGCACGGGGGTGCCCCGCGGGCAGGGGCGCGGCGACGCCCAAGGCGAGATTCACTTTGGCGAAGGCGGGCTGGACCAAGACCGAGGGCATGGCCTCGATCATTCGCCGCGGATGGGCGCCCGTCAGGCCCGGCTCATTGCAGCGTCGCCAGCGAGGGGGAGCGGGACGCGAGGTCGCGGAGCATGCGGCGGCCCCTGGCGACGCGGGTCTCGATGGTGGTCTCGGGGAGGTCCATGATCTCGCCGATCTGCCGGTAGGAAAGCCCCTCGACGGCCTTGAGCAGCAGCGGCTCGCGGTACCCGTCGGGAAGCTCGAAGGCGAGTTTCATGAGCAGCCGCCCGTGCTCGTGGTCGGCGAGCGATTCGGGGGGTGGCGCAAAGTCGCGGGTACGTCCCTCATGCCCACCGTGGTCGCTCGCCTCGGCGAACCACTCGTCGCCCGCGCGCCTTTTCGACCCGCGGGCCGCCGCGTGGGCCGCGTTGATGGCCACCGTCCGCAGCCATGGCCGGAGCGCGCCCGGGTCGCGCAACTCGCCGATCTTGCGGACCATCGCGAGGGCGACTTCCTGGAGCAGGTCCTCGAGGTCGGCCCACTTGGGCTTGTGGGCCAGCAGGATCGCCGCCACCCAACGCCGGTTCATGTCCCAGAGTCG
>JBBAVG010000089.1:0-10744 GCA_040397805.1 Phycisphaerales bacterium
GTAGCCCAGTTCGGCGAGGTGCGAGAGGAACGCGCCGGAGGCCTTGACCGCGTGTTCGGGGTCGGCCTTCATGCGCTTGGCCATCACCGCGATGATCTCGCGGCTTGGCGTCATGCCGTCGAGGAAGCCCAGCAGTTCGGCGGCGTGGCTGTCGAGTTCCACCTCGAAGGCAAAGCCGCTCGTCTGGCGCAGTCGCGATTGCTCGACGCGCCAGCCGCCGCCGTCGGTGCCCTTGCGGCGTTGCACGAGTTCATGATGAGGCGTCAGGCCCCAGGCGAGCTCGGCGAGTTCGCTCTTGTCGTCGCATTCGGTGAGGAGCGTCTGGTTGTCGAAGATGCGGAGGATCTGCTCGCCGGCGTCGCCGGTGCAGTCTTCGAGGGCGAGCGAGTCGGCGCGGAACCAGTGGCGATCGGCGGTCCGCTTGCGCATCACGATGACGCCGAGACTGACGAAGGCCGCGCCGAGGCGCTGGAGGGAGTCGGCCCAGGCCTCGCGCGAGATGGCGAGGCCGCCCTCGCCGGAGATGGAGGCTTCGGCCATCCACTGCTCGACGTACTCGGCGGCGGACTGTTCGCGGATGCGGATGAGCCAGGCGTCGCACCCGCTGTTGGCGAGCCAGTGGCGAGGGCGATGCGACCAGGAGTCGGCGTCGGCGTGGTGCCAGTTGCAGGCGATGCAGGCAAAGCCGTTCTCGGCGAGGTGCGCGGGCGTGGACTGGACGAGACCATGGACGAGATCATCGCCTTCGGCCTCGCCGCCGAGGCAGACGAGGGCGTGCTTGGGGGAGATGATGAAGGGCGGATTGCTGACGATGAGGTCGAAGGGCGCCTCGGAGGCGACGGGCTCGAAGAGGCTGCCTTGGCGGAGGTCGACGTTGTCGATGGCGTTGGCCTCGATGCCCCAGCGGGCGAAGGTGAGGGCGCGAGGGTTGACGTCGGTGGCGATGATGCGGCCGCAGTGGCCCGCGGCGACCATGGCGTGGAATCCTTGGCCGGTGCCCAGGTCGAGCATGCGGGAGGCGTCGTAGCGCACGGTGAGTGCGCTGAGCATGCTGGTGGCCATGCCGACGCCCAGCACGTGATCGGGGCGGAGGGGGTGGCCGGTCTCGCCGGGTTCGAAGTCGCGGAAGGTCAGGAGTTCGCCGACGGGGACGATGGCGGCCTGGCTGCGGAGCAGGTTGCCGGGTTCGTCGATGAGCATGCCGCGGGAGCGGAGATCGTCGAGGGCGAAGGGCGCGATGGCGCGGGCGAGGGCGTCGGCGTGGACAGGGACGTTGAGGAAGAAGATTCGGGCGAGGGTGTGCCAGGCGAGTTCGGAGTCGGTGGCGGCGATGGCGGCGTGACGGTCGATGGGTTCGCCGCGGAACGCGCCGATGGCGTGGAGATGGCGGCGGGTGTAGCCGCGGTCGGCGAGGACGGTCTTGAAGGCGGCGAGGGAGTGCATGGTCGGGGCGAGGATACGAGCGAATCACGGGGATCAAAAACGCAACCGCCGCCCTGCGGAGGGCGGCGGCATGAGGTGACGGGGAAGAAAGCGGGTGAAGGGACTTGAACCCTCGACATCTACCTTGGCAAGGTAGCACTCTACCACTGAGTTACACCCGCGTTGTCGAACACCCCATTCATCGGCCCGAGGGCGTCGGAATGGGAGAGAAAGGTACAACGGGAGGCGGGGAGAGTCAACCCGGAGGCCCTCCAGCCGCCATGGACGGGCGCAAGCCTATCGGAGGCATGTGGTTATGGCTCCCTGGGGGCGGGAATCGGCCTGCATGGCCCGGGGCCGTCGTCACAGCAGATGCCCATGGGAACGCAATCGAGCGACGGTTTCGGGGAGTCCTTGGCGAGCGAGGGTCTCGAGAAAGGGCTCGACGCCGAGGGGAGGGTGCCGCAGGGCCGCTCGTTGGCGGTTCGCGGCACCGCAGACCGCCAGCGGCGAGAGATCGAAGAGGTGAGCGAGGAACTCGTCGGGGTGTTGCGCCTCGACGCCGAAGGCGGACAGCGACGCGTTGGGGAAGTCCTTGAGGTTGAAGGAGACGATGACGTCGGCACGGGCGTGCATGGCGGCGGCCACGACGTGGCGGTCATCGGGATCGGGGAGCACGACGCCATCGATGATGTGTTCGTAGCCGACGACGAGGCAGTCGCGGACGGCGGCGTTCATGAGCGTGCGGGTTCGCTCGAGTTGTGCCCGCGTGAGGTCGGGCCTGTCGTCGAGGACCGCCGCGATCCATTCGTCGTGAATGCGATCGGACCAGCGGGCCCGGAAGAGATCGGTCAACGCCACCCGCATCAACAGGTCACGCAGCGGGGCGGGATAGAGCACGCACGAGTCGTAGAGGGCGGTGAATGTCGCCATGGCCAGCGCGACTCCTTGCGCACCGATGCGGGATGACGGGGGACGATGGCGAGGTCAGTAGCCCAGTCGCAGGTGCTGGGCCTGTCGAGTCAACTCGTCGAGGGCGGCGTGGCGCGCAGCGTCCATCGACTCCTTGTATCGCCTGAGGTCGGCGAACATGACGCGGCGGTGCGTGCCGACCCTGCGGAACGGGAGTTTGCCCGCATCGAGTTCCTTGATGAGGAACGGACGGGAGACGCCCAGGAGTTCCGCCGCCTGCTGGGTCGTGAGTTCGGCGTGGATCGGCATGAGCGTCACCGCGTTCCCCTCGGCCATCTGCGCCAGCAGGTGCACGAGCAGTTGAACCGCGGCGGCGGGGAGTTCAACGTCGGGGCCTTCGGCGTCCGCCACCCGCACGCGGAGGTCTTGCGAGGCGAAGGGCGACAGCCGGCGACTCGACTCGCGTGCCATGCGGACATCGCGGTCGGTCGGCGGCACGGGCCCGACACCGGAATCACGGGGAGGGAGCATCATCGCACCTCAAGCATATCGCACAAACAAAACAAACGCAATAGGTGAAACATTTGAAATGCGTTTGTTTTTTGATCGGACTCGAGTGAGGCGGCGAGGAGGGCCCCGGTGCCCGGTACGCTTTGCCCGCATGACCACCCCCACTTTGATGCCGCCGATCGTGACGATCACCCGCACCGTGCCCGGTCGAGCGGAGGTGCCGGGGGCGACGGTTCGCACGGTGGGCGATGCCAAGCCGTCGCGGGAGGCGTTGCTGGCGGGGGTCCGCGGCAGCAGCGTCGTGGTGACCATGTACTCCGACAAGGCCGACCGCGAGTTCCTCGATGCGGCGGGGCCGACGCTCAAGGGCATCTGCAACTTCGCGGTGGGGTTCGAGAACATCGACCTCGACGAATGTCGACGGCGCGGGGTGCGGGTGACGAACACGCCCAACGCCGTGACGGAAGGGACGGCCGACCTGGCGTGGCTGTTGGTGATGGCGGCGGCGCGGCGATTGATCGAGGCCGACCGCTACGCGCGGAGCGCGGAGTATCCCGCGCGCGGGCACCTGGGCATGGCGGACTTTTTGGGCAAGGACCTGACGGGGAGGACACTGCTGATCGTGGGCGCGGGGCGGATCGGCCTTGGCGTGGCGATGCGGTCGAAGGCCTGGGGGATGCGGGTGCTGTACGTGGCGAGGAGCCGGCACTGGGAGTTCGAGCTTGCGCCGGTGGCGGGCGAGCGGGTGTCGCTGCATGAAGGGCTGTCGCAGGCGGACGTGGTGAGCGTGCACTGCCCGTTGACGCCCGAGACCAAGCACCTGATGAACCGGGCGGCGTTCGAAGCGATGAAGCCGGGGGCGATCTTCGTGAACACGGCGCGCGGGCCGGTGGTGGATGAGGACGCGCTCGTGGAGGCGTTGGCGTCGGGGCGGCTGCACTCGGCGGGGCTGGACGTGTACGAGCGGGAGCCGGTGGTGCATCCCGCGCTGGTGGCGGACCCACGGGTGGTGCTGACGCCGCACATCGGGAGCGCGGAGACGCGGTACCGGGAGATGATGACGCAGATGGTGTGCGAGAACGCGGCGGCGATCTTGGCGGGCAAGGAGCCGCCGAACGCCATCGCGTGACGCGGCGACGGCTGGTCGCAAAAACCAGCGACCCCGTCGCGAGGCGACGGGGTCGGCGAAGTGGGCGAGGAGGGATTCGAACCCCCGTAGGTGTGAACCAACAGATTTACAGTCTGCCCCGATTGGCCGCTCCGGCACTCGCCCGGGGACGGGAAGGGTAGGCGAGGGGGGCGGAAGGGGCAAACAGCCTGATGTGAGGGGGGAGGGGCCGAGAAAGCCACCTAGAGGACTTGAACCTCCGACCCGCGCTTTACAAAAGCGCTGCTCTACCAACTGAGCTAAGGTGGCGACGGCCCAAGTATAGGGGAAGAGGGGTGGTCAACAGCCGCCGGCGGCCCAGAGGCGGAAGAAGGCCTCGACATCGGCTCCGTCGACGCCGCCGTCCTCGTTGACGTCGGCATCGAAGAGACCGTCCTGCCAATCGACGAAGAAGGACTCGACGTCCGCGCCGTCGACGCCACCGTCCTGGTTGTAGTCGGCGGCACACCGCGGGGGGTTGGTGAGGTTGTCGATGGCGATGGTTTCGTAGGTGAGCATCATGGGCGCTGCGCCGGGCATGGTGACGGCCCAGTCGTAGCTGGCGATGTTCTCGAAACCCCATCGGCCCGGTGCGGCGTCGAGGATGTCGCGTGAGCGGAGGATGGTGCCCACGTCGAAGCCCCGCGAGAAGGACATGGACATCGACGTGGTGGAACCGCTGTTGAGCGGGATGGAGCCGGGGAACTCGAGGATGCCGGAGGTCACGTAGAAGCCGTCGACGGCGGGGTCGTTGTCCCGGAGGACGAAGAGGGGCGTGCTTCCCGAGGGGAGGGGGATGCGCATGCCGGTGGAACCGGTGCCGACGGTGAGGGTGAGGGAGGCGGGGTCGATGAAGTAGCCGCGGACGGGGTATTGGCCGCTGTCGCGGAAGCTGTTGGAGTCGACCTCGAAGACGGCGACGGCGGGCTGGCCGGCGCGAGCGGAGGTGAATGGCCCGCGGGAGAAGGCGGCGTATTCGACGGTGCCGCTGATGGTGACGCGGACGCGATCGGCGTGGGCGTCGAGGCCTGCGAGGGCGAGGGCGGCAAGGGAGATGACGGGAAGGAAGCGATGCATGGGTGGGCGGGCGAGAAGTGGCGGCGTCCGAGCGATTCTATTCGAATATGGACTCGCCCCCGCACGGGATGTTCAACGAGGGCCGGTTTTTTCGATGAGACGAGGATGATGGCACCGATCGGGGTGCGAACGGCGTCGGCGGGCGGCGGATTCGGGACGTTGTCCGGATGGATGAGCGTGGTGCGGGGCTTTCTCGCGTTGGATCGGCAATCAGCAGGCGCCGAGCTCCCAGCGGCGAAAGAACTCGCCGACATCGGCACCATCGATGCCACCGTCGTCATTGAAGTCGGCGAGCGGCGTGCCGGTCTCCCAGAGGGTGAAGAAGGCGACGAGATCGGCGCCATCGATGCCGCCATCGCAGTTGACGTCGGTGATGCATCGGGTGACGAGGGCGGCGGTGCTCAGGACACTGGCGGATCCGGTGCACGCTCCGGAGACGAGGCACCGAACGGCACGGGCGTCGAGGGCCGCGCTGGCTCGCCAGGCGGGCGTGATGGCGCTGAGCGAGAGCGTGGGCGAGGCAACGCCGGCGGCGATGGCGACGACGGCGCCGGCGATGATGACGGGGCCGTCTTCGAGGGGCTTCCAACCGGCGGGCACGCCAAGGTCCCGGACTTGCCACTGGTAGGACATCGCCCCCGAGGCGAGCACGGACACCTCGACTGGTTCGGACGGGCACGCGGTGATCGACTCGGGGTGTCGGGTGATGACGGGGCCGTCGATCGCGAGGGTGACGCCCAGCGGGGAGCCTTGGGTGGTGATGACGCCGCAGGGGGAGTAGACCATGACGTCCCAGCGCTCGTTGTTGGTGGGCGTCTGGACGAGGAAGGTGCGTTGAACGGCGCCGCGGACGCGGGCGCCATTTCGGAACCACTGGAATCGCAGATCGTCTCCCGAGGCCTGTGCGGTCAGGGTGACGGGGGTGCCCGCGCAGACGGTCGAGGCGGGAGCGGCGACGACGGCGTCGAGCGAAGGCGGGAGTCGGGTGGTGGCGCAGGAGGCGCCGGCGGCGAACTCGGCGATTCGGGCGCTGACGCGAGGGCCGAACGACACCTTGATGTTGGCGCTGCCGCCGGTGCAGGTGTGGCAGTAGGACATGATGGTGCCGTTGCCTGCCGCGGCGACGGCGCAATCGCGTGTGCCGACCTCGCAGGAGTCCCGATTGGCGGCTCTGCCGCAGGCGTCGATGACGGGGTCGTAGGCGCAGACGTTGTGGGTGTGATGGGTGCCGAACTGGTGGCCCCACTCGTGGGCGACGACGATGAGGTCCCAGTTGTCGCGGGCGTTGTCGCGGATGGGGAAGGGGAACGCTCCGCTGAGATTGGCGCTGACGGCAAAGCCCCAGTCGGTCCAGCAGGCGGCGCTGAGATAGGCGATGCCGCCACCGAGGACGCGACCGCTGAAGAGATGCGCGGAGGACCGAACGACACCGGACATGGTGCTGCGCCAGTGGGAGACGAACTCGTCGAGTTGCGTCGAGGTGTTGCCGGCGGTCCAGGGGTCGGTGGTGTTCCAGAGACGGAGGAAGCCGATTTCAAGGCCCATGCCCGTCTCTCGGGTATAGACGACGTTGGAGGCGGCGACGAGGATGACGGCGTAATCGGTGGCGGTCTGCGTTCCGCCGGCGACGGCGGTGAACTCGTTGTCGGTGTCGACGGCGACACGGAAGGCACGGCAGGCGTTTCGCGGCGTGTAGGGGACCTCGCCGGTGGGCGGGGGCTCGACGCTGCCAGGAGGAGCGATGGCGCCTTGGCACGAGGCGGGCGTGATCGCACCTGGAAGATCAACGTCGCGGAGGTCGTAGGCGAGGGTGAGAAGTCCGGCGGGCGTGGGGCGAGTGGCGATGATGTGGGTGGTGCCGCGGGTGGTGATCCAGCCCTGCGCCTGCGTGGGCGAGAGGCCGATGAAGACATCGGCATCGGGGTCGTCGAGGAGGTGACCGGTCCAGGTGGAGACGGTGACGAGCAGCGGGGCTCGCGTGCCGCCGGCTCCTTCGAGCACGAGCGTGGCGTCGGGGGCGATGACATCGAAGCGGCGGAGGCGGGCGACGACGGTCGAACCGGGGCCCAGCGGAAGTTCGACGTCGAGCACGTTGCCCGACTCTTCCATCATGGCGACGACGCCGGGATCGAGGGAACAGGCGACCGTCCATGCGGGGAGGTCGTCGGTGACAGACGAGGCGTGGAACGGCGGGAGTGGCCGGAAGACGAAGGTGTCGAGATCGACGTCACTGTCGGCGTGGAGATCGCGATGGGCGTCGAGTCGTGCCGTGGCGAGGGCATCGGGTTTGGCGTTCGCTTCGGAGGGCGTGGACTGGGCGTGGACCCCAGGGACGAACATAAGGAGACAGACGAACAGCAGCCGACGCGAACGTAAACGGATGCAATCGAACGCCGACACGATGACAACGAGCATCAGATGACCCTCCGTACTGAATCCGCCAGACCCCCTGTCTCTGCCGCAGGCGGCGGACGGGATCTCAAAGTGCGGACTGCACATGTTATGGCGGTTCGGGCGGCTGGCAAGGGCTCCATGGCCTGCCAAGCCCCGTTTGGCGGATCCACGGCGGGAATCCACGGTTTGAAACGTCCGAGGAGTGCGGACGCGAACGACCACCCCGCGAAACCCCTCGTGCGGTTCACCGACACATCAGCAACCGCCATTCTCCCACGCAGCGAAGAAGTCGGCGGCGTCGCCGAAGTCGATGCCGCCATCCTGGTTGACGTCGGCGCAGGGCTGCGCGAGTTCCCACGCGTCGAAGAAGGACGCGAGGTCGCCCGAATCGACCCCGCCGTCGACGTTGTAGTCGGCCACGCAGGGCGGGCAGGCGTTGCAGGCCGGGGACGTGGCGGCAGCGGCGAGGATGAAGGAGCGGAGTTGGCCGGTGTCGCCGGAGAACTGGTCGAGGACGGAGAGGACCCAAGGACCGTCGAAGGGCTGACCGATGAAGGCGGCGAGGTCGGCGGCCGGCTTGAACTCGCCAGGAGGGACCAGCGCAGCGCCCAAGGCGGCGACTGCGAAGGGCGTCGTGGCGGCATCGGAGAAGGTGTAGAGCCCGTCGAGGTCGGCGTCGCTGCCGGAAGGACTGACGAGCGTGACGGTCGTGGCCCCTTGGGTCAAGGTGATGGTGAGGTCGCCAACAAAGGTATGGGCGAGGTTCAATCGCACGGCAAGACCGTCCACATTGCCGCTGCCGGGTGGGACGACGATCGAGGCACTGGCGGTGGAGAAGTCGAGAATCGAAACGGGGAAGGGGCCCGGAGCCTGGAAGAGGTCGGCGTAGGAGACGGTGTCGCATGGCGTTCCGACGCCGAGGAAGGTGCCGCCGATCTGGTCGCATTGCTCGGCGTTGAGTTGGGTGCAACCACCGTCAACGCAGCAGGCGCCGACGGGCAGGCAGGCGACGGGATTGCTGCAAGGCGAGGGCGAGGCGGTGGCGAGGATGGTGAAGGGACCGGTGGCTGCCTGGAAGCCGTGCACGAGCACGTAGTAGTCGGCGCCTGCTTGGGAGCAGAAGGTGACGCTGGACTGAAGACTGCAGGAATCGTCGTTGCCGGCGACACAGGTGAGGGAACCGGGGGAGCCGCAGAAGACCGACAGGCGGGTGTCGAAGGAACTGCCGCAGAGGGAGACGGTGACGGAGGTGCCGGTGCCGCCGAGGCGGTACCAGAGGCCGGGTGCGGTGACGGGTTGGGACGCGCAGACGGGGGCGTCGGCGGCATCGACGGCGGCGCAGGAGGTGTCGCCGGTTCGTGCGACGCCGGCGACGAGGAGCTGGGCGTTGGCGATGAGGTCGTTGGGAGCCGAGGCGTTGACCGTCAGCGTGGCGGCGGCGCTGGTGACGCTGGCGCAGGCGTTGGTGACGACGCAGGTGTAGGAGGCGGCATCGGCTGCCGACACGGAGGCAATGGAGAAGGAGGCGGAGGTGGCGCCGGTGATGTTGACGCCGGCCTTGCGCCACTGGAAGGTGGGCGAGGGCGTGCCGGTGGCCGCGACGGTGAAGGTGGTCGAGGTGCCGGGGCAGGTAGAGCGTGAGGCGGGCTGGGTGGTGATGACCGGGGCCGTGTTGACCGTCAGCGTGGCGGCGGAGCTGGTGACGCTGGAGCAGACGTTGGTGGCGACGCAGTCGTACGACGCGGCATCGGCTGCGGACACGGAGGCGATGGTGAAGGAGGCGGAGGTCGCACCGGTGATGTTGATGCCGCCCTTGCGCCACTGGAAGGTGATGGCCTGCGTCCCGGTGGCGGAGACGGTGAAGGTGGTCGACGCGCCGGTGCAGGCGACTCGCGAGGTGGGCTGCGTGGTGAAAGTGGGCGGGAAGATGGCGGTGACGGTGGCGGCGGCGCTGGTGACGCTGCCGCAGGCGTTGGTGACGACGCAGTCGTAGGAACCGGCGTCGGCGGTCTGGAAGGAGGCGATGGTGTAGGAGGCGGAGGTTGCGCCGGTGATGTTGACGCCGCCCTTGCGCCACTGGAAGGCGGGTGAGCCTGTGGCGACGACGGACAAGGTGGTGGACCTGCCCGAGCAGGCGGAGCGGGAGGAGGGTTGCGTGGTAATGGTCGGAGCGGCGCCGACGGTCAGGGAGGCGGCGGCGCTGGTGACGCTGCCGCAGGCGTTGGTGACGACGCAGTCGTAGGAACCGGCGTCGGAGGCCTGGAAGGAAGCGATGGTGAAGGAGGCGGCGGTGGCCCCGCTGATACTGATCCCTGCCTTGCGCCATTGGAATGTGGGCGAACCGGCGGCGACGACGGTGAGGGTGGCGGATGAACCGATGCAGGCCGAACGGGAGGCGGGCTGGGTGGTGATGGTGGGTCCGCCGCCGAGCGTGAGGGCCGCGGCGGCGCTGGTGACGCTGCCGCAGGCGTTGGTGAGCACGCAGTCGTAGGAGGCGAGGTCGGCGGCGGCGACGGAGGCGATGGTGAAGGAGGCTGCGGTGGCGCCGCTGATGTTGACGCCGCCCTTTCGCCACTGGAACGAGGGCGTGGGTGCGCCGGTGGCGACGACGGTGAAGGTGGCGGCGGTTCCGGCGCAAGCGGAGAGGGAGACGGGTTGGGTGGTGATGGCGGGAGCGACGTTGACGGCCAGCGTGGCGGCGGAGCTGGCGATACTGGCGCAGCTGTTGGTGACGACGCAGTCGTAGGAGGTGGCGTCGGCGGCTGCGACGGAGGGGATGGTGAAGGAGGCGGCGGTCGCGTTGCTGATGTTCGTGCCGCCCTTGCGCCACTGGAAGGTGGGTTCCGGGGTGCCGGAGGCGGCGACGGTGAAGGTCACGGAGGCGCCTGCGCACTCGACGCGGGAGATGGGCTGAGTGGTGATGGCCGGCGGCGTGTTGACGGTCAGGGTGACGACGGAGGTGGTGACGCTGCCGCAGGCGTTGGAGACCACGCAGTCGAACGAGCCCGCGGTGCCGGCGGAGACCGACGAGAAGGAAAGGGTCGCCGCGGCCGCGCCGCTGATGTTCACGCCGTTGCGTCGCCACTGATAGGTGGGCGCAGGAGTGCTGGTGGCGGCGACGTTGAAGGACGCGGACGCGCCGACGCAGGCGACGCGGGAGACGGGCTGCGAGGTGATGGTCGGGACGGCGCCGAGGGTCAGCGAGGCGACGGAGCTGGTGACGCTCGCGCAGGCGTTGGTGACGACGCAGTCGTACGACGCGGCGTCGGCGGCGACGACGGA
>JBBAVG010000090.1:0-10624 GCA_040397805.1 Phycisphaerales bacterium
GGGTCGGCGAAACGCCGACACCCCCGGCTTTCGACGAGCACGCCTTCGGCGTGGCGCACGCGTCGACCAATGCCACGTCCAATCGCCTGGCGTTCACTTCACACGTCGCAGATCTCGAACGCCTCGCGCAGCGACCCCATCGCGGGCTCGCGCCTGGGCATGAACTCCTGGCCCAGGAAGCCCGTGTACCCCTTGGCCACGATCGCCTCGCAGATGGCCTTGTAGTTGAGCTCCTGCGTGCCGTCGATCTCGTTCCGGCCCGGCACGCCCGCCGTGTGGAAGTGGCCGATGTGCTCCATGTGGTCCGTGATCGTGCGGATCACGTCCCCTTCCATGATCTGCATGTGGTAGATGTCGTAGAGCAGCTTGAACCTCGGGCTCCCCACCCGCTTGCACAACTCGACGCCCCACGGCGTGCGGTCGCACATGTAGTCCTTGTGGTCCACCTTGCTGTTGAGCAGCTCCATCACGATCGTCACGCCGAGTTGCTCCGCCAGCGGCATGATCCGCTTGAGCCCCTCGGCGCAGTTCCTCAGCCCCTCGCGATCACCCAGCCCGTCGCGGTTGCCGGAGAAGACGATCTGGTTGGGGATGCCCGCCGCCTTCACCAAGGGCAGCCGCTCCTCGAGTTCCTTGAGAATCGAATCGTGATGCTCCACCCGGTTGAAGCCGCGACGGATCGTGTTGCTCTTCACGAAGCTCGCCACCGCGCACGTCATGCCGTGCCGCCGCGGCGTCTCGAAGTCCGGCGGGTCGAGCAGCTCCACCGACCCGTATCCCATCGCCGCCGCCTCGCGGCACAGGTCCTCCAACGGCACCGACCCGAAGCACCAGCGGCAGACCGATTGCTTGAGCCGCCCCTTGCGGGCCGGCGGCTCGGCCGAAGCGATCGCGGGCCCGTTCGCCATGGCCCCCACTCCCGCCGCTCCCACCCCGGCGATGAATCCTCGACGCGTCACGTCCATCGGAACTCCTTTCCCTCGTCAACCAGTCGATCAGCGGCTCAGATCAGCGGCGTGCGGCCCGGCATCGCCACGTCGGGCACGGGGATCGTCCCCAACTCCAGCTTCGGCGGCGTCAGGTCGAGCTTGCTCTCCATCGCCTGCGTCCACTCCACGTGCTTGCCGGTGTACGCGGCCATGCGGCCCATGATCGCCACCAGCGTGCTCTCGGCGATCCGTTCGCCCTCGTTGAGGTACGGCCCGTCGCCCTTGATGCTGGCCATCAGGTCGATGTGTTCCTGCACGTACGGGTTGGTCTGCTTGCCCTTCCACTTCCATGGGTGCTCGCCGAAGATCTCGGCCCGGCCCGACGCCAGCACGGCGCGGCCCTTGGTGCCGATGATGATCTCCTCCGACCGGGGCGTGGTGCCGTCCTGCTGGCGGCAGTAGCTGTGCACCGCCCGCCCGCCCGCGTACTCGTAGTGAATCGCGAAGTGGTCGAAGATGTGGCCGTACTCGGGCTTCACGCGCGATTGCCGCCCGCCCATGCCCATGCACGAGACGGGGTTCTCGCCCAGGGCCCACGCCGCCACGTCGAGGTTGTGCACGTGCTGCTCGACGATGTGGTCGCCGCTGAGCCACGTGAAGTAGAGCCAGTTGCGGAGTTGCCACTCCATGTCGCTCCACTCGGGCTCGTGATCCTTGTGCCAGAGTCCCGCCTGGTTCCAGTAGACCTGCGCCGCGATCACCTCGCCGATGGCGCCGTCCTCCTGGATGCGACGCATCGCGTCGAGATAGCACCGCTCGTGACGCCGCTGCGTGCCGGAGACCACCGAGAGCTTCCGCTCGGCGGCCTTGCGGGCGGCGTCGATCACCGTTCGCACGCCCGCGGGGTCGGTCGCCACCGGCTTTTCCATGAAGACGTGCGCCCCGGCCTCGATGGCCGCCGCGAAGTGCGTGGGCCGGAACCCCGGGGGCGTGGCGAGGATCGCGATGTCGACCCCCGTGGCGAGCACCTGCTGGTACGCGTCGAAGCCGGTGAAGACGCGGTCCTCGGGCACGATCGCGCGGGCGGCGAGCTTGGGGTCGATCTCCCCGAGTTCGTGGACCGCGCCCTTCACGCGGTCGGCGAACATGTCGCCCATCGCATGAATCTCGACATCCTCCGAAGCCTCGAGGATGTTCACGGCCGCCCCCGTGCCGCGGCCGCCGCAGCCGATGACCCCGACCTTCAAGCGTCCCGAAGGACGCCTCGACGAAGCCCGGGCGTGCGTTGGGAACGTCAGGCCCGCGGTCACGGCCGCCGCGGCCAAGAGGCCCGAGTCGTGCAGGAAGGCGCGACGATTCATCTCATGCCACGGGTGATTCGACATGCCTTGGTCCTTTCCGCGTTCGCTCGCGAGCGGTCCGCCCTTTCGCCCCCCGCCACGAGCACGATAGCCCGCCCGGGCCGCAGGGTTCCGACAGAGCATACACGATCACCCCCGAGCGACGCAAGGCCCGCGTGGTGCAACCCGTGCGACGCCGCCTCAGTTCGCCGACACCACGCTGAGCCGCCTCCACCCGCCGGTGAGGAAGCGGGCCATCGAGACGACGGCCAGGATGGCGATGTACGACGCGGCGGCGACCCACGGGCCGACGCTTCCCCACTGGGGCAGGTAGGTCACGATCGCGAGTCCGCCCCCCACCATCACGCTCCACGACAGCACGACGGTGACGACGCCCAGGAAGTGCGTGTCGCCCGCGCCGCGAAGCGCGCCGCCGATGGCCATGGCCATGCCGTCGAAGAGCTGGAACGCCGCGGTGGCGATGAGGAACTTCCCGCCAAGGTCAAGCACCATGGCGCGGGCGGCGTCGGGGGTGTCGTCGGGCATGAAGAGATTGACCATCGGGTTGCGGAAGAGGATGAAGAGGATGCCGCAGCAACCCATGTAGGCCATGGCGATGGTCAGCCCCACCATGGCGCGCTTCGAGGCAAGATCAGGCCGCTTCATGCCCATGTACTTGCCGACCGTGGAAGCGACGGCGGTGGCGATGCCCACGGCGGGCATGAACGAGAGGCTCATCCACTGCTGGGCGATGAACCCGGCGGTGCCCGCCTCGGGCCCTTGGCTCCCGACGAGGTAGAGCATGAAGAAGCCCCAGCAGATCATCTCGCTGCCGTACATGAGCCCGGCAGGCCAGCCAAGGCCCAGGATGTCCCGCATGAGCCGGAGGTTGGGCCTCCACTGCCGCCGCGTGCCCAGCGAGGCGTTGAGCTTGGGCCCGAGGAAGAGCGCGAGGGGAATCAGCCCCTCCACCGCCGTGCCGATGAGCGTGGCGATGGCCGAGCCCGTGAGGCCCAAGGCCGGAAAGCCCATGTGGCCGAAGACCAGCAGCCAGTTGAAGAGGAGGTTGACGAGGTTGCCCGCGACCGCCGCGACCATCACCACGGCGGGTCGCTGCATGCCGTAGAAGAAGTGGCCGATGGCGCGAGAACAAATGGTCAGCGCCGATCCGAAGACCATGATCTGCCCGTACTCGCTGGCGAGTTCCACCCGCCGCGGCTCGTAGCCCATGAGCTCGAAGAGCCACGGGAGCGTCAAGCCGTACGGAATGAGCAGCACCCACGCGAGCACGCCCAGCCACAGGCCGTTCCACGCGTACGCGGGCCCTCGCTCGGGCTTGCCCGCCCCCATGTTCTGCGAGACGAACGTGTTGACGATCGAGATGACGCCGTAGGCGATCGAGACGGGAATCCATGCCGCCAGACCGCCGCTGCCCTGGGCGCCGACATAGACGGGGTCGGGCCCGATGTGGCTCACGACCCACTTGTCGACGAACTGCATCACCGTGTAGCTCGTGGAAGCCACCACGCTCGGCAGGGCGATGCGAATCAACTCGCGGACGGGCGAGGGATCGATCAGCGAGTTGGATGGTTCGTTGTTCATGCGCACTCGAGCGGGTCCAACGGTACGCCGCGGGCTTGATCCTTCCAGCGTCGAGACTTGCGCTGGGGACCCCATTCGCGTCGTTTCCGCTGCGACCCCCGACCGGCGGACACCCGTCGGGCACGGGCGCGGTCCCCGCCCGCGACCGCCTGCCGGGAATGCAACGGGGGCGATGTGCCCCCCGACGCACCCGCGCCCGTGAGAGCACCGCCATGCCAGTCCTCAACCCGCCCGTAAAGCCGCTCGCCAAGCCCATGGCCCCGCCCGCCGTTCCCCGCCACGTCGCCGCCCTCGGACTCGTCAGCCGCTCGACGCTCAACGCGGGCGAGAAGGCGTTGCTCCACGCGATGATCGAGTGGTGGAACCCCGTCAGCGGGGAACTGTGGCCCAGCGTCGCCTCGCTTGCGCTGGCCACCGGCTTTTCGGATCGGGGCGTGCAGCGGATCCTGCGTCGCCTCGTGGTCGCGGGCGTCGTCGAACTGGTGGCGACCACCCGCGGCGGCACCGGCCGCACCAACCGCTATCGCCTGCACCTCGATCGGCTCACCCCGCGTCAGGCCAACCCCGTCCGGCGGTCACCCTCAACCCGTCGTGACCCGCCCGCCAACCCCGACCAGCGATCCGCCGAACCCCGACCGGCGATCCGCGTGAACCCCGACCGGCGGTCGGACGAACCATCCATCCAGAACCCTCCAACGGAAACCACCATCCGCGAGCTTCCCGCGAACCAGGCGTCCTCGAGAGGGATTTCCGCGCAGGGGGGATGCATGGATGGCGCGCCGTCGCTGAAGGCCACGCTCGCGAGCCGCGGCGTGCGAGGCCACGTGCTCGATCGGCTCGCGAGCGCGGCCTCGCTCACGCCCACCATCGTCGAGGAGGAGTGGCGGGCCATCCTCGAGCGTCGCGACATTCGCAACCGTGCAGCCGTGCTCGTCAGCCGCCTCTCGCAGCGGGCGAACATCGAGCTGCGTCGCAGCCCGCCGCTGAACAAGAGCATGCTCACGGTGGTCGCCAAACTCGAGCAGTTGCGTCGCCTGCGGGGCGGGGCGTGACCGAGCGAGGCGTGCATCAACGACGGCGGCCGTCCCCACGAGGGAACGGCCGCCATTCGGAAACAAACGTTGCGAGCGATCGATCAGCGACGACGGCGACCGGCGGCAAGGCCCGCGAGGCCCAGGAGGGCGAGCGAGCCGGGGGTCGGGATCGGAGCGAACTCGATGCCGCGGAAGGCGGTGTTGGTCGCGCCCGTGGCGATGACGTTGAAGGAGGAGCCCGCGCCGACGTCGACGAGGGACTGGATGGTGGTCACGTTGGACGAGTCGACGACGGTGACGTACAGGAGGTTCTCGCCGCCGGGGGTCGTCGTGTTGACGAGCTGGCGAATGCGGCCCCCGTTGGCGGGCGCCCACGTCTGCGTGCGAGTCCAGGTGCCGGCGACGAGTTCCCAGCGCTGGAGGCCGCCCAGGCCGGCGACGGCGGAGTCGTCGGCCATGTACATGAGCGAGCTGGAGACGATGGCGAAGTCGTAGCCCGAGCTGCTGGTGTTGGCGTTGGTGCCGGCGAGCGGCGTGGCGTTCTGGCCGTTGACGACGGGCAGGCCGGTGCCGATGGCGGCGACGCCGCGGAGCGAACCCGAGGCCGAGGAGATGTAGAGCTGGCCGCCGAAGATGTTGACGGCGCGGTTGTTGGTCGAGGCGCCGGTGCCGGTGTTGATCTGGGTGTTGACGTTCGCGACGCCGAACTGGGCGAACTGCACGCCGTTGTTGCCGCCGGTGACCCAGAAGCGGCTGCCGTCGTCGGTGGCGGCGGCGCGGATGGCGTTGCCGCTGAAGGCCGTGGTGATGGTCGAGCTGTCGACCGCGCCGTCGACGCCCACGCGGGCGATCACGCGGTTCACGGTGGCGGACGTGGTCGAGGCGACGCTGGCGGTGCCGGTGTTGGCGTCGTAGCCGACGAAGGCGAGGTAGCGGCCGTCGGCCGAGCGGGTGAGCTGGCCTTCGCTGGCCGCGCTGCCGCTGAGCGTCACGCGACGGTTGGCGCCGTTGACGCTGGTGGGCAGGGCGATCGACTGCACGAGCGTGCCCGTGGGGGTGTACTCGTCGAGGAAGCCCGCGGCTGCGGCGTTGCTCAGCGTGCCCGTGCCGTCGCCGGCGCGGTAGACGACCAGGTTGCCCGCGCTGAAGGGACCGGCCAGGGCGGTGCCGGCGGCGGCAGCCAGGACGACGATGCTCAGGAACTGCTTCATGGGTCTTGTCTCTTTCCTCTTGTTTCGGAACGGCCCCGAGTCGATGCCGCCAAACGGCTCGCGACCACGCGCGAGGCCAAGGGCGAACGGATCATCGATGCGGGAGTCTCTCTCGCACGCACGGCCCAAGCGCTCCTCAACGCCGAACCGTGAGCGAATGGTAATGAGGCCGCGACCGATCGACAACGCCCAAAGGGCGAATCCACACGGGTTTGTGAACCCCTGGGGGAGTTATGGGGCTTCCCGACCACGCTCAGGCACGAGCGACGATCAGGGCCGTCCAATCACCCGCGAGGTCCGCGGCGGGAGCCGGACCTTCGGGGCGTCCCGACGCATCGAGTCGGGTGTCGAGCCGCGCCTCGATCGTTCGGAAGCCCGCCTCGAGCATGGCCTCGCGGAGTTCGGGGAGGGAACGCAGCCGCCATCGGTAGACGAAGGCCCGCGGGTGCTCCTCGACGATCTCGCCGGCGGTCTCGACGCGGAAGGAGATCGCGTTGACGACCATGCCCGTCAGCGGGTCGGCGGCTTCGTGCTCCCACCAATAGTGCAGCACGGAGCCGCCCGGCAGCGGGATGCGACGAGCCAGACCCCCGAGTCGCCACGCCCCGGGGCCGCCGTACATGTCGCAGGCGAAGAGCCCGCCGAGGGCGAGGCGGCGCCTCGAGGCCTCGAGGTAGCGGACGAGGCGTCGCCGACACTCGACATAGCCCAGGGAGAAGTTGCCCACGAAGATGATGTCGGCAGGGTCGGCGTCGTCGAGTTCGGTGGCATCGGCGACGAGCGTGCGGAGGGTCGGGTGGCCGGTGCAGCGGGCGAGGGGTGCGGGGTCGAGGTCGACGACGAGGGCGGATCGGCCGGGTGCGCCGTGCAGGAAGGCGCGGGAGAGCGCGCCGGTGCCGCCGAAGTCCTCGCGAAGCCGCGACGGCTCGCCGCCGTGGAGCGCGACGAGGAAGGCCGCGAGCTCGGCGGGCGACTGGACGGCGCGTTCGTAGAGATCGAGCGGATCGTGCATGGGTCGACGGAGGGTACCGGCGGCGGCGACGTCGCGTTCCGCAGGGGCGAGTCCGCGCCTTCAATAGCCCATGACGACAGCAGACCTTTCCGAGCGTGCGGCCCGCGCGATGGACTCGCTCGACAAGCTGGCCCCGATGCGCTCGGAGTTCCTGATCCCCACGGTCGGCTCGATCATGGGCCGCGAGGGAGACGCCTCGCCGTGCGTCTACCTGACGGGCAACTCGCTGGGCCTGCAGCCCAGGGGCGTCAAGGACGCGGTGCAGCGGGAGCTCGACGACTGGGCGGCCTTCGCCGTCGAGGGGCACCTGCACGCGAGGGACCCGTGGCTCCCCTATCACGAATCGGTCCGCGGCCCCCTCTCGCGGCTGGTGGGCGCGATGGAACACGAAGTGGTGGCGATGAACACCCTGACGGTGAACCTGCACCTGCTCATGCTGAGCTTCTACAGGCCGAGCGCCGACCGCCACCTGATCGTCATCGAGGACTCGGCCTTCCCGAGCGACTCGTACGCGGTGGCGAGTCAGGCGGCGATGAAGGGGTTCGGCCAGGAGTCGATCGTGCGGCTGCGGCCCCGCGAGGGCGAGGCGACGCTGCGGACGCAGGACATCATCGAGCGGATCGAGTCGCTGGGCTCGAAGGTCGCGCTCGTGATGCTCGGGGGCGTGAACTACCTGACGGGGCAGTGGTTCGAGATGGAAGCCATCACCAAGGCGGCGCACGGCGTCGGGGCCCGGTGCGGGTGGGACCTCGCGCACGCGGCGGGCAACGTTCCGGTGCGTTTGCACGACTGGAACGCCGACTTCGCGGTGTGGTGCAGCTACAAGTACCTCAACGGCGGCCCGGGCGCGGTGGCGGGCGCGTTCGTGCACGATCGTCACGTCCGCGACGCGTCGCTCCCGCAGTTGGCGGGCTGGTGGGGCAACGACCCGTCGACGCGGTTCCGCATGGGGCCCGACTTCACGCCGGTGGCCTCGGCGGACCGCTTCGCGATGTCGAATCCGCCGATCCTCTCGCTCTGCCCGGTGAAGGTGTCGCTGTCGATCTTCGACCGCGTGGGCATCGACACGCTGCGGCGGAAGAGTCTGGCGCTGACGGGCTACCTCGAGCACCTGCTGCGGGCCCGCGTGCCCGCGGTGGGCGTCACGACGCCCGCCGACCAGTCGCAGCGCGGGTGCCAACTCTCGCTGCGGCTGCCGGGCGACCCGCGTCGCTCGCTCGACGCGCTCAAGCGGGCGGGCGTCGTGTGCGACTTCCGCGAACCGGACATCATCCGCGCCGCGCCCACGCCCTTGTACAACTCCTTCCACGACTGCTGGCGCTTCGTCGAGGCGCTCGCGAGCGTCACCGCCTGAGTCCCTCCGACCGCTCGCGCCCCGGACCCTCCACCATGAGCAACACCCCCACTCACCCCACGGCCACCCTCGTCGGATGCGGCCTCGCCGGCTCGCTGCTGGCCCGCCTCCTGGCGCAAGACGGCTGGAAGGTGCGCGTCTTCGAACGCCGCGGCGACCCGCGGGCCAAGGGGTACGCCGGCGGGCGGTCGATCAACCTCGCCTTGTCCGCCCGCGGGCTGCACGGCCTGGCGGCGGCGGGCCTCGACGCTCGCGTGCTCGCCGACGACGCGATTCCGATGCGGGCCCGCATGATGCACGCCCCGAGCGGCGAACTCACGCGACAGCCCTACAGCAGCAATGAGTCGGACGCCATCAACTCGGTGTCGCGGGGCGGACTCAACCTGACGCTGCTGCGCGCGGCGGCGGAGCTGCCCGGCGTCGAGTTCCACTTCGACCACGCCTGCACCGACATCGACACGGCCACGGGCGAGGCCACCTTCCGCGACGCGGCGGGCGCGACGCGGCGGGAGAGGTCGGACCTCCTGCTGGGCGCGGACGGGGCCTTCTCGCCGGTGCGGCTGGCGATGCAGAAGACCGACCGATTCGAGTACCAGCAGACGTACCTGGGGCACGGGTACAAGGAACTGCACATCCCTTCCGCGCCGGAACTCGAGCGGCTTGGCGTGGCCATGCCCCACCGGCATGGCGCGTACGCGATGGATCCCAACGCGCTGCACATCTGGCCGCGGGGTTCGTCGATGATGATCGCGCTGCCCAACCGCGACGGCTCGTTCACGTGCACGCTCTTCTGGCCCTACGAGGGGCCGCACGGGTTCGCCGACCTCTCGGGCGACGACGCGGTGCGGGCGTTCTTCGAACGCTGGTACGGCGACGCGACGGGGCTGATGCCGTCGCTGACGGAGGACTACGCCCGCAACCCGGTGGGCTCGCTGGTGACGGTGCGGTGCTTCCCGTGGGTCATGGGCGACCGGATCGCGATCCTGGGCGATGCGTCGCACGCGATCGTGCCCTTCTACGGACAGGGGATGAACGCGGCGTTCGAGGACTGCCGCACGCTGGTGGAGTGCCTGCGAGCGCACCGCGGCGATCGACGCGCGGCCCTGCAGGCGTACCAGGAACAACGCAAGCCCAACGCGGACGCGATCGCGGACATGGCGCTCGAGAACTTCACGGAGATGCGCGACAAGGTGGGCGACGCGGCCTTCCTGCACAAGAAGAAGATCGAGCAGGCGCTGCACGTGATCGATCCGGAGCGGCTCACGCCGCAGTACAACCTCGTGAGCTTCAGCACGGTGCCCTATGCACAGGCCAAGGCGCAGGGGCGGCGGCTCGACGGGTTGTACAAGCGGCTGATGAAGCGAGTGCCCCGCGAGGCGGCGAGCCTGCCCCGCGAGCAGTGGCTGGCGAAGGTGCGTGACGCGCTCGAGGCGGATCGTGCGTCGGCGGGGGCCGCGGTGCTGCACGACTTGAGCCCGGCGATCACGGGGGCGACCAAGGTGTGGCCGGGCGACACGCCCATGAGCCGCGAGGTGCTCTGCGATCTTGAGCAGGGGGCGAACATCACGCTGAGCACGCTGCGGACGACGGTGCATCTGGGGTCGCACGCGGACGGGCCGAACCACTACGGCAAGGGGGAGGCGGGGATCGGCGAGCAGCCGCTGGACCGGTACATCGGGCCATGCCGCGTGGTGCGGGCGAAGGTGGAGCGGGGCGCGCGGGTGCGGCCGGAGGACATCGAGGGGGGCGTGGAGGGGATCGACTGTCCGAGGGTCCTGATCCGCACGGGGACGTTTCCCGACCATGCGTCGTGGAACGAGGACTTCGCGGGGCTGTCGGTGGAGTTGGTGGAGGCGTTGGCGTCGCGAGGGGTGAAGACGGTGGGCGTGGACACGCCGAGCGTGGACCTGCAGCACTCGAAGGACCTGCCCGCGCACCACGCGCTCCTGAAGCACGGCATCGTGATCCTCGAGGGGTTGGTGCTGGCGGGCGTGGAGCCGGGGCGGTACACGCTGATGGCGCAGCCGCTGAAGTTGATGGGGTTCGACGCGAGCCCGGTGCGTGCGGTGCTGGCGGAGTGACACGGAATCGCTTCGCGATTGGGGCCGTGCGTCCGTCGACGCGTGCGCCACGCCGAAGGCG
>JBBAVG010000091.1:0-10163 GCA_040397805.1 Phycisphaerales bacterium
GGCAGGATGCCCAGGTTCATCCCCGCGTTCACGAAGACCTGCGCCAGGATGAACCCCGTGACCCCCACGCACACGAGCCGCCCGAAGGGTTCGCGGCAGACCGCCGCCGTGATGAGCGCCCCCAACGCCCACGCCCCGTAGAGCAGCAGGATGCCCACCCCGCCCAGCCACCCCCAGCGGCTCACCGCCACCGAGTAGATCATGTCCGTCTTGCGCTCGGGCAACGCGTTGAAGTGCAGCAGCGTGCGGCTGCGATCTTCGCCCATGCCGGCGATGCCCCCCGCGCCCGCCAGCCGCTGGCTGGTCACGCTCTGCATGTTGATGTCCTGGTCCGCGCTGGTGTCGCCCTGGAGCTGGAGGACGAGCCCTTCGATGCGGGCCTTCTGGTGCGGCCGCAGGAACGTGTAGCCGATGGGGGCGGCCGCCGCGGCGATGGCCACGATGATGACCAGGTGCCGGATCTTCGCGCCCGCCGCCAGCAGGATCGCGAAGAGCGAAGGGATGAACAGGATCACCGTGCCCAGGTCGGGCTGGAGCATGATGAGGCCGACCGGGATGAACGTGATGATCGCCGGCGGCAGCAATCCGGCGAAGGTGCGGTGGTTCTGCTTGAATCGCAGGTACCAAGCCAGCACCAGGACGAAGGCGATCTTCGCCACCTCCGAGGGCTGGAAGTCGACCACGCCCAGGTCGATCCACGCCCGCGCGCCGTTGCGGGGCCGCACCACCGAGAGGGGCACCCCCGGCAGCAGCAGGAAGATGAGCATGATCACCGAGATGCCCATGAGCCCCCACGAGATGTACCCCAGGAAGCGGTAGTGGGGGAGCATCGTGATCAGCATCGCCGCGATGGCCACGGCCAAGTACATGACCTGGCGGGCGGCGGCCGGGTTGAAGGCCAGAAACGACTCGCCCGGCCGGAGCGACTCGGCGACGTCGATGCACGAGATACCGATGAGCGAGAGGATGAGCGACGCGGCGACCGTGAGGGCGGCGGGCCAGCCGCGGGCGAGCGACATGACGGCCCCGCGGAGGCGGCGGGTCACGGGGGGGCGGGCGTTGGTGGAGAGGATGGCCATCCGTGGCGGTTCGGACCGCAGTTTAGTGGCCTTGCGGCCCGCACGTTCGCGGGCGGCCGGAACCGATGTTCGGGTCGGTATAGTTGGCGATGCAGACCACTTCCACGACCCTCGTGACGTCTCGCCAGCCGGGAACCGCCGCCCGCATGGTCGCCGTCTTCGCCTTGGGGGCGGTATCGGCCGGCGGCTTGGTCTACGCGCTCATGGCCCGCTCCTCGCCGGTGGTCGTGCCCGCGGCCGCGCCGTTGCAGCCCGTTAGCCAGCCCATGCCGCCCATCGTGGTGCAACTCGTGCAGCAGCCCACGCCGCCGCCCGTCTCGCAGATGGTGACGTCCGTGCCCGAGACGGCAAGCCCCGCCTTCGTCGGGCCGCCCGCGCCGCCGGTGGTGGCCGTGCTGCCCCCGGCGATCGAGCCCGCCGCCGACGTCGCCCCCGCGGCATCGCCCGTCTCCGCCCCTTCGCCCGTCATTCGTCCCCTTCCCTCGCCCGCGACGCCCGAGCGAATCGCGAGCACGAAGGTGAACCTCAACGCGGCCTCACAGGCCGAACTCGAGGCGTTGCCCTTGGTGGGCCCCTCGATGGCCAAGCGGATCATCGATCACCGCACCAAGAACGGCCCCTTCCGCCACGTCAAGGACCTCGACAAGGTCAAGGGCGTGGGCGAGAAGACGCTGGCGAGGTTGATGCCGCTGGTGTACGTGGACGCGCCCGGCGATCGGTGAACCGGCGGCGGTCGATGGGCGGTGATTAGCCCCCGCCATTCTCCCACGCGACGAAGAAGGCCTCGATGTCGCTGCCGTCGATGCCGCCGTCGAGGTTGAAGTCGGCATGGGCTTCGCCCGCCTGCCAGGCGATGAAGAAGGCCTCGATGTCCGCGCCGTCGACGCCGCCGTCGATGTTGAAGTCGGCGCCGGGGTGGGCCGTGACGCGGAAGGTGAGCGACGAGAGGTAGCCTGCCTGGGCCGCCAGCGGGTTCTCCTTCGAGAAGAACGTGGGGTAGATCACGTCGCCCGTGCCACCGCCGGGGCCGCCGCTGGCCGCGTGGAGCGACGACACCATGAACCGCACCTGCCCCGCGTTCATGCCGCGGGCGAGGTACTCGGCCACGCCGGGCATCGAGAGGTCGATGGCGAAGGTGAGCGACGAGCCCGCGGGCACCAACGCGCCGACCGTCAGGTCGGGGTTCATGCCCACGCCCAAGGGCATCGCCTCGAAGCGCTGGCGAACATGGCGGCTGATGTCGACGGTGGGAAGCCCCGAGGCGTTGAACGCCGCGGCGAAGGTGTTGCGGACGCCCTCGCGGGGCGGGAAGGGCGGGAAGGGGCTGTAGGGTGAGCTCTCGCCGTAGGTCGCGTCGCTGAAGCCGTTGCGATAGCCCACCGGGAAGAGCTCGACGGGCTTGCCGGCGTCGGCGTCGGCCACGAAGGCCGGATCGGCCGGGTCGTAGGAGGTGGCGACCGAGTCGAACGAAGGGTCGTAGATGAAGCGGAGCTCCGACGAGACGTGGATGGTCACCGCCGCGGCTTCGATGACGTACCGGGCGGCACCGAGCCCCGCGGGCACCGCGGAGCCGGTCTCGAAGCCGAGCAGGAACTGGGAGTCGCGGTCATCGAATCCTGTCTGACGCAACGCCGCGAACGTAGGGATGGCCGCTTCGGCGCCCGGCTGGCTGGCGAAGGGGTAGTTCCAGCGATCGAGCGTGGGGGCGGGCAAGGTGGCCGTGACGGTCTGCGCCATGCCGCTGGCGGCAAGCAGGGGCAGGGCCAAGCTGGTGATGCGGGCGGCCAGTCGGGAGGTCATTCGGGAGGCCAGTCGAGTGGGGATCATGCGCAACTCCTTGTCAATCTGGGAGAAGTGTATGGGTCGGAGGCGGGAAGCCCGTCTGGATCCGTCCGAGAAAGGGCCTTTGGATTCAATGGAAGTTCCCGGCTTGGCGAAATGATTCCTGTCTGACAGCAATATACTGTGGCGTTCGCGAAAGGGTTCTGGATGAAGTCACACGGCGTGCGAGGCAACCGGGGCGGCATGGGGAGTCTGGGCGAACGCCCGACCCGCTGCCCTGTCCTTCGTGCGTACCGGGCCATCCGCGACGGCGGCTTCACGCTGATCGAGGTGCTGGTGGTGATCGCCATCATCGGCGTGATCCTCTCGCTGGTGCTCCCGTCGATGGCCAAGGCCAAGGGGCTGGGCCGCCAGACCCGCGAGTTGGCGGGGGCGTCGCAACTGATGACCGCCTTCGCGATGTACGCCGACGACAACAGGGGGTCGGTGCTGCCGGGGTATCCACCCCGCGACTGGGTCAACGGACCCATGAAGGTGCTCAACTCAGACGGCGTGCGTCTCTACAACGAGGACGCGCAGCGGTATCCGTGGCGGTTGGCCGGGTACTTCAACCACGACTTCCGCGGGCTCTACCAGTCCGACAAGGTGCTGGGCGACCTGCGGGAGCGTCAGGGCGAGTACGAGGGCTTCGGCGTCACGTACGACTACGTGGTGAGCCTCTACCCCTCGCTGGGCATGAACATCGCGTTCGTGGGCGGCAGCGAGCGGAACCAGTCGTTCGATCGCATCTTCCAGCGCATCTACGGCCGCATCTTCATCCAGCGGATCGATCAGGCGGTGCGCCCGTCGGGCGTGCTGGCGTTCGCGTCGGCCCGCGCCGAGGAGCAGCCCGCGGTGCCGATCCTGGGCCGGCCCGAGGGGTTCTTCAGGCTCGAGCCGCCTCGGTTCGGCTCGCTGACGGGCTCGCTCTGGGCCGATGCGTACGACCCCAACGCCCCGACGCCGGGACTCAACTCGGGGTTCATCTCGCTGCGTCACGGGGGCAAGGCGGTGGCCGCCCACCTCGACGGGCACGCCGAGATGCTCGGCTGGACGCAGTTGCGCGACATGCGTCGCTGGGCCGACCAGGCCACCGGCGAGAACTGGACCATCACGCCCCGCTGAGCGGGTGGGTTCCGTTCCTCCGCGCTTCTCACATCGCGAAGAGCTTGTCCATGCGTTCGGCGAGGAAGGCCAATCGCTTGCGGTCGCCGCCGCCGACTTCGGCCGTGGCCCAGCGGCCTTCGGGGGCCGTGGAGTAGCCGATGTCGTCGAGGGCCTTCATGACGGCGGTCCAGTTCGCGTCGCCGTCGCCGAGCTCCGCGTCGAAGCCCTTCCAGAGCCCCAGATCGTCGCGCTTCTTGCGGGAGAAGTCCTTGATGTGCAGGCGAGCCATGCGGGGGCCGAGCACGCGGATCCACTGGTCGGGGAAGCCGACGTTGATGATGTTGCCCACGTCGAAGTAGAAGGCGGCGTTGGGGTGAGCCAACTCGTCGACGTAGCGGGCCGCCTCGAGGGGGCTGAGGAGGAAGTTGTTCCAGACGTTCTCGACGCTGACCGTCACGCCGCACTCCGAGGCGAGCGGCAGCACTCGGCGGATCGCCGCCATCGAGAGCGTCCACGCCTGGTCGTAGGACTGCTTGGCGTTGACGACGGCCGGAACGAGCAGCACGTTGTTGCCGCCCATCGCCTTGGCGTCGCGGATGGCCTGCTCGAGGGCCTTGACACCTTTGTCGCGGGTGGCCTCGTCGGGCGAGTTGAGGTGGTACTGCCAGTGCACGCCGTCGACCACGCCGTGGACCTTGAGGCCGGTCTTCTCCTGCGCCTCGAGGATCTCCTCCATCTTGAGATCGGTGGGGCTGTCCATCTCGATGCCGTCGAAGCCGCACTCGCGCACGATCCGGAACTTCTCGAGCAGCGTCGCGCCCTCGCCGACCATGCCGATCATCACGGCCTTGCGGAGGGTGCGTCGCTTCGAGGCCGGCGGTTCGTCGGCGGCGAGCGAGGTTCGGGTCGAGCCGAGCGTGGCGGCCAGCGCGCCGCCGGCGACCAGCGTGCCGGTACGGAGCATCTCGCGGCGTGACATCGCGTTCGTGACGTGGTTCATCGGAGCGTCTCCAGTTCGTGCGAAGGCGTGAGGGGCGAGCATCAGAGGAACTTGGTCTTGCCGGGGATGGCCACCGCGGGCGTCTCGAGCGTCATGTCGAAGGAGAGTTGGTCGGGCACGAGCGATTCCTTGCTCTCGAGGGCCTGTTGCCACGTGATGGTCTGGCCGGTGTAGGCGGCCATGCGGGCCATGATGGCGGTCAGCGTGCTGTTGGTCGAGCGTTCGCCGTCGTTGAAGTGCTTGCCGGCGCGGATGCCCGCGAAGAGCACGTCGTGCTCGTTCTGGTACATGTCGCGGTCCGTGGGACCCGCGTAGCGCCACGTCTCCTTGCCCGCCAGGTCCTTCACCACATAGGTGGGGTTCCAGCCGTTCACCACGGCCATGCCCTTGGTGCCGTAGACGTAGTCGGTGTTGTCGTTGGGCGTGCCGTCCTGCTGGCGGCAGGTGTGGAAGGCGCGCAGGCCGCCCTCGTACTCGTACACCGCGGCGAAGTGGTCGAAGGCGTTGCCGTGCTCGGGCCCGCTGCGAGCGGCGCGTCCGCCCAGGCACGTGACCTTGGTCGGGATGCGGTCGTTCATCGCCCAGTTCAGCCGGTCGATGCTGTGGACGGCCTGTTCGACGATGTGGTCGCCGCTCACCCAGGTGAAGTGCCACCAGTTGCGCATCTGGAACTCGAGCTCGCTCCACTCGGGCTTGCGGGGCCTTTTGCTCAGCGTGGTGGTGTGGTAGGTGGTGTGGACGCTCAGCACGTCGCCGACCGCGCCGCCGTTGATCTGCTCGAACGTCGCCTTCATGCCGTCGTTGTGACGCCAGCAGAAGCCCACGAGCAGCGAGAGGTTCTTGCGCTTGGCCGCCGCCGCGCTCTCGAGCACGCTTCGCACGCCCGGACCGTCGACGGCCACGGGCTTTTCGGCAAAGACGTGCTTGCCCGCGTCGATCGCGGCCTTGAGGTGCGCCGGGCGGAAAGCCGGATACGAGGTCAGCAGCACCACGTCCACGCCCGCGTCGATCACCTTCTGGTACGCGTCGAAGCCGGTGAACCGCTTCTCGGGGTCGACGCGGACCTGCGCCGCCGCGGCATCGCCCATCTCTTCGGTGAGGTTCTTGAGGCACGAGTCGATGCGGTCCTGGAAGACATCGCCCATGGCCACCAGCACGGCGTCCTTGTCGGCGCGAAGGGCCTGCAACGCCGCGCCGGTGCCGCGGCCGCCGCAGCCGATCACGCCCACCCGCAGGGGGTCGCGACGCCTTGGGGTCGCCGTCGCCGAGCCGGTGGCGATCATGGGAATCGCCGCGGCCGCCGCGGCAACCTTCACGAAGTCGCGACGACCGACGCCGCCGTGCGGAAGTTCGAGGAACGAGGCGGACGGAAGGTGGCTCGTCATGGGGCTGACTCCGGGTGGGGGCAGGCGGTCAGGGGTTCTTGGCGTTGGGGGTGGCCGCATCAGCGCTCGACGGTGCGGCAGAAGCCGCGTCGTTGGGGGCCTCAGAGGCGTCGCACACGAGGCGGAAGCCGACGAACGAGCCGTCGGAGAGCCACCACTTGCTCTTGGGGATCTGCGGGTCGCTGGCGTTCCAGCTGGCGTCCTGTTCCTGCATCGCGCCGCTGACCAGCTTCGATGCCGGGTCCCGCCAACTGCCGCCCATGCCCACGGGCTTCTTCCCCTCGCCCCGCGTGCACCATTCGAGCACGTTCCCGTGCATGTCGAAGAGGCCCCAAGGGTTGGGTTTTCTCGTGCTCACGCGCTGGGGTGATTCCTTCGAGTTGCCCGCGTACCACGCGTACTCGCCGAGCTTCGACGCGTCGTTGCCGAAGGAGTAGGTCGTCGTCGTGCCGGCGCGGCTCGCGTGCGCCCACTCCTCGACCGTCGGCAGTCGATACTTGCGGCCCGTCTTGACGCTGATCCACTTGCAGAACTCCGCCGCGCCCTTCGCGCTCACGCAGATCGTGGCATAGCCATCGTGGCCGTAGCCGCGGTCGGGGGGCAGGTACGGCTTGCTCGGCCGCGTCACCACGTCGAAGCCCTCGGGCGGGTTCTCGTCGCTCTCGATCTCCTCGACGGGCGCGCCGTCCTCGCGAGTGCCTCCTGCGTCGAGCGCGTACGCGAAGACGTCGAAGGCCTCCCACGTCAACTCGGTGGTGGCCATGTAGAAGGGCTTGATGCCCTTGGCCTCGTCGCCGGGAATCGGCACCATCGTGAACGAGTACGCCGCCACCTTGAGCTGTTCGGTGAACGGCTTCATGTCGGCGGCGGGGGCGTCGGTCCGTGTCGTCGGCGCAGGTTCGACGCCGATGCTCACGCCGCCGGTGGCGACGATCGCCGCGAGGACCGCCAGGGAAGGACGACGCAAGGAAGGGCCGGTCATGGCACTTCAAGATAGCCCGCCACGGGCGAGCGCGACGCGGCGTCGTCGACCCCGGAAGCTACCCTCGACTCGTGCGTGCGACGTGCCTCTTCATGCTGGTCGCGGCGGTGCTGCTCGGGGCCTGCTCGCCCCGTCTCGAACGCCACGAATACAGGCGGGTGGTCATGGGCGTCGACGCGCACCTGACGCTCTTTGCGCCCGATGAACCCACCGCCCAGCGGGCGGCACGCGGGGCCTTCGCCCGCATGGCCGAGGTCGAACAGGCCATGAGCGATTATCGGGCGAGCAGCGAGGTCTCGCGGATCTCGGAGGCGGCGGGGGTGGAATGGTCACCCGCGGGCGGCGACCTGCGACGCGTGCTGGCCGTGGCCGCCCGCGTGAGCGAGGCCTCGGGCGGAGCCTTCGACGTCACGGTGGGGCCGGCGGTGGGGGCGTGGCGTGCGGCACGGCGGAGCGGGCAGCTTCCGCCCGCCGACGAACGCGAACGCCTTCAAGGGCTCATCGACTGGCGGGCCGTCGAGGTCGACGACGCCCGCGGCCTGGCACGCCTCACGCGGCCGGGGATGCGGCTTGATCTCGGGGGCATCGCCAAGGGGTACGGAGCCGCGGAGGGCTTGCGAGCGATCAGAGCGCACGGCGTGACGCGGGCGATGGTGGCGTTGGCGGGTGATGTGGCGATGGGCGAGCCGCCGCCGGGCGAGCGGGGGTGGCGCGTGCAGGTCTCGCCCGGCCCCGGCCTTCCCGCCAGCGGCGTGCTGGTGCTGCGCGGGGTGAACGTGTCGACGTCGGGCGATGCCGAGCAGTTCATCGAGATCGGGGGCGTTCGCTACGCGCACATCGTTGATCCGCGAACGGCCCTGGGCGTCACGAGCCGCATGGCGGTGACGGTCATCGAGGAGGACCCTGCCGCGTGCGACGCCTTGGCGACGGCGGCGTGCGTCATGGAGCCCGCGGCGGTGGGGGCGATGCTCGGGCGATTCCCGCGGGCAGCAGCGATCCTGCAGCGGATCGAGGCGGGCGAGGTGCGGGTGACGAGGCTCGAGCCGCGGCAGGGCGAGGCCCCGGAGTGGCATCCCCTGCCCGGGCGGTGAACGTTCGAGCAGGGGCGAGCGGGGGGCGGCGACGACGATTCCGTGGCGAAGGGCTTGCATCGGGGGCGCGGGGCGTGTAGGGTGAGTCCACCATGAGTCAACCGACCTTCGTGCCCCTGCTCTCGACCCGTCTATCGATCATGATGTTCCTGCAGTTCTTCGTGTGGGGGGCGTGGTACGTCTCGATGCCGGGGTGGATGGCGGCCGAGGGCATCCAGGGGCTGGGGGCGTGGGCCTACACGGTGTGCCCGATCGCGGCCGTGATCTCCCCTTTCTTCGTGGGCGCGGTGGCGGACCGCTTCTTTTCGACGCAGAAGGTGCTGGCCGCGCTGCACATGCTGGGCGGGGCGGCGATGCTGGCGGTGCCGAGCGTCGTGAGGAACGCGAACATGCCCGTGCCCGACGCGGCGGCGGCGACCTTCACGCACCCGTTCGTGCTGATGATCCTGCTCCACGCGATCTGCTACATGCCGACGCTCGCGCTGACGAACTCGCTCTCGTTCACGCACATGAAGGACCCGGCCAAGCAGTTTCCGCCCGTGCGGACGCTGGGCACCATCGGCTGGATCATCGGCAACATCGCCGTGGGCGGGAGCCTAACGGTGGGCTCGCAGAAGTTCGAGTGGATCGCCGGCGGCGCGTCGTCCCCTGCGCAATGGTCGATCGCGGGCGTCGCGGGCATCCTGCTGGGCCTCTACTGCCTCACGCTGCCGAGCACGCCTCCGCCGGCGAAGGGGCAGGCCTTCTCCGTGCGGCAGATCCTCGGCCTCGACTCGCTCAAGCTGCTGGCCAAGCCCGCGTACCTGGTTTTCGCGGTCTGCTCGTTCCTGCTCTGCATCCCGCTCGCCGGGTACTACTCCAACGCCTTCACGTTCGTCAGTTCGCTTTCGAAGGACAACGTGATGCTCACGATGTCGAGCGGGCAGATGTCCGAGATCGTCTTCATGCTGCTCATGCCGCTGATGTTCCGGCGGCTGGGCGTCAAGTGGATGCTGGCGGTGGGCATGGCGGCGTGGGCGCTCCGCTACGGCCTCTTCGCCGGCGCGGCGAAGGACCAGGTCTTCTGGATGGCGGCCCTGGGCGTGGCCCTCCACGGCATCTGCTACGACTTCTTCTTCGTCACGGGCTTCATTTACGTCGACAAGACGGCCCCCGCCGAGGTGCGAGGACAGGCGCAGGGCTTCCTCGTCCTGCTCACGCAGGGGTTGGGGTTGGGCCTCGGCGCCATCGCCTTCGGGCACCTAGTGACTCACTACACGCCCGAGGGGGGTACGCCGGACTGGACGAAGATCTGGATCGTGCCGGCCTCCTTCGCCGTGGTCGTGCTGCTCTTCTTCCTTGCCGCGTTCCGGCATCGCGAGCCGTCGCAGGCGTGATCCAGCCCGATCCCGATGATTCGCGTGCGGTGCGGATCGTGTTCACGGTGGTGGTCGCAACGACGAAGGCGTTCCCGAAAGTAGACGGGGGTGGAGGCGTTTCGCCGACACCCCCGGACATGACGTCGCGTGCGCATCAACCCCAACGTGGTTTCCGAAGGATGAGCCCGACGTGTTCGTGTGCAACGTGGACATGTCGTCGAATGGTCTGGGAGCTCCCTCGGGGACCCCTTCGGGGTCCGGTTCGTGTGGTCGCGTGACCGGGGGTTGCGGCGAAACGCCGCAACCCCCGGCTGTCGACGGGAATCGCTTCGCGATTGGG
>JBBAVG010000092.1:0-6706 GCA_040397805.1 Phycisphaerales bacterium
ACGTAGTTGATGCCGCCGACGACGCCGTCGCTGTAGGTCGAGCCGGTCTTGCGGGCCGGAACGCGGCCCGCGGCGGCCGTGTTGAAGGAAGCGAAGCGGGCGTTGTTGTGGACGTTGTTGGCGAGCGTGTACGCCGCCACGCAGTTGTTCTTGGCGGTGTTGGCCTGGAGCGTCAGGTAGTCGGTCTCGCTGTGGAGGTTGTCGAGGGCGGCCAGGAGGAGGAACTGGCTGGCGGCGAACTCGCCGGGCATGCCGAGGTTGGCGGGGTCGGCGGGCACCGACGTGGTGGCGGCGATGCTGCGGGTGATGTTGTTGAGGTAGGCGGCGGCATAGGGGTTGGCCATCGGCGGCGTGGTGCGGGCGGGCAGGCCGGCCTCGGCGTTGACGGCGTCGAACGTGCCGTTGCCGTTGAGGTCGGTGAAGGGCTCGCCGGCGTCGCGGACGCCGTTGCAGTTGAGGTCGGTGAAGGGATCGAACGCGCCGGCCCAGCCCTGGCCGCCAAGGGAGGCGGCGTTGGAGCGGGGATCGCCGATGGTGGCGAGCACGGCCTGGCCGCCGATGACCCAGCCGTTGGCGTTGTTGCCGACGATGTTGGCGGTGGTCGGGCGGACGTACTGCGTGCCGCCGTAGATGTCGTTCATGACATCGAGGATCTCGAGGGCGTTGGTGGTGAGCCAGGAGCCCGAGCCCGAGCCGGTCACGCCGCGTTCGGTGCCGATGTAGCCGACGCCCAGGCGGGTGTTGCGCATGACGGACTCGACGCCGCCGTTGCTGCCCTTGTTGGTGGGCGTGTACTCGTTGCCGAGGAGGTGCTGGTTCGAGGAGGTGGAGAGGCCGCCGATGTTGTCGCCGACGCCGAACGAAGGATCGACGCCGGTGCAGTTGTTGAAGGCGTTGCGGGTGCCCGAGCCCACGTCGCGGGTGACGACGACGAAGTTCTCGCCGCTGCTGGCGCGACCGGTGGTGAAGAGGTGCTGGAGCTCGCTGATCGTGACGCGCTCGAGGCCGGTGCCGTAGTTGGTCACCGGGGCGATGGGGGCGAAGAAGAGGGAGTTGTCGAAGATGGTGTTGGAGTCGGCCGCGCCGGGGTTGGCCGGATCGAAGACGTTGCGACCGTTGAGGTCGGCGAGGAAGCTGGAGAGACTTCCGAAGCCCCCGGTGCCGAAGGGACGGGTGCCGGAGACGGCGGGGTTGCCGCCGTACCCGGCATCGGTGGGCTTGGCGTCCCACGCCGGTGCGCCGCCAGCCTTGCGGGTGGCGAGGATGCTCGAGACGTCGAGCGGGGAAACGTCGATGCAGATCGAGCCGCCGCTGCCGGTGTTGGGGGCGGCGTAGAGGCTTTGGTACAGGGAGTTGGCGGTCTGGGGCGCGCCGCCGGGATTGCCCTGGTTGTACGCGCCGGTGGAGCCGTTGGCGTTGATGTAGAGGGTGCGGTTGAAGTAGGCGAAGGAGGCGTTGCCCGCGACGCCGGCCCGGTTGCCGAGGATGCCCGACGCGTTGGCGTCGTTGCCCGTGGCGCATGAACCTGCGCCGAAGCGGGTGAGTTCGATGAAGCCGTTGACCGAGCCGGTCACGCGATACTGGACCGCGAGCGCCTGCGACGTGTTCGACGGACCCGAGGGAGCGAGCTGCTGGATGCCCGTCAGCAGCCAGCCGGCCACGCCGTCGCCGTTGAAGTCGATGAAGTCGTTCGTCGAGGCGTTCGACTTGACGTAGTTCTCGAGCAGCGTCGCGCCGCTCACGTTCACGAGGCCCGTCTGGGCCGATGCCATGCCGACGCAACCACCCGCACAGGCGATCATCGCCACCAATCCGATGTTCCGCTTCCTCATGACGATCTCTCCCTTCGAAGGTCCATGCTCTCCGGGACGAGGCCTACGTCGGCCCCTCCCGCCCAACCTCACGTGATTCGAACCGACCGACGCGATGCGCGTCGATCACCGGTCACCGCCGGGGATCGACGGCGTTGCTCCCGCCGTTGATGCTCCAGAACTTGTCGCCCCACCGCTGCTTCTCGATGGTGGCGTCGATGGTCGACGACTCGACGTGGCCGTCGACGAAGGCGAAGTTCGCGCTGCCGCCCTTGGAGCTCTTGGCGCCGGGGTGATGGCGTCCCACCGCGTTGAGCGTGGTGGTCGACGCCTCGTCGATGGCGCCCACCGGCACGTCCTCCTCGGCCAGAATGTCCTCGAGGCGGGGGTACTTGAAGCGGCCTTCGGCGCGGTAGTTCCGCGGCTCCGCGTACACGTTGACGCCCGAAGACAGCCCGATGAAGGGCGTGAACGGACGGTGACTCTTGTAGAGATTCTCGCCGCTGGAGGCCTTGATGGCCTCGTAGTTGCGATTGGGGTTGTATTCCGTGACCAGGATCGTGTTGCTGGCGAACTGGATGTCGGAATCCTTCACGAACTGGTTCTTCCGCTCGCCCGGGGCGTCGAAGAACTTGTTGCGGGGGAAGATCGCCGCGTTGCCGCCGAAGGCGATCCGCTTGACCTGCCGGTCGGTGGGCGTGATCGCGCCCTCGCCGCCGCCCAACTCGTTGACCTGGCCGAGTTCCCAGTCCTTGGGGTTGGCTCCGGGGTTGGTCGCCGGCGCGCCGCCGTTGAACATCGAGGGACACTTGAACGAATCCTCGCTTACCGAACCGTCGCTGAAGAGGAAGTACGACCAGTGCACGTAGCCGTTGTTCGGATTCGGGTTCGAGGTGAGCTGATCCTGAACGCGCCAGCCGAGGCCCGACTCCGACTCGCCATACACGTAGTGGGCCGGGAAGATCTGCTTGCCGCTGATGAGGTACGCCGACACGCCCTGCACCACCGACCGCTGGCCCGCGGCGCACTTGACCTTGCGTCCGGCCTCGCGGGCCTTGCCCAGCGACGGCAGCAGGATGCCGATCAGGAGCGCGATGATCGCGATGACGACCAGGAGTTCGATCAGGGTGAAGCCGAGGCTGCGGGCGGGTGACGTGGGGTGCTTCATGTGCTTGTTCATGTGACTCACGCGGTGAACGCCGGATCGCGACCCTCGCTGGTGTTCACGCAACACCGAGGCAGGGGGAAGTTCCGACGGTGAATGATGACCGGGGAGTACTTGGGCTCGGTCATCGCCGCGCCAAGCTTGCGCGAAGCCGAACGAACAGCCGGCGCCGGCGGCCGAGACTTTCCCGTGCCCTTGGTCGAGCGGTTCGACGCCTGCTGGAATTCACGTCGAGGCGTGAATCCGCCGGTCGACTCGTCCCGAAACCATGCCGACATCCGCTCCCGGCCCCGCGAACAACTCGCGTGCCGCGGATCGGTACCCGCCGCACCGCCCCGGGAAGGTCCCGGAGCGGCGTGTGATGAGGCGGGTCACCCATTGTGAATATTCGGAGAAGCAATCGATGAAGATCGACCACGTGATCGCCTGCACCCTCGTCCTCCTCGCCGGCTCGGCCTCCATCGCCACCGCCCAGTGCCAGGCCGCCAAGGCCGAGCCCGCCGCGGCGGGCCTCATGGCCGGCGACATCGTCGACACCGCCGTCGGCGCGGGCAACTTCAAGACCCTCGCCGCCGCCCTGCAGGCCGCGGGCCTGGTCGACACCCTCAAGGGCAAGGGCCCCTTCACCGTCTTCGCCCCCACCGACGAGGCCTTCGCCAAGCTCCCCGCGGGCACCCTCGAGACCCTGCTCAAGCCTGAGAACAAGGCCAAGCTCGCCTCGATCCTGACCTACCACGTCGTCGCGGGCGAGGTCGCCTCGAAGGACGTCGCCACCGGCGCGGCGGCCACCGTCAACGGCCAGCGGATCGATCTGGTCGCCAAGGACGGCACCGTCACCGTCGACGGCGCGAAGGTCACCAAGGCCGACATCAAGTGCAGCAACGGCGTCATCCACGTGATCGACACCGTGATCCTGCCGGCCGACAAGGACATCGTCGACACCGCCGTCGCGGCGGGCAAGTTCAAGACCCTTGCCATGCTCCTCGACAAGGCCGACCTCGTCGGCGCGCTCAAGGGTGCGGGCCCCTTCACCGTCTTCGCCCCCACCGATGACGCCTTCGCCAAGCTCCCCAAGGAGACCGTCGAGTCGCTCCTCAAGTCGGAGAACAAGGCGCAGCTCCAGTCGGTCCTCAAGTTCCACGTCCTCTCCGGCCGCGTCTTCTCCGATGCCGCCGCCAAGGGCGCTTCGGTCGCCACCCTCCAGGGCGCGAAGGTCACCACCAAGGCCAAGGACGGCGGCGTGCTCGTCGAGAACGCCAAGGTCCTCACCGCCGACATCGAGACCTCCAACGGCGTCATCCACGTGATCGACACCGTGATCCTGCCCCCCGCGGGCAAGTGATCGATCGTCAACTTCCTGCTTCGCCGCTCGGCGCTCGCGAGAGCGCCGAGCGGCTTTCTCGGTCCCTCGCTGGGTGCTCCCATGGCCTCCTTTGCCGGCAAGCCGTCGAGACGTTCGACGCGGCGTCAGCCGCGGCGGAGTTGCCGCACCATCGCGTCGTCGGCCCGCGACGACGCCAAGGCCCTCCGCTCCCGCCGCGGGGAACCCACTGCCCCCACTCGGCCCCCGCCGGAGGTGGCGGCCGCCATCTATGATGGGTTGTCGGGTACCGGGGGCACGCCGCAGCGCGCGGCGGCGCGGTGCCGCTGCGGGGCTTCGAACGGGACCATGGCCATTTCGGCGGAACAACTCCTCCATCGGGTCAGCGCGGGCGACGCGGATGCCGTCCAGGAATGCATCGCCCGCTTCGGCGGACTCGTGTGGGCGTTGGCCCGTCGCTCGGGCCTGCCCGAGTCGGAGCTTGATGACGCGGTTCACGACATCTTCACCGAACTCTGGCACAACGGGCACAAGTACGATCCGAACATCGCCTCCGAGGCCGCGTTCGTCGCCATCATCGCCCGCCGCCGCCTGATCGATCGACGCCGTCGCATCTCGCGTCGTCCCGCCTCCTCCGAACTCACCGAGTTCAACGGCGGCGCGGCCGCTGGCCCCACTCCCGGCTCCCGCCCCGAAGTGGCCGAGGAGGCCGCCACCGCCGCACGGGCCCTTGAATCGCTCAGCGCCGAGCAGCAACGCGTGCTCCGCCTCTCCGTGTACGAAGGGCTCTCGCACGAACTCATCTCGCGGGCCACCGGCCTGCCGCTGGGCACCGTCAAGACCCACGCCCGCCGCGGCCTCATGCGTCTTCGAGAGATGCTCGGCGCGCCGAAGAACTCACCCCCGTCGCAGGAGGCCGCGTCATGAGCGCCGCTCCCTCCTTTGATGACCGCACGCTCGACCTCTTGGCCCTCGATGCCACCGAAGGTCTCGAAGCGGCCGAAACTGCCGAACTCGAACGCCTCGCGCCCGAGGGGGATATCGACGCCCTCCGCCGTGGCGCCTCGCTCGACCTCGCGGCCGCCGCGTTGCATCTCGCACTCCTCCCCGTCGACGCCGCCTCGCCTCTGCCTTCGCCGCTCGAGCAGCGCCTCCGCGACTCCGGTCGCCGCTTCGCCAAGGAACGCTCGGGCATCCTGGCACGCATCGGCCCGTCACGCTCAGCCCCGTCGCGCTCAACCGCCGCGTGGCTGCCTTGGAGCCTGGCGGCGTGCATGGCCATCGCCACGGCCTGGGCCTTCCTTCGCCCCGTTTCCGGCCAGGGCTTGATCGCGTCCATCGCGAACGCGCCCGACGTGGTCGAGGTCGCCTGGTCGCCGTGGGACTCGCCCCAGGTCACCGGCGTCGAGGGCGATGTGCGTTGGAGCGAGTCGCTCCAACGAGGCGTCATGCGGTTCCGCGGGTTGCCCGCCAACGACCCCGCCTCCAGCCAGTACCAACTCTGGATCATCGACTCGCGAGGCATGAGCCAACGCGTCAGCGGCGCGGTCTTCAACGCCACCGGCGGCGGCCAGATCGAAGTGCCCGTCGAACCCCTCATCCCCGTCCGCGACGTCGCCGCCTTCGCCGTCACCGTCGAGCAACCCGGCGGCACGTGGGTCTCCGACATGAGCCGTCGCGTCGTCATCGCCTCGAGGCGCTGACCGCCCTCGCCCGACCCTTCACTTGACGCGCGCCAAGATCACCGGCCCGCGGGCCGTGGATGGGTCCACGTCGCGCCCGCCCTGCTGCATCCTCGCCAAGCCCTTGGCCACCAGCCGCCGGGCGGCGTTGCGCGACCGCTCCTTGCCATCCGGCAACGCCTTGCCCGACTCGCTCGCCACCATGGCCCCGACCTGCTCGGGATCAAAGCCGTGTTTGCCGTCGGGTCCCGCGAGCCGTTCGAGCATCGCCGCCTCGAGCCGCTCGTCATCGGCACGGACGCCGCGGCGGCATGCATCGCCGCAGTATCGCACTTGCTCCCACGAGCGTTCCCACTTCTTGCGCCACGTGATGCGGCGTCCGCACGTCAGGCACGTCTTGTCGTCGTGTCGATCGCCTCCGCGACTCACGCGTCGGCCCGCCCGGCCAATCGCAGCAGGATCACGTCGAGGCCGTGATCGAACGCGCCGCGGGTGAGCACGTCGTCCGCGCCGGCGTCGCGTGCCTCCTGCAGCAGGTCCCGCCTCACGTGCGGCCCGAAGGCCACGATCCGGATGGCACGCTGGGAGGCCGTGGCACGCTCGTCGCGAAGGCGACGGATCAGGGTGATCGCGTCGGCCTCCTTGTCGAGATCGACGATCATGCCGCAGACCGGGCTGTCGGCCAGTCTCGCCTCGAGCATGGCGAGGTCACGCGCCGGACGCGCGG
>JBBAVG010000092.1:6806-9694 GCA_040397805.1 Phycisphaerales bacterium
TCCCGTTGCCCGCGGACTTCCGCCAAGTGCCGCCGGCGAACCAGATGCGTCTGGCGGAGGTGCAGGTGGCCGACGCGTCGGGCGACCCTTTGAAGGTCTCGACGATCGCCTTCTCGACGGCGGGCGGCACGGTCGAGGCCAACCTCGATCGGTGGGTGCGTCAGGTGCTCGACGCCTCCGGCCAACCGGCGAAGGCGGTCATCACGCAGCGGGAGACGGCGGGAACGGCTTGGAGCCACATCGAGTCGACGGGGAGCTTCGTGGGCATGGGGGAGGGTCCGGCCAAGGCGGAGTGGATGCTCCGTGGAGCGGTCGTGAAGCTTCCCAAGGGCCTGCTCTTCGTGAAGATGACCGGGCCGGCCGAGGCGATGAAGGCCCACGGGGCGGGTTTCGACGCGATGATGGCGGGCATGACCATGCCCCAGTGACCCGGCCCCAGTGACCCGGCTCCAGTGCCCCGGCTCCGGCGACCGGCCCCAGCGACCCGCCGACCTTCGGGGCCCCCGACCGGATGTCGAACGCGGCGTCACGGTCGGGGCAGGGTTGCGAGGCGGGTGCTTGTCCGGGCCGAGGGCGGGCCCTATGCTTTCCGCCCAACAGGGCATCTCAGCAGAGCACATCAGAAGGATTCAGGACGACATGGCACTTCTCGCCGACCACCGTTTGCAGATCACCTCGACGCACCAGCGCCACACCAAGGACACCGGATCGATCGAGGTCCAGGTGGCGATGCTGACGGCCGAGATCAACGCCGTGTCCGAGCACCTTCAGTCGCACGACAAGGACCACCACTCGCGTCGCGGCCTTCTGGGCAAGGTCGGCCGTCGCAACCGGCTGCTCAAGTACCTGGCTCGCACCGATCCGGCCCGCTACCAGGGCCTGATCGCGAAGCTCGGCCTCCGCAAGTGATTCACGCTTGATCCGGCCCGAGGACCTGCAGGTCCTCGGGCCGCTTTGTTTGGGTTGGATCGGTTTGGTTGGATTGGTCGACGTACGAACCTCCCCTCGTCGACTGGGACGAAGTAGGGCATCAGGCACGACGCAGCCGGCGACCGGCGTTGACTGCGACCTGCCCTTTGCCTTTGTCGTTCCCTTCGACGAGGGTTGCCGGCGGAGCCGCGGCAGACGACCTGTGTTTCCGAAGGGGACACGGGCGGAAGAAGCAGGGCGAGGCGACTCGCTCGGACTCTTCGCGGCGGCTTCCTCGACCCGGGCGTAAAGGTTTCCTCGCAACGGTGGTCCCGGCGTTGGGCCGCGGACCGTGGCATCACGAAGGGCAGGCAAGGAAAGCACAACATGGCACAACTGGTTTCTCTCGCGGAGAGCGTGGTCAGGGTTCAGGCGGAGATCGGCGGTCGCACGCTGATGCTCGAGACTGGCGTGATCGGCAAGCAGGCGGGCGGCGCGGTGATGGCGCACTACGCGGGCACCTCGGTGCTCGCGACGGTGGTGCGGGCCAAGCCCCGCGAAGGCATCGACTTCTTCCCCTTGACGGTCGACTACCGCGAGAAGACCAGCGCGGCCGGCAAGTTCCCTGGCGGCTTCAAGAAGCGCGAAGGCCCCCCGTCGGAGAAGGAAATCCTCACGATGCGGGCGATCGATCGTCCGATCCGTCCGCTCTTCCCGGACGGCTTCCTCGACGAAGTGCTCGTGCAGGTGCTCGTGATGAGCCACGACGGCGAGAACGACGCCGACGTGATCGCGGGCACCGCGGCGTCGGCCGCCTTGGCCATCAGCGACATCCCCTTCGAGGGCCCCACCGCCACCGTCCGCGTCGCCCGCATCCACACCGATGACGGCCCGCAGTACGTGGTCAACCCCACCGTCTCGCAACTCGACTACAGCGATCTCGACATCGTGCTCGCGGGTCACGCCGACGGCCTCAACATGATCGAGGTCGGTGCCGCCGAAGTGCCCGACGCCGACGTGCTCAAGGGTCTCGAGTTCGGCTACGGCGAGATCAAGAAGGTCCTCTCGCTCATCGGCGAGTTCGCCGCCAAGGCCGCCAAGCCCAAGGTCGCGGGCGAGCTGCACCTGCCCTCCCCCGAGATCACCGCCAAGGTCGCCCAGCTCTGCGACGCCGACCTCGTCAAGGCCCGCCAGATCAAGGGCAAGAAGGAGCGGAGCGAGGCCGTGGACGCCATCCGCAGCCGCCTGCTCGATGGCCACTTCGCCCTCAACTCGGCCGGCACCTACGGCGACTACGCGACCAGCCTCAAGAACCGCACGCAGGCCAAGGAGGCCTTCAAGCGGCTCGAGGAGAAGGTCACCCGCCGCCTGATCGTCAAGGACCGCATCCGGGCCGACGGCCGCGGCGCGACCGAGATCCGCCCCATCGGCGGCGCGGTGGGCATCTTCGCCCGCACCCACGGCTCGTCCCTCTTCCAGCGCGGCGAGACCCAAAGCCTCGTGAGCGTCACCCTGGGCACCGGCAAGGACGAGCAGATCGTCGACGGCCTGCTCCCCGAGTACAGCAAGAAGTTCACCCTCCACTACAACTTCCCGCCCTTCTCGACGGGCGAGGTGAAGCGGATCACGTCCCCGGGACGCCGCGAGATCGGCCACGGCGCGCTCGCCGAGCGTTCGCTGCTGGCCATCATCCCCAGCCCCGACGACTTCCCCTACACCATCCGCGTCGTCAGCGACATCACCGAGAGCAACGGCTCCTCGTCGATGGCCAGCGTCTGCGGCGGCTGCTTGGCCCTCATGGACGCCGGCGTGCCCATTCGCGGCACCTGCGCCGGCATCTCCGTGGGCCGCTTCGCCGACGACAACGACCAGAACGAGCTCTTCGTCACCGACATCATCGGTGAGGAGGACTTCTTCGGCGACATGGACTTCAAGGTCTCCGGCACCCGCGAGGGCATCACCGGCATCCAGCTCGACCT
>JBBAVG010000093.1:0-9195 GCA_040397805.1 Phycisphaerales bacterium
TCCTCGACGCCCCGTGTCTGCCACCAACGATCCCAACGACTCGTCGAGCACGTCCCTCACGCTCCTGCAACGAATCCGGTCCACGGGCGACAAGGAGGCGTGGGACGAGTTCTACCGACGCTATTGCCGCCTCATCTGGTGGTTCGCGCGTCAGGCGGGGTTGCCCGCTCAGGACGCGACCGACATGGTGCAGGAAGTGATGACCGAGTTCGTCCGCACGGCGACGAGCTTCGAGTACGACCCCGGGAAGGGTTCGTTCCGGGGCATGCTTCAGACGATCACGAGGCGGCGGGTGATCGACCGAATCCGAAAGCGACAGGCCTCGCCCGCCGACGGCCAGATGCTCCAGCAGCTCGAGGCCGACGGACGCTGGACGCAAGAGTGGGAGCGGCAGGAGGTTCGGGTGCAGTTGCTCCGGGCGCTTGATCTCGTGCGGGGTGAAGTGGAGCCGGTGACGTACCAGGCGTTTCAGTTGTACGTGCTGGAAGGATGTGCCGCCAAGGTCGTGGCGTCCTTCCTCGGCATCAGCGAAGAGAGCGTGTACGCGGCCAAGAGCCGCATTCTCAAGCGTCTCAGGGATCGGTTGGGCCCGGCCTCGCAGGATGGTGCACCATGACCACGCCGAATGAACAACCCCGCAAGGACCCGCCCGAGAACCCCGTCGCGATGACCGAGGAGCAGCTCGCCGCGGAACTCCGTGCCGCGATGCAGTCCGAACCGGACCCTCAGTCCCGCAAGCGGCTCGAACGCATCGCCGACGAGGTGCTTGCCTCACTCCGCGCGGCCTCGCCCGACGGCAAGAACGGCAACTCCTCCCGCGGCAACTCCGCGGCGTGACGGACGAGCATCACCCCGGTCCGCCCGTGACCAACCGCGCGTGATTGAACGGCGCCGTGCACGCTCGACGGACGTGGCGACCGCTGTCCGCGGCGATGCCCGGTCCGACGCGTCGCGGACCCGCCCCTGCTCAGCACCCCTCTTCCCAGCGATCAAAGAACAGGAACAGGTCAAGCCCGTCGACGCCCCCGTCGCCGTTGAAGTCGCCCGGGCACGCCGGTCCCGATCCGTCGGTGACGATGATCGTCGCCTTGGTCGACGCGGTGCTGCCGCATGCGTTGACGGCCACCAGGTCGTACGACCCCGACTGGTTGGGATCGTTGCCGGTGATCCACAGCGTGGCGGTGTTGACGCCGCTGTACGAGGCCGAGTCGCGCAGCGGCACCCCGTCCTTCCGCCACTGGAGGGACGTCGGGAACCCGGTCACCTCAACGTCGATGGGGACGGACTGCCCGCCCGCGATCATGGCGTTGGAGGGTTCGCGTTGGAAGACGGGGCGGCAGGAGAGTTCGGCGAGCGCGGACCTGACTCGCTGGCATGCTGGTCCCTCGGCGACCACGCAGTCGTAGCGCCCCTGGTCCTCGGCACGCACGCCTTGGATGGAAAGCACTGGGCCATCCGCTCCGGAGATGCGGCCACCGTTTGCGAGGGTGAAGCCGTTTTTACGCCACTGATGGAGACCAGGCGATGGGCTCGTCGTGCCAATCGCGAATGAGGCGTCGCTGAGCGGAGAGGTTGTGACATCGGTCGGTTGAAGGGTGATTTCGACACCGCTGTTCAATCCACAATCCTGCGTCGTGAGTGCATATGCAGCATGCGTCCAACCTGCAGCAAACACTCGTTTATAGCCGCCGAGCGGCGTGGCTGGGGTTGGACCGAATCCGGCGCCCCACTGCACGATCGAACCATCGGCTCGAACAGCCACAACGGTTTGTGCAGGTGTATGCCAACTCCCAGTGGCCCCTGAGGTGCACGAAACGTCTTGAAAAGTCCCGCTGGGAATGGAAAGCGCCGGCCCTGCTCCATCGCCCCACAGCGTGCCATCCTCGGCAAGGAAAATTGCGAAGGCACCGCCGTGCTGGGGTGTGCCACTCGCAACCACCTTTCGGAATCGAGCATCAGGATGGATTTCAACCGCATCGGCCTGCCCGATCACGAATCGGACTGCAACACCGCCCTCGCGAATCGCGTAGCCTTGCGATCCAGCAGTCGCAACGTCGATGTATCTTCCTGGCGGCCAAACCGACAAGCAGTCGTGTGCGCACCACGATGCAAGTTGCCCTTCGGTTGTGATTCCCACTAAGCCAGCCGCAGCAGACTGACCCCCACTCCGAATGGAAAGGAAACTTCCCTCGCAGTTCGGGGCGGGCGACGGTCCCCATTGAACGACTATGCCGTCGGTTCGCAACGCGGCGAACCCGTTCCCGGTCCCAATCACGGACGTGAACTCTCCCGCAGGCACTGAACGGTTGTCCGGAAAGTTCGCGAACTGCCCCCAACTCTTCAATGTGCCATCCGAAAGCAACGCCACGGTGCCCCAGTCATTCATCGCCACCTCTTTGATGGCTACGTTCGGCGCAGTCTGGAGATGCAGTCGGTCGTTGCTGCCCCATCCGACCGCGTTGGGGGCCCAGCCGATGCGAACCTCGTTCGAATATCGCACTGCTCCGCCGGTGGAACTGCAGATGCAGAGTCCAGTGACCTTGCAGCGATAGGCGACTGCCAGATCCGCCGTGGGATTGCTGACGGTGATCGTTGGCGTCGCGCTGCCTTGAAACTCCATTCCGTCAGCAAGATTGACCCATGCGTTGGCGGCCTGCGGGTCATCTACCGTCGAATCGCGACGCTGCCATTGCCACGCGGAGGCATTGTCGCAGGGAAATCCACTAAGGAGGGCGGCCGTGAACTGAACTGAATGAGGAAGGTCGCCGAACACTGGAACGTAGTCGGGCGATGCCACCACCGACGGCGTTTGAGTCAAGATGCTGGCGTCGAAGTACGACGCCCCGCCCTCATCAACCGCGCGCACCGCGATCAGGTTCGTCCCGTTCACCAGGGCCTGCGGCGGAACCGTGAAGATGAATCGGTCGCGGTAGGCGCATCCGCCCGCTGCCTGCAGGCCGTTCGACACGTCAGTCCCGTTGACCCACACCTGCACGGCGTTGTCGATGGCGATGCGAACGCTCAGCGGCTCGCTGACGCAGTCGATGCGAAGTTGCAGCCGCGCAATCAGGTCGGTGTTCGGTTGCCACAGCGTTTGAGGCGGGGCCGGCCAGCCGCAGTTGCCCTCGGCGAACGGCGCACGCCCGGTCGCCCATGCCGAGTCGTCGAACCACGACTCTTGAAAGCTCGGCTCGGCCCCCCGCGTCACGACCCGGTACTTCCACGTCGAATCCGCCCACGGCACCAGCGTGTCCGCCCTCGCCGCCCCGGCCACCGCGGCCCCGGTCAGCAACGCCGCGGCGAACGCCGCCACCCGCCATGCCGCAGCCTTCCATCCCCATCGACATGTCGCGCCATCCATAGATTGCTCCCTTTTTGCCTGTGCCGACGCCGCGGGGGTCGTGATGGCCCACGCGCCTTGGTCCGGACGATGGGCGCCTGGCCCGTCGTCCGATCCGAATCGTTGAATCCGCTTGCCTCGCGGGCGATGCCGATCCCCCGCCTGATGTTGCTCAGCACCCCTGTTCCCAGTTCTCGAAGAACAGGAACAGGTCGAGCCCGTCGACGCCCCCGTCGCCGTTGAAGTCGCCCGGGCACGCCGGTCCCGATCCGTCGGTGACGATGATCGTCGCCTTGGTCGACGCGGTGCTGCCGCATGCGTTGACGGCCACCAGGTCGTACGACCCCGACTGGTTGGGATCGTTGCCGGTGATCCACAGCGTGGCGGTGTTGACGCCGCTGTACGAGGCCGAGTCGCGCAGCGGCACGCCGTCCTTCCGCCACTGGAGGGACGTCGGGAACCCGGTCACCTCGACGTCGATGGGGACGGACTGCCCGCCGGCGATCATGGCGTTGGAGGGTTCGCGTTGGAAGACGGGGCGGCAGGAGAGCTCGGCGCCCGATGTTACGACGCGGCGGCATGCGTCGGTGAGAACGCAGTCATACCGCCCTTGATCTTCCCTACGCATGCCGCTGATGAAGAGCACCGGGCCATCGACGCCGGATACCCGACTACTGCCCGCAAGAGAAAGGCCGTTGCGACGCCATTGATACGTCAACTGCATCGGTCCCGCGGCCTCGACGGAGAACGTTGCGATGGCGATGGGCAAGACAGTTGTGTTTTGCGGCTGCTGGGTGATCGCGATGTTTCCGAGATCTGCACATGCGTCGCTCGTGAAGGCGAAGGCTGTCGAGGAAAAAGTGCCGGCGCTGACTCGCCTGAAGCCACCTGGAGGTGGTAACGGGAGCGGGCCCAGACTGGCCCCCCAGTGGACGAGCGAACCATCCGTACGGACTGCGACGGCGAAGTCGTAGCCTGCCGCGACCGATCGGAAGGTGCCGCTCGGCACGGAACTTCCCAGGCCGCCACCGTCGCCGCGAAGCGTGCCGTCGGCGGCCAAGAGCACGGCGAACCCATTCCCGACATGAACCGACACGAACCGAGTATCGGGGTAAATCTCCACCGCAGGTCCGTCACCCGTCCGTGCGCCAAATCGAACGGCGATGCCATCCTCGCGGATCGCATAGCAGACGTCATTGACCGCCAGGTCGACGAATCTGCCCTGAGGCACGTTGGAGGTATAGATGCCCGAAGAACCCCATGACACCAGCGTGCCGTCGGTCCGGATTCCCATGCCTCCAGCGAACGCTGGGGCGACCTTCCGGAAGGTGCCGGCCGGAGGACAGGTTGCGCAGTGGTAGGCGTCTCCCCATCCCACTGCTGTTCCATTGTCGCGAATCGCCACGAAGCCATGCCAGCCCCCCGCCAGCGAGACGAATCGCCCGGTGGGAGCACTACTCGCGCTGGCGCCCCACGCGATCAATGTTCCGTCCGCTCTCAAACCCACGGAGGTGGAACCGCTGCAGACGATCTGGTCGAACGTAACGCCCCCCGGGATTGCCCTCTGCCCGTTCCAGTCGGCTCCCCATGCGGCGACGTTCCACACCATGCCAAAGCTCACTGCTGCCGAAGCATGCTTTGAGGCCGCTCCCGATGAGCAGAGGCACGTCGTCTCCATCACGCACCGGTGCGGGACAGCCAAGTCCTCGTTTGGAGTGAGGATCGTCAGTGTGGCGGTGGCGGATCCTGAATAGGTTGCGCCGTCTTCGACGTTGAGCCACGAGTCGGAGGCCACTTCCGAGTCGACCGTTGGGTTGCGCCGCTGCCATCGCCAGGCGACCGCTTCAGGGCATGGAAAACCGGAGTAGAGCGAGGCGTGGAACTCGACTGACGACGGGTTGAACGTCGGGACCGATACGTAAGCTGGCGTTACGCTCACGATTGACAGCGAGGTTGTCACGCTCGCGTCGAAATAGGTGAGCCCGCCAAAGTCGGTTGCCCGCACGGCAATGGTGTTGTCGCCCGCGATCAGGGCTTCTCGCGGCACTTGGAATACAAACGAATTGCCGCATGCGTGTCCGCTTCCTTGGCTGTTCGTCACATCAAGTCCGTTCACCCAGACTTGAATCCTGTCGTCGACAACGACTCGAACGAAGATCTCGTCGGTCGGACAGGAAAGGTTGAGTCGCATTCGCGCCAACAGGCTTGTATTGGCTGGCCAACCGGTCGCCGGTGCCGTCCCTCCAGAACAGGTCTGCGTGCCGAACGGCGCCCGCCCCGCCGTCCATTCGCTGTCATCGAAACTCGGTGATTCGAATCCCTGCTGCTCCCCCGGCGCGACCACCACGTACTTCCACGTCGAATCCGCCCACGGCACCAGCGTGTCCGCCTTCGCCGCCGCCCCGGCCACCATCGCCGCGGCGAACGCCACCATCCGCCACGCCGCCGCCCTCCAGCCCCGCCCACGCATCGTGTCGCTCATCGGTCGCTCCCGTTCCGGCCCCGCGCCGTTGGCAACGCCGTCGCGGCGGGAAATCCACCGCCGACGCCGCCTTCGACGGTTCTCGGTCCGGCATCGATTCGAACGGCGGCCGACTTCCTGACAGCAAAGGAGAAAGCAGGTCCGCGGGGCCATCGCCAAAAACAACAACGCCGCCGGCCCAAGGCCCGCGGCGTCGTCATTCAAGTGGAGGCGAAGAGACTCGAACTCTCGACCTCATCCATGCCATGGATGCGCTCTACCAAAACTGAGCTACGCCCCCATTCCACTTGCGTGTCTGCCCACGCTCTTTCGGGCGTTGGCAGGGCGGGAGTTTAGGGTTCACCCCTCCCCTCGGCAACATCTTCCCCCAAGATCGTGCTCGCTTGGACTCCCTGAAGGGGTCCGTTCGGGTCTCTGGGGCCCTTTCGGGCCGCCATGGCGTGCACGTGCCAGAAGTGATCGAAGCTCGCCGCCATCGAGCATCCGGCCATCGCCGCCGCCGCCGCGGCCCCCATCCGCCGCCGCCCCGCCTCGTCGCACGCCAGCGCCACGAGCCGCTCCACCCACGCCCCTTCGTCCGTGGCCCGCACCACCCACCCCGTCTCGCCGTGCCGCACCACGCGACATGGGCCCCCCTCGTCCGTCACCACCGCGGGCAACCCGCTCGCCTGTGATTCCATGACGGCCTGGCCCAGCGTGTCGGTCGTCGACGGGAACGCGAAGACATCGCCGCTCGCGTGGCACATCGCGAGCTCTTCGCCGTGCCGGAAGCCCAGGCACGCTGCACGCGTGCCCAGCAGCAGGTGCTTCAGTCCGGGCAGAAAGGGCCCGTCGCCCACGATGACAAGCTGCGCATCGACGCCGCGGGCCGCGAGCAGGGCGTCCGCCCGTCGCCAGACGCGGGCGAGCATCGCGAGGTTCTTCTCGACGCTCACGCGGCCGACGTACACGATGCGCACGGTCGAGGCCGTGCCGCCGCAGAGACGGGCCATTCGCTCGCGGTCGGCGAAGCGGGCCCCGAAGTCCTGCGTGCGGATGCCCGCGGCGAGCGTGTCGAGGCGGTGGTGGGGGAGCCCCAACTCGACCAGCCGCCGCCGATACTCGTCGCTTCGCGCGAGCACCCGCGAGAACCGCCGGTACACCAGCCCCATCACCAGCCCGGTGAGTTCCCCCAAGTGCTCGTCGCGCAGCAGTCGCTCGACGTACGCCGGAAAGTCCGTGTGATACACGCCCACCAGCGGCACGCGCAGCAGCCGCGACGCCAGCACCCCCGTCAACCCCACCGGCCCCGGCGTCGACACGTGCACCACGTCGGGCGCGAACGCGCGGGCCGCCTTCAGCAGTGCGCCCACCGGCGGCAAGGCCAGCCGCAGGTGCGAATACGCCGGCATCGGCATCGACGCCAGCGGCGCGAGGTTCCGCACCGTCGGCAGCGGCGGCACCTCGAAGGGCGTGCTCGTCACGGCCAGGAAGGGCAGGCCCCGCGACGCCGCCTCGGACGCCACGTTGCGCACGAACCTCGCCACGCCGTTCACGTCGGCGAGCGTGTCGGTGAAGAGCATCACCCGGGGCGTGGCTGCAAGGGCCGTCACGTCCGGAGCGTACGGCCATGCCCGACCCCGCCCCGGCCCGTACCATCGGCCTCCATGACGCCCACCCCAGGCCGCGCCCGTTCCGGCAAGATCAACGTCCTGCTCATCGGCGGCGGCGGCCGCGAGCACGCCTTGGCCCTCAAGCTCGCCCAGTCGCCGCGGCTGGGCACGCTCTACGTCACCCACCCCGAGAACCCCGGCCTCGCCGCGTTGGGCACGCCCGTCGACGTCCCCGTGAGCATCCGCGAGATCTACCGCCTCCAGCAGTTCATCGCCAAGAAGGACATCGCGCTGGTGGTCATCGGCCCCGAGGATCCGCTCAACGAGGGCTACGCCGACAAGCTCGCCGACGAGCACACCATGGTCTTCGGCCCCGTCCGCCAAGCCGCCCAGCTCGAGGGCGACAAGGCGTGGGCCAAGCACATGATGAAGGCCGCGAGCATTCCCACCGCCGAGGCCCGCGTCTTCACCGATCACGCCCAGGCCGTCGAGTACGTGCGCTCGCGTCAGCAGCCCCCGGTCATCAAGGCCGCCGGGCTCGCCAAGGGCAAGGGCGTCATCGTGCCCGCCACCCTCGACGAGGCCGTCGACGCGCTGGGTCGCATGATGCTCAAGCGGGAGTTCGGCGACGCGGGCCTGAAGGTCGTCGTCGAGGAGAAGCTCGCCGGCCCCGAGGTGTCGGTGCTCGCCATCGTCGACGGCAAGAGCCTGCTCGTGCTCCCGCCGTGCCAAGACCACAAGCGCCTGCTCGACGGCGACCAGGGGCCCAACACCGGGGGCATGGGCGCGTTCTGCCCCACGACGACGCTCTCGGACGCCACCATGGCCCAGATCGAGAGCCAGGTGCTGGTGCCGATCATCGACGCCCTGCGCCGCGAGGGCATCGAGTACCGGGGCGTGCTCTACGCCGGGCTCATGCTCACGCACTCGGGGCCCAAGGTGCTCGAGTTCAACACGCGATTCGGCGACCCCGAGTGCCAGCCGCTGATGGCCCGCCTTCGCTCCGACCTCATCGACCTGCTCATGGCCACGTGCACCGGGCGCCTCGACGAGATCGAGGTGGCGTGGGACGTGCGACCGGCCTGCTGCGTCGTGCTCGCCAGCGAGGGATATCCCGACAAGCCCAAGACGGGCGTGCCCATCATGGGCCTCGAGGAGGCCGCCGCCATGCCCGACGTGCAGGTGCTCCACGCGGGCACCCGCCGCGCCCCCAACGGTCAGATCGTCACCGCGGGCGGCCGCGTGCTGAGCGTCACCGCGCTGGGCGCGACGATGCAGGAGGCCCGCGAACGCGCGTACGCCGCGTGCGACAAGATCGTCTTCACGGGCAAGCAGTTCCGCAGCGACATCGGTCTCAAGGGCGGCTGAGTCGCTCCGCCCGCCAGGGCGCACCAGTCGTAGCCGTGGTGCGCGGCGAGTCTTCGAGCAAGCCCACGGACGAACGCCAATCTGCGCGGGGCACGGGCGTATCACGGCGTGCCCCAGGGACGTCGCCCCGCCTCGCGTCGATGGCCGCGTCAACGGCGACGTCTGTGCGTGCGTCATCACCGAGCGCTTCGCGAATCGGCGCACGGCCGTGGGCTTGCCCGCAGAGCCGGGCGGCGCACCACGGCCACGACTGGTGCGCCCTGTCGGGCGGGGGCGTGGCACGAACGTGGGGTCGGCCCTCGCCGTGCGTCGATGGCCGCGTCACCGGCGACGTCTGCGCGTGCGTCATCGCCGGGCGCTTCGCGAATCGGCGCACGGCCGTGGGCTTGCCCGCAGAGCCGGGCGGCGCACCA
>JBBAVG010000094.1:0-8770 GCA_040397805.1 Phycisphaerales bacterium
CCGCGGCGGTGAATGTGTTCGATGCGACAAGAGTGCCGTTGACGTACAGTCGAGTTTCGGAAGTTGATTCGACCGTGGCAGCAACGTGGGTCCACTGATTCACGGGTGGACGAACTGGAGCGAACAACCACCCATCGGCTCCTGCGTCGGTCGGGAAGAAAAGGGACGCGAGAGCGTAAGTTCCTTCGTAGATGAATACGCCGAATGACTGATCGCTCCCGCCGTGCCAACCGTCGCCCTTGTAGATCATGCGGCCCTGTCTCAGAGTGTTTGGTTTATACCAAAACTCAATAGTTGCCTGCTGCGTGAAATCCATCAGTGGACTGTCCGCCACCGCCACGAACGCATTCGTCCCGTTGAACTGCATGGCGTAGCCGGGTGGCGGCGTCTGCCGCGCCGTCGCCACCGCGCCGCACGCCGCGGCCGTCACCATCGCCAGCACCTTCGTCCACGTCTTCGTCGTCTTCATGGTTGTTGTCTCCCTTGATTTGCCGCAATGCTCAGCACCCGTTCTCCCACCGCTCGAAGAAGAGTTCCAAGTCCCCGAAGTCCACGCCGCCGTCGGCGTTGAAGTCCGAGGGGCAGGCGATGGTGAAGTTGACGGTGTTGGTGCACACGAAGCCGCCCTGGCCCGGCTCGCAGCCGCCGCAGCCGCCGGACATCTTGCAGCGATAGCCGGTGGCCAGGCCGGGCGTGGGGCGCACGATGATGAGGCCGGGCGTGCGAGTGTTGAGGAATCCGTTGCCGTCGGCAAGGTCGATCCACGCGTTGGCCGCCGCGGGGTCGGCCACCAGCGGGTTGCGGCGTTGCCACTGGAAGGTGACGGGGGTGGTGCAGGCCGGATCGGCGCCGACCTCGACGATGAACGTCACGGGGACGTCGACGCCGACGTTCTGGTCGATGGGCTGCGAGGTGATCGTCGGACCGCCGTCGGGAATGCCGTTGTTGTTGGCGTCGGGAAGCTCGCCGGAGAGGATTTGGCCCTTGTCGACGATGCCGTCGTTGTTGCAGTCGGCGGACCATTCGATGACAAAGCCCGAGAAGTCCGCCGGAGTTTTGGCGAAGATGTTGTGGTCATCCCACATGCCGCAGTAGATTGAAACGCCGAGAGCAAGATGGGCACTCTGTGGGTTGTTCGGATAGGGGCCGAACGGGCAGCCTCCGCTACCCCATGCAGAGAAAGTCCATGCTTCGGAGGTGTTCCACCGCCACAATGTTGTACCGTCTGGCTTCTCCCCGCCGAGCCACAGGTTTCCACCCGCCAGCGCGGGCGACCAAAGTTGTTTGAAGAAGTTCCATTCTTCTGACGACGTGAAACTCGCTAAGTGACCGCCGAAAGCTGATGCCCGTTGAACCGCATCGAGCCAAAGCAGGCCCTGTGGCACCCTGACGATCTGATACCAATGGCCATTCCCTTCATCCTCCACCCGCCACTGCACCGGCTGTGCCGCCGCCATCCCGGCCAGCAGCACGCCCATCATCCATCCGGCGACGCTTCGACGATGCATGATCTCTCTCCTTCAGCGGGGCGTAACGCCCCATGGGACCGCGGCTCGCACGTGACCGCACGTGTGGCTCCGTGGTGATAAACGTGTGACTCCCGGCGATTCGGACGTGCGGGCTCTGTTTTTGCGTGCTGACGCGAGAATCGTGCGAGCGTGGCGACGGAGATACGCCGCGGGGTCTGTTAGGTGAGGGCTTGCATGGTGGCGTGATCGCCGTCTCCGGCTCCGCCGTGGGCTTTGCGGGCCAAGCCCCCGCGTCCAACACGCCTCATCGAATGTCAATGCCACCGCCATGGTCCCGCCGTTGCCGTGGGCTTGACCCGCAAAGCCGGGTCGGTGAACGCGGCAACACGAAGGGACGCCCTACCGGGCTGACCGATCGCGAACAGACGTGCACCCCGCCTCCGCTCCGTTCCCGCCCTCACTCGCCGCGGCTCGCCCCCGCTCGGAAGCTCAACCCCTCCTGAATCACGCCCTTGACCTCGACGCCCTCCACGATCGTCGTCAACACCGTTCCCGCCGCCCGGTGGGCGTACCTCACCATCGCGAACCCGATCGGCGACGAGGCACGCAACGGCGAGAGCGTCGAACTGGTCACCTGCCCGATCACCTCCGTGGCCCCCGCCAGCGAAAGGGCCGCGCCCGTCTCCGGCAGGCGAGGCAGCCCGCCATTGGGATCGAGCACGCTGGCGAAGGCGATGGCCACCAAGACCTGCTTGGGGTGCCCGCGGGCGTGCATGCGGGCGACGATCTCCTGGCCGAGGTAGCACCCCTTCGTGAAGCTCACGCGGTCGTCGAGCACGCCCGTCTCGGCCGGGAGCGAGCTTGTGCCAAAGTCGAGGTTGAAGATCGGCGTCCCCGCCTCGATGCGGGCGATGTTGAGGGCGAGCCACCCCGCCGGCATGGCGGCGTGTCCCGGGGCCTCCAGCAACGTCTGGTACACGCCCGCCGCCTGCTCAACGGGCACCAGCACCTCGTAGCCCGGAACACCCGCGATGTCCTCACGCCACGCCAGACATGACGCACCCGCGAGCGAGCACTCGCACACGCCTCCGGGCGCCAGCCCGCGGAGCGTGTCGCCCGACCCGGCGGCGGTCGCGTCGGCCACGGCCGCGAGAAGCGAACCTGCCGCCGGACCGTGCAGCGACAGGCGGTGCGTGCGATCGGTCAGGTCGGCGATCGTCACGTCCTCGGTGATGATGTACTTGCCCAGCGACGCGGCAGTGCCCTGCGCGGCCAGCACGTCGAGTTCGAGCAGCGTGCGGTCGGCGAGGTGCAGGATGCGAAGGTCCGCCTCGATGCGGCCCTTGAGGTTGAGCCAGAACCCTCGCCGCAGGGTGCGGGGCGTCAGGCCCTTGAGCTCCTGCGTGATCATGCGGTTGAGGAACTCGACGCGCTCCGCGCCCCGCAGCTCGAGCATGGCGCGTTGGGGATGGTCGATCAGGGCGCAGCCGGTGCGGATCGCCGCGTACTCGGCGCCAAGGTCGCCAAAGGTGGCCACGACCTCCACGGCCCGGCCATCGGGCCCCGCGGGGCCGTAGGCGAGCGTCGGGGCGTGGGCGCGTTGGTGGTCCGCGTGCAGGGGGCTGTGGCGTGCCATGGGCCCCAACGGTAGGTGGCGGCGACGCCCGCTCAGGGCCCCTTGCGATGGCGGCGGTACGTGAGTTCCACGTCGTTGCCGACCCGCCTCGTGCGGATCAGGTCGAACCGCCGTGCCTGCGAGAGCGATTCGGCCAATCGGCCCGCCGCCACGCCCTTGGCGTGTTCGTCGCCCAGGAGCATCGGCGCCACGTACACGACCGCTTCGTCGATGAGGTCCGCGTCGCACATCGAGCCCAGGAGGCCCGGCCCCGCCTCGACCATCAGCGTGGCGATCGATCGCTCCTTCCACAACCGCTCGAGCATCGCCCGCAGGTCGAGGCCGCGACCGCCCGGATCGGGCGGCACGCCCAGCACGATCACGCCCGCCTCCTCGAGTCGCTGGCGTGCGCCGCCGGTGAAGCCCGAACTCGCCAGGTCGCGATCGCAGGCGACGATCGTGGGCACCTCGCGGGCCGTGCGGGCGAGGAGGGTTTCGGGCGCAAGGTCGAGGTCGGTGTCGACCACGACGCGGGCGGCCGTTCGTCGCAGCGGCACGCCGCGGGCGGTGAGCATCGGGTCGTCGGCGATCACGGTGCCGATGCCGGTGAGCACGGCGTCGACCCTCGCCCGCAGGCGGTGCACGCGTCGACGAGACGCCTCGTTGCTGATCCACTTGCTCTCGCCGGTGCGGGTGGCGATGCGGCCGTCGATGGTCTGCGCCCACTTGGCGATCACCCAGGGCCTGCCTTCCCGCATGCGAAGCAGGAAGGGGGCGGCGAGGGCCGAAGCCGCCGGGCTGGCGTCGCTCAGCCGAGCCGCGATGCCCGCGGCACGCAGCGCGTCGGCCCCGCCGGCCTTGAGTGGGTTGGGGTCGGCGCACGCGTACACCACCTCGCCGACGCCCAGTTCGATCAGCCGCCCCGCGCACGGCGGGTTGCGGCCCGTGCCGTTGCACGGCTCGAGCGTCACGTACACCGTCGCGCCGCGGGGCGTCCCGCCTCGTCGCAGGCAGTCGTTGATGGCGTCGATCTCGGCGTGCGGGCCGCCGAAGCGGCGGTGGTGGCCCATGCCGATCACGCACCCGTCGCGGACGATGACGCACCCCACGAGCGGATTGGGTTCGACGCGGCCCGACCCGCGGAGGGCCAGGCGTGCCGCGAGATCGAGGTGGCGGCGGTCGTCGTTCATGCCATGCGCACCAGGGTGTTGCGGTCGGCGCGACCGAGCACGTCGTCGCCGATCTCGTCGAGCCAGCGGCGTGCGTCGGTGGCATACCCGGCGGTGGGGGCGATGTCGCGGCCGTGCACCTCGCGGTACAGGCCGTTCCAGTGGTCGTTGAACCGCATCATCGCCAGTTCTCGCACGAACTTGGCGGCCATGCTCGCGAGCGCGACGGGCAGGTGGGCCGCCTCACTCTCGGTGATGAAGGCCACGCCCATGCGTCGACCGGGAGCGGTGACGACGTAGCGGCTCCGCGTGGGCGACTCCTCGATGATCTCCACCTTCGAGCCCGTGAGTTCGCGTTCGAGCATCGGGCCGTAGGAGGCCCTGCCGCCCAGGCGATCGCACACGACGCCCAGGCGACACGACTCGCCCCCCGAGGCGTGATGCTCCCACAGGAACCGAAGGTGCGTGCCCACGCCGAAGATGGCCGTCTCGCCCTTGTTGCGGGTCTCCGTGATGATGCTGTTGATGTCCTGCTCCGAGATGGCTCGCACCCGCAACGCCTCGAGCGACACCTTGCGGCGTTCCATCGCCGAGCGAAGCAGCGACGAGGCGATCGCCAACTCGCCCGCGGTCTGCGCGACGGGCAGTTGGCGCGCCGCGCTCGTGCCGTAGCAGGGGTGGTGGGCACGGTCGCGATCGAGGCGAGCGCCAAGGAGATCAAACAAGGCGGCGTCCGTTGTGGGCATCTCGCCCAGCAGTCGAGAGAAGCAAAGCACGCCACGCTCGAGGTGAATCAACGGGTGCGTCGACTTCACGCTGTTCGAGAGCTTGAGCGACTTGCTGTCGCCCACCGCGATGCGGCCTTTCGCGTCGGGACGGCCGCCCCGTCCGGGCTCGCGACAGACGCCCTGCTCGAGCACCTTCCAGAGGTCGGGCGCCGCCGCGGCCTCGTGTTCCTGCACGCGGAAGAGCGACATGGCGACGCACAGCGGACCCAGGGTGGGTCCGTATCCGGCTTCATCGATGCCCGCGAGCAACAGCGCCACGATGGGGACCTCAAGGGTGAAGGGAATGCATGAACAGCCCCGTCGCCAGCTTCGGATAGAAGAACGTGCTCTTCTGGGGCATCACCTGCCCTGCGCGGCTCACGTCGCGCACCGCCTCGAGCGGCGTGGGCCGCACGATCACGGCGAGCTGGGCGAAGCCCTTGCCGCCGCCCGCGCCCGTCTCGGAGCCCGCCCCGATCCGCTCGACCTCCTCGATGGTGTGCGGGAAGGCCCACGTCACGGGTTCGTTGCGGTTCAGCTTCGGCTGCGCGATGCGCTCGACGAGGACGTACTGGATGAAGGCCACGACGAGCTCCCGCCACGCGCGGGGCTTGTCGGGGAAGCGGGCGGCGAGGGGGTCGGGCTGCGCGGGCGCGGCGAGCATCGATCGCCCGCTGGCGACGTCGTGGAGCGCGAGGCGCATCGGCCCCAAGTCCGAGCGGGCCTCGAGGGCGCGTTCGAGGGCGGGCAAGCCGCCGGTGAAGGGTTCGAGGCGGAGGTGGCCATCGCACGCCGCGGCAAGGGCATCGAGCGAGTAGTCGCGCATGCCGCCGAGCACGCGGTGCGTCGGCCAGATCACCAGGCCCGGGTCGGACATGCCCACGAGCACCATCATGCTTCGCCGCGCGGGGTGATCGGTGGGCACGGTGCCGCGAGATTCGAGCCACGAGAGGTACGTGAGGCCGGTGGTGTAGCGGTGGTGGCCATCGGCGATGAAGATGTCCTCGCCGGCAAGGGCGTGCTGGTACGCCGCGATGGTGGGGGCGTCGTCGACGCGCCACACTTCATGGAGCACGCCGTCGCCCATGTCGGCCGTGAGATCGGCGGGGTGGCGGTCGATGACCGAGCGGATGATGCGGGTGGCCGCGCCCGACTCGTCGGCGTGCAGGCCGAAGATGGGCGAGAGCTGGGTCGCCGTGGCCTTCATGAGGGCCAGGCGGTCTTCCTTGGGGCCGCTGAAGGTTTCTTCGTGGGGCAGGATGCCGCCGCCGGGGCGAGGCCCGAAGGGCAGGGCGTCGACGCAGGCGGCCATGCCGCAGCGGACGGAGCGGCCGCCGGAGGCGGCGGCGGTGGTCTGCCGGTAGGCGAACATGGCGGGGGTGTCGGATCGGGTGAGGGTTCCGTTCGACAGCCAGCGGCAGAGGGTCTCGGCGGCCTGCTCATACGCGGCGGCGGGGCCGAGGGTCTTGGGCGGGGTATGGGGCAGGTCGACGGCGACGACGTTGGCGGCGTCGCGGCCCAGCATGGCCTGCTTGGCGGCCGCGTCCAGGACGTCGTAGGGCGGGGCGACGAGGGCGCTGACGTCGCCACGGCCGCCACGGTACTGGATCGCTCGAAAGGGGTGCACGGTGGCCATCGGGCACGATGGTAGGGCCCGCCCCTGAAACACCCCGGCGGGCGTGCAATACTTGACCCCCATGCCCGTCGCCCTTTCCGCCCGTGGCCTCGCCAAGACGTTCGGCACTCGCACCCTGTTCTCGGGCGTGTCGCTGAGCATCGAGGACCGGGAGCGGCTCGCGCTCATCGGGCCCAACGGCTCGGGCAAGTCGACGCTCCTGAAGCTGCTGGCGGGCATGGAGCATGCCGACCAGGGGGAGGTCGACGGCCGCAAGGGCGTTCGCGTGGCGTACGTCGCGCAGCAGGACGACTTTCCCGCCGGCGTGAAGGCCATCGACATCGTGGCGAAGTCCGCGCTCGAGGCGGGACTCTCGTCCGTGCACGACGAGCACGAGGCGATGGTGGAGGCCCAACTGCTCCTCGATCGCATGGGCTTCGACGCGACGGACCTGAGCGTGGACGTGCTCTCGGGCGGCCAGAAGAAGCGGCTGAGCATCGCGAGGCAGGCGGTGCGACAGCCCGACATCCTGCTGCTCGACGAACCCACCAACCACCTCGACCTCGACGGCATCCGCTGGCTCGAGGCCTTCCTGCGGGCCGGGCCCTTCGCCAGCGTGGTGGTGACGCACGACCGCGCGTTCCTCGAGTCCGTGGCGACGCGGATCATCGAGTTGAGCCGCGCCTACCCCAAGGGCACTTTCGGCGTCGAGGGCAATTACAGCGAGTTCCTCCGGCGCAAGCAGGAGTTCCTCGACGGCCAGGCCAAGCAGGAGCAAGCGCTCGCCAACCAGGTGCGGGAGGACCTGCGGTGGCTCTCCCGCGGCGCGAAGGCGAGGCGCACCAAGAGCAAGAGCCGCATCGACGCCTCGCACGAACGCATCGACGAACTCGCCGACCTTCGCTCCAGGAACACGGTCGAGCGGTCGGCGGAGTTCGACTGGGCCGCGACCGGTCGCCTGACGCACAAGCTCCTCGTGGCCCGGGCCATCACCAAGTCGCTCGGCGGGCGACGGCTCTTCACGGATGTCGACCTCGTCCTCTCGCCCGGCTCGGTGCTGGGCTTGCTCGGCCCCAACGGCAGCGGCAAGTCGACGCTCATCCGCGTGCTGACCGGCGAGCTCGAACCCGATGCGCCCACGCCCGAGGCGTTGCAGGCGGCGGCGAGCGCGGTCGACGTGCCGCCGGGCACGCCGCCGCCGGGGACCATCCGCCGCGCTGATCGGCTTCGCGTGGTCGTCTTCTCGCAGATTCGCGACGGCCTTGACCTGGGCCAGACGCTCAAGGAGGCGCTCAGCCCGCAGACCGACTCGGTGATCCACCAGGGGCGCAGCATCCACATCGTGACGTGGGCCCGCAAGTTCCTGTTCAACGCCGAGCAACTCAAGCAGCCCTTGCGAGCCCTCTCCGGCGGCGAGCTCGCCCGCGTGCACGTGGCCCGGCTGATGCTCGAGCCCGCCGACGTGCTCGTGCTCGACGAACCAACCAACGACCTCGACATCCCCTCGCTCGAGGTGCTCGAGGAGAGCATCGAGGAGTTCCCGGGCGCGGTGCTGCTCGTGACGCACGATCGCGCCATGCTGGCGGGACTCTCGACGTCGATCCTCGCGCTCGACGGCAAGGGCGGGGCGAGGATGTTCACCGATTACGACCAGTGGGAGGCCTTCGCCCTCGCCGCGGCGAAGCCCGCGGCGACGAAGTTCGCCGAGACTCCCAAGGCGGCCGAGCAGCCCAAGCCGCCACCCTCCAAGCGCAAGCTCAGCTACAACGAGCAGCGGGAGTTGGCCGGCATGGAGCAGGCCATCGAACGCTCCGAGACCGAGGTTGCTCGCCTGCAGGGCGAGATGAACGATCCGGGCGTACTCGCCGACCCTCGACGCCTGCAGGCCACGTGCGAGTCGCTCGCCAAGGCCGAGGCGGAGGTGGCCCGGCTCTATGGCCGGTGGCAGGAGCTTGAGGGCGGGAGATGACGCTCGAGTGTTGAGGCATGGTCGTCGGCCCCTCCGGGGCCGTGCGCGAGTTGGCGTGTGACCACGAGTTCACCTCACCCGCTTCGCGGGTTCGGTTCACTCGTGGCTCCATTCGTGGGCCCTGCGGGCCCTTGGTGCGGGTGTTCCGTGGTCCCGGAGGGACCAA
>JBBAVG010000095.1:0-4179 GCA_040397805.1 Phycisphaerales bacterium
GCGGCGGGTGAAACGAACCCGCTCCGCGGGTGAGTTGAACCCGCCGTGACGCGTGCCGTGGGCACCCGCCCCGCGAGGGGCGGACGAGGGTGTGAGGCGTGGTCGTCGGCCCCTCGCGGGGCCGTGCGCGAATGAGCGCGTGTCCACGAGTTTCCTCACCCGCGTTGCGGGTTCGGTCACTCGTGGCAACGCTCGTGGGCCCTTGCGGGCCCTTGGTGCGGGCATGCTGTGGTCCCGCAGGGACCGACGAATGGAGCGGCGGGTGAAACGAACCCGCTTCGGGTGAGTTGAACCCGCCGTGGGGCGTGACGCGGGCAGCCGCCCCGCGAGGGGCGGACGAGGGGTGAGGCGTGGTCGTCGGCCCCTCGCGGGGCCGTGCGCGAATGAGCGCGAGTCCACGAGTTCCCTCACCCGCGTTGCGGGTTCGGTCACTCGTGGCAACGCTCGTGGGCCCTTGCGGGCCCTTGGTTCGGGTGTTCCGTGGTCCCGGAGGGACCCGCCGGGCATCGTCCTCACACGAGCTTGAGGGCGTAGAAGACGGCGGTGAAGGCGAGGTCGGCGATGACGATCGCCAGCACCGACTGCACCACGGTGTAGGTGGTGGCCCGCCCGACGCCCGCGGCTCCGCCCTGCACCGACAGGCCGTTGACGCAGGCGATGATGCCGATGAGCGCGCCGAAGACCGTTCCCTTGGCCACGCCGGTGACGAAGTCGACCATCTTGACTTGGTCGAAGAGGTTGGTCAGGAAGGTGGCCTTGGGGATGTCAAGGACGAGCATCGAGATGCCCAGGGCCGAGACGATCGCCACGATATCGGCGATCACCGCCAGGAGCGTCATGCTGATGATGGACGCCACCACCCGGGGCACCACCAGGAACCGGATCGGGTCGAGCGCCAGCGATTCCAGCGCCTCGATCTCCTCGCTCACCACCATCGTGCCGATCTCCGCGGCAATCGACGCGCCGGCGAAGCCCGTCAGCACGATGGCCCCGATCAGCGGGCCCAGTTCGCGGAGGATCGCCACGCCGATGATGCGGGCCACGTTCTCCTTCTGGCCGAACTCCTCGAGCGGTGGGGCGAGCTGGAAGGCCAGGATCAAGCCCACGCATGCCGAAACCAGCGAGACGATGAAGACGCTGCGAACCCCGATCCGCACGATCTGCGCCACAATGCCCCCGACGCCCAGCCGCACGCGACGAAGCGCGATGCCCCGCCCCAGCCACGCCAGCGTGTCGATGGCCAGCCACGTCGCCGCGCCCACATGACGCAACGCGGCCAACGTCATCGCGCCAAGCGATTCGACGGGCAGCAGCAGCAGTCTGGCCAGGGAGGAGTCCATGGTCGATTCAGATCGTCGCCGCGCTGTCGACGTCCGTGGCGATGCGGAAGACGGTCTGCAGACGGGCGATCTCGAAGACCGCCCGCACGCGGTCGGTCAGTCCGCAGAGCACCAGCGTCACGTTGGTCCGCTTCGAGATCTGCAACGCCTCGATCAGCGTGGCGAGCCCGGGCGTCGCCATGTAGTGGATGCCCGTCAGGTCGACGATCAGCCGCGAAGGCTTGCGGTCGAGCGATTCGCGAAGGGCGGATCGCAGGGCCGGAGCCTCGTGATAGCCCACCTCGCCCGCTGGGGCGACCACCGACGCCTCGCCGCGAGTCTCCACGCGGATCGAAAGGGAACTCTTGTCAGCCAAGGCAGCCTCCTGTCGCCCAGGGGCCGCGGGCGCCCTGGTCAAGACGCTTGAAGAGCGTCAGCCGCATCCCCTTCCCGTCGCGGCATTCGTACCGCACGTCGTCCATGATCTCGCGGATGATGTGCACCCCCAACCCCCCCGGCCGAATGTCCTCGAGGTCGCGGCTCTTGATGTTGCACGGGTCGACCTGCCGCCCCTCGTCTTCGATCACCACGCGAATGCCTTCGCCGTCGCAGCAGGTGTCGCGTCCGGCCCGCAGCCAGATCCGCCCGTCCAGTCGCCGCTCGTACCCGTGCTTCATCACGTTCGCCAAGGCCTCGTCCACCGCCAACACCACCTTCGAGGTCGCCGCGTCGGAGAACCCGATCCGGCGGCAGACCACGCCCATCATCGAACGCACCGAGCAGAGATACGCCGGGTTGCTCGCCAACTCGATGCACACCTCCGCGCCGTCGGACGCGCTGGTCGCTCGAGGGGATGGGAAGGCCGAACCCATGAGACCTATCTCGAGGGTATCAGGCCCCGGGCATGAGCGTTGGGCCCGAACTCGGCGGTTTCGCGGGTCCGCGAGCCGTTGCCCGCGCGCCACATGGCCTTCAGCGGACCGAGACATCCTGCCCGATCACGCTCCGCCACCGGGCCACCGCTTCGTCCCGCCGAAGTGGCGTCTCCCACGCCTCAAACCCGTGGGTCTGGCCGGTCAGTCGCTCCAGGGTCGAGATCGCCAGCGAACGCGTGGCCGGATCGTCGCTCTCGAGCATGCGGACCAGGTGGGGGATCGCCGTGCGGTCCTCTCGGGCCGCCGCGTTCACGATGGCGGCATTCCTCGCCGCGGGCTCGGGTGAGTCGAAGTCGGGGCGAATCGTCGGGGCGCAGCCGCCCACCAGTCCGCCGCCCAGCGCCACGACCAGCCACGCCGCCCGGGGCGTGAACTTCAGGCCGACACGATGGTGGGGGAAGAGGGGCATCGGTGGTCACGCACCCGCGGCACTGGTGGTCGGGGTGTCCCGTGGCTCGACCAGCGGCTGTCCAGCCCCGGCCGCGGCGATGATCCGCTCCAGCCCCGTGCCCCGCGACGCCTTCAGCAGCACCACGTCGCCCGGCTGGAGCCCGGCGGCGATCGTCGCGGCATGGACGGGGCCCGCGTCGGGATGGCACTCCACCCGAACCGAGCCAGCGGCTGCCGCCAGAGGCGAGGCGGCGTTGCGGGCCAACGCCCCGACCAGCACCACCAAGTCGAAGCACCCCGCCTTGGCGATGGCCTCGCCCATCTCCCGGTGCAGGTCGGGAGCGTCGTGGCCCAACTCCAGCATGTCGCCCAGAATCAGCACCCGCCGCCCGCCGGAGCCGCCCCGGGCGAAGGCCAGGCGGAAGGTGTCGATGGCGGCAAGGGTGGAATCGGGGTTGGCGTTGTACGCGTCGTTGATGAAGTGCACGCCCGCGACGACCGACCGCTGCATCCGCATGTCGGGTCCGGTCGCCTTGGCGAGGCTCGCGTGGATCGCGTCGGGGCTCAGCTTGAGGCGGCGAGCGACCGCCACGACCGCCGCGGCGTTGCAGGCGTTGTGGGCGCCCGGCATCGGCACGGCGTGACGGTCACGTCCGTTGAGCAGGAAGGAGGTCGCGTCGGGCGTGACCTCGATGTCGCTCACGCGCAGGTCGGCCCGGTCGGAGCGACCGAAGGTGAGCAGGGTGCGTTGCGGCCCCATGGAGGCGGGCTGCTTGGTCGAGAAGAGCGGGGCGATGGCGTCGAGCAGGGCGGGGCAGTCGGCGGTGACGACGGCCATGCCGCCCGGCCGCAGGGCGTGGAGCAGGCGCGACTCTTCGGCGATGACGCCCTCGATCGAGCCCAGCCCCTCGAGGTGCTCGCGACCGATGCTGGTGATGACGGCGATGTCGGGCTCGATGACGGCGGCGAGGGGCGCGATCTCGCCGGGGGCGTTGGTCCCCACCTCGCAGATGAGGAACTGATCGCCCTTGCGGGCCGAGAGGATGGTCAGCGGCACCCCGATGGCGTTGTTGAAGCTCTTGGGGCTCGCGGTGCCCCGCAGCGAATCGCCGAGCACCGCGTGCAGCAGGCGGCACGTGGTGGTCTTGCCGTTGCTGCCGCCCACGGCGATCACCTGCGTGCTCTCGAGCGTCTTGCGGTGCGCCGCCGCCAGACGCAGCAGGGCGGCGGCGGTGTTGGGCACCTTGAGCACGGAGACGCCGGGGTCCAACGAGGCGGCGGGCGGCACGGCGGCGGCATCGTGGACGACCAGCACCGAGGCTCCGCCCTGAGCGGCCTGCCCGAGGTACAGGTGGCCGTCGGTGCGGTCGCCCTTGATGGCGATGAAGACGCAGCCCGGGGCGACCTTGCGAGAGTCGATGACGACCTCGCCCGACAGGGTCGCGGGCGTGGCGGCACGCACGAGCGTCTCTGCGCCCAGGGCCGACTTCAATGAATCGATGGAACGAAAGACCATGGTGTCGTCTCGCAGTCGA
>JBBAVG010000095.1:4279-8711 GCA_040397805.1 Phycisphaerales bacterium
GGCCGACTTCAATGAATCGATGGAACGAAAGACCATGGTGTCGTCTCGCAGTCGAGCCGCGTGGCGCGTGGCGATGGTAGCGGCGGACCGGGGCCCGCCCGCTCGCACCGTGTGTATCGGCCGCGGGCACGCGGCGGGTGGAGATTCCGTGGAGCCCTGATGGACAGGAAGCCCGGGCGACCTCGCCCGGGCTTCCGTATCACAAAGGAGTGGTGTCGTTCGGCGGTGCGTCGGCTCAGAAGAGCACGAGCAGCTGCAGCCGCACCGCGACCTGATCACCCTCGGTGTCAGGCAGCAGGTTGAGGTTGGTGCTGGTGGGGACCAGGGCCGAGTCGGCCTCGGCGTCGAAGTACCACACGACGTCGCCGGTCAGCTTGGCCGCGTGGCTCTGGGGCGAGAGGTAGTAGTTCGCGCCGGCGGTGGCGACGTTGAAGTTGTCGGGGCCGCTGGAGTCGTCGGGGAAGATGCCGTCGTAGCGGGCGAAGACTTCGGTCTGGTCGGTGACGAAGACGCCGGCCTGGGCGAGGAGGCCGTAGTCGGAGACGTCGGAGCCGGCGTCGGGCGAGGTGTTGCGGTAGATGAAGGAGAGGAAGGCGTTCCAGCCGTCGCCCTCCATCGAGGTGTCGGCGGTGGCGCCGAAGACTTCCTTGTCGGCCGCGCCGCCGCCGGTGTCGCCGAAGGTCTCCCAGTCGAGGGCCGCGCTGATCATGCCCGTGTAGCCCGAGCCCCGCCACGACGTGAAGTCGTCGAACCGCTTGAAGTTGTCGCCGGCGTACATCCAGTCGGCGCGGGCGGTGATGGCGAAGTCCGCCTCCTTGCTGCTGTCGAAGTCGGTGTTCAGGGCCTTGCCGCCGTCGTGGATGTCCGCGGCCGCGCGGAACTGCGAGCCGCTCCAGCCCACGCCCGCGCCTTGCGAGCGGGTGAGCGAGAAGACCGAGTTGGTCGTCGAACGCTCGGCCGTCAGCTGATAGACGTCGCTGACGAGCTCTTCGCGGTTGAACATCGGCTTGAACTGGCCGGCGCGGACGAACACCTTGTTCTCGAAGGTGTACTTGGCCTCGGCGTCCAGCAGCGTCGCGGAACCGGTCGAGGAGACGAGCTCGGTGAGGATGTTGTACGTGAACGCCTTGTCCCACACCGACCCGTTGAACTTCAGGCGGGCGCGGTTCACCTGGAAGCCACCCGTGTAGTCGCTGTCGCTGTTGCCCGTGTCTCGGAAGTTCGCCTGGTAGCGGCTCTGGATGAAGCCGCCGATGTTCAGCGTGTTCGCCCCGCCGTCGGAGAGCGTGAACTTGCCCTTCACGAAGCCGCTCGAATCGCCATCGGCCAGCAGCGAGGTCCGCCCCGCGGCGTCGCCGGCGAGCTCCGCCGCGTACGCCTGCCTGCCATCGGCGGCCGGAGTGAGGTCGATTCGGGCGTCGGTGGGGGTCAGCGAGGTGAAGGCCGCGAGGGTCAGAAGGGCAATGGGTGTCATGGGGGATGGGCTCCGTTTCGATCCAGTGAAGGCGATCTCGCCGGGAAGGCCGAGCCGAACGGCCATCCGAATGCATGGCGAACGCCACGTGAAGACGGCAGCATGGTAGATGAAGGCTATGTGGATTCCATAAAGATCAGGTTCAGATCGCTTGGTGGTGGCGAGAGAGTGTTCGCACGCTGTTTGGTTTTTCGTCGCGAATCCTTCGCGATCCGTGGGTGATGCACCGATCGGCCGCCTTCCGGCCGAAATGACGAAACCGCCCTCGTGGCTTTCTCGGTACACTCAGGAAACCCCGCGGATTCCCGGCCCGCCTCCGGCGGTCATCGTGTCGTCGGCGGGTTCGACGGCGTCGCGTCCGAGCAGCCAGAGGTTTCGTCACCAAGGAGTTCCTTGTCCATGCGTTCGATCCGCCCGCTCACCTCCGTCGGACTCTTCGCCTTGGTCACCGGCTTGGCCGCCTCCACCGCCGTCGCTCAGACCGACGCTTGCGCCAGTGCCACGCTCATCGGGTCCGGGACCTTCTCGGGCACCACCATCGGCGCCACCAACGACGGCAACGGCAGCTGCGGGAGCAGCGCGTCCTCGCCCGACGTGTGGTACAAGTTCGTCGCCTCGGGCAACGACCAGCTTATCGTCGAAACCTGCGGCACGGCGGCGTGGGACACCGTGCTGAGCATCCACTCGGGGTGCCCGGGCAACGCCGCCAGCGTGCTTGCGTGCAATGACGACGACTGCGGGCTTCAGTCGCGGGTGACGGCCAACATGGTCGCGGGTCGCACGTACTACATCCGTGTCTCGGGCTTCGGCAACTCGGCGGGCCCCTTCTCGATCGCCGTCTCGCTCGCCACCGCGCCCCCGCCCCCGAGCCGCGGACCCGACGTGTGGGTCGCCGAACTCATCGACATCGCCTATTACGCCACGGCGGGCAATACCGCCGCGTACGCGGTGGGCACCGACGCCTGCAACAAGGGTGACGCCGACGCGATGTGGATCTCGTCCACGAACCTCCACCCCGTCATCGCGCAGAACCTCTTCCGCCTCAAGGACGGCCGCTTCGAGCAGATCGGCCAGTCGTGGCTCAAGCACGGGTTCGCCTCGACCAACAGCGCGACCTGCGGCACCTGCCAAACGCCCGCCGGAGGCGGCTCGGCCCTGGGCCCCAACTGCTCCGACGCCTACGGCGCGGGCCTCAACGGCAGTCAGGGCCTGCTTGGTCCCCGCTCGCAGGTGAATCCCGCGACGGGCGTCTTCCCGTACCCCTTCAACGCGGCTCCCTACAGCGGCGAGATCGCCCGCCGCCTGCAAGTGAACACCGCCGACGTGCTGCCCGCGCAGAACGCCAACGCGCAGTACTACGCCGAGTGTCACTACATCACGCAGGACGACGCCCAGTGGGGCAACGGCCTCAACAACGCGTCGTACCGGCGGGTCAGCATGGCCTCGCACACCGCGCCCGGCTTCTCCAGCAGCACCGTCCCAGAGCAGTTCGCGATCCACGCGTGGCGTGCGGCCGATCCGTCGGTGACCATCGGCAACGTCGACTACCCAGAACCCGGCGTCGCGCCCGGCAGCACCCTGACCGCCCGGTTCATCGTGGGCGCCAAGGCGACCAACAACGGCAACGGCACCTGGACGTACGAGTACGCGGTCCACAACGTCAACTCCCACCGTGCCGCGGGTGAGTTCAGGATTCCCCTCCCGCCCTTCGCCAACGTCTCGAACATCGGCTTCCACGACGTGCCTGCGCACTCCGGCGAGCCCTTCGACAACGCCGATTGGACGGCCACCGTGGGCGAGTACGACATCACCTGGCGCACGACGCCTCACGCCACCAACGCCAACGCCAACGCGCTGCGGTGGGGCACCCTCTACAACTTCCGATTGACCGTCGACGTGCCCCCGGCCACGGGCAACCTGATGCTCGGCCTCTTCCGTCCGGCCACGGCGGGCTTCCCCGCCGCGGTGCTCGGCGACTCGACCGTGCCTGATCCGACGGTCTGCATCGGCGACTTCAACCGCGACGGCGGCTCCGACGGCGCGGACGTGCAGGCCTTCTTCCAGGCGTGGCAACTGGGCGTCCCCGCGGCGGACGCCAACGCCGACGGCGGCGTCGACGGTGCCGACGTGCAGGTCTTCTTCGAACGCTGGGAAGTCGGCGCGTGCTGAACGCCAACGCCTTCATCCAATCGCGAAGCGATTTCCGAACGTAGCCGGGGGTTGCGGCGCTTCGCCGCTACCCCCGGATTGTGATCGTCCATGCCCATCAACCCCAGAGGGGTTTTCGACGACCCGGCGAGGACGTCGATCCATGCGGCCATGGCACGATCGTGCGAAGGGCGCATCCACCGGAAACCCCTTCGGGGTTGGTACGCACCGGCGTTGGATTCCGGGGGTAGCGGCGAAGCGCCGCAACCCCCGGCTACGTTCGGCAACGCCTTCGGCGTAGAACTGCAACCGCGCACTGCAACTGCAACTGTAAATTCCGCACTGCAACTCCGCGCGTTCTCACGCCATCAAGCGCGCCAACGCTGGGTCCTGCTCCCACCCTTGGGGCGGCGGCAGCAGCGTGGCGTGGCCGATCTTGCGTCCGGGCCGTGCCGCCTTGCCGTAGTCGTGCAGGTGCAGCCCCGGCACGCCGAGCAGCGACGTCGCGTCGGGACGCTCGCCGATGATGTTCACCATCACGCAGGGGCCCGCACGCAGCGACGCGTCGCCCAAGGGCAGGCCCGCCACCGCCCGCACGTGATTCTCGAACTGGCTCGTGCACGCCCCCTCGATCGTCCAGTGCCCGCTGTTGTGCACCCGCGGGGCGAACTCGTTGGCGAGCAGCCGTCCCTGCGAGACGAAGAACTCGATCGCCAAGACGCCCACGTAGTCGAGCGCGTTGAGCACGGCCCGGATGTGCTCGCTGGCCGCACGCTCGAGCGAAGGGTCGAGCCCCGCCGCGGGCGCGGA
>JBBAVG010000096.1:0-5096 GCA_040397805.1 Phycisphaerales bacterium
TCAGGGGCGGCTCAGGGGCGGCTCAGGCCTTGAGCATCTCCTCGGTGATCTCCACGGGCTTGCCCGTCCGCACGGCCTCGTTGGCGGCGATGCCCACCACCGTGGCCCGCACGCCCTCGTCCGCCGAGCAGACGCTGGGCTTGGCCTCGACGATCGACGTCAGGAAGTCCGACAACGCGTAATACTGCGGCGAGTAGGGCAGCCCCACGCCCTCCTTGAGCTTGCCCTGGCTCGCCAGTTTGGTCGCGTCGGCGATCAGCGTGATCCCCTCGTCGTTGTGGAACTGCTGCCGGTTCGCGTAGACCTCCCAGCCCTGCGTCGGCGCGTCCGACTCCTTGAAGAGCCACCCGTGCGACCACGCCAGCTTGATCGCCGCGTTGCTGCCGTTGAAGACCTCGTGCCGCCCTTCGTACGAGTTGCCCAGGGTCGCCAGATACGTCAGCCGTGCGCCGTCCGCGAAGGTCAGCGCGCAGTCGATCGTGTCCGCGATCTCGCGGCTGTCGTTGTGCAGCCGGATGCTCCCCGCCCCCGTCACCATCTTGGGATACTTGCTCGTGTAGTAGTGGAAGACGTCGAACTGGTGCGTGCCCAGTTCGCCCGCCAGGCCCAGCGACACCGCCGGATCCAGCCGCCAGTTGGCCTCCCGCTCGCGGGCCGGGTCGCTCGCCGGGAACCGCCACGTCTGCTTCTTGAAGTTCTGCGCGTGCATGCAGATCAGGTCGCGCACCGAATCGGAGCGGAAGAAGCCGCGGGCCAGCTTGTACACCGGGTTCGACCTCGCGTACAGGCCCGACTGGAAGATCGCCTTCGCCTTGGCCGCCGCCCTCGCCATCTCCCGTGCGTCCTCGGCCGTGTGCGCCAGCGGCGCCTCGCAGAAGACGTGCTTGCCCGCCGCCATCGCGTCGAGCGCGGGCCCCTTGTGCAGGTGCGTCGGCGTCGCGATGATCACCGCCTTCACGTCCTTGGACTTCTCCAGGAGCTCCGCGTGCGTCGCGTATGTCGCCGCGTCCTTCGCGCGACGCTTGATCGACTCCAGCCGCGCCGGGTCCGTGTCGCACACCGCCACCACGCGGCACGCCTCGAGCTTCTGCAACTCGTCCACCAACGCCCGCCCGTGACGCCCCGCCCCGATGAGCGCGACCGGAATCGGGTCCGCCGACACCGGCGCGGGACGCGCGAAGCCGAGCTCGGGCATCACCGCCATCGCCGCCAGACTCCCGCCCGCGGCTGCCAGAAACGAACGACGGTCAAAGTCCGTGGGGTGCGACATGCGCTTCACGCTCCAGTTTCGAACCAACACCAAGGGCCGCTCTCGCCCGTGCCGTCCGGACGCGGCCCCGCATCGGAACGGGAGCGTACGTCGCCAGCCCCGAGCACGACCAAGCGGCCGCCCAGTTCCCGGACTTCCCACGCCATCCCCGCCTCGCCCGCCACCAGCAACGCCGTCGACCATGCGTCCGCCGCCGCCGCCGACACGCACGCCGCCGCCGCGAGCGTCGACCCCGCCGCGGGCCGGCCCGTCCTTGGGTCCATCACGTGTCCGGCCGACGAACCGTCCGCCGCCGCCACCATCCTCCCGTGCGGCGCGGACACCCCCAGCCCCATCCGCCGCAGCGTCACGTTCGCCGCCACGCCCGCGAGGCCCACCTTCCACCCCGGCGAACCCTCGGCCGCTTCCATCGCCAGCACCGAGCTGGTGCCCGCGTGCAGCAGGCCCCGACGCACGCCCACCTCCGCCAAACGCGTGGCGGCCAGGTCGAGCGCGTGCCCCTTGGCGATGGCGCCAAGATCGAGTTGTCCCACGTTCGCGTCGCAGTCGAGCGACACCTCGCCGGCCGCATCGTCGAGGTGAAGGTGCTCCATGCCCCGGGCGGGTCGTGCCTCGCGGCCATCCCTGCAGTCAGTCTCGCCGCGGAACCCCCAGGCTCGCATCAGCGGTCCCACCGTGGGGTCGAAGGCCCCGCCCGAGTCGCGGTGGACGCGGGCGGCGAGCGAGAGCAGGTCGAAGGTCTCGGGATCGACCCGCACGCGCGAGCCTCGCGACGCGTTGATCCGCGACACGACGCTGCCGGGCCTGAAGTGGCTCAGCCGATCCTCGCACGCCTCGACTTCGGCCCGCACGTCCTCGGCGGCGGCGGCCAGGCGCGATTCATCGCCGCCCTCGAGCACCAGCTCGAAGCGCGTGCGCATGGCCTCGAACGCACCACGAAAGATCACGCGCGGGGTCTCCAACCGGGTCCGATGCATGCACGCCCAAGGCGTTTCCGAAAGGAGCCGGGGGTGCGGGCGTCTCGCCCGCACCCCCGGATGAATCGATCATCAACTCCGAACCCCGAAAGGGTTCCCGACGTGGTGGCGACGATCCCGCGATCGCTCGCGGGGGCTTGGCTCACGCCTTCGCGCCGGTCATCGTCTTGGGATCGAACCGGAACGCCGAGCCCTCCCACAGCGACCGGGTGGCGAGGGCCACGATGACCATGACCTTCGCGCCCGTGACCGAGTCGGCCAAGGGCTTCTCGCGGGTGCGGATGCAGTGCAGCCAGTTCTTGCGGTGCACGTCCTGGTCGTTGCCGATGTCGGGGCACTCGACCTTCTTCTCGTCGATGTCGTTGACGTAGAGCCGCTCGGGCCGCAGCGTGCAGTGGCGATCGGCGAGGTACAGGTTGGCCTCGTGGCCGCGGATCATCGTCTCGACGCCCACCTCGTTGCAGGTCGAGCCCGCGACGGTCATGATGTGGCCGCTCTCGAACTCGACGCAGATGTTGACCTGGTCGTGGTTCTCCATCTTCTTGTCGACCAGGTGCGCGCCGGTGGCGACCACTCGCACGGGCCAGCCGACCGACTCGAGCGCCATCACCAGGGGCGTGACCTCGTGCACGAGCAGGTCGCCGATGATGCCCGTCGACCAGTCGCGGTAGCGACGCCAGCGGGCGTAGATCTCCGGGTTCCACGCGATCTTCGGGCCGTTGCCGAGCCACGCGTCCCAGTCGATGTTCGTCTTGGGGTCCCACGCGGGATCGATGCCGTAGTAGAGCCACTCGCCGTTCTTGCTGTTGCGGCAGTAGCTGGTCTGGCTGAACGTCGGCGTGCCGATGGCGCCCGCCTCGATGAGCTTCTTGGCCTCTTGGTACTTCTTGAGCTGCATCTTCTGCGTGCCCACCTGGAAGACCACCTCGGGGTTGGCCTGGCACAGGCGCATCAGGTCGATGCTCTCCTCGAGGTGCAGGCACATGGGCTTCTCGCAGTAGACGTCCTTGCCGGCCAGGATGGCGTCGGTGGCCTGCTTGGCGTGCCAGTGCTCGGGGCTGGCGATCAGCACGCCGTGGATGTCGTCGCGCTCGAGGATCTTGCGATAGTCGCGGGTGGTCTGCACCGGCTGCTTGAAGGTCTCCTCGCACTTCTTCTTGGCGTCCGCCCAGCGGGGTTCGCAGACGTCGGCGAGCGCGACGATCTCGAGCTTCTCCTCGCCGCGCGCCGCGTAGTTGCAGAAGGCGTGCACGTGGCCGGTGCCCATGCCGCCGGGGCCGATGATGCCCAGGCGGATCGGCTCGCCGTCCTTGAGGGGCGTGCGAGCCTTGGCCTTGCCGGGCTGGACGAAGGTCGTGTTCGCCCGCGTCTTGCCCGTCATCGCCAGCAGCGACGCGGCACTGGCCGCGAAGGCGGCCTGACCCATGAACGAACGACGACTCTGACCGTTCTCGCCTTGCTGCATCGCTGGGTTCCTCTGCTGGGTGCCTGAACGAATGGTCGGGACGGCGTCCCGGCCTGGTCGATGGTAGTGGGGCGGTCGCCCCGGGAGAGCCCGGGGCCTTGCCCGTGCGTGACGATCACTTGTCCTTCGGATCAAGCCCCATGCCCGCGCGGTTCGGGCTCGCGGGCCGTGTCGGGGGCGTGAATGACCGGGCCTTCACTTCCTCGAGCAGGTGGGCGATCGCCGCGTCGAGTTGCGGGTCCGCGCCGCCCGCCATCTTCGACGGGTCGTCGAGGACTTCGACGTCAGGGTCGACGCCGTGACCTTCGACGCCCCACGTGCCGTCGAGTTCGTAGAAGCCGAAGCTGGGCACCGCGACCTCGCCGCCGTCGATGAGTTCCGGATAGCCCTGGATGCCGACCAATCCGCCCCACGTGCGCGTGCCGAAGAGCTTGCCGAGCTTGTTGTGGCGGAAGAGCCACGGGAACATGTCGCCGCCCGAGCCGGCCAGGCCGTTGATGAGCATGGCCTTGGGGCCAAAGTGCGCATCGGGCGGCCAGGGCCAGTCGTTCGCGCCGCGGCGTGCCCAGAAGTTGGTCGCGGGACGGTTGAGCAGTTCGATGAACCGGGTGGGGATCTGTCCGCCGCCGTTCCAGCGGTCGTCGATGATGAGCGCGGCCTTGCCCCGCTGGCCGGCGAACTGCCGGAAGAGGTCGTTCTGGCCGTCGACGCCGGTGTTGGGCACGTAGATGTACCCCACCTTGCCGTCCGACTTGGCCTCGGCGTAGGCACGCTTCCCCTCGATCCACGCGCGGTAGCGGAGGCCGGCCTCGCTGCCGGTGGGCGTCACCAGCACGTCGCGGGTCTTGTCGTCGAGCACGGGGTTGGGGCCCACGGTGAGCTGCGTCACCTTGTCGGCCGTCCCCAGGAACGCCGCGTAGATGTCCTTGCTCGCGTCGATGGGCGTGCCGTTGACGGCCAGCACGAAGTCGCCTTCCTTGACGCCAAGGCCCAGCGCGGCGAGGGGCGACTTGGCGTCGGCGTCCCACGGTGCGGCCTTGATGATCGTGGCGATGCGGTACGCGCTGCCCGCGTCGCCCTTCACGAGCTCGAAGTCGCAGCCGAGCAGGCCCACGTTCACCGAGGGCACCGGATTCTCGATGTCGCCGGGGTTGGTGATGTAGGCGTGGCCGATGTTCAGCTCGCTGACGAGCTCGGCCTGGATGAACGCCACGTCCTCGCGGCTCGAGGCGTCGTCGACCATGGCGAGGTAGTGCGACTTGACCTTGGGCCAATCGACGCCGTGCATCGTGGGCTCGTAGAAGTAGTCGCGGAAGAGCCGCCACGTCTCGGTCACGATCTGCCGCCACTCCTCGCGGGGCTGGATGGTGACCGACATGCCGGT
>JBBAVG010000096.1:5196-8453 GCA_040397805.1 Phycisphaerales bacterium
TCCTTCTTGCCCTCGTCCTTCTTGGGCTCATCCTTCTTCTCGGGCTTCTTCCACTCCTCCTCGTCGCTCTTGGGGGCCCACGGGTTCTTCACGTCCGCCCGCAGCGGCACCGCGTAGAGCGCGTCGCTGTCGCGGTACACGAAGGTCGTGTCGAGGTCGCCGTACGTCGGCGCATTGATGATGCGGCTGGAGGCGAAGAAGAGCCAGTCGCCCTTGCGGTCGAAGGTCGGCGAGGTCGACGAGAACATCGGGCTCGTCACCTGCGTGCGCTTCCCCCCCTTCACGTCGTGCAGCATCACCACCTGGTTGTTCGCCAGCTTGTCGTCCTGCGAGAGCGAATAGGCCAGCCACCGCGAGTCGTGCGACCAACTCACGGTCACGCCGTTGCCCCACGGGTCCTTGTCGATCCGCTTGGTCTCGCCCGTCTCCAGCGTCGTCAGGTGCAGGTTGCCCTCGTTGTCCGTGAAGGCCATCATCGTCGAGTCGGGCGACCACTGGATGCGGCTGCGGAACCCCGCGCCCAGCGACGTCAGCTTCCGCGGCTCGGGCTTGGCCGGCTTGGCCCCCTCCGCCTTCCCGTCTGCCTTCTCGTTCGGCTTCTCGTCCGGCTTCTCGTTCGGCTTGACCTCCGCGGACTTGGCGTCGCCTTCGTTCGTGGCCTCCTCCTTCTTGGCCTCGTCCTTCTTCTTGTCGTCCTTCTCCTCGGGCGCCTTGGCGTCGGCGGGCCTCACCCACAACTCGTACTCCCCGGTGGCGTCGCTGAAGTATGCGATCCACCGGCCGTCGGGCGACCACGCGGGATCGCGCTCGTAGACGCCGCCGCTGCGGGTGAGGTTGCGCGTCACGCCCTCCTTCGCGGGCACCGAGAAGAGGTCGCCGCGAGCGCCGACCACCACCCGCTTGCCCGTCGGCGAGATCGCCGCGCCTTGCATCCACTTCGACGCATCCACCGTTCGCGGGCGAAGCGCGGGCCGGTCGCCGGGGATCGTCACCGTCACCACGCGGTCCTTGCGCGTCGAGAGATCCAGCAGCCGCAACTCGCTCCCCAACTGGAAGACGATCTCGCCCTTGCCGCCGTCGCCGGGCCCGACGCCCGGCCAGCGAACGTCATTGTCGACGTACGACGTCACCTGCTCGCGGGCGCCCGTCGCGACGGTGTACGCCCAGATGTTCATCCGGTGCTCGGGGCCCTGATCGCTCAGGTAGTACACCGTCGATCCGTCGCCGCCGGGCACCCACATCGGCAGCGTGTCGTTGCCTTCCCAGTCGGTGATCCGCTTGGCCGAGCCGTCGACGAGGTTGTAGAGCCACAGGTCGGTGGCCATGCCGCCGCGATAGCGCTTCCACGTTCGGTTGTCCGTCGAGTGGAGCGAGTAGGCCAGCCATTGCCCGTCGGGGCTGATGGTGCCGAAGCCCGCGTAGGGCACCGGCACCTGCACGCCCGGCCCGCCGCCTGCGGGAATGGTGAAGAGTTGCGACTGGCGAGACAACCCCGCGAACCCGTTGGTGAGGTACAGGAGGCGGTCGCCCCCTTGGAACTTCGGGCCCGCCCAGTCCGAGAGCGACTCGGCCGCGGAGTGGTACGTCACGCGGGTCGGCGTGCCGCCCGCGGCGGGAATCGTGTACAGGTCGCGGTTGCCCTCGTAGTTGCCGACGAAGGCGATGGTCTTGCCGTCGGGGCTGAACCGGGGGAAGGCCTCGCCGCCCGGAGGGCTCGAGAGGGGGGTGGCCGTGCCGCCGGCCTTGGGCACGGTCCAGAGGTCGTTGGCGTAGGTGAAGACGATGTGCGTGGCGCTCACGTCGGGGTACCGCACCATGCTTCCATGGGGCGTGACGTCCGCGATCGAGACGGCCGACAGCATGCCGCACGCGAGGGTCAGGGCGAGCGGAAGACGAGCGAGGAAGGAGTGCTTCATGGGTGGGGTGCCGCCCGTGGCGGCCGAGGGGGGAGAGGGAGGACGACCCGTCAGGGCGATCATCGTGTTCTGCACGCTGACGCGGCGAGCATTCGGGCCATGATGCGCAACGGGCCGCGATCCGTCACGCACGCGGCGATTGATACACGGCCGGGCCGCCGGCGGTTACTCGGCGAACGCCGCGTCGAAGGCCACGTGGGAAGGATCGAAGTCCAGACGCTTGACGAACGCGGCGGCCTCGCGGGCGCCGTGCAGGCGGTCCATCACCGAGTCCTCCCATTCGACGCTCAGGGGGCCCCGGTACTGCGCCCGGTTGAGGGCGCGGACGATCTCCTCGAAGTTGATCTCCCCGCGGCCCGGCGAGCGGAAGTCCCAGCCGCGGCGGTGGTCGCCGAACGAGAGGTGCGACGCCAGGATGGAGTTGGTCCCGTCCATCGTCCGCTTGGCGTCCTTGATGTGCACGTGGTAGATGCGACCCGCGAAGGCGTCGATGAACTTCACCGGGTCGATCCCCTGCCAGATCAGGTGCGAGGGGTCGAAGTTGAAGCCGAAGGTCGGCCGTCCGGCCACTGCCTCGAGGGCGCGGCGCGACGTGTGGATGTCGTACGCGATCTCGGTGGGGTGCACCTCGAGACCGAAGAGCACGCCCGCCGCGTCGAAGGCGTCGAAGATCGGGTTCCACCGCTGGGCGAAGTCCTTGTACCCCGCCTCGATCTCCGCCGCACCGGTGGGGGGGAAGAAGTACAGCTTGTGCCAGATCGAACTGCCCGTGAAGCCGTTCACGACCTTCACGCCCAAGGCGGCGGCCGCCTTCGCGGTGGCCTTCATTTCCTCGGCCGCCCGTCGGCGGACGCCCTCGGGCGTGCCATCACCCCACACCCGCGGCGGGAGGATCGTCTTGTGCCGCTCGTCGATCAGGTCGCACACCGCCTGGCCCACCAGGTGGTTGCTGATCGCGAAGCACGTGAGCCCGTGCCTGGCCAGGATGTCGCGGCGGCTTCGGCAGTAGGCGTCGCTCGACAACGCCTTGTCCACCTCGAAGTGGTCCCCCCAGCAGGCCAACTCCAGCCCGTCATATCCCATGCCCGCGGCGGTCTCGGCGAGCTTCTCGAGGGGCATGTCCGCCCACTGTCCGGTGAAGAGCGTCACGGGTCGTGGCATGCCACAGCGTAGCCGCGGCAGGCCTGCGGCTCACGCGGGCCAACCCGGGGTCCCGCCAGACTTGACGGGAGATGCCACGGGTTCGTTTCACCCTCCGCCGCGGTCGACGATCCCTCCGGGACCATGGCACACCCGCACCAAGGGCCCGCAGGGCCCACGAGCGTTGCCACGAGTGACCGA
>JBBAVG010000097.1:0-6229 GCA_040397805.1 Phycisphaerales bacterium
CCCCTCGGGCCGGAGGGGCGTCGTGAAGCACGTTCAGGAATGTCTCAGCCAAGCGCAACGCCGCGTCTGTCGCGTGCTCGGCCAGCCACGGTCGACGCGAGCGTCACGTCCCGGCGCCTCGTTTGGCCGACGAGCCGCTGCTGCACCGCGTGCACGACCTGGTGCGGCGGCACGATCGGCGGCGGCGAGCCGGGCGACCTCATGCACGAGCCGGGCCTTTCGGTGCGTTCACGAGTTGGCGGGCGATCGCGGCGGTCTTGGCGTCGGTGTACCTAGCCTGCCGCAGCAGGGCCGAACGCTGCGTGCGGGTCAGGGCCGCCGCGAGGAGCGTCAACACCTTGTCGGCCACATCGTGGTCGATCGCGTACTGGACGATCTGCATGGCGTGAGCGACGGCGGCGTCGCCTTGAGGCAATCGCTTCGGGCTGACGTGACGGAACCGGAACACCCGCTTGCCGATGGCGACCGTGCGACTGCGGCCGTCGGTGAGATATACCGGCTGGGCCGGCACCTGCGTCGTCAGGCCCGCCCGATTGGCGATGACGGCCTCGCTGGCGACGACGCGGCTGTTGGTCCGGCGTCCGATCGCCTGGGCGATCTGATCGGGGTCGGGAGGAACGGCGACCCCGAGGGCGGCATTGATCCGCGGCACGTGGTACAGCCCGCGGGCCAGACGCGCAAGTGTCCCCGCTCGAACCATGCGACTGAGCGCCTGATCGATGGCGGCCCGGCCGGCCAGGTCCAGAAAGTCCATGGGCACGAAGACGGCCCCCGCCGGGGCCTTGAGGATGCGTTGGCAAACGTGGTGATGAACGGCCTGCATGGCAGTTGCCTTGTCAGAATAGTGTATCATATTTTCTGACATGCCATCATCGGCCCGATGAACACTGGAGTCGAAATGTTGGAGCATGACGGCATTGTTCGATACCGAACACAACCCGCTCAATCCCGTCTCGCATGGAGAATGGGCGCGGCCCAGCGTTGCGGGGCACGCCCTCGGCGTCCGATCGCCCGTCACGCACGGTCGCGTGGATCGCTCAATGTGACGCCAGCAGGTCCAGCATCGTCCCCGGGTCCGCGGCGTCCACGATCGTCGTGCGGTGGTTCAGCCGCAGGAACGACTCTCGCTCCACGTGGTCGAGGAAGGTCATCAGCGAGTCGTAGAAGCGCTCGGTGTTGAGCAGCCCCACCGGCTTGCCGTGGATGCCCAGCTGCGCCCACGCGAGGATCTCGAAGAGCTCGTCGAGCGTGCCCAGCCCGCCCGGAAGGGCGATGAAGGCGTCGGCCAGGTTGGCCATCATCATCTTGCGTTCGTGCATCGTCTCGACCACGTGGAGCGACGTCACGCCCTTGTGCTCGAGCTCGCGGTTCTGGAGCAGGCGGGTGATCACGCCGATCACCTGCCCCCCGTGCGACAACGCCGCGTCGGCCACCGTGCCCATCAGGCCCGCGCGGCCGCCGCCGTAGATCAGCGTGATGCGGCGGCGGGCCATCTCCTCGCCCAATCGCTTCGCCGCGGCGGCGTACGCCGGCGAACGCCCTTCGCTCGCGCCGCAGAAGACGCAGATGCGGGCGAGCGGACGGGGCGGCTTGGCGGCTGAACCTGAAGCTGAACCTGAAGCTGAACCTGTCATGGCCCGCAGGATACCACGCCAGATCCCGACGCGGCGTCGACCGCCCGCTCAGGGCCGAATCGTGATGGTCTGGCCCTCGGTGCCTTCGCCCGAGACGATTCGCGTCGTGCCGCCGGGCCCCTCGAGGAGCACCTGCACCTTGAGGGGACGATTCGGGACGCCCATCGACCCGGTCCGCGAGGCCACCTTCACCTCGATGGCCCCGTCCGCCGCCTGCGACGCGGCATAGGTGATGGACGAATACTCGCCCTTCAGGTAGCCATAGCCGTCGCCGGCATCCTCGTAGAGGGTGCCGCCGGCCTTGCCTTGGGCATCGAGGACGACCGAGAGGATGACCTCGGGCATGAGGCCGGGCTGGACGTGCTGGATGATCGGCCCGGTGGGGACGATCGTGCCGCCGCGTTGGAGGATGGTGGGCAGGTCCTGGTCGGCGGGAGCCCAGAAGGTGCGCCAGAGGCCCTTGGGCGTGACGGCCGCACGGGAGCGGTCGGGCATCACGTGGGCCTGCACCAAGAGGGCGTCACCGAGCAGGAAGGAGTCGTCCTCGCTGCGGAGGGCGGGGTCGCGGGGGTCGGCGAAGAAGGCGGGCCGGGCCACGGGCAGGCCGGTCTCGCTGGCTTCCTGGAAGAGCGTGTAGAAGAAGGGGAGCAGGCGGTAGCGCATCTCGAGGGCCGCGCGGCTCGTGGCCTCGACCTGCGGGCCGAAGGACCAGGGCTCCTTGTCGATGTTCTCCTTGCCCGTGTGGCCGCGGCTGAAGGGGAGCAGCGCGCCAAAGCCCATCCAGCGGGCGAAGAGGGGGCCGTCGCCGTTGCCGGCGAAGCCGCCGATGTCGGGACCGATGAAGGGCTGGCCCGAGAGGCCCACGTTGAGGACCATCGGGATCGACGCCTCGAGGTGGTACCAGTTGGCGGTGTTGTCGCCCGTCCACGTCGCGCCGTAGCGTTGGCCGCCGATGAAGTTGGCGCGGGAGAGGACGAAGGGACGCTTGTCGGGGTTCGCCGCGGCGATGCCCTCGCGGGTGCCCTTGATCATCTGCATGCCGTAGACGTTGTGGTACCGCGCGTGATCGCCCGCGGCACGCTCGCCCTGGGGCTTGCCCCCGGGCGCGACCATCGCCGGATCGCCCGCGTGGCGGTTGTCCTCGGGCATGGTCTTGCTCTTGACGTTGAAGATGGCCGGCTCGTTCATGTCGTTCCAGACGCCATCGACGCCCATCGCCATGAAGGAGGGGTAGAGCCCCGACCACCACGACCGCACGTCGGGCCGGGTGTAATCGGGGAAGAAGCACCAGCCGGGCCACACTTCGCCCTCGTACACCGCGCCGTCGGCCCGCTTCACGTAGAGGCCCTTGGCCTTGCCGTCGTCGCGGATCGAGACGAACTTGGCGACCTCCGCCGCCCGGGCCGCCTTGAGCGACTCGGGCTCGCCCGCGCGCTTCTCGGCGGGCGGGTCGTTGGGGCTGCGCTCGTCGCGGCTCTTGATGCCCGGGTTGATCATCCACACGTTGTGGAAGCCCTGCGCCCGCAGGTCGGCGTTGAGCTTCGCGGGGTCGGGGAAGTGCCCGCGGTCGAACGTGAAGACGCGGAAGCCCTCCATGTAGTCGATGTCGAACCAGATCACGTCGCAAGGGATCGACCGCTTGCGGAACTCCGAGGCCACCTCGCGCACGCGGGCCTCGGGGAAGTACGAATAGCGGCACTGGTGGTACCCCACGGCCCACTTGGGAGGCATCGGCATGTGCCCGGTGAGCTTCGCGAGTTCCTTGAGCACCTCCTGCGGCGTGGGCTTGTCGATGATGATGACCGGGAAGGCCGGGCCGTCGGCGATGAAGCGGATTTCGTTGGGATCGGTCGCGGCGGTGTCGATGACGCAGCGGTACGTGGTGTCGGCCAGCACGCCGAAGCACGTGCCGTCGGGCCGTACCGCGAGCACCCAGGGGTGCGACTGGTACAGGCTCGGTGCGGCATCGTCGTAGCCGTAGGCGTCGGTGTTCCACGTCGTCACGGTGCGGCCGTTGCGCAGGAGTTGGCCTGCAACCTCGCCGGTGCCGTAGAGCGACGTACCGGGCATGATGGTGATGCGCACGGCGTGCTTCCCGCCGATGAGGCCGAAGAGGGGCTTGACGACCGGATCGCTCGTCGGCGCGGTGGCGGCGGGCTCCTGCTCGAGGGCGTACGAGGGATGGGCCTGCTCGAGGGCCTGCGCGTCGGCGAAGAAGCGGTGCACGCCGGGGGAGAACTGCTGCACCACCTGCACGCCGGACGCGGCAACCCACGAGGCCGGGAGCGCGACGCCGTCGTCGGCGGCGAGGGCGACCGGAGCGAAGGAAGCCGCCAATCCCGCGGCGGCCGCGAGCCACGCGACCGAACCAAGACGACACAGCGGACGAGCGATCGAATGCATGCGACGCACCTCTTCGTGAAGGGCCATGAGAACAGCCACGCGGAAGGCCAACCGGACGCGGGATCAGCGTAGCAATCGATTTCAGGTTCTTGGTCCTTGTAACCGTTTCATCGGTGGCCGGGGCAACCATGTGGCCCAAGAGGCGGATCGTGCGAGGAATTGGCTTGGGAAACGCCACCGGTTGGCGCATACTGACGAATGGAGTGTCGACTCCGACGCGACCGCACAGAACCCAATCGCCGCACGCCAGCCATGACGACCCGCCACGCCGCCGCCACGTCCTCGATTCGCCCCCTCGCCCGGGTCCGCCGGGCCTCGCTGCTGTGCCTGCTCGCGGGCGTGGCGGCGACGTGCACGATGGCCCGGGCGGGTGACGAGAACCCTGCGCCGACGCTGCAGTGGTTCGAGTGTCCGTGGTCGGTGATGGAGCGTCGCATGGGCGACGTCTTCGTGGCGGGGTACGGGTCGGTGTGGCTGCCGCCGCCGAGCCGGGCGTACGTGTGGCCGGGGAGCGCGAACCAGGCCTCGTCGAGCGTTGGGTACGACGTGCACGACCGGTTCAACCTGGGCACGCCCAACGCGCCGACGGCGTACGGCACGGAGGCGTACTTCCACGCGATGGTGCAGGAGTACAAGCGGGCGGGCATCGAGGTGTACATCGACGCGGTGCTGAACCACAACGGCTTCCGCCAGACGGGCGCGGGGTTCATGGCCGACGGCGGGTTCCCGGGGTTTTGGATGAACCCGCCAACGCCGCTGCGCGACAAGACCCCCACCGACGACTGGGGCGACTTCAACAAGGGCATCGCGTCGGGGTACTACCAGTCCGAGTCACCCGGCAGCGCGCGGTACTGCCTGCTCAGCGGCGACCTCGTCGCGCTCACCGACATCAACCAGGCGTCCAACCACCAGTTCATCCGCCACCCCGTCACGGCGGGCGACCCGCGGAACCTTCCGGCGGGCACGCACTTCAACAAGCCCGACGCCTCCAACGCGAGGTTCTATCCCGATGTCGCGCTGGGCGTCGACACGGTGAGCAATCCGGGCATGTCGTACGTCGGTGGGCTCTCCGGCGGGGCCTATGCGCCGCCGTGCGACGTGCCGTGGCGCAACGAACCCGCGTCGTCGCTGACCTTCGGTCGCTTCAACCTCGCCCAGCCCGGCGCGGGCGACCCGGTGCCCGAGAGCGCGACGGGGTACACGTTGCGCTGGGTGCAGTGGATGATGGACGTGCAGGGCGTCGACGGCTTCCGCCTCGACGCCGTGAAGCACGTGCCCAGTTGGTACTGGGACACCTACTTCGACACCGTCACGTCGATGCGGCGCGTCACGCCCGACGGGCGGCGGGTCAACCCCGTGGTGCTCGGCGAGTGCGTCGACGGCAACGACTTCTGCTTCGACCGCTACGTCCGCAAGCCCAACGGCCGCACCGCGGGTCGCTCGGCCGCGGGCGACGCCTTCGCCAACCGCGACGTGCTCGACATCGTCGGTGCGGCACGCCTCCGCTCCATCGTCGGCGCGGGGGGCACGGCCACCCTCTCGTCGCTCGCCAACGACCACATCGACCTCACCGACGACGGCCTGCAGAACGGCACCGTGGGCTTCAACCACATCTGGAGCCACGACAACGGGTCGGCCGGCGACGGCGGTTCCTCGCCTCCGATCCCCACCGCCCGCCAGCAGGGGTGGTACATGCACGCGTACCTGCTCTTCCGCCCGGGGCCCGCCATCGTCTACCACCACGGCCGCGGCGTGAACCGCACGGGCTCGGGCTTCTACCCCAGGCAAGGCGTGCCCGTGGCCCTCGGACAGGACGGAAGTTCCACCAACCTCGAGCCGGCCATCGTCAACCTCGTGCAACTCTCGAACCAAGTGGGCCGGGGCGAGTTCCAGCAGCGGTGGCAGGACGGCGACACGTACGTCTTCGAACGCCGCACCCGCGTGGGCGCGTCGTACTCGGGCAACTGCCTCGTGGCCCTCAACGACCGCTACGACGGCGGCTTCGACACCCGCACCGTCACGACGAGCTTCCCGCAGGGCACCCGCCTCATGGAGTTGACCGGCAACGCCACGAACGCGACGGTCGACCCGTCGGGCGACATTCTCGACGTGGTGACGGTGGGCGCGGGCGGGTCGGTGACGATCCGCGTGCCCCGCAACACCAACGCCTCGGGCGTCGAGCACCACAAGGG
>JBBAVG010000097.1:6329-8353 GCA_040397805.1 Phycisphaerales bacterium
GTCGTCCCCGGGTACGAACAGTTCGTCACGCAGCGTTCGCCCTTGGCGGGCACGACGGCGACGCAGGGCCTCTACCGCCAGTCCATCGACGCGTCACGTCTCGACGAGGGGCTCAACTACGTCAGCGTGGTGGCCTTCCGCAAGCGCAACGCGGGCGACGCGCCCCTCTTCCGCGAGTTCCGCACGCCGATGTACGTCGATCGCCTCGCGCCCGAGTCCGCCATCATCGACGCCACCTCGCTGGCCGAGGGCACGACCTCCGCGACGCTGCAGGTGCGGGCCCAGGACCGCACCGTCAACCGCGTGCACGTCATCGCCAACCCGCCGACGGTGGCCGACCCGACCACGCTGGCCACCGGGCTCAATCAGGCCGCGAGGCGTGACCGGCTCGACTACGTCGGGGCCGTCTCGGGCCTCGTCAACGGCGTCAACCGCATCCTGGTCGTCTCCTTCGAGGAGACGGGCCGCGCCGGGGCGGCATGGTTCGACCTGCGCGTCGGTCCGCCCCCCTGCCTCGCCGACTTCAACCAGGACGGCGGCATCGACGGCGGCGACATCGGCGCGTTCTTCGACGCGTGGGAAGCCGCCGACCCCTCCGCCGACGTCAACGAGGACGGCGGCATCGACGGCGGCGACGTGGCGGCCTTCTTCGCCCTCTGGGAGCAGGGCGGCTGCTGAGCAAACTGCGATGACGCGAGCCGCGTGAGCCCGAGGGCGTCCCGCTATCCTTGGGCCCATGGACACCCAGGCTCCCGGTTCCGCGCTCCCTCCCGACCGCGCGCACATCTCGACCGAACGACGCAACCCCCGCACGATGAACCTGCACGCCCTGAGCGTGGAGGAGTGCATCACCCGCATCAACCTCGAGGACCGGCACGCCTTCGACGCCGTCAAACGGGCCACCCCCCGCATCACCGCCTTCGTGCAGGCCATCGAACCCGGCTTCGTCGAGGGCGGGCGGCTCATCTACGTCGGGGCCGGCACCAGCGGGCGGCTGGGCGTCCTGGACGCCTCCGAGGCGCCGCCGACCTTCCAGGTGCCGCCGGACCGCATCATCGGCATCATCGCGGGGGGCGACGGCGCGCTCCGCAAGAGCAGCGAGTCGAAGGAGGATGACCCCCGCGGCTCGTGGCCCGAACTGGAAGCCCTCAATCTGACCTCGCGCGACGCGGTGGTGGCGATCGCGGCCGGGGGCACGACGCCCTTTGCGATTGGCGCCCTCGAGTTCTGCAAGACGCGGGCGAGTTCGCCGCCGGTGACCGCGCTCTTGTGCTGCACGACGATCGACCGTCCCCCCCACTGCGACCACCTGATCATGCTCCGCACGGGGCCCGAGGTCTTGACGGGCTCGACCCGCATGAAGGCGGGCACGGCGACCAAGCTCACGCTCAACATGATCTCTACGACGCTCATGATCCGCTCGGGTCGCGTCTACCAGAACCTGATGGTCGACCTCAAGGCCACCAACGCCAAGCTCCGCGATCGTGCGGCACGCATCATCTCGACGCTCACGGGCCTGCCCCGCGAGGAAGCCTTCGCGGTGCTCGACCGCGCCTCGGGCGAAGTGAAGGTCGCGGTGACGATGCACGCCCGAGGCGTCGACGCGGCGGAGGCGGGGCGACTGCTCGCCGCGGCGGGCGGGCGGCTGCACGAGGTGGTGGGTGAATCACTCGCGCCGCACGCGAGCGATGACGAGATGGGCATGGAGGAGGCGAGCTGATGCTGATCGGCGTGCTGGGCGGGGGCCAACTGGGTCGCATGCTCGCGCTGGCGGGCATTCCGCTGGGGCTTCGGTTCCGCTTCTTCGATCCTGCGCCCGAGTGCCCCGCGTCGGTGGTGGGCGAGCACGTGCGCGCCGAGTGGGACGACCACGGCGCGCTCGCGGCCTTCGCCGAGGGGCTCGATGTCGCGACCTTCGAGTTCGAGAACGTGCCGACGTCGACGCTCGCCTTCGTGGGCTCGCGCGTGGCCGTGCGTCCGGGTCCGCTTGCGCTCGAGAAGGGGCAGGACCGGCTGACGGAGAA
>JBBAVG010000098.1:0-7822 GCA_040397805.1 Phycisphaerales bacterium
CGAAGGCGCAGGTGGTGCTGCCGATGGCCTCCGCGGTGCCCGCGAAGGTGAGGGAAGCGCCCTGCTCGAGGCGGGTTTGGCCGTCGAGTTCGGCAGCCGGGGCGTTGATGGCGAGCGAGGCGTTGACGCGGGCGGTCATCACGCCCCGCGAGCCCAGACGGAAGGCGTCGCCCACCACGTCGACGTATCCGGCCGACCTGAGTTGACCGAAGATCTCGACCGAACCGCCGCTCCCCGCGGCGAGCATCGTGGATCCGCCGAGTTCGATCGCGGATGTCGAGGGCACGCGGACATCGCCCGCGCCGAACAGGCCGAGAGACCGGCCGAACGTGCTCAACGCGCCGACGGTCCTCCACGCGCCCTCGGTCGCGGTGAGTTGGTGGCCGCTCGACGCGCCCAGCAGCGCCGCCGCGAGCGACGTGCTCGTGACGTCGGTGACGTCATTGTGCGCCGACGGGAGATCCTCGGCCACGACGTCGAAACTCCACGTCGAACCTTGGTCGATGATCGCGCCCACGTCGTCGCTGGGAGCCCCGATGATGGCCGTGCCCTCGGAGAGGCCGACGGCGTACCCGAACTGATCGCCCGCCGCGCCATCGCTCGCGACGAGGCGAGCCTTCTGCGTCCATGCGAACCCCGTGCGCGTGAAGGCATAGGCCGAGCCTTGATTCACGTTCGCGCCGGCGTCATCGAGATAGGCCCCGACGACCGCGGTGTCGCCTGAGATCGCCACGGCGGACCCGAAACGGTCGTTTGCCGCACCGTCGTTCGCGATCAGTCTCGCTTGCTGGGTCCACGCCGACGCCGAGCGGACGAAGACGTACGCGGCCCCTTGATCGGCGACCGTCCCCACGTTGTCGAGGAAGGCCCCGACGAGCGCCGTGTCGCCCGACACGCTCACGGCGACGCCCAACTGGTCACCCGTCTCGCCGCCCGCGTGAATCAGTTGCGCTTCCTGCGTCCACGTGCTCCCGACGCGGGTGAAGACATACGCCGACCCATGTCCGGTCTTGCCGTCGACGACGCGAGCTGGCGAGCCCACGACGACCGTCTCGCCGGCGATGGCGACGCTGAGGCCGAACGCGTCGCCAGCCGCGGCGCCCACGTGGTTGAGTTGGGCTTGCTGGCTCCACGCCGCACCGGTCCGCGTGAAGACGTACGCGGACCCCTGGTTGGCGACCGCTCCGACATCGTCCGACACCGCCCCCACGACCGCGGTGTCGCCCGCGATGGCGACCGAGTATCCGAACTGGTCATCCGCCGCGCCGCCGATGGCGGTCAACTGCGCCTGCTGCGACCACGTCGACCCCGACCTGGTGAACACGTAGGCGGTGCCCTGACTCGCGTTCGCACCAACGTTCCGCAGGGGCGCCCCGACGATCGCCGTGTTGCCGGAAATGGATACGGAAATTCCGAAGATGTCACCCGTTACGCCGCCGGTCGCGGTCAGTTGGGCCTGCTGGATCCACGCGGACCCCGTCCGCACGAAGACGTACGCGGATCCCTGTTCGAGGTTGGATCCCACGTCGTCGAAGGGCACGCCCACGATCGCCGTGTCCCCGGAGATCGAGACGGAACTCCCGGCCTTGTCTCCCGCCGCCGCGCCGCCGGGCAACATCGCGAAGTCCGAACCGATCCACTTCGAACCCACGCGCGAGAAGGCCCATGCCGACCCTTGGTCGACCGCGGCGTTCACGTCGTCGAACTCCACGCCGCCCACGGCAAGGTCGCCCGAGATCGCCACCGCGTTGCCGAACGAGTCACCGGCGAGGCCGTCGGGCGCCGTGAGTTGGACCTGCTGTGCCCACGTCGTGCCAGAACGCGTGAAGACGCTCGCGGAACCGCGCGACGCCGAGGGGCCCACGGTGTCCGCCTTGGCCCCGACGATCGCCGTGTCGCCCGAGAGGCCTACGGACCCGCCGAAGCGGTCTTGGGTCGCGCCACCCGGCGCGTTGAGTTGCGCCTGCTGCGTCCAGCTCGTTCCGGACCGCGTGAACACGTACGCGCTTCCCTGGTCCGCGTTGGCGCCCACGTCGTCGAGGGACGCACCGATGACGGCCGTGTCGTCCACGAGGCCGACCGATACGCCGAAACGGTCGCCCGCCGACCCGTCGCTCGCGACGAGCTTGGCCTGCTGCGTCCACGACGTCCCCGAGCGCGTGAAGACGTAGGCCGACCCTTGGTCCACGCCCGCACCGATGTCGTCGAGCGACGCGCCTACCAACGCCGTGTCGCCCGAGATGGCCACCGACATGCCGAAGGAGTCGTTGACGGCGGCATCCGCGGCGGCGAGTTTCGCCTGCTCGGACCAACTCGCACCGCTCCGGGTGAAGACATAGGCCGCACCCCCGTAGAGGAAAGGGGTGCTGGCGGCGAACCACGCGCCAACGACAACCGTATCGCCGGCGATCGCCACCGAACTGCCGAAGTAGTCGGACACGCCGCCGTCGGAGGCCGTGAGGTGGGCCTGCTGGCTCCACGTCGTCCCGACACGGGTGAAGACGTAGGCCGAGCCTTGGTCGAAGACTCCGGACACGTCGTCGTAGATCGAGCCGACGACAATCGTGTCGCCCGCGATCGCCACGGAGTAGCCGAACCGATCGTCGGCCGCGCCCCCGGTGGCCACGAGCGTGGCCTCGGGAGACCAGCCCGAACCGGTCCATCGATACACGTGCGCCGACCCTTGGTCGCTCACACTCACGTCATCGCGGGGGCTCCCCACCACCATCGTGTCGCCGTCGATCGCCACGGCGAAGCCGAAGGCGTCGAATGCCGACCCGGCCGGGTGAACGACCTGCACCGGGGTCGAACGCTGGGCCCACGCCGCCGAGGCCGCCAAGGCCGCCACCACCGCCACGATTGCCCGCCACGTCGTCGTCATGATTCCTCCAAGTCGTAGCGACTGAGCATACCCGGACGCGCGTCATCTCCGCCCCCTGTTTGCAAGAGCTTGAGACGATCGCACCCCCCCGCTCCCGGCCCGGAAGGTCGCCAAGAAGGCCCGCACATGGCGGTCAACGCGTTCTCGGACCTGCACGAGGCGTGGCGAAACCGACACCCAGTCGCCGGGGCCTCCATCATCGCTCGTTGCGACCCGCCGTTGCACGCCGCCGCGGATCCTTCCGATCAGCACCCCCCCGCCTCCCACGCGGCGAAGAAGACGTCGATGTCGCCGCCGTCCACGCCGCCGTCCTGGTTGACGTCGGCCATGGAGTCGCCGCCCTCCCATGCCGCGAAGAAGTCGACCACGTCGCCGCCGTCGACGCCGCCGTCCATGTTGAAGTCCGCCGGGCAGGGCGTGCCTTCGAGCGGGATCAGGTTCTCCGGCACGTCCACCGTGCCGTCGTTGATGAGCGTGTTGTAATAGATGCGGCAGGTGGTGTTGACCAGCCGCGAGCCACGGTCGAGGCGCAGGGTATCGACGTACAACGCCTCGCACGTGCGGAAGCCGTTCAGCGCGTTGTCGTGGACGTCCACCAGCCGCACCGTGGTCGGATGACCGCCGATGTGCAGTTCGCCGATGGGGAAGCACCCCGCGACGGAGCGGTCGAGGCCCGCGACATCGGCCCCGATGTCCAGCGACATCACCTCGAGCGTCACCTCCGGCCTGGCGGACTCGAGTTGCAGCGTGGCCTGGGCCATGTCGAACCGGCTGTTGTCCTCGATGGCGCAGTCGAAGGAACCGCCCAGATGCACCGTCGAGCCGACGAAGGGCATGGTCAAGTTCGCGGCAGGCCCCAGCGAAAGCGTGCCGCCGACGTCCATCGACGGGGGCAGGCCCGAGCAGGTGGAGCAGATGGTGCCGATGACGGTGCCGTTGTTGGTGAGGTCGCCGAAAACGAAGAGGGTGCCCGAGCGAATCGTGGTCGTCGCGCCCGTGGCGTTGGTGAAGTCGCCGAAGACCGCGCTGGCGCCGAAGATGTTCGCCTCGCCCAGATTGGTGAAGACCGGGGCGTGGAGTTCGCCCGCCGTGACCGTCCACGTCGCGCGATTGTCGATGGCCGTGCCCGCCGAGGCCCGCGCCCCCGCGCTCATGGTCCACGTGTCGATGTTGCGGAGCAGCCCCCCCGCGGCGAACGACGCGTCCTGCGAGAGCGCGACGGGGCCGATGTTCGTCCAGTCGCCCGAGGCGGTCAGGGAGGCCGCCTGCTCGACCCGCGTCTGGCCGTCGATCGTCGCCGTCGGCGCGTTGATCGTCAGCGAGGCGTTGGTCCGGGAGGTCATCACGCCACGGGAGCCCAGGCGGAAGGCGTCGGCGTACAGGTCGCCGTATCCGTTCACGCGGAGTTGGCCGTTGAGGTCGATGACCGCGCCCTCGGGAGCCAGCATCGACGACGACCCGCCCAGCGTGATGATCGACTGCGAGGTCGTGCGGATGTCGTCCTGCCCGACGTAGACGATCGAACGTCCCGCCGTGTCGAGGACCGTCACCCGGCGCCACGCCCCTTCGGTGGCGGCGATCTGGTGGCCCGTCGACGCGGGGAGCGTCGCCGCGGAGACCGACCCGTACGCGGCGTCGGTCACGTCGTTGTGGGCGGCGGCCAGATCGTTCTGGAGCACATCGAAGGTCCATGCCGAACCCTGGTCGACGTTCGCGCCCACGTCGTCGTACACCGCGCCCACGACGGCCGTCCCGCGGGAGAAGGCGACCGACCTGCCGAAGGCGTCGCCCGCCATGCCGCCCGCGGCGGTAAGCAGGCCCTGCGGCAGCCACGTCGCTCCCGACCGGACGAAGACGGACGCGGAACCGGCGTTGATGCTGGAGCCCACGTCGTCGCCGTCGGCGCCGACGATCGTCACGTCCCCGTCGATGGCCACGGCGGTCCCGAACTGATCGTCGGCCGCGCCGCCGGAGGCGACGAGACGGGACTGCTGCGTCCAGACGCCCCCCGAGCGGACAAAGGCGTAAGCCGAACCCTGGTTGGCGTTCGACCCCACGTCATCGAAGTGCGCCCCGACGATCGCCGTGTCGCCCGAGAGGGCGACCGAAACGCCGAACTGGTCGTTGGCGACCCCGTCGGCGGCGGCAAGTTGCCCCTGCTGCGTCCAGATGCCCCCCGTGCGGAGGAAGACGAACGCCGAGCCCTGATTGGCGTTGGCGGCCACGTCGTCGTAGTTGGCTCCGACGATGATGCTGTCGCCGTCGATGGCGACCGAGGTGCCGAAACGGTCGGCGGCCGCCCCGCCCGACGCGGTCAGTTGCGACAACTGAATCCACGTGGCCCCGGAACGCCCGAAGACGTACGCCGAGCCCTGGTCGGCGTTGACCCCGACATCGTCGAGGTTGGCGCCCACGACGATGGTGTCGCCGTCGAGCGCGACCGACTGTCCGAAGTAGTCGTTGGCCGCGCCGCCCGACGCGGTGAGTTGCGTCGCCAGCGACCAGATCGATCCGCTCCGCCTGAAGACGAAGACGGACCCCTGGTTGGCGTTCACGCCCACGTCATCGCTCGAGGCGGCCACGACCGCCGTGTCGCCGTCGATGGCCACCGCGGAACCGAAGAGGTCGCCCGCGACGACGCCGGTGACGGTCACCTGCGATTGGAACCTCCACGCGGCACCCGGTGCGAACCTCGTGTAGAACGAGACCGATCCTTGGTCGACGGCGGCGCCCACGTCGTCGAAGACCGCGGCCACCACGGCCGTGTCGCCGTCGATGGCCACCGAGTACCCTGCGTTGTCGTTCGCCCCGCCCCCCGAGGCCGGCAGCTGCTGGTCCGAGCCGATCCAGCGGGAGCCGACGCGGGAGAAGACCCACGCGGCGTCCTGCCCGGGTGCACCGACCACCAGCGTGTCGCCCGACAACGCAACGTCCAAACCGAACAGATCCGAAGCATCGCCCATCGACGTGACCTGCGTCTGCTGGCTCCATGTCGACCCGACCCGGGAGAAGACGTAGGCCGAGCCCTGATTGATGTTGGCGCCGACGCCGTCATAGGCCGCGCCCACGACGGCCGTGTCGCCGACGATGGCCACTCCCAGGCCGAAACGATCACCTCCAACGCCATCCGAGGCGGTGAGCCTCGCTTGCTGGGTCCACGAGGCGCCGGACCTCGTGAACACGTAGACGCTCCCCTGATCGACGGCGCCGCCCACATCATCCTCATCCGCCGCGACGAGCACCGTGTCGCCCGACAACGCGACCGAACGGCCGAAGTAATCGAGCGGCGCTCCGTCGCCCGCGATGAGCTGGGCCTGCTGACTCCATGTGCCGCTCGATCGAGTGAACACGTACGCCGAGCCCTGATTGACATTCGCGTTCACGTCGTCGTAGTCGGCGCCAACGACCGCCGTATCGCCGTCGATCGCGACGGACACCCCGAAGTTGTCGGCCGCCGCGCCTGCCGCCGCCGTCAGCTTGGACTGCTGCGTCCAGGTCGATCCGGAACGCGTGAAGACGTACGCCGATCCCTGTGCCGAGGCGACGCCGATGCTGTCGAATCTGGCGCCGACGATCGCGGTGTCGCCGTCGACGGCCACTGAACACCCGAATGCATCCCCGGCCGCACCGTCCGAGGCGAGGAGCTTGGCCTGCTGCATCCACGTCGAGCCCGCTCGAACGAAGACGTACGCGGACCCTTGGTTGCCGTTTGCCGCCACATCGTCGCCGCTGGAGGCCACGATCACCGTGTCGCCCGAGATGCCCACCGAGACCCCGAAGTAGTCACCCGCGGCGCCGTCGGTGGCCTGCAACGTGGCCTCGAAGGCCCATCCCGTGCCCGACCATCGGTACACATGCGCGGATCCGCGAGAAGCGGCGCCACCCACGGTGTCGACCCAGGCACCGATCACCATCGTGTCGCCATCAACGGCGATCGCTCCGCCGAACAGGCCGCCCAAGGAACCGGATGGATGAACGACCTCCACCGGTGTCGAGCGTTGTGCGCTCGCGAACGAGGTCGTGAGGCACAGCACCGCCGCGATGATCGACTTGAAGGAACTCATCTTCTCTCCTGCGCTCATGTGGTCGCGTTCCAAACGATATTCTTACCCCACTCGCTCCTTTGGTCCGCTCCGGGGAGTCGTCGGGCCGTTGCGTGCGTTCACCGACGTCAAGAAAGGCCTGAGCAAAGTGATTCTCGGACGCTCGTCCGAATCATCCACGTCGCTGCGCACCGCCCCGGGCAGCAGCGCTCAGCAGCCCCCCGCCTCCCACGCGGCGAAGAAGACGTCGATGTCGCCGCCGTCCACGCCGCCGTCCTGGTTGACGTCGGCCATGGAGTCGCCGCCCTCCCATGCCGCGAAGAAGTCGACCACGTCGCCGCCGTCGACGCCGCCGTCCATGTTGAAGTCCGCCGGGCAGGGCGTGCCCTCGAGCGGGATCAGGTTCTCCGGCACATCGACCGCGCCGTCATTGATGAGCGTGTTGTAGTAGATGCGGCAGGTGGTGTTGATGAGGCGTGAGCCCGCGTCGATGCGGAGGGTGTCGACGTAGAGGGCCTCGCACGCGACGGTGCCGTCGAGGGCGTTGTCGTGGGCGTCGACGAGCCGCACGGTGGTCGGAGAGCCGCCGATGTGGAGTTCGCCGATGGGGAAGTGGCCCGGGCGGGACCGGTCGAGGCCCAGGGCGTCGACGCCGATGTCGCGCGACATCACCTCGAGGGTCACCTCGGGCCGGGCCGACTGCAGTTGCAGCGTGGCCTGGGCCAGGTCGAATCGGGTGTTGGCGTTGATGGCGCAATCGAAGGAGCCGCCAAGGTGCACCGTCGAGCCGACGAAGGGCATGGTGAGGTTGGCGGCCGGCCCCAGCGAGAGGGTGCCGCCAATGTCCATCGACGGGGGCAGGCCCGAGCAGGTGGAGCAGATGGTGCCGATGACGGTG
>JBBAVG010000099.1:0-7808 GCA_040397805.1 Phycisphaerales bacterium
GGCCGACCTCCAACTACGCCCTGCGGTTCCGCGGCATCATCACCATTCCCGCCGCGGGAACATGGACCTTCTCCACCACCAGCGACGACGGGTCCGTGCTGTGGATCAACGGCGTCCAAGTCGTGGACAACGACGGCAGCCACGCCGCCCAGACGCGATCCGGGAACATCACCCTGCCCGCGGGTTCGGCCTTCTTCGATCTCAAGTACTTCAACGGAAGCGCCGGGGGCCAGCTCACCGCGTCATGGTCGGGGCCGACCGTGGCGTCGACGACCGTGATTCCGGCCACGGCCTTCACGTGTGAGCCCTTCCTGGCGGTGCCCCCCGTGGCGGGGACGACCTCGCTCTCGCTCGCCGGCGCGATGCTCGACGGCTACTTCTCCAAGTCGGGCGCGTACGGCGGCTCCAACATCACTTCCGCCTTCTCGGTCCAGACCAACGCCACCACGGCCGGTGCCATCAACGTCACCGTCGGTACGCTTTCGGCGAACGCGCTCTGCGGCGTCGGCGGCACGCCCTCGACCGCCATCACCTCGGGATCGGGCGGCACCATTTCCGGCACCCGCACGGCGGCCACCAGCCGCGTGGGAGTCTTTTACCAATACTCCCCGCTGACCGTGGCCACCTCCGGCGCCTTGAGCGTCACGGGCACCACCACCATCAGCGCCGACACCCGCTACTCCTCGATCACGGTCAACACCTTGAACGCCAGACTGGTGATCTCCGGTCACCGGGTCGTGCAGGTCGACGGAGCAGTCACCATCGGCAGCAACTGCACCATCGAACTCGACCCTGACTCCTCGCTGCGACTCTACATCACCGGCGGCAACCTGGCCTTGTCCGGCACGTCCCAGGTCAACGCCAACACCGCCGACCCCACGCGGCTGCAGGTCTTCTTCACGACCACCGCAAGGGCGATGACGATGGCGACCAGCGCCGTCTTCCACGGCTACGTCTTCAACCCCGGCGGCGGGCTCACCATCACCGGCGGCTCGACGCCCGCGCCCACGTTCTTCGGGGTCTACCACGGCACCACGATCTCGACCACCAGCACCGCGCTCTTCCGCGCCGACGCCTCCTTCGGGTCGACCACCGCCAGCACCAACCTGCTGAGCAGTTGGCGGCAGACCCAGTGACACCAAGCCCCGGCCGATAGACTTGGCCCGTGCCCGAACCGTCGCTCGCCGGCATCCTCGTCTGCACCCTCATCGCCTTCGTGGCCGGCGTCATCGACGCCATGGCCGGCGGCGGCGGCATCTTCACCATGCCCGCCCTCGCCTCGCTGGGACTCCCCGTCCACGTCATCGCGGGCACCAACAAGGTCGTCGCCACCGGCGGCTCGTCCACCGCCACCGTCGCCTTCCTCCTTCAGGGCAAGCTCGACCGGCGCGTCGCCCTCGTCGGAGGCTGCTGCTCGCTCGTCGGCGCGGTCGCCGGGGCCTTGTGCCTCATCCAACTCGGCAAGGTCGACCAGACCTTCGCCAGAGGCCTCTTCGGCACGCTCCTTATCGTGATGGCCCTCTACATGTTCTTCCGGCCGCGGTTCGGAGGCGAGCCCGCGTACGAGGGGTTCACCCGCCGCACCCTCCTGGTGCTCGTGCCCGCCGGCCTGCTCATCGGCTTCTACGACGGCTTCTTCGGCCCCGGCACGGGCTCGTTCCTCGTGTTCGTCATGGTCCGCCTGCTCCGCTTCGACTTCGTCACCGGCACCGGCAACGCCAAGGCGATGAACTTCGCCAGCAACATCGCCTCGCTGATCACCTTCATCCTCGGCGGCACCGTGCTCTGGAGCATCGCCATCCCCATGGCCATCGCCAACGCCGCGGGGGCGTGGGTGGGCAGCACGGTGGCCATCCGCCAGGGAGCGAGGTTCGTGCGATGGGCCTTCCTCCTCGCCGCCCTCGCCATCGCCGGACGCATGCTCTGGTTCGTCGTCACCGGCGCGTGATCGTCCCGCGATTCGTACGAAAAGCGACGCGGACCCGCAGGGGCATGCCCCACGGGTCCACGATGCGAGACGGATGGATGGAACGGGGAATCAGGCGCGGCGACGACGGGCGGCGGCCAGGCCCATCAGGCCGAAAGCGGCCATGACGCCCGGAGCCGGAACGATCGTGCCGCTGACGGTCACCATGTCGAAGCGGGCGGTACCCGTCGAGGCGTAAGTGGCGGTGGCCGTCGAGGCCACGTAGCCCGAGGTGCCCGGAGCGAAGGTGCCGACGACGCGGATGCCGAAGTTGGCGTTGTCGTTCACGGCCGCCACCGACGAGAGGTCGATGGTGCGGTTGTTGAACCACGTGTCGCCGGCGGTGCCCTCGAAGATCGTCGCCGTCGTCCACGATGCGCCGCCGTCGGTGGTGTACTGGCCCGCGTAGAAGCGAGACGAGGTGTTGCTGTGACGCTGGTCGAAGGTCACGATGATGTTCATGTAGCCCGCGGTGCTGACCAGGAACTGCACGCCGCGGCCGAGGTTCTCGGCGCCCTGGGCGGCAAAGCCCGTCACCTGCCAGCCCGAGTCGCTGGTCGACGCGCTGTTCACCACCGGGTCGGTCGACCCGCCGTTGGCGTCGCCGCTGCCGAACGAGGTGGCGGTCACGCCGCCGACGCCCGAGGCCGTGCCCGCGCCGATGGCCGGGAGCAGCGTGCCTGTGGCCGTGCTGCCGTCGGCGGGCACGGAGTTGAAGTCCCAGCGGGTGATGATGTCGGCCGCGGCGATGCCGCAGGAGGCGCAGAGCGCCAGGATCGTGAACGTCGTCTTCATGCTTGGTCTCTCCTCTGGCCCTTTCGGGTCCGGTGTCTTGAACCCCGGACGCTCCTCAAGTCGCCCGGGAGCATGACCTTAGCGAGCGGGCCTGTCGCGGCCGCCCCGCCCGGTTCATCTTGGCGCACCCTTAGCGCGTCCTGAATGGAAGGACCCGACCGGATTCCGGCCGCCTTCGCCCATGTACACTCTGGCGTGCCTTCCGACGCCTCCTTCCTCAACGCCGTCTTCCCGTTGCTCGACCGAGGCGACGAGGCTGGGGCCATGCGGCTCGTCGAGGCGAGACTGGCCCGCGACCCCGGCGACGCCGACGCCAACAAGGTCCGCGCCATGATCCACGGGGCCCACGAGCGGTTCGAGGAAGCCGCGGCATGCCTTCGGCTCGCGATCGCCCGCACGCCCGACGACCCCGAGACCCACATGATGCTCGGCAACGTCATGGTGGCCGTGAAGGGCTACGACGAGGGCGCGAGGGCCTTTGCGACCTACCTCCGTGCATGCCCGGCCGACGCGGGCGCGGTCATGGGCCTGGGCCAGTGCCTCATCAGCCTGGGCCGCACCGAGGAGGCCGTCGCCGCGATGGAGCGAGGCATCGAGGCCTCGCCCGACGACGCGAACATGTACGGGTTCATGGCCAGCGTGCTCGTGGCCATCGGCCAGGTGGCCCGCGCCATGGCCATCGTCAAACGCGGCTACGCCCGCCTGCCTCACGCCACCGGCCTGCTCTCCTTCATCGTGCAGAACAGCAACTTCCTCGAGGGCGTCGACCCCGTCGAGCACCGCGACCAGCACCGCCGTCTGTGCGACGCGTGGGCGGCCCACGCCCCTCGCCCGCCCGTGCGGCTCGACAACACCCTCGACCCCTCGCGCACGCTCCGCGTCGGATTCCTCTCGGGCGACTTCAAACTCCACGCCTGCGCGTTCTTCATGCGGAGCCTCATCCCGCTCCTCGACCGTCGCAAGGTCAGCGTCTTCTGTTACTCGACCGCCGTTGCCGAGGACGCCGTGACGTCGATCTTCAAGTCGGGCACGACGTGGCGGCCCGTCGCCCACCTCGACGACGCCGCGCTCGCCGCGACCATCCGCGCCGACCGCGTCGACGTGCTGGTCGACTGCAGCGGCCACTTCGACGGCAACCGCCTGCCGGCCCTGCAGCCGCGGGTCGCCCCCGTGCAATGCACGTGGCTGGGCTATCCGAACACCACGGGGCTCGCGACCATGGACTGGCGCCTCGTCGACGCCGTCACCGACCCGCCGGAGCACGACGCGCACCTCTCGGAGCGGGCGGCACGCCTTCCCGCCTGCTTCATCTGCTACACGCCCCCCAAGGACGCGCCCGAGGTGTCGGTGCGGTCCCCGGACGAACCGGTCGTGTTCGGGTCGTTCAACCGGCTCGACAAGGTGACCGAGTCGACGCTGGACGCCTGGTGCCGCGTGCTGCGGGCGGTGCCGCAATCGCGCATGGCGATCAAGTCGCGGATGATGACGGGCGAACTGCAGGACCTGGCCAAGGCCCGCTTCACGTCGCGGGGCATCGACGCGTCGCGGATCATCGCCAGCGATTACGTGCCCGACACGCGGTCGCACCTCTCGCTCTACCAAGGCATCGACATCGCCCTCGACGCCTTCCCGTACAACGGCACGACCACCACCTGCGAGGCCTCGTGGATGGGCGTGCCCGTGGTGACGCTGCTGGGGGGCGTGCACCGGGCGAGAGTGGGGGCCTCGATCAACACGGCCTTGGGCCTGACCGAACTGATCGCCAAGGACGTCGACGAGTACGTGGCCATCGCCTCGACCCTCGCGCAGGACCGTCCGCGGCTGACCTCCCTGAGGTCCTCGCTGCGGTCGCGGATGGCCGCCTCGCCCCTCTGCGACGCGGCCCGATACGCCCGCGACTTCGAGGCCCTGCTGCGGGACCTCTGGCGACAGCACGTGGCGGCGGCCCGTTCCGGCGGCCGGTGATGGCCGCGAGGGGGCGGCCGGCGGGTCGAAAGCCCGAGGCCCGGATTCCCAACCGTGGTCGACATGCAGTACCCTCCGCCGATGACCGAACCCTCCCCGACCCTTTCCCGCATCGGCGGCATCGACTTCGTGAGGGGCATGGCCCTGCTGGGCATCACCTTCGTGAACGTGCAGATGTTCGCCGGATCATTCGAACGTCTCATGCGCCCCGCGCTTCCGGAGGGGGTGTCCTCGCTCGGGGCGGCCTTCGCGTGGTTCGGCATGACCTTCTGCGCGGGCAAGTTCTATCCGCTCTACTCGCTCCTCTTCGGCGTTGGTCTCGCCATCATGCTCGAATCGGCCGTGCGGCGCGGGGCGTCCTTCGGCTGGTCCTTCGCCCGTCGCCTGCTGATGCTGGCCCTCTTCGGCATCCTGCACATCCTGCTGCTCTGGTACGGCGACATCCTGCTGCTCTACGCGATCGTCGGCGTCATCATGATCCCGCTGGCGAGGTGCTCGGCGCGTGCGCTCGCGTTCACGGCGGGCGGACTCTTCCTCGTGGGAGTGCTGGGGGCCGCGTTGCTCGCGCTGCTCGCGATGATCGGCGCGGGGGCCAAGCCGCCCGAAGCGCCGGAGGCGACCTCCGCCGCCGCCCAGTCGCTCTGGGAGATCCTCCGCACGTACCAGCCCGGCGAGACGGGGATGGATTCCCGCCTCAAGGCCCTCGAAGTCCGTGTCTTTGGCGAGGGGCCCTTCGTCGAGGCGATGGGGATGCGGGTCTTCCTCTATCTCTTCTCGATGGTCTTCATGTCACTCGTGATCGTCTGGCAGGTGGCGGCGTGCTTCTGCGCGGGCGCGGCTCTCTGGAAGGCCGGTTTCTTCGGGGGCAAGACCCCCCGTCTCGAGCGCGCGATGATCTGGATCGGTCTCGGTGTCGGGTTGCCGATGCAGGTCGCGGCGGCGTGGACGTCGCTGCGGAGCGAGGAGGCGTACAACGCCCTGGGAGTCCTGCTCATGCAGGTCGGCGGTCCGATGGTGAGTCTCGCCTACCTCGCGCTGGGCCTGCGACTGGCGTCTCGTTTCGCCAGTTCGGGCGCGGTGAAGGCCGTGTCGAGACTGGGCGCGATGGGCCTGACGGGGTACCTGGGCGTCTCGCTGCTGATGTCCTTCACCATGCAGCACTGGGGGCTTGGGCTCTTCGACTCGGTGCCGATGGAGTGGTGGTGGGTCCTGGTGCCGGGCGTGTGGCTGGCGATGGTCGCCTTCGCGTCGCTGTGGTCGGGGCGGTTCGCGTCCGGGCCGCTCGAGTGGGCGTGGAGGTCGTTCACGCGACTGGAGATGGTGCCCTTGCGGCGGCGCAGCCTCGGGCGCGTCGGGGTGGGCTCGGGCGAGGGTTGACGCTCGTGATTGGGGGAGCGAGGTCCGGCCCTCGGTCGCGGGAGACGTTCGAAGGACCCAGCGAACGACCTCGGCCCCGCGTGAGACGTGCGGGGCCGGGGGTCGAGTCGCGACGAACGAGGTGAGCCGCGGATCAGGCGGCGGTCCGCCGCCGGCGAGAGATCACGAGCAGGCCCGCGCCCAGGAGCGCGGCGGTTCCCGGGGTCGGGATGTTGAATCCGCAGCTGCAGAAGCGGACGTCGTTGAGATTGACCTTGTCGGCCACGAGTTGGACGCATCCCTGGGCGTTGTTGATGTTGATCTCGCCGCCGGCGAGTCCGAGGGACCAGAAGGCGACGCCGTTGAGGACGGTGTTGCTGAAGTTGAAGTGCTGGTTGTTGGACTGACGGTCGGTGAAGAACAGCACGTCGCACATGCCGATGCCGCCGTTGCCGACGAGGATGTTGGCGTTGGAGACGAGCATGTTGCTGCTGCTTGCAAGGCGGAAGATGGCCTTGGCGTCGGCGGGGCCGTCGATGACGAAGTTGGAGTTCTCGATCTTGAAGTCGTTGCCGCCGGTGACGATGTCGATCACGTTGAGGCCGGGGTTGAGGTTGATGGTGGTGTGCGAGTTGACGGTGCCGCCGCTGCCCGAGACGTTGAGGACCGTGGTGCCGGCGAGGGCGTTGATGGCGGTGCGGGCCGAGGCGAGTTCGCTCAGCAGGGGGTTGAAGTTGACGTTGCCCGTGACGCCGGCGAAGTTGTTGGCGTCCATGCGGGTGGACTGGACGGCGGCGCCCGGGTTGACGACAGCGCCGAAGCCGCCGGTGTTGCGGTTGACGCCGGGGTTGGTGAAGCCGGTGGAGGTGAAGGTGTTGGGGAACATGTTGGGGTCGTTGAAGAAGGAGTTCTGGGTGCCGGCGTCGGCGAAGGTGCGTGACGCGGCGGTGCGGATGCCCAGATCGGCGTAGACGCCAACGTCCTGCAGGTTGTAGCGGCCGCGGGGGTTCGTGATGGCGATGTTGCCGTCGCCGCAGATCCCGCTGGGGACGGTCATGGCGTTGAGAGGAATGTTGGGCACGTTGCCCAGGAGGCCGGGCCCGAAGGAGCTCGGGGCCGGAACGGGCGCCTTGTTGGCCCCGAGTTCGAAGTTGTTGGCGTTCAGCGCTTGGCCGACGCCGGGTTGCCCGCCGAACGAGTTCTCCGGTCCCATCGCGATGATGAGGTATCTCGAGCTCTCGGCGGTGACCATGGGCTGGGCCGTGGCGGCGCCGACCAGGATCGAGAGGGTGCAAGCGGTCAGGAACGTCTTCATGTCTGTCTCCTCCAACCAAACGGGGTGATGCATGATGCACGCCGTCGTGCCTCACGCGGGATCGGAAGCCGCGAGGCATCCGCTTGTCGGGCCACCGCATCGCGCGGCGCATCCCCGACTGGGGAACATGATGCACGGATGTGTCCTCGGAGGCCATGCGGATAATTCCCGCAATCGCGGCCGATGTGTGCCGCAGGCGCGACGCGACGTCGGCGCGGCGAAGGGGCGCCGCTCGCCGCGACGGCGCGAGGCCACGGCATCGCACAGGGGTGAAGTCGGCCCCGAGCCGGCATGAACGTGTCGTGACGGGGCGTCGCTCGCGTGTCGAACGTCGCCGGAACGTGGCCCCGGTGGGACTTGAACCCACACTCCCCTTGCGGGGAAGCGGATTTTAAGTCCGCTGCGTCTGCC
>JBBAVG010000100.1:0-7337 GCA_040397805.1 Phycisphaerales bacterium
GAGAGCCGGGGGTGTCGGCGTTTCGCCGACACCCCCGGACAAGACGACCAACGCGCCCAACGCTGAAGGCGTTTCCGTGGGATCAACCCGGCGCCATCGCATGCAACATCATCGCGGCGTCATGCCCGTTCCCACGGCGACCCCTTCGGGGTCGGGGTGTTTGTCGCCGTGACCGGGGGTTGCGGCGAGACGCCGCAACCCCCGGCTCTCGACGCGAATCGCTTCGCGATTGGGAAGGCCGTTGGTCGACACATGCGCCACGCCGAAGGCGTTTCCGTGGGATCAACCCGGCATCATCGCATGCAACATCATCCCGGCGTCATGCCCATTCCCACGGCGACCCCTCCGGGGTCGTGGTCATTTCGTCGCGTGACCGGGGGTTGCGACGAAACGCCGCAACCCCCGGCTCTCGACGGGAATCGCTTCGCGATTGGGGATGTCGTCGCTCGACGCGTATTCCACGCCGAAGGCATGCCCGCAACGGCGGCTCACTTGGGCTGGCAGCTGAACTTCTGGCCGCCGATGGAGGCCTCGTACATCAGGCCCGACTCGCCCATGGTGAAGACCGCGACGCCGTCGGCGTACTTGGCGTTGGCGCCTGCGCCCGACTTGAGCGCCACGGCCGTCGCCTGCGCGCTGAAGGCGAAGTTGCCCGACTTGAACCGACCCAGCGAGCCCTCGGTCTCGAAGGCGATGATCTCGCTGTAGGCCTGCCCGCCAAGCTGCAGCCCGATCGACGCCTGCGTCAGGTCGCAGTACGCGATCACCTTGCCGGCCTGATACAGCACGCCCTTGCCGTACGCGCCGCCGATGCCGATGGCGCCCTTGCCCACCGTCGGGAAGACGGCGTAGCCCTTGGCGTCGTTGAGCAGTTTCGTGAGCGACGGATCGTTCTTCTTCGCCGTCTCCAGCGTCTGGGCCGCCCGGTCCTCGAGCTGGTCCTTGCCGCTCTGGCTCTCGGGGGCGGTGGAGCAGGCGGTCGTGGAGACGACGCCGGCGACGAGCGACAGGGCGATGATGCCTCGGGCGATGACGTTCAACATGGGTCCACTCCTTTCCGGCCATCGTACGCCTCGACGCGAGGGCCTCCACGGCCGGAGCGACTAGGATTCCAGCGTGAGTTCACTGCTCGAATCGCTCGGTCGCTGGAAGCCCTTCACCGCCCTGGTGGTGGGCGACTTCATGCTCGACCAGATGGTCTACGGCGACGCCGAACGCCTCAGCGCCGACGCTCCCGTCCCCGTCATGCTCGTCCGTCGAACCGAGAACCGCCCCGGCGGCTCGGCCAATGTCTGCCTCGATCTCGCCGCCCTGGGCGGCAAGGTCTTGGCCTTCGGCGTGGTCGGGAACGACCCGCACGGCGACCTGCTCCGCAAGGAGCTCGAGGCCGGTGCCATCGACGCCTCGGGACTCGTCGTGGATGCGTCCCGGCCCACCACCGTCAAGCAGAACCTGATCGGCCTCGCCCAGGCCCGGCACCCGCAGAAGATGTTCCGGCTCGACCACGAGTCGCGCGAGCCCCTGCCCGATCATGTCGTGCGAGACCTCCTCGGACGCATCGCCCAGGCCCTGTCGCAGGCCGATGTCGTCTGCATCGAGGACTACGCCAAGGGCGTCTGCACTCCCGACCTCTGCCAAGGCGTCATCAAGGCCGCCCGAGCAGCCGGCAAGCCCGTCTTCGTCGATCCCGCACGCCTGAGCGATTACGCCCGGTACAAGGGCGCGTCGGCCATCACCCCCAACCGCACCGAGGCCGAGACCGCCGCGGGCATGCCCACGTGCGCCGAGAACTCCCTCCCGCACAACAGCGCCTTGGCCCGCACGCTCCGCGACCAGCTCGACCTCGACGCCTGCGTGCTCACGCTCGATCGACACGGCGCGCTCCTGCTCGAACGCGACGGCCGCGCCGTCAGCGTGCCCACCCAGGCCAGGCAGGTCTACGACGTCACCGGTGCCGGCGACATGTTCCTCGCGGCCCTCGCCGCCGCCCGGGCCAACGCCTGCTCGTGGCTCGACGCCGTGCAGTTCGCCAACGCCGCCGCGGGCCTCGAGGTCGAGGTCTTCGGCGTGCAGCCCATCGCCTTCGAACGCATCCACCATCAGGTGCTCATCTCGCAGACGGGCACCGACGGCAAGTTCCGCACCCGCGAGCAGTTGCGGCTCGAAGTGGCCGCACGCCGCAAGGAAGGCCGCCGCATCGTTCTCACCAACGGCTGCTTCGACGTCCTGCACGCGGGCCACGTCTGGTTGCTCGACCAGGCCCGCGCGCTGGGCGACTTCCTGATCGTGGCGACCAATACCGACGAGAAGGTGCGGGCCTTCAAGGGACCCAGCCGCCCCGTCAACTCGCTCGAAGATCGCGTTCGGGTCCTCGGCGGCTTGGCGAGCGTCGATGTCGTGGTCGTCTTCGAGGAGGACACCCCGGCCGAACTCATCCACGAGATCGTGCCCGATGTGCTCGCCAAGGGCGAGGAATACTCGGAAGACAACATCCCCGGCGCGGCGTTCGTCCGCAGCCGCGGCGGCGAGGTGGTCCGCATCCCCATGATGCCCGGTCGCAGCACCACGGCCACCCTGACGCGAGCGGGCGACCCGCGGGCCGAGGTGGTTCGCCCGGCCGACGCCCATCAGCGATTCGTGCGAGATGCCGGCGTCAAGGGGTGAGCCGCCCAGCCGCGTCCCGCGGCATCGCGGAGGTCGCCTCACGCCCCCAACAGCGTCTTCGTGTACTCGTCCGCGGGCGACCGCAGCACGTCGACGGCGTCGCCCTCCTCGACGATGCGGCCCGCCCGCATCACGGCGATGCGGTCCGCCATGTGCGCCACGACGCCCAGGTCGTGCGTGATGAACAGGTAGGCCATCCCCCTCGATCGCTGCAGGTCCTGCAGGAGGTTCAGGATCTGCGCCTGCACCGACACGTCCAAGGCGCTCGTCGGTTCATCGCAGATCACGAGCGACGGACGCAAGGCCAGCGCGCGGGCGATGGCGATGCGCTGACGCTGGCCGCCGCTGAACTCGTGAGGGAATCGGTCCATGCTCGACGCGGGCATGCCGCATTCCTCGAGCAACGCTCCGACCCGGTCCTTCCACGGCAATCCGTGCACGATCAATGGCTCGGCCACGATCTCGCGGACACGCAACCGAGGGTTGAGCGAGCCCGCAGGGTCCTGAAAGATCATCTGCACCCGCCGCCGGATGCCCTTGAGCGATGCGCCGCGGGAGGCGTGCACGTCGAGCCCGTCGATCAGCACGCGGCCGGCCGCGGGGGCCAACAGGCCCATCACCACCCTCGAGAGCGTCGACTTGCCGCTCCCCGATTCGCCCACCAGCCCCAGCGTCCGGCCGCTCTCGAGCCGCAGCGAGACCCCGTCCACCACCCGCCGTGCGCCGTGCCCATGGCCGAACTCCACGACCAGGTCGCGAACGTCGAGCAGTGGGGGTGCAGCGGGAGCGGAGTTCATGGGGCGGAAGGCGAGCGGGTCAGGGCATGAATGCGACGAAGCGCCACGCCCGTCGCCGCCACGAGGATCAGGAAGACCGCCCCGAGCACGATCGGCTGGAAGGCGTCGTGCGGGATCGTGCCTCGTTGGGCCGCCAACGAGGGGAGAATGCCACAGAGTGGTCCGACCGCGTACCCGAGCCCGATCAACGCCTCGTGATGGCCGCCCGAGTCGATCTCGGCGTCGCCCACTTCCATGGCGTAGTACAGAGCGCCCGAGTAGATCGAAGCCATGCCCGTGCCGAAGCACACCAGACCCGCCATCAGGGCCCCAAGGCAGGCGCCGTTCGAGAGCCCCAGCCGGCTTCCCAGCGGCGCGAGCACCGCCAGCGTGAACCCGCCGACCAGCAATCCCGCGGCGACCACCACGATCCACCATCGGCCGTGCCAGCCGTGCCACCGCTCCATGACCAGGAACGTGATCACGCGGGGCACCAGCCAGAGGCTCGCCACCAGCGTCTGCACCGAGGCCGCCACGCCCAGTCCGCCGAGGGCGTCGGGCAGATACGGCCCCAGCGTGCTCGACACCACGTACGCCACCGGAAGCAGGATGCGGAGCGTGATGAGCAGGTGGGCGTACACCGGCGGGTGCGGCTCGTGCGCCTCGAGCGCGTGCTCGCCGGGCTCACGGGCGAAGGCCTTGACGATGAACCAGCCGCTGGCCAGGTGCAGCAACCCCAACCCGAGAATGGTCTCGGTGGCGTGACGCTCGATCAGCGGCGACATGAACCAATACGAAAGCACCACGGCGCCCGACCACACCACGTTCCAGCGACCCATGACGCCCCGCAGACGCTCGCCGCTTTTGCCCCCGCTGATGTACCCCTCCACGATCGGCCACAAGACGCCCGTCAACGGGCTGTAGAGGACCACCAGCGTCCAGATGGGCCATGCACCCTCGATGCCCGCCCGACGGGCCCCCCACGGAATGACGCACAAGGCGGCCAACGCCACGCAGACCGCCACCAGCAGCGTGCGGCTCGCGACCCCGCGCCTGCGGAGTCTGGCGATGCAAGGGCCCGTGGCCAACGCGCCGGCGATGTACGTCACGCCCAAGACGACGCCCAGCAGGTAGTTCTGGGTGCGGCTGAACCCGTACGCGCCCGAGGTGAGGAAGAAGATGCCGTTGGTCACCACCCCGGTTCCCAGGCTGTTGATGAACGTGGTGACGAAGATGGCTCCGTCGCCGGTGGAGGCGGGGCCCGGCAGGGTGCGTGCGTGTGGGGTGGGGTGAGTCACGGGAAGATCGCCGCCGAATCGCCTCGGGGCGGGGTCGATCCTAGGATTGTCCTCGATTGTCCTTGTAGCTCAATTGGATAGAGCGTTGGCCTCCGAAGCCAAAGGTTGCAGGTTCGACTCCCGCCAAGGACGTTTCCCCTCCCTCCCGTTCCGGATCGATGCCCCTGCGGCGTCTCCGCCGCGAGGCGTGGCCCGGTCATGAAAAAACAGTCGACCCATCGGGCCGGGCCCTTGCGGGCGATCTTCGCCGCGGGCGGCGTCGTCTTCGACGCCAAGGGTCGCGTCGCCGTCGTCCACCGGCCGCGATACGACGATTGGTGTCTGCCCAAGGGCAAACTCGAGCGGGGTGAGGACGCCATCGTCGCCGCCGTCCGGGAGGTGTGGGAGGAAGCCTGTTGCCTCGCCACCCCCCAGGTCTTCCTCGGGTCGCTGTGCTACGAGGTCAAGGGCCGGCCCAAGTGGGTCTTCTACTGGATCATGAAAGCGGAAAGCATGCTCCCCTTCAAGTCCTGCGGCGAGGTGGACGAGGTCGCTTGGCTGACCCCCGCCGCCGCCGCCAAACGCTTGATCCACCGGGGCGAACAGGAGATGCTGGTGCGTGCCGCCAAGCTTCGTCGCACAGTGAAGGCGAGGTCGTGACCGATGCCGTCGATCGCACAGTTGAGCAAGTTGTTGGAGGCCGAACCGCACGACCCGTTCCTGCTCTACGGGTTGGCGCAGGAATACGCCAAGGCGGGCGACGTGACCCGCGCGGTCGAGCACTTCGACCGGTGCCTGGCGGCTGATCCCGCGTACTGCTACGCCTATTACCACAAGGCCAAGGCGTTGATGGCGGCAACTCGCGTCGACGAGGCACGAGCGGTCATCGAGGCGGGCATGGCCAAGGCCAGGGAGGTCGGCGATGCCCACGCCGGAGGCGAGTTGCAGGCGTTGCTCTACGACCTCGACTGAACGTCGGGACGGGACCGGAGCGTCGACTGGTCGTCCCGGTGCCGCCGCGGGCGGCCGATGCTTCCTGTCACTCGGGCTTCGGCGGGCCGGTGAACGCTTCGGCCGCGACGACGGCGCGAAGGCGGTCGCGGTCGGCGTCGGAGAGTCCGCCATCGAAGCGGGCGAGCAGGGCGCCGGCGACCGCGGCCGCGCTGGAGGTGCCGCGGGACAACTCGAACCCCCGCAACCACGCGACCAACGGCGCGTCGAGCGACCGAGTTTGTTCCACCTTGCCGGTGGCCAGGAGGGCCGTCACTCGCAGCGAGGCGGCATGCGTCGCCAAGGGCGAGGTGTCGATGAACGGGGCCGCGTCGAGCACCGCCAACGCGGCGGCCGCGTCGCCCAGAGCAAGGTCGTCCTCGGCCGCCATCACGACCCCCTTGACGATGGCGTCCAAGGCTTCGGGGTCGGCTCGTTCGGAGAGGGCACGGGTGGGGCTCGCCAACGACGCCAGCAGGATCGAGCGAAGCGCCGGATCGGTGCAGGCTTCGGCGACCGGGAGCAACTCGGTGGCCGGGGTGGTGGTGGCGAGCATCGCGATGGCGGCCCGTCCGGCCTCGGGAGTCACCGCCCGGGCCCTCATCACGCGGATGACGTCGTCGCGACGCGGGCCGTGCACCATGACGGCCTTGGCCGCAGCGGGTACGAGCTCGGGCGTCGCCTCGGCCGCCTCGATGATGGCTCGTTCGTGCTCGGCATGCCACAAGAGGGCTTCGGCCGCCGCGAGCCGCACCGATACGCTCGCGTGAGCGAGCAGCGGCACGATCCGCAGGCGATCCTGCTCATCGCCCTGATCGGCCAGCAAGGTCGCCGCCGCGGGCGTGTATTCGTCCAATGGAATGTTCCGGACCGCCGCGAGCATCTGGTCGCGGTCCGAGTTGGCGATGGTCACCGTGCGGGTGATCTGCAGGCACGCCTCGATGGCGGCTTGGCGGGTCTGCCCGCCCCGGGCCAACCACGTCAACACGGCGCTCACCGACGCGGGCGTGGGCCACCTCGTCGCCGCCAGCAGCAGGTCCGAGGCCACGTTCGGGTCGGTCTCCCGAGCCAAGGCCGCCGAGACCGCCTCCGCGGCGTTGGGCGGAGCGATCTGACGCACCAACAGGGCCGCCTGTCCCCGCGCGAACGCGTCAGGGCTCGCGAGCAACTCCACCGCCGCCACGCCCACCGACGCGTCGATGCTGCCGTTGTTCGCCAGTTCGCGGGCCGCCAGTTCGAACCCGAGATCGCGCAACGCGGGCTGCGGGTCCTTCATCAGTTCGACGAGCAACGCGGGTCGCTTGTCGGCCGGCGTCAGCAGGTGCAGGCGACGCGTCGTGTCGATGAGCCGTCCGGCCAGCAGCGACGAATCGGTGTGTTCCTGCAGCACGCGTCGGGCCAAGCGGAGCGACAGCATTCGCTGCCAGCCAAGCTCGGTGCCCTCGTCGAACGACCGCATCCATGCCTCGAGGGCGGCATGGTCGCCGGGCAGATCGGTGCGTCCGGTCATCGCCTCGAGCAACTGTCGAGAGACCTTCGACACGACCTCCGGTTGATCCGGCGACGCGAATCGAACCAGCACGCGAGCCGCGTGGCGGGAGCGGAACGCCGCCACCGCCCTCAGCAGGGC
>JBBAVG010000101.1:0-7232 GCA_040397805.1 Phycisphaerales bacterium
TGAAGGAGGCGGCGGTTGCGCCGCTGATGTTCGTGCCGCCCTTGCGCCACTGGAAGGTGGGCGACCCGGTGGCGACGACGGTGAAGGTGGCGGCGGTTCCTGGGCAGGCGGAGAGGGCGACGGGCTGGGTGGTGATCACGGGGGCGGCGCTGACCGTGAGCGAGGCGGCGGCACTGGTGACGCTGCCGCAGGCGTTGGTGACGACGCAGTCGTACGACGCGGCGTCGGCGGCGACGACGGAAGCGATGGTGAAGGAGGCGGCGGTTGCGCCGCTGATGTTCGTGCCGCCCTTGCGCCATTGGAAGGTGGGCGAACCTGAAGCGGCGACGGTGAAGGTCGTGGAGGTGCCGGCGCAGGCGGAGCGGGAGGTGGGCTGGGTGGTGATGGATGGGGCGGCGTTGACCGACAGCGTGGCGGCCGCGCTGGTGACGCTCCCGCAGGCGTTGGTGACGACGCAGTCGTACGACGCGGCGTCGGCGGCGACGACGGAAGCGATGGTGAAGGTGGCGGCGGTTGCGCCGCTGATGTTCGCGCCGCCCTTGCGCCACTGGAAGGTGGGCGACGGCACGCCGCTCGCGACGAGGGTGAACGTGGTGGACGAACCGACGCACGCAGAACGGCTCGAGGGCTGCGAGGTGATGGCGGGCGAGGCGTTGACCGTCAGCGTGGCGGCGTCGCTGGTGACGCTGCCGCAGGCGTTGGCGACGACGCAGTCGTACGACCCGGCATCGGCGGCGGCGACGGAGGGGATGGTGAAGGAGGCGGAGGTTGCGCCGTCGACGGCCACGCCGCCCTTGCGCCACTGGAACGTGGGCGAACCGGGCGAGGTCACGGCGAGCGTGACCGGGGAACCGGTGCACACGGACTGCGACGAGGGCTGGGCGGAAAGGACTGGCCGCTGGCAGACGGGGTCGCAGGTGGTGGGCGTGCGGGTGGTGATGACGAGGGAGAAGGCTCGGATGAAGCCGACGTCGGCGGGGGCGGCGTCGACGACCCGGAGGGACCACTGTCCGTTCGGGGTGAGGCCGTTGAAGTCGGCGAGCGGACTGGCCGGCGTGAAGGATCCGGTCCAGGGGTTGCCGCCGGGGACGATGGCCTGGATGCTGGAGGACGCGGCATCATCAAGCAGGGTGCCGCAGAAGTTGCGGCCACCGTTGGCGTCGCCGCCCGGCCTGTTCATGAGGTTGACGGTGGTGCCGGAGGGGCTGGTGAGGGAGATGGAGAGATCGCCGACGTAGGTGTGATCGAGACCGACGGTGGCGGAGCCGGCATCGGCGTTGCATGCCGAGCCGTCGAAACGAACATCGACATCGACGATGGAGCCGACCAGACCGGCGACGGAGATCATGGCGGTGGCACCGGCGGCGTCGTTGTCGGGGATGGCCACGGGGGATCCGGCGTAGGCGACGGTGGCGGGAGCGGAGACGGCGCCTTGGAGTCCGGTGGGGAGCGAGAAGTCGTAGGAGCCAGCGCCTTGTGCGGAGACGATGATGAGGGTGAGGGAGATGGGGTCGCCGCAGGGGTGTGAGGGCGCGACGTCGATGAGGAAGGGGAGGGCGTTGGAGGCGGTCCCGACGCAGGCGGCCAGATCGGGGTAGGACGAGGACGAGAGGGGGACGGTGACGGTGGGCGTGTTGGAGACGAGGGTGGCGCTGACGCCGGTGGCGATCGAGGGGCCGGCGTTGCGGATGGGGATGGCGATCGTGATGGAGGATTCGCCGGAGTCGATTCGACCGTTGGCGTTGCCCGCGGCGTCGGAGAAGGACTGGGTGCCTTGGCCGTTGAGGTCGACGCCGGAGGCGCCGACGGAGAGGACGACGCCGGCGGAGGTGCCTTGGGTGAGGATGACGCCGCAGGGGGAGTAGACCATGACGTCCCACCGATCACCGTCGACGGGGGAGGCGACGGTGTGGGACGCGGCGGTGGCTCCGAAGACGCGGGTGCCGTTGCGGTACCACTGGAAGCGGAGTTCGGTGCCGGAGGCGCTGGCGGTGAGCGTGACGGGCACGCCGCTGCAGACGGCGGCACTCGGCGAGGCGGAGATGAAGGAGAGCGTCGGCGATTGGATGGAGCTGCCGCAGGAGGCGATGCTGCTGACGTAGGAGTTCATTCGGCTGACGACCCTGCTGCCGAAGGTCATCTTCACGTTGCGCATGCCGCCGCTGCACGTGTGGCAGTAGGACATGATGGTGCCGTTCTGGGCGGTGGCGACGGAGCAGTTCTGGGTGCCGTTCTCGCAGGAGGAACTGGTGGTGCGGAGGCCGCAGCCGTCGATGATGGGGCTGTACTCGCACGAGTTGTGGGTGTGACCGGTGCCGAACTGATGTCCCCACTCGTGGGCCACGACCATGAGGTCCCAGTTGGAGGATGCGTTGTCCTCGATGGGGAAGGGGAAGGAAGCGACGAGATTGGCGCTGACGGCGTAGCCGAACCCGCTGACGCACGCGGCACGGACGTACGCGATGCCGCCGCCGAGCCCTCGTCCGCTGAACATGTGGGCGGACGCCCTGAAGACCGAGGACATGTTGGCCTGCCAATACGAAATGAACTCGCTGAGTTGGTTGGAGGTGTTCGTCGCGCTCCACGGATCGGTGGTGGACCAGATGCGCAGGTACGAGAGTCGCAACCCCATGCCGAGTTCGCGGACATAGATGATGTTGTTGGCGGCGACGAGGATGACGGCGTAATCCGCGGCATTTTGTCCGCCGCCGGCGACGGCGGCGAACTCCTCGTCGGTCTCGATGGCCACGCGGAAGGCCGTGCAGGCGACGCGGGGTTGGTACTCCGAATCGCCGGTGGGCGGTGGAGCGGACTGCCCCGGAGGCGTGAGGGCCCCTTGACAGACGGCTGGCGTCAGTGCCCCTGGCACGTCGAAGTCTTCATGGTCGTAGGCGAGGGTGAGGGGACCGGCGGGCGTGGGCCGCGTGGCGATGAGATACGTCTTGTCGCGGGTGGTGATCCAGCCCTGCGCTTGCGTGGGTGAGAGGCCGATGAAGACGTCGGCGTCGGGGTCGTCGAGCAGGGAGCCGTTCCAGGTGGAGACGGTGATGGCCAGGGGCGTGCGGATGCCGCCGGGGCCTTCATCGACGATCGTGGCGTCGGGCGTGACGACATCGAAGCGGCGGAGGCGGGCGACGACGGTGGTGCCGGGGCCCAACGGGAGTTCGACATCGAGGACATTGCCTGCCTCGAGCATCATGGCGACGACGGCGGGATCGATGGCGTGGGTCGATGCCCACGCGGGGAGGGACGCGACAGCGGGCGCGGCGTGCAGGGTGGGGAGCGGACGGAAGAGGATGCCATCGAGGTCGATGTCGGCATCGGCGTCACCATCGGGCGCGGCGGCCGACGGCGCGAGTTCGGCTCGCGACCCCTGAGAGAACGAAGCGGCCGCGGGTTGTGCACTGGACACGGAAACCAGCGTCAGGAGCAACGCGACCACGAGCGTCGCGGAGCGATGGCACAAACCCGTGAACGAGGTCGCGGACAGACTGGGCATGGGATGAACCCTTCGAGCGAGCGGGCGACGAGAGCGCGGCCGGGGCGATCCAAACTCCCGGCAAACGGGACCATGCTACTCGATTTGACCCGATTTTGCCCGCTTTCGCCGCCTGATTGCGAGGAAAAGGCGATGCGGGCGCCCTGGGCCGATCCGAACGCGTCACGAACCGGATGTGGGTGTGTCGGTTCGGGTGCGCAGGTCCGGGAGAATCAGCAGCCGCCGCGTTCCCAGAGGGCGAAGAAGTCGCCGACGTCCGCGCCGTCGACGCCACCGTCGAAGTTGATGTCGGCCGACTGATCACCGGCCTCCCACAGCGAGTAGAAGACGTCGATGTCGGAGCCGTCGATGCCGCCGTCGCAGTTGAGGTCGGCGGGGCATCGGTAGACGAGCGCGGACGCGCTGGTGACGCCGGGCGACCCTGGGCACTGGCCGGAGACGACGCATCGCACGCCTCGGGCGTTCACGACCGTGCTCGCTCGCCATGCGGGCGTGAGGTCGGTGAGCGTGAGCGTCGGGGTGGCGGTTCCGGCGGCGGTGGCGACGCCGACGCCCGCGATGAGGACCGGGCCGTCGTCGATGGGCTTCCAGCCGCCCGGCATGCTCAGGTCGCGAATCTGCCACCGGTACGAGGGCGGGCGGATGCCGGTGGCGGCGACCGTGACTTCGACGGGTTCGGTGGCGCACGCGGTGACGGAGACGGGCTGCTGGGTGATGGCCGGGCCGGTGTCGACGGTGAGCGTGGCGGTCGCGCTGGTGGCGCTGCAGGAGGCGTTGGTGGCGACGCAGTCGTACGCCGCGGCATCGGCGGCGGCGACGGAGGCGAGGGTGAAGGAGGCGGCGGTGGCGTTGGGGATGTTGACGCCGTTCTTGCGCCACTGCAGGGCGGGCGTGCCGGTGGCGGCGACGGTGAAGGTGACGGCTTCACCGGGGCAACGCGTGACGGACGCGGGCTGTGAGACGATCGAGGGGCCCGAGCCGCCGACGGCGAGGATCACGCCCGCGGGGGTGCCATGGGTGAGGATGACGCCGCAGGGCGAGTAGACCATGACGTCCCAGCGATCGTTGTTGACGGGTGAGGTGACGGTGTGGGATGGGCCGGTGGCGCCCAGGGCGCGGTTGCCGTTGCGGTACCACTGGAATCGCAACTCGGTGCCGGAGGCGTTGGCGACGAGCGTGACCGACGAGTTGGGGCAGATAAGGCCGCCGGGCGAGACGGTGATGGAGGCGAGGGTCGGCGACTCGAGCTGGGCGGCACAGGGGAGGGTGTTGACGTATTCGGTCATGCGTGCGATGACGCGGGGGCCGAAGGTCATCTTCATGTTGCGGGTGCCGCCGCTGCAGGTGTGGCAATAGGACATGATGGTGCCGTCGCGTGCGGCGGCGACGCTGCAGTCCTGATTGCCGAACTCGCAGCCCTCGGAGGAGGTGCGCAAGCCGCAGGCGTCGATGATGGGGTTGTACTCGCAGGCGTTGTGGGTGTGGCCCGTGCCGAACTGGTGTCCCCACTCGTGCGCGACGACCATGAGGTCCCAGTTGGAGCCGGAGTTGTCCTGGATGGGGAAGGGGAAGGAGGCGGCGAGGTTGGCACTGACGGCGTATCCGACGCTGCTGGAGCACACGCCGCGGAGGTAGGCGATGCCGCCGCCGAGACCGCGCCCGCTGAGGAGGTGGGCGGAGGATCTGGCGACGGAGGCCATGTTGGCCTGCCAGTAGGCGAGGAACTCGCCGAGTTGGGCGGAGGTGTTGCCGGCGGTCCAAGGGTCGGTGGTGGACCAGATTCGGAGGAAGGAGAGGCGGAGTCCCATGCCGACGTCGCGGGTGTAGATGACGTTGGTGGCGGCGACGAGGATGACGGCGTAATCGGCGGCGTTCTGACCGCCGCCGGCGCGGGCGGCGAACTCCTCGTCGGTGTCGACGGCGACGCGGAAGGCCTTGCAGGCGACGCGTGGGGCGTAGCCGGCGTCGCCCGTGGGCGGCGGCGTCGTTTGACCGGGGACCACGATGGCGCCCGCGCAGGAGACGGGGGTGAGGACGCCGGGGAGATGGAAGTCGTTCTGGTCGTAGGCGATGGTGAGGGGGCCGGCGGGAGTGGGCCGCGTGGCGATGAGGAAGGTGGTGCCGCGGGTGGTGATCCAGCCCTGGGCCTGCGTGGGCGAGAGGCCAAGGAATACGTCGGCCTCGGGATCATCGAGGAGGTGACCGGTCCACGTGGAGACGGAGATGGCGAGGGGCGAACGGACGCCTCCGGGGCCTTCATCGACGAGCGTGACGTCGGGCGTGACGACGTCGAAGCGGCGGAGACGGGCGACGACGGTGGCGCCGGGCCCGAGGGGGAGTTCGACGTCGAGCACGTTGCCGGCGTCGTGCATCATGGCGACGACGGCGGGGTCGATGGCGTGGGCGGAGGTCCAGGCGGGGCGTGGGGCGGCATCGATCGCCTGCAGCGGTTGGAAGATGATGCCCTCGAGCGATATCTCCGCCGCAGCGTCGACTGCAGGCTGCGACATGGGGCCATCGAGGCGCACTCCCGTCGCCTTCGCAGCCGTTCCGTCGAGGACCAGGGAAAGCGCGAGGGCAACAATGGCCATCACGCCGCTGCGGAGTGGGCGGAGCAAGCGACGCGGGGAGAGGTCGATCATCGGTGGGGTCTCGACGGGCCACGGCGACCCCACCATTCATCCTCGGGTGGAGATGGGTGGATACTCGCCCTCGATTCATTCTAAACGAGGGAAAGGCCCAGACTACCGGTCTTGTCCATGCCGCTCGCTATTTTCCTACGCAAAGAGATTTCCACGCGATCGAGGCACCGACGACGAGGAGGGTTATCAGCACCCGCCGTTCTCCCAGACGGCGAAGAACTCGCCCACGTCGGTGAAGTCGATGCCGCCGTCCTGGTTGACGTCGGTGCAGGGGTCGGAGAACTCCCAGGCCTCGAAGAAGGTGCCGATGTCGCCGGCGTCGACGCCGCCGTCGAGGTTGTAGTCGGCGATGCATGGCGGGCATGGCGTCTCGCACGTCGCGGTGCATGACTCGTTCGTGTCGGTGGCCAGGATGATGAAAGGACCCCGGGCCGCATCCACGCCGTGAACGAGCACGAGGTAGTCCGTCCCGCGTTGGGTGCACAGGGTGATGCTGGACTGCAGACTGCAGGAGTCGTCGTTTCCGGCGACGCAGGTGAGGGAACCGGGGCTGCCGCAGAACGCCGAGAGGCGGGTGTCGAAGGAACTGCCGCAGAGGGAGACGGTGACGGAGGTGCCGGTGCCGACGAGGCGGTACCAAAGCCCGGGGGCGGTGACGGACTGGGCCTCGCAGACCGGGGCATCGGCGGCGTCGATGGTGGCACAGGTGGTGTCGCCGGGAAGCGAGCCGCCCGCGGCAAGAGGCCACGGATTGGAGACGCGGTCGTTGGCGGGGACACTTCCGACCACGAGCATGGCGGCGGCACTGGTGGCGTTACCGCAGGCGTTGGTGACGATGCAGTCGTACGACGCGGCGTCGGCGGAGGCGACCGAGGCGATGGTGTACGTCGCCGAGGTGGCGTTGGGGATGTTCACGCCGCCCTTGCGCCACTGGAAGGTGAGAGAGGGCGTGGCGGTGGCGGCGATGGTGAAGGTGGCCGAGGTGCCCGCGCAGGTCGTTCGCGACGTGGGCTGGGTGGTGATGGTCGGGGCGGTGTTGACGGTCAGTGTCGCGACGGCGGAGGTGAGGCTGCCGCAGGCGTTGGTGACGA
>JBBAVG010000102.1:0-2271 GCA_040397805.1 Phycisphaerales bacterium
CCACGGCTGCACCGGCAAGGGCAACGACCAGGTCCGCTTCGAGTCGGCCTACGCGGCCCTCGCTCCCGAGCTCGAGATCATCGCCCCCTGGCGCGACGACCGCTGGAAGCTCTCCGGCCGCCTCGCCATGCTCGACTACCTCAAGGCCCGCAACATCCCGACCACGGCCTCGGCCACCAAGATCTACTCCCGCGACCGCAACCTCTGGCACATCAGCCACGAGGGCGGCTCGATCGAGAACCCCTGGAACGCGCCCCCCGAGGACGCGTACATGCTCACCTGCAGCCCCGACAAGGCCCCCGACCAGTTCGAGGACGTCACGCTGCGGTTCGAGCAGGGCCGCCCCCGCGCCCTCAACGGCAAGGCCATGAGCGGCGAGGAGATCATCGGCACGCTCAACGCCGTCGCCGGTCGCCACGGCGTCGGCCGCGTCGACCTCGTCGAGAACCGGCGCGTGGGCATGAAGTCGCGCGGGCTCTACGAGACCCCGGGCGGCACCGTCATCGTCGAGGCCCTCCGCGGCCTCGAGGAGCTCGTGCTCGATCGCGAGACCCGCCACTACCGCGACCACCTCGGCCTCACCTTCGCCGAGCTCGTCTACGACGGCCGCTGGTTCACGCCCCTCCGCGAGGCGCTGTGGGCCTGCGCCTCCAAGATCGCCGAGAAGCTCGACGGCGAGGTCGTGGTGCGGCTCTTCAAGGGCCACGCCACCGCCGTGCAGCGTCGCAGCCCCAACTCCCTCTACGCCGAGAACATCGTCACCTTCGAGCAGGGCGAGATCTACGACCAAAAAGACGCCGGCGGCTTCATCAAGCTGCTCAGCCTTCCGGAACGCATCCGCGCCCTCAAGGCCCGCGGCCAGGCCAAGTGAAGTCCCGACGAGTCCCGCACCAGGAGTGAACCCGCCATGGCCCTTTGGGGTGGTCGATTCGAGTCCGGTCCCGACGCGCTCTTCAAGCAGTTCAACGACTCGCTCCGCTTCGACTACCGCCTCGCCCGCCAGGACATCGCGGGCTCCGTGGGCTGGGCCAAGGCCATCCGCCGCGCGGGCGTGATCTCCGCCGAGGAGCTCGCCTCGCTCGAGGCCGCGCTCGCCGGGCTCGCCGCCGAGGTCGAGGCCGACCCGACGCTGCCGGCGAGGAGCGACGCGGAAGACATCCACTCCTGGGTCGAGTCGCGGCTCATCGAGAAGGTGGGGCCCCTGGGCAAGAAGCTCCACACGGGCCGCAGCCGCAACGACCAGGTCGCCACCGACCTGCGGCTCTGGACCCGCGACGAGATCGACGCCCGGCTCGCCGAGGTGCGAGACGCGCGACGCTCGCTCATTGACCTCGCCGCACGCGAGGCGTCGACGGTCGTCAGCGGCTACACGCACCTGCAGCGGGCCCAGCCCGTGCTGCTGGCGCACTGGGCCTTGGCCTACGCCGAGATGTTCGAACGCGACGCCGCCCGGCTCCGCGACGCGAGGACGCGCGTCAACGTCTGCCCGCTCGGCTCGGGGGCGTTGGCGGGCACGGCGTATCAGGTCGATCGCGACGCGCTCGCGAGGGACCTGGGCTTCGCCGAGCCCACCCGCAACAGTCTCGACGCCGTGAGCGACCGCGACTTCGTCATCGAGACGCTCGCCGCGTGTGCGCTCGCCGCGGCGCACCTGTCGCGGCTGGGCGAGGACCTCGTGCTGTACTCCTCGCAGGAGTTCGGCTTCATCGAGATGGACGACACGGTGGCGAGCGGCTCGTCGCTGATGCCGCAGAAGAAGAACCCGGACGCGGCGGAGCTCATCCGAGGCAAGGCGGGCCGCATCAACGGCGCGCTCGTCGCGCTGCTCACGACGGTGAAGGGCCTGCCGCTCGCGTACAACAAGGATCTGCAGGAGGACAAGGAGCCGCTCTTCGACGCGATGGACAACCTGTCGATGTCGCTGCGGATCGTGCCGCGGATGCTCGACACGCTCAAGGTGCGCCGCGAGGCGTGCCGCCGGGCGGCGGCGGGGGGCTATTCCAACGCGACGGACCTGGCGGACTACCTGGTGTCGAAGGGCGTGCCCTTCCGGCAGGCGCACGAGGAAGTGGGCGCGGTGGTGCGTCACGCCCTCTCGCTGGGCAAGGCCATCGAGGAGTTGCCCCTCGAGGAGCTCCGGCGGTTCGCGCCCGCCGCCGGGCCCGACGTCTTTGCGTACGTGGCGATCGAGTCGGGCATGGCGCGGCGCGAGGTCTTCGGCGCAACCGGATCGCGTCACGTCGCCAAGGCGATCGAGGCGGCCCGCGCCCG
>JBBAVG010000102.1:2371-6740 GCA_040397805.1 Phycisphaerales bacterium
TCGCGAACCCGTCCGCCGTACCATCGGCGGCGTGTCGATGGGCCCACGACGAGTCTCCGACGTATCGCCCCAGGCCCTCGCGGCCTCGGACGCGTGCTGCGCGACGATCGTGCGGACCAAGGCACGCAACTTCTACTACGGCATGCGGCTCACGCCGCCGGACCGGCGGGTGCACCTCTACGCCTGCTACGCGTGGATGCGCCACGCCGACGACTGCATCGACCAGGCCCAGGGCGAGCCCGCGCGGGTGGCCGCGCTCGAGTCGCTGGCCGCCAGGACGCGTGACGCCCTGTCGGGCACGCCCAACCGCCCCGACGACTCGGACTTCTGGCCCGCCTTCCGCTCCGCCCTGCGATCGTGCGACATCGAGCCCCGCTGCATCCTCGAGATGGTGGAGGGGATGCGCGAGGACGTGCACCACCGCGGCTACGACGCCGCCGACGACCTGCTCCGCTACTGCTACCGCGTCGGCGGCACGGTGGGGGAGGTGTGCCTGGCCATTTGGGGCGTCCGCGACGCAGCGAGACGGACCGAGGCCATGCAACTGGCCGCCACTCGCGGCATCGCCTTCCAACTCACCAACATCCTCCGCGACATCGGCGTCGACGCCCGCGGCGGCGAGGAAGAGGCCTCCCCCCGGTGCTACGTGCCCCGCGATCTGCTGAAGCGTCACGGGGTCGACGCGGCGGGCCTCCTCGCGTGGCGTCCCGAACCCGCGTGCCGCGGCGTCGTGGCGGACCTGGTGGCGATGGCCCGCGAGCGGTACGAGGCGTCGGCCGGTCTTGACCGACTGGTGGACCCGGCCTGCGCCGGGTCGCTGTGGGCGATGACGACGATTTATCGGCGGGTGCTGGACCGGATCGCCTCGGAACCCACGCTCTGCGTGCGTGGGCGGGCCCGGGTGGCCACGCCGGCCAAGGTGGTGGTCATGGCGAGGGCGTGGGCGGGGCTGTGGTCGCCCCGGTGAATCCACGCCAGTGAAACTGGGCCCATGCCGCGTCCGGATGGACTTCGCCCGCGAACCTTCCAACGATTTCAAAAGTTCTTGAAAGGTCCCCCTGCAGGGACCTTGGTCAGAGGGCTTCGGTCAGAGGTTCGCGGTGAAAGGGCTCGGCTGCTGCATGTCTACGCTTGTTGCTCCATCGTCGGTCGGGAAGGCTGCCGCCGTGTTCGGCGGGGTTGACCCGCGTCTTGCCCCCATCGCGGCGAAGGTCGAGCGGGGCGAGCGGCTGACGCTCGCCGACGGCGAGACGCTCTTCGAGACGCCCGACCTCTGGTCGGTGATCGAGATGGCCGACCGGGTGCGTCGCCGCCTCCACGGCACGGCGGCGTATTACAACATCAACCGCCACCTCAACTACAGCAACGTCTGCGCCCTCTCGTGCAAGTTCTGCGAGTTCTACCGCAAGAAGGACGAGCCCGGCGCGTACACCCGCGACATGGACTACGTCCGCGAGCAGGTGCGCGAGGCCGTCGAGGGCGGGGCCACGGAGATGCACTCGGTGGGGGGGCTGCACCCGTACCTGCCCTTCAGCTACTACACCGACCTGGTCTCGACGATCCGCGACACGGCCCGCGAGCTGGGCAGCGACCTGCACGTGAAGGCCTTCACCGCGGTCGAGGTGGTGCACCTCGCGAAGATCGCGAAGGTGTACAAGGGGGCGAACGTCGCGGGCGAGGAGGGGCGTCAGGCCCGCGTCGAGGGCATCCGCCACGTGCTCTCCGAGCTCAAGGCCGCGGGGCTGGGCTCGCTCCCCGGCGGCGGCGCGGAGGTCTTCGACGACCGCGTGCACGACGAGGCGTACAAGGGCAAGATCCGCAGCGACGTGTGGCTCGACGTGCACCGCGTGGCCCACGAGCTGGGCCTCAACACCAACGCGACGATGCTCTACGGCCACATCGAGACGCGCCACGACCGCCTGACGCACATGGACATGCTCCGCCGCGCGCAGGACGAGGCCCTCGCGGCGATGGGGTACGAGGGCGTTCGTTCGCAAGGGGCGGGCGAGGGCTCGCACGACGGGCACCTGGGCTACACCGGACGCGAGGGGGGCGATGCGCCCGCCATCACGCTGACGCGGCCGGACACGCCGCTCCCAGAGCACAAGGCCTTCGCGGGCGGCGCGACGCCCAAGACGGGGTACTACCAGACGATCATCCCGCTGCCATTCTTCCCCGACGGATGCGACCTCGAGCACCTGCCGGGCCCCTCGGGGCTCGAGAACTACCGCACGCTGGCGGTGGCCCGCCTGATGCTCGACAACTTCCCGCACGTGAAGGCCTTCTGGATCATGCAGACGCTGCCGATGGCGCAGGTCATGCTCCAGAGCGGCGCGGACGACATCGACGGCACGGTGGTGTGGTACGACATCACCAAGGTCGGCGGCGCGACGACGCACCAGGAGGTGAACGTCTGGTCGCTGCAGAAGGCCATCCGCGAGGCCGGGTTCGAGCCCGTCGAACGCGACACGCTCTACCGGCGGGTCGTCCGCGACGGCAAGCGGTGGCACGTGGCGCAGGGCTGATCGTCGCGTCGCCGGGCCCGTACGCTCGTGCGTGCCCTCGCTTGACGCCTATGCCGCCCTTCGCCACGCCGACTACCGACGGTTCGCCGGCGGCTGGCTCCTCTCGTGCGCGGGCCTGCAGATGCTCGGCACGGCGGTGCTCTGGGAGGTCTACGAACGCACCGGGAGCGCGATGGCGCTGGGCTATCTCGGCGTGGCCCGCGCGTTGCCGGTCATCCTCCTCGCCCTGCCCGCCGGTCACCTGATCGACCTGCTCGACCGCCGCCGCGTGCTGGCCGCCACGCAGTGGGCCTTCGCGTTGATCATGGTGGGGCTCGCCGCGGCGTCGTACTTCGCGTGGCCCGTCTGGTCCTTCCACGTCTTCATGGCCCTGTGCGGGTGTGCGAGGGTCTTCAACGGCCCGGCCCGCGCCACGCTGGTGCCCCTCCTGGTGCCCATCGAGGACTTCCACAACGCCACCACCTGGAACAGCGGCGTCTTCCAGTTCTCCGCCACCGCGGGCCCCGTGCTGGCCGGCGCGATCATCCACGTCTCCGGCGTCGCCTGGCCCATCTACCTCCTCACCGGCGCGGGGTGTGCCGCGTTCGCCGTCCTCTCCATGACGCTCCACCCGCGGCTGTCGGAGCGGACGCCCACGGCCGACCGCGGCGGCGTCACGGCGGGCCTGTCACACGTGTGGCGCGAGAAGACGATCCTCGCCGCCATCACGCTCGACCTCTTCGCCGTGCTGCTGGGCGGCGCGACCGCGCTCCTGCCCATCTACGCCAAGGAGATCCTGCACGCCGGGCCGGTGGGGCTGGGGGCGTTGCGGGCCGCCCCGTACGTGGGCGCGTTGCTCATGGCCTTCTGGATGGCGCACCGCCCGCCCTTCCGCCGCGCGGGCGTGGCGTTGCTCTGGTCGGTCGCCCTCTTCGGCGCGTCGATGATCGCCTTCGGCCTCTCCACGAGTCTCTGGCTCAGTCTGGCGTGCCTGGCCTTCGGCGGCGCGGTCGACAACGTCTCGGTGGTCATCCGCCACGTGCTGGTGCAGATGCGAACCCCCGAGTCGATCCGAGGCCGGGTCTCGAGCGTCAACAGCGTCTTCATCGAGAGCTCCAACGAGCTCGGCGGCTACGAATCGGGCCTGGTCGCCACCTGGTTCGGCCCGGTGGTCAGCGTCGTCAGCGGCGGCATCGGCACGCTCGCGGTGGTGGCCATGGTCGCCCTGTGCTTCCCCGCCCTGCGAGCGCTGGGCTGCCTGACCCCGCCGCCGAAGGACGGGTGAGGCCGCCGGGCGAGGTCGCCCGTTGGGCGGTGGGCGGGAGCACCGGGAGACGAGTTGCATTGACTGCCACCGGTTGACCATGGCGCGGCTTGCCGAGCGAGGAATGCCATTTGGTGATCGACACGGTGGCTTTCCGTCAACGGGTGGACGGCCGTTGGACAGTTCCGCGGTAGGGCGTTGGGAGGGGACGTGTTGCAGTCAGGAGCAGGGGGGAGGGGAGGCATCGCGAGCGGACAACGCGCGTCCTTTGAAATCGTTGCAATTGGCACTGCCATAAGGGCACACCCCGTGCCGCCGGCTCTCACTCCCAATAGTTGAGAGTTTTCAGGGCAGGTCAACCCGATCGAACGCCTCTGACCCACGCAATCGCCAATGCAAGTGCCTCTCCAAAGATCACTGCCGCCGTGGCTTGCCACATCAATTCGCCCGCAACATCCGATTTGCCGAGTTTTCCCCTCGACACGTCGGGGCAACTCCGGTAAACTCCGAGTGTCCTCGCTTGCTCAAGCCCGCTCTGTCGATCGAGGCAGCCGGTGATGACGCTTCAAGTCGGCTCGAAAACGAACCGCCGTTGGGAGAT
>JBBAVG010000103.1:0-6609 GCA_040397805.1 Phycisphaerales bacterium
CACGGCTACGCCTCGCATGCCCTTGCGGGCGACAAGCCGCGACCACCAGGCGGGCGATCCCAACCGCCGCCTCGCCCGGACCCGTCCCTCCGCCGTACCATCGGCGTGCTCGCGGCGGTCCTCATCCTGGCTTTCCTGATGGTGCTCAACGGCATCTTCGCCATGTCCGAACTGGCGATGATGACCAGCCGCCAGTCGCGCCTGCAGCAGGCGGCCAAGGGGGGCAGCCGGGGCGCCGCGGCGGCCCTGGCCTTGGCCCGGGAACCCACCAGGTTCCTCTCGACCGTGCAGGTGGGCATCACCCTCATCGGCATCCTTGCCGGCGCGTTCGGCGAGCGCTCGCTCTCCGACGATCTCGAGCCGATCGTGGCGAACGTGCCCGCCTTGGCACCCTACGCCGACACGATCGCGTTGCTGCTGGTGGTGCTGCTGATCACCTACCTGTCGCTGGTGGTGGGCGAACTGGTGCCCAAGCGGATCGCCTTGGCGCACCCGGAGGCGGTCGCGAGCGCGATTTCGCTGCCGCTGACGGCCTTGTCGGCGATCGCGGCCATCCCGGTGCGGATCCTGACGGGTTCGACCGAGGCCCTGCTCAAGGTGCTGCGGATCAGGAGCAGGACCGGGGACGACGTGTCGGAGGACGACGTCAGGGCGCTCATCTCGCGTGCGGCGAGCACGGGCGTCTTCACCCCGCAGGAGCTCCAACTCTTCCAGCGCACGATGCGGGCGGGCGACCTGATCGTGCGCGACCTCATGGTCTCGCGTCAGGACATCGTCTGGATCGACGAGTCCGAGCCCATCGACGCGGTGCGCGTGCTCGTGGGCACGAGCCCGCACTCGCACTTCCCCGTCTGTCGCGGCGACCTCGACACGCTCGTGGGCGTGGTGCACGTCAAGGACCTCATCGCCTACGGCCTGCTCGCCGGGAGCGACTTCAAGCTCTCGACCGTCGCGCACAAGCCGATCTTCGTGCCCGAGACGATGCCCGCGTTGCGTCTGCTCGACCAGTTCCAGCGGTCTCGCACGCACATCGCCTTCGTCGTCGACGAGTACGGCGCGATGCAGGGCCTGTTGACGCTCAACGACGTGACGCGGGCGATCGTCGGCGACGTCAGCCGCAAGGGCGACCCTTCGGCCCCGACGATGACGCGGCGGGACGAGCGTTCGTGGCTCGTCGACGGCCGCCTGCCGCTGCACGAACTCGTGCACACGCTCAACCTGCCCGCGGAGGTCGAGGCGGAACTCCCCGACGTGAGCACCGTCGCGGGCCTGGTCACGACGCTCGCCGGACGCATCCCGACCGAGGGCGACAAGGTGGAATGGCAGGGGTACGTCGTCGAGATCATGGACATGGACGGCGTGCGCGTCGACAAGCTGCTCGTGACGCTGCCCGTGGAGCCTCCGGCCGAGCCGTGAGCCGATCGAACACGCGTTGCCGGTTCGTTTCACCCGTCGCCGCACCCATTGATCCCTCCACGTCCACGGAACACCCGCACCAAGGGCCCGCAGGGCCCACGGACGTAGCCACGAGTGACTAAACCCGCGCAGCGGGTGAGGGAACTCGTGGAGACGACACCCATCCGCGAACGGCCCCCACAAGGGGCCGACGACCACGCCTCCACCCTCGCCCGCCCCTCGCGGGGCGAGGCCGCGTTCATCGCCCCACGGCGGGTTCAACTCACCCGCGTTGCGGGTTCGTTTCACCCGCCGCTACACTCGTTGCTCCCTTCGGGAGCACTGCATCGCCACCACCGAGCCGACGCCTGTGTCAGGCCATTGAACGCCTGCACCAAGGTCGCTGCTCCAACCCGTAGTACCATCGGCCATGACGTTTCCGCTCCCGCTGCTGCTGGCCGCCTCGGTGCAGCACCTGCCGCTGCTCACGACGCTGGCCGCCGCCTTCCTGGCCGCGTGGATCCTCGGCCTGCTCACGCAGCGTCTGGGCCTCTCGCCCATCGTCGGCTACCTGCTCGCCGGCATCGTCATCGGCCCGCACACCCCCGGCTTCGCGGGCGACGTGGGACTCGCGCAGCAACTCGCCGAAGTGGGCGTCATCCTGCTGATGTTCGGCGTGGGCCTGCACTTTGATCTCTCCGACCTCTGGAAAGTCCGCCGCGTCGCCATCCCCGGCGCCATCGGCCAGAGTCTTGTCGCCACGCTCGCCGCGGCCGGGCTCTTTCACCTGCTGGGCTGGGGCCTCACCGCGGGCCTGGTGACCGGCATGGCCATGGCCGTCGCCAGCACCGTCGTGCTCCTCCGCGTGCTCATGGACAAGGGCATGCTCCAGACCAGCCATGGCCACGTGGCGGTGGGCTGGCTCATCGTCGAGGACCTGCTCACCGTGCTGGTGCTGGTGCTGCTGCCTCTGCTGGGCGACAAGGCGGACGGGGCGGGCGGGGCGGGATCAGGCCTGGCGACCTTCGCGTGGGCCTTCGCCAAGCTCGGCCTGATGGTCCTCGTGGTCCTCGTCGCGGGCGGGCGCCTCGTTCCGTGGATCCTCACGCAGGTCGCCAAGCTCCGCTCCCCCGAACTCTTCACGCTCACCGTGCTCGTGCTGTCGGTCACCATCGCCGTGGGGTCGGCCTCCATCTTCGGGGCGTCGGTGGCGCTCGGCGCGTTCCTCGCGGGCATCGTCGTGGCCCAGTCGCCCGTCAGTCATCAGGCCGCGGCGGACGCCCTGCCCATGCGGGACGCCTTCTCCGTCATCTTCTTCGTCTCGGTCGGGATGCTCTTCGACCCCTCGTTCGTCATCCGCGAGCCCGCGATGGTCGCCGCCGCGCTCGCCGTCGTGCTGCTCTTCAAGCCCTTGGCGGCGCTCGTCATCGTCGCGATCTGCGGCTATCCCGCCCGCACCGCGCTCACCGTCGCCATCGGGCTGGCACAGATCGGCGAGTTCAGCTTCATCGTCGCGCAGGTCGCGGGCGAGCACGGACTGATCCCGCCCGAAGGCATGAGCGTGCTGGTCGCCGCCGCGATGATCTCCATCACCCTCAACCCGCTGCTCTTCGGCGCCCTCGACCGCATCGAACGCGCCGTCGCGAACGTGCCGTGGCTCTTCCGGCTGCTCGAGGCACGGCACGCCGCCCGCACCCGCGACATCAACGACACGGGCGGACACAAGGCCGCCGAGGAGCAACGACCGCTGGCGATCATCGTCGGCTACGGGCCCGTGGGCCGCCTGGTCGACGCCATGATCCGCGACGCGGGCCTCGCCACCGTCATCGTCGACATGAACATCGACACCGTACGGTCGCTGGCCTCCTCGGGTCGCGTCGCCATCTACGGCGACGCCACGCGACGCGAGGTGCTCGAGCAGGCGGGGATCCGCAAGGCCCAACACCTCGTCGTCACGCTCCCCGACAGCTCTGGTCGCGCTTCGCTCGTCATGGCCGCGAGAGAACTCAGCCACGCCGTCGAGATCACCGTTCGCGCCCGCCACCTCGCCGAACGCGAGCCCCTGGTGCAGGCCGGTGCGGCCAAGGTCGTCTTCGAGGAGGGTGAGGCGGGCGTCGCGCTCGCTCGCCACGTGCTCGAGCGTCGCGGTCTCGAAGCCGCCAAGATCGACCAGGTGCTGGTGGCCGTCCGCCGACTCTGGAAGATGCAGGACTGACGCTTCACCGCGCGAGCACGTGCTCGTCGATGGCCCGCCAGTACTCGCGTTGATGCGACAGCCCCGAGTTGTGCGAGCCGTCGAGCTCCACCAGTGTCGCGCCGCTCGCCGTCGCCAGCTCGCGACCGTGCGAGATCGGGACGATCTCGTCTCCCCGGGCGTGCAGGATCAGCACCGGCGCGTCGATCCGCGGCAACGCCTCGTCCGTGCGAAACGGATTGGTCACGAGCGCGGGAGGCACCCCGTACGACCACGCGAAACTCGCCACGCTCAGGAAGGGCGATTCGAGCACCATCGCCTTCAGTCGCCCCCCCTGCCCCACCGCCACCTGCGCCGCCACGCCCGTGCCGAGCGAGCGGCCGTGCAGGATCAGCCCTTCGTACCGGCGGTCGCGCTCGCCCTTGGTCATGATGAACTCGACCGCGCCCGCGACGTCATGCACGATGGCGGCTTGCGAGGGGGAGCCGGGCGTACGGCCGTAGCCGCGGTATTCGGGGAGGAGCACGTCGAACCCGCGGGCGTTCCACTCGCGGGCCTCGTGCAGGGCGTCGTCGATCAACTCGGCGTTGCCGTGCAGGAAGCAGACCAGCCCCTTGGCGTCCGCCACCGGGGCTCGCACGAGCCACGCCTCGGTGCGACCGCCGTCGGCGTTGGGAATCCAGTGTCGCTCGAGGCCCGGCTCGGCCGCGATGATCGCGTCGGACAGCCCGGGCCCGGCGACGGAGGCCATGAAGAGCAGCCGCGACTGTGCCGCGTAGACGGTGACGCACCATGCGGCGTACGCGAAGGCACCCAAGGCCGCCACGCGGCGGAATCTTCGCCCCCACGCCGGCTTGGACGGTGACTTTTCGGTCATGCACCACTGTACCGGGGGATGCCCCTCCGGTTCCCGGATCGAATCCGGCGCGGGGACATGGGCGAACCTCACCCACGGAAACGACGCGACTCACAGGAACCACGCCATGACCACCCGCACGCTCGCCGCCGCCCTGCTTTCGATGTTCGCCGCCGCCCCGGCCATGGGACAGGAGGCCAACCTGGAGTTCGACGACGGCGTGGGCCGCTGGAGCACGGTGCTGGACGGCGTGATGGGCGGCCGCTCGACGGGCCGCATCTCGCAGGACGAAAAGGGCCTCCTGCGGTTCACGGGCGAGCTGTCGCTCAAGAACAACGGCGGCTTCTCGTCGATCCGCACCGCGATTCCCCAGGGCATGTTCGCGGGCAAGGAGGGCCTTGCCTTCCGCGTGAAGGGGGACGGCCGCCGCTACCAGTTCGACGTCCGCTGCTCGGATGTGCGACTGATGGCCGGCAGCTTCCAGGTGAAGTTCGACACCACGGCGGGCGAATGGACGACGCTGGAGATCCCCTTCCGCGATTTCAAGCTGTACAACTTCGGCGAACTCGTCGACGGCGCGCCGCGCCTGCGTCCCGAGCGCGTGGAGTCGATCGGCTTCACGCTGGCCGACAAGAAGGAAGGCCCCTTCGCCTTCGAGGTGGATTGGGTGCGTCCGCTCGGCGGATCGGCTGCGGGCGGCGGCGCGTCGCTGGGCGTCGTGGCGGAGAAGGCGGGCCTCACGACGCTGCTCTCGCTCGTGAAGGCCGCGGGGCTCGAGCTTCCCAAGGGCGAGCGGGTCACGATCTTCGCCCCCACCAACGAGGCCTTCGCGAAACTGCCCAAGGAGAAGGTGGAGTTCCTCACCAGCGAGAAGGGCAAGGCGACGCTGACGGCCATCCTGCGCCATCACGTGGTGGCCTCGAGCATCGAGTCGCCCGCGCTGCTCGCCAGGCGGCGGGTCGTCGCGTTGTCGGGCCAGTCGCTGAAGATCGACGCCGATGCGCTGACGGTGGGCGGCGCGAAGGTGCTCGCGACCGACGTGGGCTTCGACGGCGGGCTGGTGCACGTGATTGATTCGGTGCTGGTGCCCGAACTGCGGACCATCACGGAGATCGCCAAGCAGGAGCCGCGGCTGTCGTCGCTCGTGAAGGCGCTGGTCGCGGCGGACCTGGCCTCGCAGTTCGGCGACCGCAACCCCGGCCCGTGGACGGTGCTGGCCCCGACCGACGAGGCCTTCGCGGCCCTGGGCGAGGAGGCCTTCAAGGAGCTGGCGGCGAACCCCGATCGCCTGCGGGCGGTCCTGGCGGCGCACGTGATTCCCGGCGCGGTCCGGCGATCCGACATGCCGGCCATGGGCAAGGCCCGGACGCTGGGCGGCGGTTCGGTGCGTCTGGCGCTCGACAACGGCGCGGTGACGGCGGGCGGCGCGACCATCGTCGTGGCCGACATCGAGGCGGCCAACGGCGTGATTCACCTGATCGACCGCGTGATCCAGCCCGAGGCCGCGTCCGAGCCCATGTCGCCGATGCCCGCCGTCGATCCGGCCCGGGTGGCGGCCATCATCGAGTTGGCCATCGAGCGAGGCGCCCCCATGTTCAATGCGGGCGACGTGGCGGCGTGTGCGGCGATCTACGAGGTGGCGGTGACGTCCATCGTCGAACTCGGCGGCGCGTCGCTTCCCGCGACCTCGCGCGACGCCCTCGTCGAGGCGATCGAGTCGGCCCGCCGCGAGCGCGACGCTTCGGAGCGGGCGTGGATCTTCCGCCGCGCGATGGACAAGGCGTACTCGCGGGCGACGGCGGGCACGGACTGAGCGAGGATGCTCCTGGCCTCTCCACGAGTTCCCTCACCCGCTGCGCGGGTTCGGTTACTCGTGGCAACATTCGTGGGCCCTTGCGGGCCCTTGATTCGGGCATGCTTTGGTCCCGTAGGGACCGACGAGCGTAGCGGCGGGTGAAACGAACCTGCGGAGCGGGTGAGTTGAACCCGCCGTGGGCACCACACGGACACCCGCCCCGCGAGGGGCGGACGAATAGGCGAGGTGTGGTCGTCGGCCCCGTTGGGGCCGGACGCGATTCATCGCCTCTCCACGAGTTCCCTCACCCGCTTCGCGGGTTCGGTCACTCGTGGCAACGCTCGTGGGCCCTTGCGGGCCCTTGGCGTG
>JBBAVG010000104.1:0-6586 GCA_040397805.1 Phycisphaerales bacterium
GGAGAAGATCCGTGTCTTCGAAGCAATCCATCAGGCACTGGCGAAGGCATCGTCGAATCACCGCATTCTGTGCGGCGACTTCAACTCCCCGCAGGCTGAACTGGAGACGGGACAAGTGATCTGCTGGGGGAAGCGACTCGACAAGGACGGCCAGTGGCGTCTTCAGCGCTCGCGCAGGGGCGGTTCGGCGGAGGAGTGGGAACGGGCCGAGGCATCGGTTTTTGTTGACCTTCGAAAGTTCGACCTCAAGGACGTCTTCAGAGGGATCAATGGGTACCGCCTGCCGGCTTTCAGCATCGAGATGAGGCGGGGCGCCACGATCACCCGGCGACGATTCGATCACATTCTTGCGTCGCATCGTCTCGGAGCCGTGTCGTGCCGCTATCTGCACGACCTTCGTGAGCAGGGCCTAAGCGATCACGCGCCGATCGAGGCCGTGTTCTCCGGTTCGCAAGCATGACCCCCCACCCTTCGGGCTCGACCTCACACCTTTGCCCGGCGTGTTCGTTCGTGTCAGCCTTGACGGGGTCTTCTCATTGAGCCGGATCGAGGAGCCGGATCGAGGAGCCGGATCGAGGAGCCGGATCGAGTCGGCCCAGTCACCGTTCACCTCCGCCCGGACTCGATTTCGCTCGACGGTTCGATGCACTCGGCTTTCGGCGCGCGACCCGCCGCTTCTCATACTCCACGAACAGTTCGGCGGCGTTCTTGCCGACGCGGGTTCCCCGTTCGATCTCCGTGCGCAACCATACTCCCAACTTCAGGATCCACTGGAACTCCTCGCTGGCGTAGTCCCAGCGGTAGTTGTTGCAGACTGCGTGCGCCGGGAGATAGTTCGCCACGTCGTTCGCGCCCCCGCCGCTGTGGGCATGCACATGATCGGCCTGCCACTCCTTGCCCTCGATGTTCCCTCCGCAGATGTGGCACCGCCCCTCCGTCTTGGCCAGAATGTCCCTGCGGGCGGATTCAGACAGTGCCCGACGCTTCGAACCGGCCCGTTTCTGCTCGAGCTTGCCCGCCAGCCGCCGCTGTCGGAGGGCTCGCAACTCGGCACCGAATGCGGCGGCGTCGGCAAACACATGTTTGGAAGGCATGGTGGGTTCTCGCGATGCGTGCGTAATTGTACCTGATGCTTCCCGGGACCCGCTCGGTTCGCAGACGGACTCCGTGCGACTCGCGAAGGTGGTAGCTTCACTCGGACCCCACGGTGCAGACTCGCTTGCGTGCCGACATGCTGGAGGAGCGATGGCAAAGGCGGAACTGGTCTTGGAACTGGGCGCAGAGGGGGCCCAGACTACCGCTGACTTCCATGCTCTCGTTGCCTGGTGCCATCGGGATGCTCCCCCTCTATCAGGCCGATCGTCGCCCTTCCTAACGCCTCCGCGAGTCATCCATGGCTGGTCGAAGGCGGAGTTCGCCGCGTGATCGGCGGCGGCTCGCTCGCAGACGCCGCGACCTCTCCGTCGACGGCGGTCCGAGAATCATGACCTCCTCGACGGATACGCCGGGCAGGAGCTCGAACGCCGCGATCGCGGCGACCCCGGCCGCTGCATATCGCCACTCGCTCTTTCACGAATTCTTGCGGCATGGGCGCGTGCCCCGGACTCGTCGGCTCTCGTATGATGGTCGAGGAGAGGTCCGCGAGGACCGACGAGAGACACCCAGAACGGAGAGAGAGACATGTCCATGCAGTTCCGCGCGTTCACCGCCGCCGCGGCGGTGATGGTTGCTGGCCAGGCCTTCGCGGGCGTGGCCTTCCAAGCCGATTTTGCCAGCTACACCCCCGGCAACCTCGTCGGGCAGGATTCGTGGGCGCAGAGCGGCGCCTCGGCGACCAATCCGATCCAGGTGTCGGGCGGTCGCGTGATGCTGCCCGGTCTGCCGACCGGCTCGGGCGATGGTCAGGACGCTCGCCGCTTCTTCACCCCGGTCCTCTCCGTGCCCGACACCTCGGTGTACGCGGGCATGGAGATCACCGTCACATCGGTGCTGGCCCCCAACACCTCCGTCACCGGCTCGAGTTTCCTTTTCGCCCTGAACACCTCCGACGCCGGCGCCTTCGCCAACGTCCGCGTCGTGACCCGCCAGGGCACCGCGCCGGGCACTTTCCAGTTCGGCATCCGCCCCACCGGCCAGTCGGGCAACTCGTTCGTCTTCGGCGGCAACCTGCCCCTCAGCACCTCCCTCAACCTCGTCATCGCGTGGGACTTCGTCGACGACATCCAGAACGACGTCGTCATGGCGTGGGTCAACCCGGCCTCCGGCATCCGCGCCTCCAACGCCGCCTACCTCGTCAACGGCCAATCGAACGTCTCGGGTGACGCCCCCGGTTTCGGCGGCATCACCTTCTCGCAGTTCACCAACGCCACCACCACCCAGGCCGGCGCTTCCATCGGCCGCGTCATCGTCGCCACCGAGTTCGCCGAGGTGCAGGGCTACGTCCCCGCCCCCGGTGCCGCGGGCGTGCTGGCCCTCGCCGGCCTCTTCGCCGCCCGCCGCCGCCGCGGGTGAACCCGCCTCTCGACGCAGCATCACTCCCGCCCCGCGCCGCAAGGCGCGGGGCTTTTCGTTGGGCCTCGACGCGGAACGGTTCTAGAGTGATGTCGTGCGTTCGCCGCTTGCCATCCTGTGGTCGCTGCTCATGCTCGCGCAGGCGGCCCTGTGGTGGCGCGGCGTGGCGTGGTATCCGAGCATCCCGGATCGCTTCCCCATCCACTTCGACATGGCGGGCAACCCCGACGGCTGGGCGACCAAGTCGCTCGGCGCGTGGTTCCTGCTTCCCGTCTTCGGCACCGTGGTCTCGGTGGGACTGGCGATCTTCGCGGGCCTGGCCCTGCCCAGACTCGCGCGGCACACCCCCACCATGATCAACCTGCCCCACAAGGAGCGATTCCTCGCCCTCGACCCCGAGCGCCGGGTGCAGGCGGTCTCGCCCGTGGCGTGCTTCTTGGTCTACGTCGCCATCGCCACCACCGCCCTCTTCGTCTGGATCCTCGAGACCACCGCACGCGTCGCCACCGGCCTCCAAGGCCCCACGCCCCCATGGCCCGTGGGCGTCTTCCTCGTGCTGGTCGTCGGCGGCATCGTCGGCATGACATTGGCCCTGCACCGACGCCTCGCCTCGTTGGAAGTGACGGTCGCCACGACGACCGACGAGCGGTCGTGATCGCGATGTTCACCGGTTCACCCCGTGAGCACGCCTTTGGCGGGGTGCACGGAACGCCCCACGCCATCGCCCAATCGCGAAGCGATTCCCGAACGTAGCCGGGGGTTGCGGCGTTTCGCCGCTACCCCCGGTCACGCGATGCACACGACCCGGACCCCAGCGGGGTCCCCGAGAGAACGTGCACGACCCGCGACAATGCCGCGACGTTGCGTGCCGACGCATCGGGATCATCCATCGGAAACGCCTTCGGCGTGGTGCACGCGTTGACCGACGCCACGTCCAATCGCGAAGCGATTTTCGTTGACAGCCGGGGGTTGCGGCGTTTCGCCGCTACCCCCGGTCACGCGACGCACACGACCCCGACCCCGACGGGGGTCGCCGTGGGAACGCACATGACGTTCGGCGCCGCGACGACGTTGCATGCCAACGCGTCGGGATCATCCATCGGAAACGCCTTCGGCGTTGGGCGCGTTGGGCGTTCCATCCGGGGGTGTCGGCGAAACGCCGACACCCCCGGCTCTCGACGGGCACGCCTTCGGCGTGGCGCACGCATCGACCGACGCCACGTCCAATCGCGAAGCGATTCCCGAACGTAGCCGGGGGTTGCGGCGTTTCGCCGCTACCCCCGGTCACGCGATGCACACGACCCGGACCCCAGCGGGGTCCCCGAGAGAACGTGCACGACCCGCGACAATGCCGCGACGTTGCGTGCCGACGCATCGGGATCATCCGTCGCAAACGCCTTCGGCGTGGTGCACGCGTCGACCGACGCCATCGCCCAATCGCGAAGCGATTCCCGAACGTAGCCAGGGGCGGCATCTTGCCGCCACCCCCGGTCTCGCGAGCGAGCCGACGCGCACGCTCCGAAAAGACATGCAGGGACGCGCCGCAGACGGCCAGCGCGTCCCTGCACGGATGGAGTCGAGGCGAATGAAGGCCGACCGGCGGCGGCTCAGCAGCCGCCCATGGTCCACGCGTCGAAGAACTCGCTGACGTCATCTCCCTCGACGCCGCCATTGCGGTTGACGTCGGCCCGGGCCTGCCCGTCGACCCACGCTCGGAAGAAGGCCTCGACGTCCGCGCCGTCGACGCCGCCGCTGCGGTCGAAGTCGGCGGCGCGGCAGTTGACCGGACGCAGGTTGTCGGCCGTGCCCACGAGGGTCACGCGGTTGTCGTACTGGCGGAGCTCATAGCCGGTGACCGTATAGGCGGCGTCGCCCGCGTTGAGCGGGAAGTTGTGCCAACTCGTGAACTCGAGGCGGAACCGGCCGTCGCCCTGCGGCATCACGTCGACCTCGAGGAACCCGTAGTGCTTACCGCCGCGAAGCAGTTGGCGTCCGTTCCACAGTTCGGGTTCGGACTGGTCGGCCGACCAGACGTGGTGCGGGTTGGCGACGAAGTCGGGGTTGGAGGCCCGCCACGACGCGATGCGTGAGTTGACGAAGCCCTCGGCGTCCTCGACGCCGCGAAGGCCGTCGCCCGCCGCGCCGACGTCCCACAGGTGAAGGCCGTAGCCGTCGCCGTCGAGGTCGATGTAGGACATCTCGGAGACCTCGCTGTGGCCGCAGAAGACGCCGGCGACACGATACTGCTCGAGCAAGGGGAGATAGATGCGGGTGGCCTCGCCGGACTGGTCGCTGGTGACCGAGGTGCCGTGGATGCCGCGAGAAAAGGGCGTGTGGTGCCACTGGACGAAGATGATCTGTCCGGCGGCACGGGCGGCGGCGAGTTCGCGCTGGGCCCAGTTCCACTGCTCGGTGCCGACGTTGAAGTCGGGCATGTCGCCGAAGGTATAGAGCTGGTTGAACCAAGCGCGGTTCGTGTCGCGGTTGGCGCGACCGGCGATGGTGTCGCTCGACTCGACGCCCACGGGCGGCGCGACCATGTGATTGGCGGCCTCGGTGGCCTTGACGACGCAGAGGGTCAGGATGGTGACCGGCCCGTGGTCGGTGCGGAAGTACAGGTCCTGATGGGCGGGGTTGTCGTTGGCGGGGGCGTCGAAATAGGCCGACCACTGCTGGCGGGCGAACCGAATGCGGTCGTTGGTGGTGTCGGTGCTGGAAGAGCCGGTGCCGGCGAAGATGCAGTTGTTGCCGATGGCCGCCACCAACGGCCGACCCGAGAGCAGATCGTCGTACTCGCCCGCGTTGTGCCGGAAGAACTCGTCCCAGCGGCGTTGCTGCTCGTTGGCGGTGCCCTCGATGAGGTCGCCGGGCATGACGACCAGGTCGGGATTGCGGGCCTTGACCTGACGGAGGTTCTCGATGTAGCCGACCGTCTCGGTCAGGAAGTACTGGTCGCGGCCGCGACCGGTGCCGGCAGGACGAGGATCGCCCGCCGGGTCACGGGGCGTGGAGCGGGACCACTCGCGGAACCGCGTGCGGCCGAGGACGAGCGTCTCGGAGTCGGAGAGGACCGCGAGGCGGAGCGGACGCGAGTCCGAGGGAAGGCGGGCCGTCTCGAAGGTGTTGGCGTAGGTGGTGAAACCCTGCGTGACGCTGTAGGAGTACCGCGTTCCGGGCGCGAGGCCGGCGACGCGAACGGAGTGCTTGAAGTTGCGGGCGGGCGCCGCGCCGTCGCGAACGGAGGTGGCGGCGAAGTTCGAGGCGTTGAGTTCAGCCGCGTACTGATAATCAAGCACGGACATCAGCCTCGGCTCGCTCGTGAGCACGACGGAGGCGTCGAGTCCGGGCCCCGTCACCGTGATGGTGCCGGGCGTGGACGCGATGGTGAACCAGTTGAACGTCATCGCGTCGACGGCGGGATTCTGCTGGTAAGGGAGCACTCGAAAGTCGCTCGCCGCCGCCGCCCACGCCATCGAACACGCCACGATCGCTCCGCACAGGTGTCGCATGTGTCTCTCTCCTTCCAAGGTCGCTCGGAATGCCGGCGCACTGCCGACTGGGCACCACTCTACCGACGAGTTCACCAAGGATCGCGAAGCGTCCGGTAAAGATGCGGTGAATGCGATCCACGACGTGCGCCACGCGGTCCCGGGGTTTGCACCGGAAGCCGCAGCCTTGCCGGTCGCGAACCCGTGCGAGCGAGCGCGACACCGAAAGGGTCGCAGCGGGAGCGTGGACGACGTTCGGCGTTGCGTCGACATTGCATGCCAACGCATCGGGCCGATCCCACGGAAACACCTTCGGCGTTCGGCGCGTTGGGCGTTCCATCCGGGGGTGTCGGCGAAACGCCGACACCCCCGGCTCTCGACGGGCACGCCTTCGGCGTGGCGCACGCATCGACCGACGCCACGTCCAATCGCGAAGCGATTCCCGAACGTAGCCGGGGGTTGCGGCGTTTCGCCGCTACCCCCGGTCACGCGATGCACACGACCCGGACCCCAGCGGGGTCCCCGAGAGAACGTGCACGACCCGCGACAATGCCGCGACGTTGCGTGCCGACGCATCGGGATCATCC
>JBBAVG010000105.1:0-6547 GCA_040397805.1 Phycisphaerales bacterium
CGAAGATCGCGCGCAGCAGCTTCTCCTCGGGGGTGAGCTGCGTCTCGCCCTTGGGCGTGACCTTGCCGACCAGCGTGTCGCCGGCCTGCACCTCGGCGCCGATGTAGACGATGCCCGACTCGTCGAGCCGCCCGAGCTGCGACTCCGAGAGGTTGGAGATGTCGCGGGTGATCTCCTCGGGCCCGAGCTTGGTGTCGCGGGCCAGCACCGACAGCTCCTCGATGTGGATCGAGGTGTAGCGGTCGTCCGAGACCACCTTCTCCGAGATCAGGATCGAGTCCTCGAAGTTGTAGCCGTTCCAGGGCATGAACGCGACCAGCATGTTCTGGCCGAGCGCGAGCTCGCCCAGGTCGGTCGAGGCGCCGTCGGCGATCACGTCGCCGCGCGCGACCGCGTCGCCCTTCTTCACGATCGGGCGCTGGTTGATGTTGGTGTTCTGGTTCGAGCGCGTGTACTTGATGAGGTTGTAGATGTCGACGCCGACCTCGCCCGCCTGGGCCTCGTCGTCGTTGACCCGGATCACGACCCGGTTGGCGTCGACGTAGTCCACCACGCCGCCGCGCAGCGCGGTCACGACCGTGCCGGAGTCGACCGCGCAGGTGCGCTCGATGCCGGTGCCGACCACCGGCTTCTCCGGCCGCAGGCAGGGCACGGCCTGGCGCTGCATGTTCGAGCCCATCAGCGCGCGGTTCGCGTCGTCGTGCTCGAGGAACGGGATCAGCGAGGCCGCCACCGACACGATCTGCGAGGGCGCGACGTCGATGTACTCGACCTTGTCGGGCGAGGTCAGCAGCGTCTCGCCGTTGATCCGCACCGACACCAGCTCGTCGGTCAGCCTGCCCGAGGCGTCGACCGCGGCGTTCGCCTGCGCGATCACGTAGCGGCCTTCCTCGATCGCCGACAGGTAGTGGATGTCGTCGGCGAGCTTCTGGTCGACCACCTTGCGGTACGGCGTCTCGAGGAAGCCGTACTCGTTGAGCTGGGCGTACAGCGACAGCGAGTTGATCAGGCCGATGTTCGGCCCCTCGGGCGTCTCGATCGGGCACACCCGGCCGTAGTGGGTCGGATGCACGTCGCGGACCTCGAAGCCGGCGCGCTCGCGGGTCAGGCCGCCCGGCCCCAGCGCGGAGACGCGACGCTTGTGCGTGATCTCCGACAGCGGGTTGGTCTGGTCCATGAACTGCGACAGCTGGCTGGACCCGAAGAACTCGCGGATCGCCGCGCTGATCGGCTTGCTGTTGATCAGGTCGTGCGGCATCAGGTTCTCGGTCTCGGCCTGGCCGAGGCGCTCGCGCACCGCGCGCTCCACGCGCACCAGGCCGGCGCGGAACTGGTTCTCGGCCAGCTCGCCGACGCAGCGCACCCGGCGGTTGCCGAGGTGGTCGATGTCGTCGATCTCGCCCTTGCCGTTGCGCAGGTCCACCAGGATCTTGATGACCGCGAGGATGTCCTCGTTGGTCAGCGTCATCGGGCCGGTCAGCTCGTCGCGGCCCACCCGCCGGTTGAACTTCATGCGGCCGACCTTCGACAGGTCGTACGCGTCGGCGCTGTAGAAGAGCCGGTTGAACAGCGCCTCGACCGCCTCCTCGGTGGGCGGCTCGCCCGGGCGCATCATCCGGTAGATGGCGATCCGCGCGGCGGTCTGGTCGGCGGTGTCGTCGACCCGCAGCGTCTGCGAGATGAACGGCCCCTGATCGAGGTCGTTGGTGTACAGCGTCTTGAATTCCTTGATCGCCGCGGCCCGCATCTTCTTCAGCAGGTCCTCGGTCAGCTCGTCGTTCGCCTTGCCGACGATCTCGCCGGTCTCGGGGTCGACGACGTTGGTGGCCAGCACGCGCCCGAGCACATAGTCCTCGGGCACCGAGATCCGCTTCAGACCCGCCACGTCCATCTCGCGGATGTGCTTGGCGTTGATCCGCTTGTCCTTGGCGACGATGACGCGGCCGTCCTTGTCGGCGACGTCGAAGCGCGCGATCTCGCCGCGCATCCGATCGGGCACCAGCTCCATCAGCGCGCCCTCGGGCATCAGCTGGAAGTGGTCGTTGACGAAGAAGTGCGCGAGGATCTGCTCGGGGGTCAGGCCGATCGACTTCAGCAGGATCGTCACCGGCATCTTGCGGCGCCGGTCGACGCGGAAGTACAGCACGTCCTTGGGGTCGAACTCGAAGTCGAGCCAGGAACCGCGGTAGGGGATGATCCGGGCCGAGAACAGCAGCTTGCCGGAGCTGTGCGTCTTGCCGCGGTCGTGCTCGAAGAACACGCCCGGCGAGCGGTGCAGCTGCGAGACGATGACCCGCTCGGTGCCGTTGACGATGAACGAGCCGTTGGTCGTCATGAGCGGGATCTCGCCCATGTACACCTCCTGCTCCTTGACCTCCTTGACCGTGGGCTTCGCGGCCTCGCGGTCCATGATGACCAGCCGCACGCGGGCGCGCAGCGGCGCGCAGAACGTCAGGCCGCGCTGCTGGCACTCCTTGACGTCGAACGCCGGGTTGCCGAGGGCGTAGCTGACGAACTCCAGCCGCGCCATCTGGTTGTGCGAGCTGATCGGGAAGATCGACGTGAACGCCGCCTGCAGCCCCTCGTCGCGGCGCTCGGCCACCGAGCGCTCGAGCTGCAGGAACTGGGTGTACGACTCGAGCTGCGTCTGCAGAAGGTAGGGCACGTCCTGCACGACCTGCCGCTTGGCGAAGGACTTGCGGATGCGCTTCTTCTCGGTGAAGGAATACGGATGGGCGGCCATGGACTCTCCGGTAAAGCCTTAGGCAGAGATCGGGGGCCGTGCCGTCGGCGCGCTCGCCGACGGCACGGGCCACGAGCCCCGCGGGAAGATGAAGGCACGAAAGCCCGGCACCGCCCCCGACAGGGGGCGGCGACCGGGCGTCCGTGGCGAACGAGGCAAGTGCTGGTTCGTCTTGTCAGGCGGTGTCGGGTTACTTGATCTCGGCCTTCGCGCCCGCGTCGGTGAGCTGCTTGAGCAGCGCCTCGGCGTCGGCCTTCGGGATCGCTTCCTTGACGGGCTTCGGCGCACCGTCGACCAGGTCCTTGGCTTCCTTCAGGCCCAGGCCGGTGGCCGCGCGGACCACCTTGATGACCTCGACCTTCTTCTCGCCGGCGGCCTGCAGGACGACGGTGAACTCGGTCTTCTCCTCGGCGGCCGGGGCGGCGGGGCCCGAGCCGGCCGGGGCGGCCACGGCGACCGCGGCGGCGGCGGCCGAGACGCCGAACTTCTCTTCCATCGCCTTGATCAGCTCGGACAGCTCGAGCACGGTCATGCCGGCGATCGCGTCCAGGAGTTCGTCTTTGTTCAGTGCCATGATGATGTGTCCAGTCAGATGCGGAAAGTTTGGATGATGTCCGTGGGGAGGGGGTTCAGGCGCCAGCCTTCTCGCGCTCGTCGCGCAGCGCCGCGACGGTCCGGACGAACTTGCCCGGGACCTCGTTCAGCGTGCGGACGAACTTGGCGACCGGTGCCTGCATGGTGCCCATCAGCTGCGCCAGCAACTCCTCGCGGCTCGGCATCGACGCCAGCGCCTTGACGCCGTTCTGGTCCAGAACGGCGTTGGGCATGGCGCCGGCCTTCAGGGCCAGCTTGTCGTTGCTCTTGGCGAAGTCCGCCAGCACCTTGGCGGCCGACACCGGATCCTTCGAGATGCCGTAGATCAGCGGACCGACGAGCTTGTCGGCCAACCCCTCGAACGGCGTCCCGGCGACCGCGCGGCGCGCGAGCGTGTTCTTCAACACGCGCAGGTACACACCCGATTCGCGCGCCTGCTTGCGCAGCGCGGTGATCGAGCCCACCCCCAGACCACGGTACTCGGCGACGATGATCGACTGGGCCTGCGCCACCTGGGCGCCGACCTCGTCGATCACTGCCGCCTTCTCTTCACGATTGAGACCCACGGTCCTTCGCTCCTACCAAGTTCGGCGACCCGGCCGGTGAGCCGGGGCGCCCCACGACCGGCCGGATGGCCGGTCGTCGTTCACGGCGACCGTTCGTGAGCCTCTGCCGCATCCGTCGGAAGGCATGTGCCCGCCTCCTCGTGCTGCCGGAAACCCGCTCCGGGACCGCCATCTGCGCAGGGTGATCGCTCGATTAAGACGCTTCGGGCCGCAGCCCGCCGCATCCCCTGCGGTCTTTGACGACCTGCCCGCCTCTCGGCGGACAGCCCAAAGTTCCTGAAAACAACGCGCCGTCAGGCCGCCTGCGCGAGCAGGCTCTGCGTGTCGACGCGAACGCCGATGCCCATCGTGCTCGAGACCGCCACCTTGCGCAGGTAGATGCCCTTGGAGCTCGCCGGCTTGGCGCGGTTCAGCGCCTCGATCAGCGCCGACAGATTGGTCTTGAGCGCATCCGGCTGGAACGAGGCGCGGCCGATCGTCGCGTGGACGATGCCGGCCTTGTCGGTCCGGTACTGCACCTGGCCGGCCTTGGCGTTCTTCACCGCGGTGGCCACGTCCGGCGTCACCGTGCCGACCTTCGGGTTCGGCATCAGGCCGCGCGGGCCGAGGATCTGGCCCAGCCCGCCGACCACGCGCATCGCGTCGGGCGAGGCGACGACGACGTCGAAGTCGAGCTGGCCGGCCTTGACCTTCTCGGCCAGGTCTTCCATGCCGACCACGTCGGCCCCGGCGGCGCGCGCCTCGTCGGCCTTCGCGCCCTGGGTGAACACCGCGACGCGCACCGACTTGCCGGTGCCGGCGGGCAGCACGACCGAGCCGCGGACGACCTGGTCGGACTTCTTGGCGTCGACGCCGAGCTGGACCGCGACGTCGATCGACTCGTCGAACCGGGCGACCGCGCACTCCTTGACGAGCGCGATGGCGTCGACGACGGGATACAGCTTGCGCGAATCGACCTTGGCGCGGATCGCCTTCGCGCGCTTGGACAGGCGTGCCATGGTCAGAGGCCCTCCACCGTGATACCCATGCTGCGGGCCGAGCCCGCGACCGTGCGGACCGCGGCCTCGAGATCCGAGGCGGTCAGGTCCGGCATCTTCAGCTTGGCGATCTCCTCGGCCTGCGCGCGGGTGATCCGGCCCACCTTGTCGGTGTGCGGGGTCTTGCTGCCCTTGTCGACCTTCGCGGCCTTCTTGATGAGGATGGTCGCCGGCGGCGTCTTCATCACGAAGGTGAAGCTCTTGTCCGCGAACGCGGTGATCACCACCGGGATCGGGAGGCCGGGCTCCATGCCCTGGGTCTGGGCGTTGAACGCCTTGCAGAACTCCATGATGTTCAGGCCGCGCTGGCCCAGCGCCGGCCCGATGGGCGGCGACGGGTTGGCCTTGCCTGCAGGGACCTGCAGCTTGATGAAACCGACGATCTTCTTGGCCACGAAGGGCTCCTACCGATTGAGTGCGAACGCCGGTTCGCGCGATGCGCTACTTCGGCTCCTCTTTGCACGCGCCGCGGCGGACACGACCCGCCGGGGCGTTCGGCCCGGCGCGCGCCGGACCGGGCTGCGTGCGCCGCCCCGTCAGAGCTTCTCGACCTGCCCGAACTCCAGTTCGACCGGGGTCGCGCGACCGAAGATGGTCACCGATACGCGCAGCCGGCTCTTCTCGTAGTTGACTTCCTCGACGTTGCCGTTGAAGTCGGTGAACGGACCCTCCCTGACCCGGACCATCTCGCCGACCTCGAACAGGGTCTTGGGCTTGGGTTTCTCCACGCCCTCCTGCATCTGGCTCATGATCTTGTCGACCTCCTTCTCGGAGATCGGGGTCGGCCGGTGCCCGGAGCCGCCGACGAAGCCGGTCACCTTGGCGGTGTTCTTCACCAGATGCCAGGTGTCGTCGTCCATCGCCATCTCGACCAGGACGTAGCCGGGGAAGAACCGCCGCTCGGAAATCGTCCGCTGGCCGTTCTTCATCTCGACCACCTCCTCGGTGGGCACGAGGATCTTGCCGAACCGGTCCTGCATGCCGGCGCGCTCGACGCGGTCCTGCAGCGCGCGGGCCACGCTCTTCTCCATGCCCGAGTAGGCATGCACGACGTACCAACGCTTGCTCATCGCTTCCATCCGAGGATCAGGTCGTAGAGCACCCATTCCAGGCTCTTGTCGACCACCCACAGGAAGAGCGCCATGACGACGACGAACGCGAAGACGTAGGCGGTGACCATCCACGTCTCCTTGCGCTCGGGCCACACGACACGCTTCGTCTCCGACCAGGCGTCCCGCGCGAACGCGAGGAACCGCTGGCCGGGGCCCGAGAACCAGGCGATCGCGGCGCCCGCCGCGACGCCCGCCAGGATCGACGCCAGACGCAGGACCAGCGGCTGCTGCGCGAGCATGTACCAGCCGACTATGCCCGCCACGACGGCGAGCACCGCCACCGCGACCTTGGCACGGTCGGCGCCGCTGGAAACCGTTTCAACCTGCTGATTGGACATTGTCGAACCTGGCAGGGGCAGAGGGAATCGAACCCCCAACCTGCGGTTTTGGAGACCGCCGCTCTGCCAATTGAGCTATACCCCTAGGAACCTTGCCGCCCGCTTACTCGATGATCTTGGCGACCACGCCGGCGCCGACGGTGCGACCGCCCTCGCG
>JBBAVG010000106.1:0-6333 GCA_040397805.1 Phycisphaerales bacterium
GAGCGGGTCATCGACATCGAACAGCTCAAGATCTTCGGCGGGGCGTCGGTGTGAGACATCCCCGGACGCAGCGCGCACGGTCGCGATGAGCGGTCGTCCGCGGTCGTCCTCCGCCCGGACGCATCCCACCCCCTCGCCGTCGGCGCTCGCGACCGCTCGACATGAACGCGTCCGTGTCCATCTCGACGTTCGCCAACATCGGCGGTTTCGTGCTGCTCGGCTGCGGCGCGGCGATGATCTTGCTGGCGTTCGTCCTGCGGCGGCGCCGTTCGCCGCGGTGTCCCCGCTGCGGCTACGACCTCGATTCGCTTCTCGACGACGGTGATGGCCCGCCGAGGTGCCCCGAGTGCGGCGTCAAGTCGCGGACATGGTCGGCCGTTGGGCGAACCCCGGTGCGTCGGCGATGGCTTCTCGCGGGGGCGTGCATCACGCTGTCGAGCAACCTCATGTTCGCGATCCCGCGTGTCGCGGTCGCGGGCTGGATCGGAGCGGTGCCCACGTTCGTCCTCGCCATGCTGCAGCCGTGGCATGACCCCTCGGGTTCGACACAGGCGAGCCCGGTGCGAGACGAGATGAGCCGACGTTGGCAGGCCGAGCAACTCTGGTCGCCCGCGGCAGAGTTGCTGATCCTTCGCACGGAACTCGCGTTCCTGACCTCGGGGCGATGGGGCGTGAGCGACGCCGAACTGGAGCGGGCCGATCGTCCCCGCCCCGATGCGTGGATGGGTTGGTTGAACGATCAATCGCTTGAGGCCTACCTCGAACGTCTGGGCCGCAGCGGGCGTCGAGTGCGGTTCGACTTGAAGGCGATCGCCGATCGCGGGCTCGATCCCGCTTCCCTCAAGGTGGCGGTCGATCGACAGATCGAGGAGTACGGACGCGAGGGGTGGCTCCAAGTCGTTCCGGCGTCGGATCCTTCCAGTCCGCCGCTCGCGCTCATGCCTGTCTGCTTCCGAGGCGATATCGTTCTGACGCCCGATCCCGACCGATTTGCCGTCGTCACGTCATTCCCGCGGTTCGACGGGACCGACCAGTTCGAAAGCCAACTCCTCTTCGAGTGGCTCATCGGACTGGAAGACCCGTGGCACATCTTCCGTTGGAGCACGTGCACGATTTCGGCGATGGGAAGTCGCGTGCTCGTCCTCGGTGACGAGGTCGTCGCCGCACGATTGACTCGCATGATCGCGATCGCCCGAGCGCCGACGCCTCGGCCTTGGGCCCCCGTCGGCGAGGTCGAGCTTGCGAGGGCCGCCTCGTCCCTGGCGACGCTCGAGTCGACGGTGATCGAAGGCGCCTTCAGCGACGCGACCATCGCCGACATCCTCTCGATCGTCGAACGGACCACATCGCTGCGGGTGTATCGCCACTGGGACGCGAGCGACGATTCGGCGCGGTTGCGTCCCACGCAACGCGATTCGTGGACCGCCTTCGACCTGCTCGATGCGGTGGTCGAACGTGGCATCGATCGCGAGTGGTCCGGGTCCGGCGGCCCGTGGTGCTGGACGCTCGCGGTCGACGGCACGGTCCACGTGAGCGACAGGCCGCTGGGAGATCCCCTGTGCGAGGCCCTCGTCGCCTACGACCTGAGGGGCTTCCCCGCCGCGACCGACCTCGACGCGTTGCTCGACCGACTCAGGATGACCGTGGACCCCCCGTCATGGAATAGCCGGGATTCGACATTCGCGGCGGCCCGCCGGCCGGCCCAGGCCACCTTGATCGCCCGACGATTGCTGGTGCATGCCAGCTTGATCACGCACGCAAGGATCGAGCGATTCCTGCGAGCCGAACGGGCCAAGGCCGGGACCGCACCGTGAATCTCGCGATGCCGGATGTCGCTTCGGAGCAAGACGCTTCCGAGGCGACTTCAACACCGCCGGTGGCGTCGATTTCGCCGACGACCGCGGATCGACCACGGCGGAGCGCCCCGTCTCGGCCGGCGCTCGAAGGCGAGGTCGAAAGCCGCGGTGTGTCAGCGGAAGTTCCCCGTGGTCGCGATTTCGGCCGCGATTCGCTCGAGCGCGGTCCGGAGCACCCTGATGCTTCGGAGGTACTCGGCAACCGACACGTGCTCGTGCGGCGTGTGGTCGAGCGAGCTGTCGCCCGGGCCGTAGGCGATGATCGGGCATCCCCACGCCGGCGCCACCACGTTCATGTCGCACGTGCCCGTCTTGACCTTCACGCCCGGCGTGCCCCCGGTGTCGCGAATGGCGTTGGTCATGGCACGCACGAGGCCCGTGTGCCGGTCGCCCGCATGCGCGACCTCCGCCCCCGAGAAGCGGAGCGAGGCGTCGGGGCATGCCGCGTCGGCCGCCTCGCGGCAGAGTCGCTCCACCTGATCCGGCGTCACGCCCGGCGGCAGTCGGAACCCGGCCTCGACGCGAGCGACATCATGCAGGCCGTCGCTCGCGGTGTTGACGGCGCGGAGCCGCGCCTGGATGGTGTGGAAGGCCCCGCGTCGCCCCATGTTGATCGACTCGGTGCGGGTCAGCACGTCAGCCCACCACCCGTGCGCCGCATCGGCGACGCCCGCCTGCGCGCCCGCCGTGTGCGCACCCTCGCGGACGAGTTCGAGCGAGACCACCAGACGCCCCTTGTAGCCCAGGGTGACGGCGTCCCAGCCACTCGGCTCGCCGATGACGCACGCCGCGGGGCGAGGCCTGGTCGCCACGAATCGGGCCCCGCGCGACGTCGCCGTTTCCTCCTCGACCGCGCCGATCACGACCAGGCGGACCCCCGGCGGCATCGCGGCGGTGGCCGCGGCGACGACGAAGGCCGCCAGCGGCCCTTTGGCGTCGACCGCGCCGCGCCCGTAGAGCAGGTCCCCCTCGCGCTGCACCGGCACGACGCCGGGCACGGTGTCCATGTGGCCCAGCAGCACGATCTCCGCGACCGGCGTCGAGCCCCCGCCGCGGGTGACGCCCACGGCGTTGCCGACCTGGTCGATCGAGGCGTCGAGCCCGAAGGCCCCCATGCGATCGACGAGGAAGGTCGCCAGCCGCGACTCGTCGCGCGACTCGCTGCGGATGCGGAGCATCGCCTCGAGCAACGCGATGGCGTCGGCGTCGGTAGGGGCGTCGGTGGGGGCGTCGGTGAGGGTGGCGTGGGAGGCCGGTTGGTGCCGCGTCGTCATTGGAAGACCGTTCCCGCGCCATCCAGGGCGCGCGTGATGGGGTGGGCGACGCGGGCATCGCCGATGATGACGCGGGCCACGCCCGCGTCGAGGGCCTCGGCCGCCCCCAGCACCTTCTTCTTCATGCGGCCCTTCGCGAACTCGCTGAAGGTGACGATCTCCCCGCGAGGCACCGCCGGAATCAGCGACGCCTCGTCCGGGAAGTCCCGCAGCAGTCCCCGCACGTTCGACAGCAGCAGCAGCGAATCGGCCTCGAGCGCGGCCGCGGTCCTCGCCGCGGCACGATCCGCATCCACGTTGATCGGATCGCCCTCGACACTGATGCCCGGCGGACTCAGGACCGGCGTGTACCCGGCCTCGAGCAGCGAACGCAGGAGCGCGGCGTTCACCCGCTCCACCGTGCCGGTGTAGTCGTCGCGGACGAGGGTGACCCGCCCGTCGGGCTCGACGCTGCGGATGACCGCCTTGCGGACGCCCTCCCACAGGCGACCGTCGATCCCCGAGAGCCCCAACGCGTTGACGCCCCGCTTCTGGAGCAACTCGACGATCAGCTGGTTCATGCGGCCCCGGCAGGCCATCTGGAAGATCTCGAGCGTGCGGCGGTCGGTCCGCCGGCTCGCGTGCCCCGACGGCGAGGTGATGAACCGGGGCGGATGCCCCAGTTGCTCCGAGAGCGTGGTGGTGTCATGCGAGCCGCCGTGCACGATCACGAGCCGTTCGCCCGCCCGAATCAGCGTCGCTGCGTCGTCGCAGAACGCCGGAAGATCGATCCCTTCACTCCCACCGACCTTGACGACAAGCATGGCGATCCCTTTCGTGTCACACCGGGTGCAGGCCCGGAAAGCCGAGTCCGGCGGCCTCGTCGAAGCCGCACATCAGATTCATGCACTGCACGGCCGAACCCGCCGCGCCCTTCATCAGGTTGTCGATCGCGGCCAGCACGACCACCCGCGAGGAGTCGCGTTCGGCCTCGAAGCCCACGTCGCACCAGTTGCTCCCCGCGAGGAACTTGGGTTCGGGGTATCGGTGCAGGCCGCCGCGGTCCTTCACGATGCGGATGAAGGGCTCGTCGCGGTACGCGCCGCGGAAGAGGGGCCAGAGGTCCTTGTCGCTCATCGGCCGCGTGAGGAAGACGTGCGCCGTGCACAGCACGCCCCGCACGAGCTCGACGGACGTGACCGAGAGGTGGAGCGGACACTCGCCCAGTTCCTGCAGCACCTCGGCGTGATGGCGGTGGGAGGTCGTCGCGAAGGACCGGACCGCGCCGCTCCGCTCGGGGTGGTGGCTGCTCGGCGAATGGAGCGAGCCCGCCTCCGACGAGCCGACCTTGAGGTCCGCCACCACCCGCTCGATCAGCCCGGCCCTCGCCAGCGGCATGAGCGCGAGGTTGATCGCCGTGGCGTTGCACCCCACGCCGCTCGCGAAGGAGGCCCCGCGAAGCTCCGCCCGGTGCAGCTCGGGCAGCCCGTAGACGAAGCGGCCCAGCCACGCCGGCGCGGGGTGCGGCTCGCCGTACCACCGCTCGTAGGCCGCGGCGTCGCGCAGGCGGAAATCCGCCGAGAGGTCGATGACGCGGGGCGCCAGCCTCGCGAACCGATCGATCTGCCGCGACGCCTCCCCGTGCGGCAGGCACAGGAAGAGCACGTCGCACGCCTGCACGTCGTCGGGCGACACGAACTGAAGGCGGGTGCGGCCCCGCAGGTTGGGGTGCGAGGAGGTCACGAACTCGCCCGCGCTCGACCGCGACGTGACCTGCGCCACCTCGACGCCGGGGTGGTCCAGCAGCAGGCGCAGGATTTCACCCCCCGTGTAGCCGGAACCGCCGACGATGGAGGCCCGGAGTCGGCCGTGGGATCCGCCGTGGGGTCCGCTCATGGCACGCTCCCGTGCAGCGCGTGGCCGGTGGCGACGCCCGGCCCCGTCTCGACGACCGGCGGCTCGGCCCCGCCCGCCGTCCGCACCATGTGGTCGATGATCCGACCCGGAATGTCGACGCCCGTGGGCGCGATGCTGTTGCGGAACTCCATCGTGTGGTTGACCTCGCTGACGAGCACCCGCCCGTCCGCCGTCTCGAGCAGGTCGATGGCGAGCACGCCTCCGCCCACCGCCGCCGCGGCGTCGCGGCAGATCCTCGCCACGTCCGGCGTCACGGCGAAGGCCGAGGCCCGGCCGCCCCTGGCCGTGTTGGTGATCCAGTGGTCCGACGCCCGGGCGATGGCGCAGATGGGCTCGTCGCCCACCATGAAGACGCGAAGGTCGCGTCCGGGCTTGTCGACATGCTCCTGGATGTAGAAGACCGAGTGCTGCACCGAGCCCAGCGTCGCCTTGTGCTCCAGCACGGCCTCCGCCGCGTCGCGGTCGTTGATCCTCGCCAGCAGCCGGCCCCACGAGCCCACCGCCGGCTTGAGCACCACGGGGTAGCCCATCTCCTCGATGGCCCGCAGCGCGGACTCGGGCTCGAGGGCCACGCGAACCCGGGGCGTCGGCACGCCCCGGCGGGCGAGCGCGAGACTCGTGGTGAGCTTGTCGCCGCACGTCTCGATCACGGAGGAGGGGTTGACGCAGGGAACGCCGAACCGCTCGAAGCAGCGGACGGCGGCGGTCGCCTGGGTCTGGCTGATGCAGCGTTCGAGCACGGCATCCACCCGCTGCCAGGCGGCTTGTGCGTGGATGTCGAAGGTGACGGTCCGGACATCGATGAGCTCATGATCGATGCCGCGGCGGACGAGTTCGTCGACGAGGAGCTTCTCCTCGACGCGGATACGGGAATACAGCAGGGCGATGCGCATGGGGCGGTCCTCGGGTGTGGGCGGAGGGGGGCGGGTGGCGGCGGCGGCTTCACTCGCCCCAGTCTTCCTCGACCTGCGGGGCGAGCGCGAGCGTGAGGGGGTCGATCTGCCTGACCTCGAGTTCCGCCGTGCAGTCGGGGCAGCGGACGACCTCGCCCCGCAGCGGCGTACGCGGGAATGGCACGGCGGCGGCGCACTCGGGGCAGGGGCACGTGGTGATGGCTGGGGCGGACATGGCGGACTCCTTGAAAGGGGAAAGGGAAACAAGCAAAAAGCACAACGGGCTCGTCGAGCATGCGTGCCCGGCGAACCCGTCTTGACGATCAACCCGTGATGAAAGGGTTACTCGCGCGCGGGAGCGTTCGGGCTTGTGAGGCCTTTCGCTTTCACCGCTTTGCGCTTGGAACCGAGCGA
>JBBAVG010000107.1:0-6306 GCA_040397805.1 Phycisphaerales bacterium
CGTCACGGCGGGTTCAACTCACCCGCGTTGCGGGTTCGTTTCACCCGCCGCTACGCCCGTCGGTCCCTCCGGGACCAAAGCACGCCCACACCAAGGGCCCGCAAGGGCCCACGAGCGTTGCCACGAGTGACCGAACCCGCGAAGCGGGTGAGGGAACTCGTGGAGCAGGGCCGATTCGCGTGCGGCCCCGGCGGGGCCGACGACCATGGCTCACGCCTCGTCCGCCCCTCACGGGGCGGGTGCCCGCGTCACGCGTCACGGCGGGTTCAACTCACCCGCTCCGCGGGTTCGTTTCACCCGCCGCTACGTTCGTCGGTCCCTCCGGGACCAAGGCATGCCCGCACCAAGGGCCCGCAGGGCCCACGAGCGTTGCCACGAGTGACCGAACCCGCGCAGCGGGTGAGGCGAACCCGTTGACATGCTCACCCCTCCACCCCGCACCCCTCACACACCCCCTCACCCACCTCCGCCCCGCAGTTCCAGCACTCCCGCACACGCACCACCCTCGCGCCAAGGCACGTCGCGCACGGCCCTAGCCCACGCGACCGCATCGCCCGCCACGGCGGCTGCCCGCCCAGCACCTCCGCCGCCGCCACTTCGATCCACGGCGTGGTCCCCAGCCGCTCCATTTTCGACGTGTCCAGCGCGTGGCCGTGGCACACCTCGATCACCAGGCACGCCGCGTCGCCTGCCATCAGCGCCACGTCCGCCCGCACCCCGCCCGCCAGCGGCATCTCCCGCGCCGCCTGCTCGAACCGCGGGAGCGCCACGACGTGCGGCCTCGAGCACCCCGGGCACGCCACCTCGAAGGCCCGCTCGCCCGCCGTCACCTTCGCCGCCGCGTCGCACGCCGCCCGGTGGGCCGCCGACTCGCCCCCCGCGCACGCGCCCGCACGGTGCGCGAAGTGCGCCCGTCGTCGTCCGCCGCCCGATCGCAGCACCACCACGCCGCGGCAGTGGGGGCAGCGATACTCAACGCCGGCGCACGCCCGCTCGGGCACGCACCTCGCGCCGGCCGGGTCGATCGCCTCGGGAATCAAGAGGTCGCTCACGACTCACGCGACCCCAGCCAGCCCTTGCGCCAGAAGGCCCACATCATCGCCATCGCGATGGCCAGCATCATCCCCAGCACGATCGGATAGCCGTAGTCCCACCGCGTCTCGGGCATGTTCGCCGGATGGCTCGTGTCGAAGTTCATCCCGTAGATGCCCGCGATGAACGACAGCGGAATGAAGACCGTCGTGATGATGGTCAGCACCTTCATCACCTCGTTGAGCTTGAAGCTCGCCAGCGACAGGTGCATCTCGATCAGCCCCGTCGCCAACTCGCGGCTCGTCTCCACGAGGTCCATCACCTGCACCAGGTGGTCGTACGCGTCGCGAAGGTACAGCCGCGTCCCCTCGCGAATCAGCGGCGACTGCTCGCGGATCAACGCCCCCGTCGCGTCCCGCAGCGGCCACGCCGCCCGGCGAACCGTGATGAGCTCCCGCCGCAGATCGTGCAACTCGCGGATCGTCGATGGCCCCATCGCCACTGCCGAGCGGTCCTCGAGGGCCTCAAGCCGCTCGCCGATCTCCTCGAGCATCGGGAAGAAGGCGTCGATCGAGGCGTCCATCAACGCGTGCATGAGCGCGTCGGGGCCCGCCGCCCGCAAGGGGGCGCGGTCCTGTCGCAGGCGGGTCCGCACCTCGCCGTAGCAGTCCCCCGGCTTGTGCTCCTCCTGGAAGGAGATGACGAAGCGGGGTCCCAGGCACAGACTGATCTGCTCGCACTCGACGATGCGGGCGTTCCCCGCGGCCCGCTGCAGCGGCGACCGCAGCACCACGTACAGGTACGACCCGTAATCCTCCACCTTCGCCCGTTGGTTCGTGTTGGCGATGTCCGCCAGCGTCAGCCGGTGCAGGCCCGCCGCCTGACCCACCGCCTCCAACAACGCCGCATCCCCGACGCCATCGACGTCCAGCCACGTCACCTCGCGAGCCGGGTCCGCCAGCGACGCGCGGAACGCCTCCACCGTCGCGTGCTCCTGCTCGACGAGCCCCGACGGTCCGTACGCCGTCAGCCGCATCGATACCGTCGCCCCGGCCACCGACGGCGGCATCGTGCCCGGCGCCGAACCCGGCGGTGGCCTGCGTCCCTTCCCGTTGCGGCGTCCTCGTCGGCCCATCGCCTCCAGATTAGGCCCCGCGCCGGCGCGGGCGCACGGACAACCCCCGGGGTACTATCCGCCTCTTCAGCGTGCTCGAAAAGTTCCTCCAAACCCTGATGGATGGCCTCGCCGTGGGCAGTCTCTACGCGCTCATCGCGCTGGGCTACACCATGGTCTACGGCATCCTGAAGTTCATCAACTTCGCCCACAGCGACATCTTCGTCCTGGGCGCGTGGATCAGCTACGCCACCGCCCTCTTCGCCGGATACGCCGACCTCGACCCCGCCGCCGCAGGCATCCAGGCCGCCCCCTTCCCCGCCTGGGTTCTTTATGGCTTGGGCGCGGCGACCTTCATCGCCCTCGTCATCGCGGGCATCCCCAAGCTCCAACGCCGGCCCCTCTCCGAGTCGGCCCGCGCCATCCTGCTGGGCGTCACGTGGGCGTGGGCCTGCGTGGGCACCGCCCTCGCCGCCCGGGTGCTCCAGGGCGCAGGCTGGAGCATCGTCGGCGGCGGAGCCATCCTCATCTGCTCCATGCTCACCTGCGGCCTCGTGGGCTTCACCCTCGAACGCGTCGCCTACAAGCCCCTCCGCAACGCCCCTCGCCTCAACGTCCTCATCACCGCCATCGGCATCAGCCTCCTTCTCCAGAACCTCGGCCAACTCGAGTGGATGTTCGGCACCCGCCCCCAGGGCATGCCCTCCCTCCTCCCCGACGCCGTCCTCGCCGAGATCGGTGGCAGCCGCCCCGGCCCCGACGCCGATTGGACCGTCCAGCCCGTCCGCATCCGCCTGCTCGACGTCATCGCCGCGGGCACGGCCTTCGTGCTCATGATCGCCCTCGACCGGCTCGTCTTCCACACCAAGATCGGCCGGGCCATGCGGGCCGTCTCCTTCAGCGAACGCAACGCCGCCCTCATGGGCATCCCCGTCGACCGCATCATCAGTTTCACCTTCGTGCTCGGCTCCATGCTCGCCGCCGCCGCGGGCTTCCTCTACGCCCAGAAGTACACCAAGCTCGGCCAGACCGCCGACACCGTCTGGGTGCTCCTGGGCCTCAAGGCCTTCGTCGCCGCGGTGGTGGGGGGCATCGGCAACATCCGCGGCGCGATGCTCGGGGGCATCCTCATCGGCCTCCTCGAGTTCTTCGGCGTCGCCTATCTCGTCCCCCAACTCCGCGACGTCTACGTCTTCGGCGTCCTCATCCTCGTCCTGCTCGTCCGACCCGGCGGCATCCTCGGCACCACCGCCGTCGAGAAGGTCTGATCCTCCCCCGCACCCATGGCCTGGAGCCTCACATCCCGCGCCTCGCAACTCGGCCCCCCGGCCGGGCTGTCGCTCCTCCGCGGCGTGTTCCCCTTCGTCGTGTGCGTGCTCGTCGCCGTCCTGGCCCAACTCCTCCTCAAGCCCTTCCTCATCACGACGCTGGGCTGGGACTTTGCCGCCAAGATGGTCGTTGATGTGGGCATCAACATCGTCCTCGCGGTGTCGCTCACGCTCGTCAACGGCTTCACCGGCCAGTTCTCGATCGGCCACGCCGCGTTCATGGCGGTGGGGGGATACACCGCCGCCGCCATCGTCTATTACGGCTCGTACCGAATCGCGGGAAACCCCGAGCTCGTCGGCGGCATCCTCTCCAGCATGATCGTCGGTCGCGAGGCTCCCTGGGTCACCGCCCACGACCTGCTCTTCCTCGTCGCCATGGTCGCCGGCGGCCTGGTCGCCGCCCTCTGCGGCTACCTCGTCGGCCTCCCGAGTCTCCGCCTCAAGGGCGACTACCTCGCCATCGTCACGCTCGGCTTCGGCGAGATCGTCCGCGTGCTCATCCAGTCGCAGACCGGCGATGTCCTCTACGACCCCGAGGAGATCGCCCAAACCCCCGCGTGGAAGCTCGCGGGTTCGCTGGGCGGCAGCCTGGGCTTCAGCGGGCTCCCCTTCTACACCAGCTTCTTCTGGGTCTACTTCCTGGTGCTCGTCACGCTCCTGCTCGCGTGGCGGATCAAGAGCAGTTCCTACGGCCGCGCCCTCATCTCCATCCGCGAGGACGAGATCGCCAGCGAGGCCATGGGCGTCGACACCACCCGCTTCAAGATCCGCGCCTTCGTCCTCTCGGCCTTCCTCGCCGGGTGCGCCGGCGCCCTCTTCGCCCACACCGTCGGCGTGCAGCTCAACGCGGCCGAACTCGGCTTCGTGAAGTCCTTCGACATCATCATCATGGTGGTGCTCGGCGGCCTGGGCTCCATCTCCGGCGCGGTCATCGCCGCCATCATCCTCACCATCCTCCCCGAAGCCCTCCGGGGCGTCGCCGAGTACCGCATGGTCGCCTACGCGGTCGCCCTCATCGTCATGATGCTCGTGCGGCCCAAGGGCCTCCTGGGCGTCCACGAAGTGTGGGAGCGTGCGGCATGGGATTGGCTCCTGGGCTCCTCCAAGCGCAAGGAGGGCGGCCGATGAGCGGCGGTTCGCCCGTCATCCTCGACGTGCAGAAGGTCAGCAAGACCTTCGGCGGCCTCAAGGCCGTCTCCGACTTCGGGCTCGAGCTCCGCAAGGGCGACCTGCAGGGCCTCATCGGCCCCAACGGCGCGGGCAAGACCACCTGCTTCAACCTGCTCACCGGCGTCTACCGCCCCGACACGGGCGTGGACGAGCGCATCGTCTTGGACGGCCGCTCGCTCGTGGGCCTGCGTCCGTCGCGCATCTCGGCGCAGGGGCTCAGCCGCACCTTCCAGAACATTCGCCTCTTCGGCGAGCTCAGCGTGCTCGACAACGTGAAGCTCGCGTGCCACGTGCGAGTGACGTACTCCATGCTCGGGGGCGTGCTCCGCACCGCGGGGTGCCTGGGGCAGGAAGCCGCCATCACCGAACGCGCGATGGAACTCCTGCGGCTCTTCGACCTCCACGACCGCGCCCGCGAACAGGGCCGCAACCTTCCCTACGGGGCGCAGCGGCGTCTCGAGATCGCCCGCGCGCTGGCCACCAGCCCCAAGGTGCTGCTGCTCGACGAACCCGCCGCGGGCATGAACCCGCAGGAAAAGGTGGAACTCGCCAAGCTCATCCGGCGCGTCCGCGACGAGTTCGACGTGACGATCCTGCTCATCGAGCACGACATGGGGCTCGTGATGGACATCTGCGAGCGCATCACCGTGCTCGACTACGGCCGCACCATCGCCTCGGGCAGCCCAGCGCAGATCCAGGCCGACCCTCGCGTCATCCAGGCCTACCTGGGCGCGGCCGACGACGAGCCCGCCCCCGCCACGGGAGGCGCGCATGCTTGAGGTCGAATCCCTCGCGGTCTCCTACGGGGCCATCAAGGCCCTGCACGGCATCAGCCTTCGCGTCGGTCGCGGCGAGATCGTCACGCTCATCGGCAGCAACGGCGCGGGCAAGTCCACCACCCTCCGCGCCATCTCCGGCCTCGTCCGCGCGGCCTCGGGCTCGAAGATCGTCTACGACGGCACGCCCATCAACGGCCGCCCTCCCCACGAGATCGTCCGCATGGGCCTCGTGCAGTCCCCCGAGGGCCGGGGCGTCTTCCCCAACATGACCGTCGAGGAGAATCTCGAACTCGGCGCGTACGTCCGCTCCGACCGCGACGGCATCGACGCCGACCGCGACCGAGCCCTCACCCTCTTCCCGCGCCTCAAGGAACGGTTTCGCCAGAGCGCGGGCACGCTCTCGGGCGGCGAGCAGCAGATGCTCGCCATGGCCCGCGCCCTCATGGCCCGCCCGCGGCTGCTCCTGCTCGACGAGCCCAGCCTGGGCCTCGCGCCCCAGATCGTCCAGGTCATCTTCCGCATCATCCGCGAGATCAACGCCGGCGGCACCACCATCCTGCTCGTCGAGCAGAACGCCCACATGGCCCTGAAGGTCGCCCACCGCGCGTACGTACTCGAGGTCGGCCGCATCGTCATGGAAGGCCCCGCCGCCGAACTCGCCGCCAGCGATCAGGTGAAGAACGCCTACATGGGCCGGCACGCCTGAGCGCGATCGTGTGCCCGGGTGCGGCGATCAACGGCCCAACGGGCCGACGACCGCCCGCCGGGGTACATTGGAGGTCCCGGTCGGGTCGACGGCCTCGCCTCACCCTTGGTCCGCCCCTTTCGGGGGCGGCATGCGCGGAGCGCGTCCTGCGGCGGGTTCAACTCACCCGCGATGCGG
>JBBAVG010000108.1:0-6289 GCA_040397805.1 Phycisphaerales bacterium
GTGCCGTCGTCGGCGGCGTAGGTGGCCGCACGGCCCGCGTAGCCGCCCACCGAGGGAACTCCGGAACGCGGAGCCGAAACGATGCTCGCGAAGGCGGTGCCGGCGATGCCGACGAACGCCACGAACGAAACGACGTGCTTCATGTGTCTCTCCTCAAGGCATGCGGGCGAATCTCGGAGCGGGCACATCCGCACGCAGAAACACCCACGGCTGATGCTACGCCGTCGCGCCCCCGCCGCGGATCGCCACGACAGGATCCCGGCCATGCCTGTGGCGTGCCGCAAGTCGATTTGCACGCTGATCGCTCGCCAGACCGGCCGCACGCGTACCGAATGCGAACGCGGGCGGCGGGGCGGGACGAGCGAGGCCCGTGCACGACGCCGAGCGGGGACCATGGTGCGGGAGCGTGCGGGGCCATCGCCCGCGTCTTGGCGTGATCATCCGCGCGTGATCGAGGACCACATTCCCGCACCCACGACCCAGGCCCAGCCCGCAAGGCCGGGCAGCTCGCCACGCAAGCGGTTGGTGCGGACCCACGCGGGCGTGCGGCGGGAGCCTGATCTTCGTCCACAGGCCGCGCGGCGGCTCGCAGGCTCTGGGCAACCCCCGGCACTACCCTCCGTCCATGCTCACCGCGCTGCTCCTCGCCGCGTCGATCTGCCTTTCGCCCGCTCCTCTCCCCACGGACGATCCAGCGACGACCGCCGCGAACCTGCTCGAGGGTCTCGGCGGCGACGTTCCCGTTTTCGGCACGCCCGGGGTGCTCGCGGTGTGGGGTCCCGACGCGTCCGTGGTCATCACCGCCTCGGGCGATCGCGACACCCGCGTGCCGCTGGCGGCGCGAAGCGTCATGGGCAAGGGACGGGTGGTGTGCTTCTCGCACACCGGCTACGTGGGCGCCACGCCCCCGGGACCCGCCACCGAACTGCTGGTGCGGAGCGTGAAGTGGGCGGCACGCCAGGACGGGCCGCTCCGGGTGGGGGTGATCGGCTCGGACGGACGCGACACGCTCGCCGCCGCGTTGGGGCCCGGCGCGGTCGTCGCCTCGCTCAGCAGCGAGTGGCATGAATCGCTCAACGGCCTGTCGTGCCTGGTGGTCAGCGGCTGGCGGCTCAACGACCGCGACCTCGCGACGCTCAAGGCGTTCATCGAGGCCGGCGGCGGCGTGGTCGCCGGCCAGACGGCGTGGGCGTGGACGGTGCCGCCGGGCAAGTCGCTCCTCGACAATCCGCTCAATCGCCTGATGGCTCCGGCGGGCATCGCGTGGACGGGCGGCTACTCGGGCAAGACCTCCGACAAGGGGCTCGCGCTCGATGCGGGACCGGTTGAACTCAACGCCTCCAAGGCGCTCGACTTCCTGCTCGGGGACCCCAAGGACGCCTCGAAGCGAGAGGCCGCGTCGCACGCGCTCACCGCCGCGGCACGGCTGCTCCCGCCCGGAGACACGCTCCTGCGGCCTCGCCTGGCGACGCTGCTGGAGGAGCGACGCGAGGGCGTGACGCCCAGCGAGAAGACGCCCCTGCGGGTGCGGGACGCCGCGGCCCGCGCGCTCTTGGCCTTCGAGGTGGCCGACCTTGCCTTCGAGGCTTCGCCCAAGGCCCACAGGGCGGCTTCGGCCTTTCCGGGCAGCGTGCCCGCCGACGCTCCCACCGTCGCCGTCACGCGGAGCGTCGACACCGCCGTGGGCGGGTGGCATTCCACGGGCCTCTACGCGGCGCCGGGTTCGCCCATCACGGTGCAGCTCGGGCAGGGCGTCAACCCCGGGGGCATGCGCGTGCGGATCGGCTGTCATCAGGACGCCATCTGGCACCTGCGCGAGTGGAAGCGAGTGCCGGAGATCACGACGGAGATCGACCTGCGGCTGGGGGCCACGACCGTGACGAGCCCCTTCGGCGGCTTGGTGTACATCAGCGTGGCGCCCGATGCCAAGCACCGCACGGTGGAGGTGACCATCGAGGGGGCCTGCGAAGCGCCCTTCTTCGAGCGGGGCGTCACGACGCGCGAGGCGTGGATGAACCGGCGGAACGCGCCGGGCCCCTGGGCGGAACTGGCGAGTTCGAAGGTGATCCTCTCGGTGCCCAGCGAGCACGTGCGGACGCTCGACGACCCGGAGGCGCTGATGGCCTTCTGGGATCGGATCATGGACGCCATGGCGGACCTGGCGGGCATCGACCGCGTGCGGCCGCGGCCCGAGCGGTACGTGGCCGACGTGCAGATCAGCGCGGGGTACATGCACGCAGGCTACCCGATCATGACGCATCTGGACGCGGCGGCGGACATGGCGAGCCTCGAGCGGATGCGCACGGGACCGTGGGGCCTGCTGCACGAGATGGGTCACAACCACCAGAGCGGCCTGTGGACCTTCGAGGGCACGGGCGAGGTGACGTGCAACGTCTTCGCGATGTACGTGATCGAGACCGTGTGCGAGCGGCCCTGGATCGAAGGGCACGACGGGCTCAAGCACCGCGGCCGGCAGATCGCCGGGCACGTCGCCAAGGGCCGTTCGTTCGAACATTGGAAGTCGGACCCGTTCCTCGCGCTGCAGATGTACGCGCAGCTGGTGGAGGGCTTCGGTTGGCAACCCTTCAAGGACGTCTTCGCGGACTATCGCTTGATCCCCAAGGAGAAGCAGCCCCGAAGCGAACAGCAGAAGCGGGACGAGTGGATGCTGCGGATGAGCAACCGGCTCAACAGGGATCTGGGGCCCTTCTTCGAGGCGTGGGGCGTGCCGGTGAGCGAGCAGGCGAGGCTGCAGACCAGGGCGTGGCCGGGGTGGATGCCTCCGGACATGGACGTGGCGAAGTGATGGCGGCGATCGCGTGACGCCCGGGGCGACCGAGCGGGACCGGCAGGAACGCCTCGGGTCGACGATGGCGTTGGGGTGCTATACTGAGGCCTCGAGGAGATGGAGTCCTCGAAGCGGGTTGGGGCGAGTGACGTGCCGCCGTGATGCACGATCAATCGCCCGACAGGCCCGACACCTTCCCGAGACGCCGAGATCGACCGTCGTGCCGCCGCCAGCGGGGCTTTCCGCGAGCACGTGACACGACCTGATCGGGCCCGCTGCTGGGCGAATCGGCACCGCGGTCTTCGCGGGAAGACGGAAGGTTGGTCGCCGGTGCAGGTCTGTGCATCGGAGGCATGACGGGTCGACCCCCCGCGGCGTGGGCGAGGGCTTCGCGAGAGGTCCAATCGCACCCCCGATCCGCACGCGAGCGCCCGCAAGGCGAGGGCTCGCCCCCCCCCCCCGCAAATCCCATTCACATCCTGTTTCCTTCACTTCCCTCACGCGACACGATCATGGCCAAGGCATCCACCACCGGCGACAGCAAGTCTTCACGTTCCTCCAAGGCGGCGGCCGACGGGGAGACCAAGCCCAAGGCCCGCAAGACGGCCGCGAAGGAGGCCCCCGCCGCGGCGACGGCACCCGCCGCCCCCGCGGCGGCCCCTGCGCCCAAGCCAGCGCCGGCCCCCTTCATGGGCAGCCCCATCGGCCGCGCGGACGTGCCGGTGCGAAGCGAACCGCGGGCGGAATCGCGGCCTGAGCTGAGGCCCGAGGCGAGGCCCGAGGCGAGGCCCGAGGCGAGAACGGACGCGGAGCCGCGTCCGGCGGCCGAGCCGCGACAGGAGCGTCACGATCGCCCGCAGGGCGGCGAGGGTGGCGGCGGGCGTCCGGTCTTCCGCGACAACCGACAGGACCGTGGCGGCGACCAGCAGGGCCGCCCCGTCTTCCGCGACCATCGCGACGGGGGCGACCGCCGACCGGACCACCGCGACCGTCGACCTGACTTCCGTGACCAGCGTGACCAGCGTGATCAGCGTGATCAGCGTGACCAGCGAGAGCACCGCGAACCTCGCGACCAGCGCGAGCAGGGCCAGCGTGAAGCACGGCCCGAAGGCGCCGAGGGTGGCGAGGGCGGCGAGGGGCGTCAGGGTCACGAGCAGCGTCATCAGGGCCAGGGACATCAGGGCCAGCGTCACCAGGGGCAGGGGCACCACGGGGGCGGCCATCATCACGGACAGGCCCAGCATGGCGGCCACTCGGGTGGTCAGCACGGCGGCATGGACCGCGAAGATCGTTTCGGGCGTCGGAAGAAGAAGCGTCGCAAGGGCGGGCTGGGGATGGGCGGCGGCGGCGGAAGCATGATGCCGCCGATCCGCAGCTTCGAGCTGCCGAGCGAGGAGGAGCTGGAACGCGAGGCGGCGGAACTGGAGAAGGTGATCGCGGCGGCCGCGCCCGGCTCGCTGCAGACGGTGAGCATCGCCGAGCTCCAGCAGATGGAGATCGAAGGGCTGCACGCCCTGGCGAAGCAGGAGGGCTTCACGGAGTTCGAGGAGTCGAGCAAGCACGACTTGATCTTCAAGCTGCTCAAGGCCCGCGCAGCGCGTCAGGGCCTGATGGTGGGCGAGGGCACGCTCGAGATCATGCCGGACCACTTCGGCTTCCTGCGCAGCTCGGACCAGAGCTACCTGCCGAGCCCCGACGACATCTACCTCTCGCCGAACCTGATCCGCAAGTACGGGCTTCGCCGCGGCATGGTCGTCAAGGGCGTGGTGCGGCCCCCCAAGGAGGCCGAGCGCTACTTCGCGATGCTGCGGGTGGACTCGATCAACGGCCGCGAGCCCTCGAAGGCGCACGGCATGCGGAACTTCGAGGACCTGACGCCCCTGCACCCCGAGAAGCGGTTCGTGCTGGAGACGACCCCCGACGAGGTGGAGTGCCGCACGATCGACCTGGTGACGCCCATCGGCAAGGGGCAGCGCATGCTCATCGTCGCGCCGCCCCGCACGGGCAAGACGGTGCTGATGCAGAAGATGACGCGGGCGATCACGAAGAACTACCCGAACGTGAAGATCATCGTGCTGCTGGTGGACGAGCGGCCCGAGGAAGTGACGGACTTCCGCCGCCACTGCACGGGCGACAACATCGAAGTGGTGGCGAGCACGTTCGACGAGACGAGCGCGCGGCACGTGCAGGTGGCGGAGATGGTGATCGAGAAGGCCCGCCGCATGGTGGAGTTCGGCGAGGACGTGGTGATCCTGCTCGACTCGATCACGCGTCTGGCCCGCGCGTACAACGCGGAGCAGCCCAACAGCGGCCGCATCATGTCGGGCGGTCTCGACAGCAACGCGCTGCAGCGTCCGAAGAAGTTCTTCGGCGCGGCCCGCGCCATCGAGCGTGGCGGCAGCCTCACCATCATCGGCACGGCCCTGGTCGACACGGGCAGCAAGATGGACGAGGTGATCTTCGAGGAGTTCAAGGGCACGGGCAACGCCGAGCTGCACCTCGACCGCAAGCTGGTCGAGAAGCGCATCTGGCCGGCCATCGACGTCTCGGCCTCGGGCACCCGCCGCGAGGAGCTGCTGATGGACGCCAAGGAGCTCGAGCTGATCTACCGGCTCCGCAAGGTGCTCAGCGACATGAACGTCGTCGAGTCCATGGAGCTGCTCAAGACCAAGCTCAAGAAGGTCAAGACCAACGCCGAGTTCCTGATGACGATGGCGATGGGTTGAACGGCCGGCGGCCGGTCAATCGACGCCCAGCATCCGCTCGATCGACGCGCGGATGCTGTCGATGATGAATGCCGCGAAGGGCGTCGCCAGCCCGGCGTTGGCGGCCTCGAGCGCCTCGAGGTAGCGGCCCCGCCGCTCGACCTCGATGCTCGCGAACGGATAGCCGTTCGCGAGCAGGAGGTGGTTCATCGCCAGTCTCGCGGTGCGGCCGTTCCCGTCGACGAACGGGTGGATCGCGACGAGGTTGTAGTGCAGTTCCGCCGCGCGGATCGCCACGTGCAGTTGCGTCCTTCTCGCCCGGTCCAGCGCCGCGGGCACGAGCGTGCCGAACTTGGCGCTCGACGGGGGAATGAACCGCGTGCCCCGAATGAGCACGCGGTCGGCCCTGAACCGGCCCGCCGACCCGGGCTCGATGTCGGCGAGCACCCGGGCGTGGATGGCGAGCAGGTCTCGCTCGTCGAGAAACGCCGAGGACGACCGCTCCGCCACCCACCGCTCGACCAGGCGAATCGCCAGGTCGTGGTTCCTCGCCTCGTAGATCTCGCGGAGCGGCTTGCCCTCTCCGGGACTCCGCCCCTCGATCACGAGTTGGGTCTCGCGCAGCGAGAGCGTGCACCCTTCGATCGCGTTCGAGTGATACGTCAACTCGAGCCGCATCGCGTCGATCGAGTTGGCGGGAATCCTTCCGGCGGCGACCCTCTCGCGGTAGGCGGCGATGATGACATCGAGTCGGTCGAGTTCGGTCGACAACTCGCTCGCGACCGAATCGAAGGCC
>JBBAVG010000109.1:0-6267 GCA_040397805.1 Phycisphaerales bacterium
CACCCGCATACCCAGGGCTCGCTCGAAGACTCGCAGCGCCCTGGGCTACCTGCCGGTTCGCCCCAAAGCGGGCGATGACATGCTTGGGCCCGCCTGGTTCAGTTCGCGAGGAAGCTGATCTTCGCGAACCCCGCGTCCTTGGACGCCTGCAGCGCGGCGGCGACGTCGCCCACCGTCACGCCCTCGCCGCTCTTGATGACCACGCCCGACTCCTTGGGCAGGCCCTTGAGCAGTTCGGTCAGGGCCATCTGGCTCTTGAAGACGCGGTCGCCAAGGCGGAAGACCGGCCCCTCGCCCCGTTCGGCCTTGTCGACGCGGAGGATGGTGGGCAGGAGTCCCGAGGCCCCGCCGCCGCCCGTGCCGCGGTCGACGCCCAGGGTCGTCGAGAGTTCCCGTTCCTCCGCGCCCAGCGTGCCCGCCACCATGAAGTACATCAGCAGGAAGAGCACCACGTCGATGAGCGCAATCAGCGGCAGGCGCAACGCCGCCGGATCGAGCCGCATCCGCTTGCGACGCCTGAAGGCCATGGCTCAGTTCCCCGCCCCTTCCCCGCTCGTGCCAAGCGAGACCGTGCGGATGCCCGCGTTGACCAACGCGGCGCAGAGATTCTGGACGGCCGAGGCGGGGCAGTCCTTGTGCGCCCGCAGCAGGACGCGCACGCCGCCCACCGGCGAGCCCCGACCCGCCGCCGCCGCTTCGTTGAGGATGCCGTCGAGCGAGGTCTCGCGGCCGAGGATGCTCGTGACGCCCTGACGGTCGATGTCGATCACCAGTTCCGCGCCCTTGGTGGCCGCCGCCGCCTCGAGCCCCTTCTGCGGCGGCAACTCGACGGCCGCGCGATCGGTGGCCGCGAACTGCGACGTGAGCATGAAGAAGATGATGAGCAACAGCACCACGTCGATCATCGCCGTGAGATCGAACGTCGCGTCTTCGCGAACCTGCTTGGGGCGGAGAAAGGCCATCGGGTGCGTTCGCTCAAACCGTGGGACGCGGCGAGGGTGCGGCTGAGGGCGGACGCACGGGCGGCGCACCGGGGACGGGCTTGGCCCCGCCCGCCGCTCGCTGCACCAACGCCGCGATGGGCTCGAGCGCCTCGGCCGTCTCGTCCACCAGCGACTCGATGCGCCTTCTCGCCAACCCGAAGGCGATCGTCGCGGGGATGGCGATCACCAGGCCCTCGGCGGTGTTCACCAACGCCATCGACATGAACCTGGCCAGTTCGCTGCTGCGGGCCGCGCCTTGCAGGCCGGAGATGGTCGCGAACGCGCCGATCATGCCGATGACCGTGCCCAAGAGGCCGAGCATCGGGGCCACCGCCGCCACGATGGCGACCACGTCGTTCATGCGGTGCAGGCGTTCGGTCTGGCGGTTGAGCTCGTCCTCGACGCCGCCGTTGAACTCGAGCATGCCCATGGGCGACGACTGCGCGCGACGCACGCCGCCGAGGAGCACCTTGGCCGCGAAGGCGTCGCTGCGGCCGCACGCCGAGGCGAAGGCCGGCAGGTTGCCTTCCTGCGCGGCGACGGTGAGCTCGCGCATGACCGCCTCGGGCACGAAGCGGTCGCGGCGCAGCACCAGCGCCATGCGGACCATCAGCGTGACGGCCCCGGCGGAGAGCGCGATCAGCACGTAGCTGAGGAACCCGCCGTCGGCGATGTAGCTGAGCAGGCTCTTGCCCGCGGCGGCGGCGGGCTTGGCCTCCTGGGCCAGCACCAGGAGCAACGAGGGACAGGGGGCGTTCACGGGCGGGGGCTCCACACAGGCCGTGCATCCCGGCCCGAACGGTGTACCGGGAAGATGATCACAGGTTGAGCTCATCCGCCGCGGCCTCGAGCGTCGCGGGCTCCTCGGCGTCCGAGGCGCCCACGGGCCGGGCGGTGGGCAGCGGCTTGCCCGAGGCGTCGGTCAAGGCCTCGCCCTTGAGCGTGCGGATGATCGGGATCGGGTGCGCCTTCTCGTGGGCCTCGAACTTCGCCAGCAGCGCGTCGCGCACGGCGGGCTCGAGCTCGTTCCACTTGCCCCTGCCGCGGCACTTGGGGAAGCCCGAGCACCCCAGCCAAGGCCCGCGCACGCCGTTGCGAAGGTTCAGCGGCCGCTGGCACTTGTCGCACGGAAGCTCCGTGAGGAAGGGGGGCATGCTGGGCGCCTCCACGCGGCCCTTCTTGTCGAGGTTGAGCAGCCCGTCGCAGGGGGCGGTCTTGTCGCCGTAGCGCGAGCACCCCAGGAACGCGCCGAAGCGGCCGACGCGCTTGGTCATCGCCGCGCCGCACTTGTGGCACGCGACGTCCACCGTCTCGGCCGCGGGGCGGGGCACGCCGTCACGATCGCACGGCGTGGCGTAGTTGCACGCCGGGTACGTCGAGCAGGAGAGGAAGCGGCCGTTGCGGCCGAAGCGATACACGAGCCCAGCGCCGCACGTCGGGCACTTGTACTCCGCCGGCGCGGGCACCGTCTCGGCCTTGGCGTGCTTGAGGTCCGTCTCCGCCGCCACGAGCGCCTTGCGGAAGGGCCCGTAGAAACGGTGGAGCATCTCCACCCAGTCGAGATGGTCCTCCTCGACGCGGTCGAGCTGCGATTCCATCTCGCGGGTGTATCCCACGTCGATGATCTCGGGGAAGGCCTCGGTGAGCTTGTCGGTCACCACCTCGCCCAGGTCGGTCGCCGCGAAGCGGCCGTCGAGCTTCTCGACGTACTTGCGGTCCTGGATCACGCTGATGATCGACGCGTACGTCGACGGACGGCCGATGCCCTCGGCCTCCAGCGTCTTGATCAGGCTCGCCTCGCTGAACCTGGGCGGCGGGCTCGTGAACTTCTGCTGCGCGTCGATCGCGAACGGCGCCATCGCCCGTCCCTCCGCCAGCGGCGGCAGGTTCTGCTCGTCCGCGCTCTGCGGCACGCCCGTGGCCTTGTAGAACCCGTCGAACACCAGCACGCGGCCCGTGGCGCGGAACGCGCAGGGCTTGGCGGGGTTCGTGCCCCCCGTGATCGTGACGGCCGTCGAATCCCACTGCGCGGGCGTCATCTGGCACGCCACGAACCGCTCCCAGATCAGCGTGTAGAGCTTGAGCTGATCGGGATTGAGCGCGGAGGCCACCTTGCGGGGCGTGAGGTCGACGTTGGTCGGCCGGATCGCCTCGTGGGCCTCCTGCGCGCTCTTGTTCGACGACGCGTAGAAGTTCGGCTTCTCCGGCAGGTACCGCTCGCCGTACTGGCGCCCGACGAACGACCGCACCATGTCGAGCGCGTCCTTCGAGAGGTGCGTCGAGTCGGTACGCATGTACGTGATGAGGCCCACCGGCCCCTCGCCGGGAATCTCGACGCCTTCGTAGAGCTGCTGCGCGGTGCGCATCGTGCGCTGGGCCGCGAACGAGAGGCGGCTGGCCGCCGCGGCCTGCATCGTCGAGGTGATGAACGGCGGGCTGGGCCGCGTGGTGGTCCGCCGCGTCTCGATGGCCGTCACCTTGTACGGCGTCTTGACGTTGATGCGGCCGGTGATCGTCCGCAGCGTGCCCGCGGGCCCCTTGCCCTGCGGGTCGGCCGACTCGCGGAGCGAGGGCTCCTCGATGCCGGCGAGGGCGGCGATCTCGCGCGCCCGGCGGGCCAAGTCCGCGCCCGTGAGACGGGTGCCCTCGGCCACGTCGAGCTTCTCGCCGCCGACCTCCACCAGTTCGGCGCGGAACGCGCCCTGCTCGGCGAGCCATCCGCCCTGCATGCGGAGCGTGGGCCCCGTCGCCTTGTCGTTGCGTCGCGCCGTCTCGGCGCGGGGGATGGGCGTGGCGAGGTACGCGGCCCACTCCTGGCTCAGGCCCGCGGCCTTGGCGAGTTCGGGCGTGAAAAACGCCGCGACGGCCCAGTACTCCTCGGGCATGAAGGCGCGAATCTCGCGCTCGCGATCGACGATGAGCTTGGTGGCCACGCTCTGCACGCGCCCGGCCGAGAGCCCGCGGGCCACCTTCTTCCAGAGCAGCGGCGAGACCTGATAGCCCACGATGCGGTCGAGGATGCGGCGCGCCTGCTGGGCGTTCACGCGGTCCTCGTTGATCGGGTGCGGATTGCTGAAGGCCCGTTCGATCTCGGTCTTCGTGATGGCCGGGAAGACCACCCGCTTGGCCTTCGCGCTGTCGATGCCGATCTCCTGCGCGAGGTGCCACGCGATGGCCTCCCCCTCGCGGTCAAGGTCGGTCGCGAACCAGACGTCGCACCCGCTGCCCAAGCATTCCTTGGCCGCGCGCTTGAGGTCGCTGATGACGCGGTCCTTGCCTTCGCTGATGACGTACGTGGGCGCGAAATCGTGCTCGAGGTCGACGCCCGGCACCGGGCTCTTGACGCCCTTGGGGTTCTTCTCGGGGAGGTCCCGCACGTGCCCGACACTCGCGAGCACCAAATAGTCCTTGCCCAGGTACTTGTTGATCGTCTTGGCCTTGCTGGGCGACTCGACGATGACCAAGTGCCGGTTCTTGCCCGCACCGGCCGTGTACGCCGTGCTCGCCGCCCGACGCGGGAACTTCCCGCCGCGACGTGCGCCACCCTTGGCCGCCTCCCCGCCGGAGTCGGCCTTGCCGGACGCCTTGCTCGTCGCCTTCTTTGCCATCTGATACCTATCTATAAGCCGCTCTGCGTGTCGCCGCACGGTCCTGACAAAATTCGAACGCCGCAGGACCCGCCCCTAGAGCATCGGTCACAGAAGGATGCCCGGCTCCAATAGTCAAGGCGTGAAGTTATTCGGACGGGGCAGGCCGGGCATCATCGGCAAAGACATAAGTCATTGCCGAGCAGTCACTTGCAATCCCATTCACATGGGGATTCACGTCGACAACTGCGGCATCGCGCACGACGTTCGACGATCTGTCAACGCTGCACGCGACCGCGTCGGGCCAATCCCTCGGAGACGCCTTCGGCGTCGGGACCGTTGGTGGTTTGGTCCGGGGGTGTCGTCGAAACGCCGACACCCCCGGCTTTCAACGAACACGCCTTCGGCGTGGCGCTTGCATCGACCAACGCACGGTCCTCATCGCGACGCGATCACGTTCGACGCCGCCTCCGGACGAACGTCACCCCACCCGCCCGATCACCCAGGCCCGTGCCCTCGCGTCCGCCTCCAACACCGCCTCGACGCCGTCGGCCCTCGCCACCGGCACCGCATCGAGCGCTTCGGCGCTGAGCGTCGCGATCCGCGTGAAGGGGATGCGACCGGCGATGAAGGCGTGCACCGCCTCTTCGTTGGCCGCGTTGAAGATCGCGCCGCTCGTGCCGCCGCGTCGCATGACTTCGCGAGCCGTCGCCACCGCGGGGAACTTGGCTTCGTCGATGGTCTCGAAGGCGAGGTTTGACAACGTCGCGAGGTCAAGCTCCCTGCCGACGCCGCCGACCTCGAAGGGCCAGGCGATCGCCGCGTGGATGGGCGTTCGCATGTCGGGCGTGGCGAGTTGCGCGAGCGTGCTGCGGTCGGCGAACTCGACCATGGCGTGCACGATCGATTGCGGGTGGATGACCGCGCCGAGCCGATCGGGCCCGACGCCAAAGAGCCAGTGCGCCTCGATCAGTTCCAAGGCCTTGTTCGTGAGCGAGGCCGAGTCGATGGTGACCTTGTCGCCCATCGTCCACGTGGGGTGACGCCTCGCCTGCTCGGGCGTGGCCCGCTCCATCTGTTCGCGCGTCCACGTGCGGAAGGGGCCGCCGCTGGCCGTCAGCGTGATGCGCCTCACGTGCGATGCCGCCTCGAAGGGCGGCGACACGTTGCCGCAGCGGCCCGCGAGACACTGCCACACCCCGCAGTGCTCGCTGTCCACGGGGAGCAGCTTCGCCCCCGAGCGCCGTGCCGCGGGAACGACGATCTCGCCGGCCGCCACCAGCGTTTCCTTGTTGGCCAAGGCGATGTCGCGGCCGAGCGTCGCCGCCGCCAGCGTGGCGGGCACGCCCGAGGCCCCCACCATCGCCGCCAGCACCAAGTCGCACTCGGTCTCGCGCACGAGCCGCTCGGCGGCATCGGGGCCGCCCCACGACGCCTCGAAGGAACCTTCGACGCCTCCCTCGCGAAGCGCCACGCGACGCACGCCGTGTCGACGGGCCTGCTCGGCCAGCAGCGCTCCGTTGCGTCCGGCGGCCAACCCCACCACCTCGAAGCGCAGCGGCGAACGCCCGGCGTCGTGCAGGGCGTTGACGTGCTCCACCACCTCGAGGGCCTGCGTGCCGATCGAGCCGGTGGAACCGAGAATGACCAGCCGACGCGTGGTGCCGCTCATCGACGCGTGCTCACTCGGGCTTGGG
>JBBAVG010000110.1:0-5964 GCA_040397805.1 Phycisphaerales bacterium
ATCTACTGGTTCACCGGCGCGTCCACCCAGGCCGTCTCCACCGGCGCCTACCGCGCCGTCGAGTTCATCAAGGCCAACATCAAGCTCGACGGGTCCACCAAGGCCAGCGTCGAGGACAGCAAGCGCGTCGTCGACATCTGCACCCGCTACGCGCAGGCGGGCATGTTCAACATCTTCCTGGGCGTCTTCTTCTCCACCCTCGCCTTCGCCTTCTACGAGTCCTTCTTCTTCATCGGCTTCCTCGTCTCCACCGCCCTCTTCGGTCTCTACCAGGCCATCTTCATGGCCAACGCCGGCGGCGCATGGGACAACGCCAAGAAGATCGTCGAGACCGATCCCGCCTACAAGGGCACCGGTCGCGGCAAGGGCTCCGACCTCCATGCCGCCACCGTCGTCGGCGACACCGTCGGCGATCCCTTCAAGGACACCTCCTCCGTCGCGCTCAACCCCGTCATCAAGTTCTCCACCCTCTTCGGCCTCCTCGCCGTCGAGCTCGCCATCTCCATGAAGAACGCCGACGGCACCCACACCAACACCACGATGGGCCTCACCGTCGCCTTCTTCCTCGTCTCCGCCTTCTTCGTCTACCGCTCCTTCTACGGCATGCAGATCACCGGCGCCCGCCACTGATCCGCTCCGTCGACATTGACTGATAACCCGTTCCGCGGCGTGCACGCCTCGACCCCTTCGAGGCCGTGCACGCCGCGGAACTTCTTTTCCGGCCTCCCCTGATGTCCGATGTACCCTCTCGAATGGCCGACTCCCGGCTCCGCAGGATGCGAACGCCCGTCTTCGTCGCGTGGGCCGCCACGTGCGTCGTCGTCAACTTCTTCACCGTCTCCAGGTGGCGCAGCGTTCCCATCCCTCACCTGGTGATGAACGTGCTCACCGGCACCGCCGTGCTGCACGGCTGGCCCGTCATCGAGCCCGACGAGTGGATCGTCGTCGACCCCGCCGCCGGCAAGGCCGCCATCCAGTCCCTCGCCGGCACCGTCGAGGATTGGCTCCCCCGTCTCACCGGCGGCGGAGCACGGGCCTACAGCATCGCCATCGACGCCCGCCGCTCCGAACCGGGCCCATGGTCCCCATGGTGCCAGCGGGCCGAGATGACCTTCGCCGCCAAGCCCCTCCTCCGCCTCGACGAGGCCACGATCGCCGCCGATCTGCCCGCCGTCCGAGCCGTCTGGATCGAGGCGCAGGTCGCCCGCGGCGCACGCCGCCACCTGGTGGAGCAGCTGTCCACCGGCGCAGCCACGCGAACCGACTGGTTCCTGGGCTTCATCGTCAACGATGTCGTGATCGCCCTGATCGCGGCCGCGGGCTTCTGGAAGCTCGTGTCGCTCTCGCTCGGCGCCTTCAGCCGCCGGCCCGCTCGCTCACCCGCCTGATCGCCCGGTTCGCGATCGAACCGATGATCAGCGCGATCCCCACCGTCACCGCGATCCCCGCGATGATCATCCACCGAGGCATCGCCCGGTCGATCGATTCCCGCGTCAACGCTTCCTTGATCCCCGCCCCGATCGCCACCGCCGCCGCCGTCCGCGGCGCCATGCCGATGCACGTCCCCACCAGGTACGCCAGCCGCGGCACCTTCACCGCCGACAGCAGCAGGTTCATCAGCGCAAAGGGCGAGTTGGGCGGCAGCCGCAGCAGCGACACCGTGCCGATCGACTTGAGCAGGTCCCCCTCGTCCTTCGAACCCACCAACGCGTCCCGCACCGCCTTCCACTTGGGCTTGCGCGAGATCAACCGCTCCACCCGTTCGCCGCTGGTCCTCGCCCCGATCTCGTAGGCGATCACCGCGCCACCCACGAAGCCGGCCAACGCCGCGGGCACCCCCAGCATCATCCCGAACGCATAGCCCCCCAACACCGCCTGCGCGTACGTCGGCAGGAGCGCCAGCCCCGACAGCAGCGCGAAACATCCGATGTACACCGCGATCCCCGGCTGCCCGTGGCTCTTGAGCCACTCCGCCGCGTCCCCGATGTTGGCCAGGAGGAAGATCCCCGCGATGGCCGGCATGAACGAGGCCACCGCCGCCAACACGCCCGTCGGGCCCAGCTCCTTCGCGATGGCCGTCGCGGAGTCTCCGCCGGACGACCCGCGGGTCTGGGCGTGACGGGGATCGGCTTGCGTCGGGTCGTCGGGCATGCAGCCAAGCGTAGTGGCCCCGACACCTCGCACGCCCCCTCGGTTCCCCATCGACGCCGCCCCACGCGCCCTGCGGTCCGCCCGCGGAAGCCCGGTCCGAGTATCCCATTTATCCCAATTTTGCGGCTTGGGGTGGCATTGATCGCCCCATGTTGTACTTTGAAGGTGTCACCCCGGAGCCGTGCAGAGACACAGACATTCACGTTGGGCGTCCGTTTGCGCCACGCGGAATCGTTCGTGCGATGCATGAGGCCGGGGTGTTCGCGTTTTCCGGTCCTTTCCTTCGGACCGGAGGGGTGTGTTCATGATGTCGTCTCTTCGCCCAATCTCCATCCTCTCCCTCATCGCAGGCCTTGCAGGTGCCGCGGCTGGCGCCCCGGTCGGGATCCCCGGCCAGCCGTCCGCCGCCCTCCCCCTGCAGTCCTTCGGCGGTGAGCCCGTCCAACCCGCCGGCGGTGGTGGTGATGGCGGCGGCTACTCGCCCCGCGTCAACCCGCTCCGCGGCGTGATGCCCAACGACCGAGTCTCCGTCACCCTGACGATGTACGACTCGATCTTCAACTCCGTCACCGTCAACTCGCTGGGCGATTGGCGTTGCCTCCGCGGCTCCACCCTCATCGACGGCGGTTCCAACCGCAACGGCACCGGCCGCGTGCAGTTCTCATGGGACGAAACCGTCTCGGGCAACCGCACCTTCATCCGGGCCACCATCCGCACCAGCAACGCGGAGCCCCTCCTCCCCCTCTCGGCCACCGTGCCGCTGCCGGGCGGACAGAGCAGCCCCGCCGCCTACTGGTCGTGGCGATTCGGCGCCATTGATCCCATCAACTACCAGACCAACATCACGCAGGTCACGCTCCTGCGCAGTTCCATCTCGCTCAGCAGCGACAACGGCCAGAGCTACTCGTCCACCATGACGACCACCTCGGGCATCCCCAACGCCACCAACTGGAATCCGGGGTCCGATCCTGGCCAGCTCATGACCAACTTCGGCGACGGCACCAACTTCGTCCTCTTGCAGTATGAAGTTGCCTACGTGCCGCCGCCGGGAAGCGCGGTGCTCGTCGCCGCGGGCCTCGCGACCATTGCCTCCCGCCGTCGGCGATAAGCCCGGCGGAGACATCGGGTCACGGATCGACTCTCCTGTCGCAAGTCCAGCGCCGTCGGCACTCGTGCCGCGGCGTTTTTTCTTGTTCACGCCGAGCCGCCGGCGGCCCGACTCGATCGGTCAGGCCCCGAGCCCGAGCTTCAACGCCGTCTGCCGGTATCGCTCCCACATCGACTCGAGCGCGCCGGGCACGATCCGCACCTGGCCGATCACCGTGATGAAGTTCGTGTCGCCGCCCCAGCGGGGCACCAGATGCCCATGCAGGTGCTGGGGCACGCCCGCGCCCGCCGCACGCCCCTGGTTGATCCCCATGTTGATTCCCTGGGGGTTGAGCGTCCGCTCCATCAGGTCGCACGCCATGTCCATCAGCCCCCAGAAGTCCGCCCGCTGCGATGGCGAGTACTCCAAGAGCCGGGGTGCGGGCTCGCCCAACGCCACCAGCAGGTGACCGCTTGCGTACGGATAGGCGTTGAGCAGGATCATCCCCGTGGCCGTGCGGACCACCACGTGGTGGGTCGCATCCGACCCCGGATCAAGCCAGTAGTCGCGGAGGAACGACCCCGACGACGGCTTGGGCGGTCCCGACGTGCGTTCCTTCTCCTCGAGCGACTCGAGGTACGCCAGCCGCCACGGCGCATGAAGCATCGCGGGTGTCGGATCGACCGGGCTGTCGTGAGGTTGCGGGGGTTGCTGGGAACCGGACATGTCGCCAGCGTAGGGGCCGCGAGGGCGGCTCAGTCCTCGTCGTCTTCGCCCCGCTTGCCCTTCCCGCCCGGAAACAACGCACGATCAAACGACAGCAACCCCGGTCCCGAGAAGGTCAGCGACAGCCCGACGCACAGCAACGAGAACTGCCACAGGAGCATCGCGAAGAGCGGGCTCCCCGCCGCGTCGGTCCCGTAGGGCGGGTGGTCGGGAATGAACCCCAGCACCGTCCGCCCAGCCTGCATCGCCGGCCCGATCTGCGTCAGCCACATCGCTGCGAGCATGGTGCATGCCAGCGAGAACCCCGCCAGCCGCGTCAACAACCCCACCAGCACGAACAAGCCGCCCACCACCTCCGTGATGGCGGACGCCCACGCCAGGCGAGCGGGCCACGCTCCCTCCGTCAGCGCCGTCGGCACCAGGGGCATGGTCGCGGCCTTCTGGTCGCTCGCCCCGCCGTTCACCGACGCCACCATCAGCGTGATGCCGTGGAGCCGCCGCACGCGGACCTCCTCCGGGAAGTCGGACGCCTCGTAGGTGTCCTTGGTCTTGCCGTCGGTCGGCGCGATGATGCCCATGGTCGCTAGCGTCGCCGCGGCGCCTTCCTTCACGGGAATCGTCTCGAGGATCTTGCCGAACCCGGCCCACAGGAACGTCACGGCCAGCGCGAGTCGGAGGAAGAGCGGGGCGATGGAATGTCCTGCCATGGCGTCATTCTAGTGGACCCCCGCCACCCGGAGGGGCTCCAGCCCCCCTCCGGCAATCCGACGGTGCGACGGGCTAACCTCCCCTCGCGTCGCGGGTGTGGCGAAATGGGAGACGCGCGGGATTTAGGTTCCCGTGGCCGCAAGGCCTTGCAGGTTCAAGTCCTGTCACCCGCATTCACGACCCGCCGCGGGCGATGATTCGCGCGGTCCCCCGATCGCGAAGCGATTCCCATCGACAGCCGGGGCTTGCGGCGTTTCGCCGCGACCCCCTGTCCGGCGACCAAGTGAATCGGACCCCATCGGGGTCATGGCCCCCGCCTCGGCAGGGTTTTCGTGCGATCACCAAATCACACTCGCCACCAACCGCCGCAAAGCCAGCGGGCTTTCGCGTACTTCGCGACTTGCCGCCCCAACCGACTTCGGCGTGTTGGTGGTGCATGGGCGCTCTTTGGCGCGCGTGTGCTGCCGGATTGGCTGCCGCCTTTCCCACCCCCGCCGCCAGGTCGAAGTGTGCGTCGCGGGTTTGCAGGGAGTGCTGGGCGGCCATCAGCGGACTGTGCCCCAGCCAGCCCGCGACCACGTGGGCGGGGAACCGCTCCACCCGGTCGGTGGCGCAGGATGCCCGCATGTTGCGGAACAGCCGCGGCCAGGGCGTCTCGCCGGCCTTGGCGATGATCCGCTCGAATCCGGTCCTCAGGTTCACGGCCGCGTCGCGGAGCCGCGGGACGACCGCCTCGACCCCGACCTCGGCGCGATCGAACAACGCCTCAAGGATCGGACGCAACGCCGGGGCGATGGGCACCACGCGCACCGCGTGTCCCTCGTGGCCCTCGGTCTTGGCCGAACGCACCAGCATGCGGCCGCGATCCCAGTTGATGTCACCCCACCTCAACGCGGCAACCTCGGAAGGACAGCGAAGTCCGCCGAACCTCGAGAGGGCGACGATGGCTCGACATTGGTCGTCGGGGCACGCGGCCAAGACCGTCTGAATGGTCTTCGGCGCAAGGTGGGCAAGAAGACGCCGCTGACGATGGAGGATTTCAAGGACTTCGTCGAGAAACGGCCCACCCGGGCCGACTCGGACAAGTCGTGGACACTCGACTTCACCGCCCGGCGCCGCAAGGCCGCCGACGACGCCCGTCCCTTCCGCCAGGCCGAGGCCGACAAGAAGGCCGCCGCGGAGTTGTTGGACCGGGCACATGGGTAACAGATCGTTCCGGTCACATGGGTGGCACTTCTGACCTGCACCCCGTTTCCTGATCCAGGCCTATGAGAGTCCCGGAGGTCGCCGGT
>JBBAVG010000111.1:0-5962 GCA_040397805.1 Phycisphaerales bacterium
GCTCGCCCGCAAAGCCGGGCAGCGCCCTGGGCTACCTGCCGGTTCGCCCGCAGCGCGGGCTTCGGAGGCGTCGGGTGATTCGTGAACGATGACGCGAATCGGCGCTCGTGATCGGGAACCCCGTTGGGGTTGATGCGCACGGCGCATCGCGTCCGCGGGTGGCGGCGAAACGCCGCACCACCCGGCCATTCCCGGGAATCGCTTCGCGATTGAGGAACGGCCAGATCACTCCGCGGGCAACGCCGGGCGACTGACCTCGCGGAGCGTGGTGGTGGCCTGATTGATCTCTTCGGGCACGTCGAGCGTGCCGGCCAACTCCGCGGTGTCGCGAGCCCCCGGGAGCAACCGGCCATTGAACGACCCCACGGCCTGGTTGTAGCTCTTGGCCGCGCTCTCCAGGCCATTGCCGACCTTGCCCAAGTAGTCGGCAAAGGTGTTGATACGGCTGAGAAGCTCCTTGGCCTTCTCGCCGATGGCCCGGGCGTTCTCGTTGATCTTGGCCTGCTGCCACTGCAGGGCGCACGTCCGCAGCAGGGCCAGGAGCGTGGAGGCGGTGGTGATGATGATCCGCTTCTCGAGGGCTTCCTGATAGATCGTGGCGTCCTCCTCAAGCGCGGCGATCAGGCCGCTCTCGACCGGCACGAAGAGCACCGTGACCTCCACCCCCGCTCCGAGCGCCTTGGCGTAGTCGCGCGATGCGAGCGTGCGGACATGCCCGCGAAGGGCCTGTGCGTGCGCCTGCCGCCGGGCCACCCGCTCGGCATCGGAAAGCGTCGCGTCGAGCGAGTCGAAGTACGCCACCATCGGCACCTTGGCGTCGATGGGCACGCAGCGCTCGCCCGGGAGGTTCACCGTCATGTCGGGACGTAGCTTCGCGCCATCGCCATCCTCCATGCTCGACTGCTCGGAGAAGTCGACGTTCTCCGTCAGGCCCGCAAGTTCGGCGATGTTGCGGAGCGAGATCTCGCCCCAGCGGCCCCGCTGGCGATTGTCGCGGAGGGCCACCGAGAGCGTCTGGGCCGCGGTGGAGGCCTTCTGCTGCAGGTCGGCGATCTGCTTGAGCTGTTCGCCCAGCGACTTGGAATCGCCCTCGCGCTTCTCGGACAGCTCGCGGACAAGCGCCTCCTGCTTGGCGATCTGGTCGCGAAGCGGCTTGAGGGTCTCGTCGATGGCTTGCTGCTTGGAGGCAAGATCCTTGGCGCTCAATGCCGCGTGCCCCTCGAACTGTTCCTTCGCCTGCCGCAGGAACGTCTCCGAGGTGGCCTTGAGCACATCCGCCCCGGTGGCCTTGAAGGTCTCGGTGAGGGCGGTGCGGGCCTGCTCGATGGTGCTCTTGAGCTCGAGGATGTACTTCTCCCGCTCCTGCCCCTGCGTCTCGACCTTGCGAAGTTGCTGCTGGGCCTGCGAGAGCGTTTCGCTGAGCGTGCGATAGTCGGCCCCGGCCTGCTGCAGCTGCGAGCGAGTGTCGGCGAGCTGGGTCTGCAGCGAGCCGGCCATGGCCTTCGCGCTCGCCTCGGCCTGCTGGGCGGCGCCATGCTGGCCCCGCAGCGCATCTCGCTCGGTGCGGGTGGTCTCCAGCTCCGTCCGTGCATGCTCCGCGGCGACAAGCGCCGCGGCATTGGCGGCCCGTGCCATGAACTTGGCGACGACAAACCCCACCGCCCCTCCGAGCAGCAGGCCAAACGCCGTCCCCCCGACAAACGAAAGTGCATCCATGACGACGATCCTAGCGACCCGAACGCATCTCGGGCCGGCCATCGTCGCTCACGGAAGGCCCGTCGTCACTTCGTCACGCCGTCGCGGGCCGCCAGCCGCTTGGCGATGCGGATGCCGCTGTCGAGCGCACCCTCCATGTACCCCACGAACTTGTAGCACGTGTGCTCGCCCGCCAGGTGCAACCGCCCCGCGGCATGCGCCTGGGCCATCAGCGGACCCACCGTCGTGACCTGTCCCGGGGCCGGGAACGAATAGCTCGCCATGACCCACGGGTCGTTCGGCCAGTCCATGTACCGGGTCTGGACGAGGTGATCCTTGAAGCCCGGGTAGAAGGCCTCGTACGCCTGGGCGAAGGCCGTCTCGCGCTCCTCCTTGCCCATCCGCAACGCCCGTTCGACGGAGGGGCCGCCCGCGAAGCCCACCAGGCACGCGCCGTCGTTGTCGGGGCCCACGTCGCCCTGGGCGTCGGTGCCGTCCCAGGTCGTCATGAACAAGCCGTCCGAGAGGGCATACTGGCTCCGCTTGGGTTCCGATGTCTCCCAGAACCGCGTCTTCACGTGGGCGAAGTGCTTGGCATTGAGGCCCATCTGGGGCGACATGGCACCGGGCAGGCCGGGGGAGATCTGGATCTTCTTCCACATCGTGGGCGGCACGGCCAGCACGACATCGTCGCACTCGATGACGCGGCCGTCGCGGGCCTCCACCAGCATGCGGTCGCCCTTGAGGGTGATGCCGCGGACGGGCAGGCCCGTGGTGATGCGGTCGCGGCCGATGCCGTCGGCGAGCAGGCGGCTGAGGGCGTCGTTGCCGCCTTTGCAGCGGTACACCTCGCTGTCGCTCCAGTACTTCTCGAGGCCGCCGCCCTTGACGGCGGCGAGCTGGCCGAGGAAGGACTGCTTGGAGGCGTCCTGGCCGTTGTCGGACGTCTGGTTGATCCACATCGCCCGCTTCACCTGCGGCGAGACATCAAGCGAGTTGATCCAGTCCATCGTCGACTTCTTGTCGAGTGCGGCGGCATCGCCCGCCGTCCACGGCTCGTCGGCGTTGATCGACTCGGCAAGGGCGTTCATGTTGGCGAGCGCGCCCTCGAGCTCTTCCCAAAGCTTGGATCCGTCTTCGCCCGAGAGGGGCTTGCCGTCGATGACGACGGGGTATTCGCACTCGCCTTCGTCCTCGGTGACGTCGAGCCATTCGAGACCGAACTTCGCCGCGTAGTTGACCCACGCCGGGTGGTTGCTGCCGATGAGCTCCGCCCCGCCCTCGATGTTGCGGCCGCGGATGTACTCGTTCTTGTTCGCGGCATTGAACGAGAGGACTCGCCCGCCGACCCGCTCGCGGGCCTCGAGCAACGTCACGTCGTATCCCGCGGCGACCAACTCATACGCGCACGCGAGGCCCGCGAACCCGGCCCCGACGACGACGACCCGCTTTTTCGAGTCGCGGCCCAAGGGCACGAGCCCCGCGGCAGCGCCCGAGGAAAGCAGCAGCCCCGCCGAGGCGGCGAGGGTGGCCTTGAGGAACGCGCGGCGTTCCTCGACGGTGCGGCGGTGGCCATAGCGGGCGGCAAGCTGGGCGACGAGGGAGCGGGCCATGCGGTCTTCTCCGAGTGAGTGGGGGGATCGAGGCAAAGCCCCGTACGGCCGTCAAGCCGCGCGGGGGCAGAGGGTCGGAATCGATCACTCGTCGTTGGTGGGGCCGACGGCGAGCATCCAGAGCTTGAAGAAGTTCATGACCTGCTGCTTGGTCAGCTTGTTGGCGTTGAGGCGGTACTCGACCTTGCTGGAGGTGACGGTCTCGCCGCTCATGGTGTCGACGTAGGTGATGCGGCCGGTGAGGCAGGGGACGGAGTTGTCGACGGCGAAGAAGGCGTCCTCGTCGCTCATCTTCTCGAACGCCGCGGCCTCGGTGGAGGCGGTCTTGTTGGCGGTCTCGTTGAAGCGGAGGTTGAAGTCGTAGTAGCCCTTGCCGTTGGTGGCGCGGTCGGAGTCCTCGACCCACTTGATGGTGCCGGTCAGGACGTCCTCGATCTCCTTGCCGTCAAGGGTGTAGCGGAAGCGGATGCCGTCGGTGAGCCAGTTGCCGGTCTCGTAGTCGTAGTCGAGGCGGCCGCTGACGGCGGTGGTGGGGTAGATCTCCGCGGGGCCCTTGGCCAGGCGGATGTTCTCGAAGCGCATGGGGTCGGACTGCTTGACGATCACCTCGACGGTCTTCCCGCCGACGAGCCGCTTGAAGGAGTACTGGGCGAGGCTGTCCTTCTTCTCGGCCTTGCCGATCAGACGGCCGGCGAACTTCTCCTCGAAGCCGGTGGCCTTGCCGATGGTGTCGACCTGGATGCGGAGGGGCCGCTCCTTCGAGTTGCCGCCGGCGAGTTCGAACGCGCCGCTGGCGGGGTCGACGGGGATGAGCCCGACCCACTTGCCCACGTCCTTCTTCTGCTTGAGGTCCTTGGGGTTGAAGAGGGCCATGTTCACCGAGTAGGTGAGCGAGGCTTCCTGCTTCTTCCGTTGGATGAGCTTGGAGTAGAGGTTGGGGTAGCGGTTGATCTCGCCGCTGAACTGGGTGGTCTTGGCGACGTTGAGGGTGAACTTGTACACGTCCTTGGCGCCGACGGCGGCGGACCCGTCGCGAAGGTCGCCGGAGGTGTCGAGGTTGGTGCGGGTGTTGAAGGTGATGTCCATCGTGCCGTTGATCACGTCGTCCTCGGTGATCGTCTGGGCGTGGACGGGCGCGACCCAAGCGCCGACGGACAACGCCGCCGCGGCCGTGAAGGTCGAGAGACTGGTCAAGAAGTTCATGCGGTTCCTCCCTGCGGGTGCGAGGACCAACGCGAGGGGCACAATGCCGCCGCGGGGGTCCGGTAAGGATAGTCAGGGGTTGTTAGGAACGGGAGAGGCGGGGTTTCGGGGCAGCGACATCCACGGGCGTAGGCGGCCCGCGGCCCGTCGTACAGGCGGCTCCGGGCAAGGGAGCCCTGCGTACCTGAAAGCCGATGCCGAGCCAAGGGGGTGACGCCCTGACTGAGCATCGAAAGACGGGCGTGCGGCCTTCCGATGCCCCAAGGACATCTACGACGCCGCGGCGGAGGTGTTGGGCGGCTCGGTGGCGCCGATGAAGTTCGACCAGGTCCAGAGCCGCGCGGAACGCCTTCTGCGGCGTGAGGTCCCGATCTACCAGGTCCGCCTCGTCATGCGGTTCTGGTCAGTCCAGGGCCTGCTACAGCACCGCAGGGCCCGCTTCATGGCCAAGGCACCCAGGGACCTCAAAGCGGAGTCCGCCGAGTTCTTCGTCGAACTGGCGAAGCAGTCCAACCCGCTGCGACGAGGGCGGTAGCGGCCCCTGGGCGAGCGACGTCGCTGCGCGAAAATGAAAGAGAGGCACGATTAGAGAATGCTTGGGTCAGCAGCCGTTCTCCCATCGCTCAAAGAAGGCCTCGACATCGCCGAAGTCGATGCCGCCGTCGGCGTTGAAGTCGGCGGGGCAGGCGACGCTGAAGTTGACGGTGTTGGTGTAGATCACGCCGCTTGAATCCGCCTCGCAGCCGCAGGCGTTGGTGATCTTGCAGCGGTAGCCGGTGGCGAGGCCCGGAGCCGGTCGGAAGATCGCCAAGGTGGCGGAGCGGGTTCCGAGGACGCCGCCGCCGTCGCTCAGGTCGAGCCATGCGTTGGGGGCCGCCTCATCGGCCACGCGCGGGTCACGTCGCTGCCACTGATACGCGAGGCCCGCTGCACACGGACTCTCGGGGTTCGTCTCCAACGCGAACAAGACCGGCTGATCGACGTTCAGGGTCTGCGAAGCGGGCAACGTGAGGACTTGCGGCACCTTGACGGTCAGCGTTGCCGCCGAACTAGTCACGATGCCGCAAGAATCGGTCGCCACAAAGTCATACGAACCGGCATCGGCGACCCGAACCGACGGAATCGTGTACGTTGCCGAGGTTGCTCCTGGGATGTCCACTCCGTCCTTTCGCCATTGAAATGACAAGATACCCGACCCCGCAGCGGCAAAGGTGGCGGATTCGCCTGCGCACCGTGTGATTGATACGGGTTGAGAGACAGATGAAGCCGAGCAAGACCACCGCGCGATGCGGTTCGCAGCCACCCCGCCCGCGGCGTTGAAAGTGCCACCGACAATCAGGTCGCCGTTGGGAAGCACGGCAAGGGCGTAGGGGAAGCCGTTCATCCCCGTCCCTATCGCCGACCACGACGTGCCGTTCCACCGCGCGATGCGGTTCGCCGTCACCCCGCCC
>JBBAVG010000112.1:0-5934 GCA_040397805.1 Phycisphaerales bacterium
GTTGAACCCGCCGTCACGCCCGACACGCGGACACGCCCCGCGAGGGGCGGACGAGCGGTGAACCGTGGTCGTCGGCCCCGCCGGGGCCTCGCGCGACTCGGCGCTCTTCCACGAGTTCCCTCACCCGCTTCGCGGGTTCGGTCACTCGTGGCAACGCTCGTGGGCCCTGCGGGCCCCTGGTACGGGCGTGCCTTGGTCCCGCAGGGACCGACGACCGTAGCGGCGGGTGAAACGAACCCGCAACGCGGGTGAGTTGAACCCGCCGTCACGCCCGACACGCGGACACGCCCCGCGAGGGGCGGACGAGAGGTGAACCGTGATCGTCGGCCCCGCTGGGGCCTCGCGCACATCGTCGCTCGTCCACGAGTTGACCTCACCCGCTCCGCGGGTTCGGTTCACTCGTGGCAACGCTCGTGGGCCCTGAAGGGCCCTTGGTGCGGGCGCGCCTTGGTCCCGCAGGGACCGACGACCGGACCGGCGGCCGAGTTGAACCCGCCGTGAACGCGGAACACCGCGCCTCACACACTCAGGGATGACGCGCGACGCGGAAGCCCGTCCACGCTCCGCCGGAGAACGAGTTGACGTCGTAGCGGAGCGAGGCGCGGCAGAAGCCGCCCTCTTCGTCCCAGTAGCTGCCGCGGATGATGCGAGAGGTGCCCGTGCCGGGACCAACAGGGTCGGTCTTGGCCTGACGGGTGTAGTCGGCGTACCAGTCGTTCACCCACTCCCACGCGTTGCCGATCATGTCGTGGAAGCCCAAGGCGTTGGCGGCCTTGACGCCCACGGGTTGGAGCATGCCCTCGGCGTTGCCGCGGTGCCAGGCGATGTCGTCGAGCGTGCCGTACCGGGACCCGCCGCCACCCGCGCGGCACGCGTATTCCCATTCGGCCTCGGTGGGCAGGCGCAGGCCCGTCTTGCGGCCGAACTCCGCGCACGACTCCCACCCCACGCGGCTGACGGGCGTTCGCTGCGGGTCGGCTCCCGGAGCAGCGTCCGCCAGTGTCGGCGACACCGCCGTCGTCGTGATCGTGATCGCGCCGCCAGCCCCCTGACGCGTGGTCACCTCGCTGGACACTACGTTGCCGTCCTGGTCGCGGAACTCCGACCCGCCACCGACAAGGGTGGCCGAGCCGTCGGGCAGCGTGACCTTGACGACCGAACCGTCGCGGTCCTGCCGCGTGGGCGAGCCGGCCATGACACGGTCCCACTGGGCGCGGGTCACCTCGTAGCGGCCGAGGTAGTAGGCCTTGGTGATCGTCACGCCGTGGGCGGGCACCTCGTTGGCCATGGCCTCGGCGTCGCCGGGACTCTTGCCCATCACGAACTGGCCCGGGGGCACGAGCAGCATCTCGATGCCCGAGGCCCTGTCACGCACCCGCCAAGGAAGGCCCGTCTTCGCGATGGCGTCGCGCATCGTGGCGTCCGTGACGACGGCGGGGTCCGCGTCCTGCTCGATCACCTCGCACCACGTGGGCATGGTCTCCGCAGCCTTGATCGTGAGCGGCGGCATCGTCGCCGCTGCGGCGGCCGGGGGCATCTCCTTCTTGACGGCGGCCGCCTTCGCCACCTCGGCCGACGCGGGCATGCCCGCCGCGACGCCAGGGCTCGAATCCGGCAGGGGGACGTCGAGCGAGGTCGCCGCGGGGCTGTTCCTCATGAAGGTGCCGTACCACACGCGATCGAGATCGTCGATCCTCGCGGCAAGGCGGGCCCGGAGCGACGCCGCGTCGTTGGCCTCCCGCATGATCATCACGCCCGTGCGGCTCACCGGCACGACCTCCTCGAGCGTCTGGAGTCCGAGGCGGTAGAGGGAGACGGCGGCGGCCTCGTCCATTTTCGCGGCGTCCTGCAGCATCCGCCGAAGCATGTCGACCGCGCCGAACTGAGCGCTCGCGCCGGCGACGAGTTCCTTGACGTCACGCTCGCGATAAGCCTGTCGGGGAATCACCGAACCCTCGAGCGACTGTGGCACGATGACGCGATCGACCACGTGCACGAGGTTGCCGCCGACGCCGATGTCGCCCGCGACGATCCTGGCCTTGAAGGGCTCCTCGGCCGCGCGATCGACTCCCGCGCTCCGCAACGTGTAGACGAAGACCATCCCATTCTCGATGATGTCGAGCACGAAGCGATCGTCCTGCTCGGAGACCATGGCGACGCCGCGTTGGCGGTCGCGGAAGTCAAAGCCCCACGGTTGCAATTTCGGCAGTGCGTGCCAGTCGAGCAGAGCGCGGAGCGTGTCGCGATTCTTCGGCTCGAGCAGGTTCGCCAGAACCTTCTCGCCCAGTCGATTGAAGGCCTCGTTGGTGGGAACAAAGAGCGTCCAGTTGCCCTGCGGTTCGGCCTGCGCCCAATCCTGATCGCCGCCGCTGGCCTCCACCGCGGCGATGAAGGTCGAGTATCGGTCGTCGGGCACGGCACGCAGCGCGTCGAGCAACCCGATCGGCGCGGCCTCCTTCATGGCCATCGCCATCACCTCCGCCGTGCGGGGCGGCATGGGAATCAGCACCTGGTCGATGGCATGAATGACACCGTTGCTCGCCGCCATGTCCGCCTTGACGACCGTGGCGTCCCCGAAACGGAAGCCCTTGCGGTCCGCGTTGATGGGCAGACGGTCGCCCAAGGCCGTGCGGGCCATCTGGAAGGCGTCGATGTTGCCCACTTCAAAGGAGGAAAGGCGGCCCGAGACGACGTGATGAAGCAGGATCTCGCGGAGTTTCGTCTTGTTCTCGGGACGCAGGAGCGACTCGACCGTGCCGGCGGGCAGGGCGGCGAAGGCCTCCTCGGTCGGGGCGAAGATGGTGAAGGGACCGGGGCCGCGAAGCGTGTCGGCCAATCCCGCGGCGTCGATCGCGGCCGAGAGCGTCGTGAACTTCCCGCGTTCAAGAGCGGCAACCAAGTCACCGGACGCGGCGACAGGGACGGCGGATGGCGCCAACGCCATCACTTGCCGGGCGAACACAGTTGACGGCACCAACGACGACCAAAGGACGACCGAAGCCATCAGGGTGATGGACTTGTGCATGATGCGAACTCCGAATGGATTGGGGAGGACCCTTCACGTACTCAGCGTCGGGAACGGCGTTGGGTTCGCCCTGACTCCAGCGGCGGATTCAGTGCGGAGCGATCGACGCCTCAAGAAAGTCTGGAGACACAAGAGATGACCCGCACCGCGGTGCTCGAGGGAGCATCGGCGACGAGGCCAGTCATCACCCGCCACCGCGCGTGGCCAGTTGCCACTCCAGCACGTCGAGATCGGGCAGGCGATCGCTCACGCCGGGAACCCCCAGACGCCGCAGCATGTTGAGGCACTGGGCTCGGTGGTGCATGCCGTGGGTCGTGACGTGCGTGAGCATGGCGCCAAGGGTGAAGCGGTAGGGCGTGCCGCCGAGCGTGACGTCCACCTCCGTCCCCAGCCCCCGGCCGCGGGCGTTCGCCGCGGCTGCCGCGAGATCGGCCGCCGCCCGGCTGAGCAACGCCCGCAGGTCGGCGGGTGTGCGGGCCGAGCCGTCCTCGATCGAAGGCCGCATGGGACGGGGCGGGCCATCGATGCGGTCGGCCCAGCGGAACATCGCCGCGACGACGTGCGTGAGCGTGTCGTGCAGCGATCCGGGCCCGATGTCGAATCGGCGGTTCCACGCCTCGCCAGCCAGCCCTTCGCAAGCGTCGAGCACCTGCCGCGTCGCCCAGGCGTCGTGGGCGAGGAGGATGTCGAGCGTGTCCTGGGCTCGCGGCAGGACGCCCGCTGCGGGCTGCACGAGCGCGAGAAGGAGGCCGTCGTAGCCCTTGGCCCCCACCGTCTGCACCCCGGCGGCCTGCAGCCGCGGGTGGCGGGCGGCCATCTCCATCATCGCCCGCACGCCGTCGATGTTCGCGTCGCCGGTGGCGGCATCGATCACCCGGCCGCCACGCACGATGTTGTCGACCACGATGAGCGCGCCGTCGCGTGCGAGCGCAACGGCGTGCTCGAGGTACGCCGCACACCGCTGCTTGTCGGCGTCGATGAAGACCATGTCGAACGGGGGCGTGCCCGAGGCCCGCATCGCGGCGAGCGAATCGAGCGCGGGGCCGGTCACGACCTCGACGCGGGACGCCAACCCCGCCCGCTCGATGTTCTCGCGGGCCAGGGCCGCCCGCGCGGGATCGAGTTCGAGCGTGACGAGCCGGCCATCGGGGGGCAGGGCGCGGGCCAGCCAGATCGCGCTGTACCCCGCGAGCGTGCCGACCTCGAGGATGCGTCTGGCGCCGATGGTGCGGGCGAGCACCTCCAGCAAGCGGCCCTGCGAGGGAGCGACGGCGATCTCGGGCAATCCTGCCCGCGCCGCGGAAGCGGCCGTCCGCTCGAGCGCGTCGTCGGCGGGCGCGAGCCACGACTCGAGGGCACGATCCACCTCGGTCCAGAGCGACTGTCGCGAGTCTTCGCCGCGGGGGATGTCCCAGACACGTCCCGCCACCAGTTCGATCGAGTTGCGAGCCGGGTCGCGGACGTACAGCGAGCGGCCGCCGAGGGGCCACTCGACCTCCCGCTCGATCGGCACGCCATGCTCGGCAAACCGCCGCCGCCATGCGTTGAGGTCGGTCACGGTGAAGGCCACGTGCCCTTCGCCCACCGCGCCGTGACTGGGCACCGCTTCGTGAGGTGCCGCCGTCTTGGAAGCGTCGAAGACCAGCAGCACCGTATCGCCGGTCACGCGGAAGGCCAGCCCTCGGTCTCCCATGCGGGGCAGGGGTGTCAGGCCCATGGGCCCCGAGTAGAAAGCCGTGGCCGCATCGAGGTCGGCGGCGTAGAGGATCGTCTCGTAGACGCGGTCGATGGTGGACATGCCGCGGAACGTTAGACCGGAGCGGCGATGGGTGTGGCGCCCGCGATCACCCGCGAGTCCACGATCCGTGGCTGCAATCGTGGGCTCTCGTGCGGGCGTTCTGCGGTCCCGGAGGGACCGACGACCGGAGCGGCGGGTGAGACGAACCCGCAACGCAGGTGCGTTGAACCCGCCGTAACGCGCGGCACGCGCAGGCCGCCCCTTGAGGGTCGGACGAGGGTCGAGCCGTGGTCGTCGGCCCCGCCCGTACACGGGCTCGCATGGCTCCCCTCATCGACACGCCATCACGAGGGCCGCTCTCACTCGCCGCCGCGGCTCTTGGCCCGCTTCCAGCGATCGATCTCCCGTGCCAGATGGGACGGACGGAAGCCTCGGCCCGAGCTGAGTCGCTTCCAATCGGGGGCGTGGTCGAAGTGCTGCAGTTGCACGTGGTAGTAGTTGACGTACTCGAGGATGGCCAGCAGCGTGAGCACCGAGGCCGCCAGGCGTTCGGCCAGCGGGTAAGGCCCGCGGGCGATCCAGTCAACGATCGTGGCCACCGCCGCCGCCGCACACAGCAGGAGGGCCGGCCACTGCAACGCGGCAAGCAGCGGGATTCGGCCCCTTGTCGGATCGGCCTCGCCGCGAGCGCGGCGGAGCATGATGCGGAGCGAGAGCGTGCCGATGACCAGCAAGCTCGACGCGGCCAGCATCGAGATCGCCACGCCCGGCGTGATGACCCCGCCTGCCTCGTGAATGACGTACGCGGCGACACCGGGAATGACGACGACGTTGCCGGCTTCGAGCTTCCAATACCCCTCGAGACGGCGGATGAGTGTCGGGTTCGGCTTCATGCGAATGTTTGGCGAGGGTAGTCGGGACGTGAAGCGGCGGGATGGCCGCTGCGGCGGGGCCGAAGCGAGGAACGTGGTCGTCGGCTCCTCACGGGGCCAGGCTCGAGGCGGCGCTCGTCCACGAGTTCACCTCACCCGCTCCGCGGGTTCGGTTCACTCGTGGCAACGGTCGTGGGCCCTGCGGGCCCTTGGTGTGGGTGTGCTTTGGTCCCGGAGGGACCAACGTAAGCGTTCGAGAATCGACGCTCCCCGCCATCGTCTGCTCCCTGCCCCGGCCG
>JBBAVG010000113.1:0-97 GCA_040397805.1 Phycisphaerales bacterium
GTGGGCTTGCCCGCAAAGCCGGGCTGCGCACCACGGCTACGGCTGGTGCGCCCTGACGGGCGAAGAGGTGAGCGGATCGGCGTGTGGAGGTGCGCGG
>JBBAVG010000113.1:197-5607 GCA_040397805.1 Phycisphaerales bacterium
CCGTGGGCTTGCCCGCAAGGCCGGGCTGCGCACCACGGCTACGACTGGTGCGCCCTGACGGGCGAAGAGGTGAGCGGATCGGCGTGTGGAGGTGCGCGGATCGGCGTACGGCCGTGGGCTTGCCCGCAAGGCCGGGCTGCGCACCACGGCTACGACTGGTGCGCCCCGACGGGCGAGGAGGGGTGGTTCACTTCATGGCGCGATCGAGATCGGCGATGAGGTCCTTCACGTCCTCGATGCCGACGCTGAGGCGGACGAGGCCGTCGTCGATGCCCAGCGCCGCGCGGGCGGCGGCGGGGATGCTGGCGTGGGTCATGATGGCGGGGTGCTCGATGAGCGACTCGACGCCGCCGAGGGATTCGGCGAGGGAGAAGAGTTCAACTCGTTCGAGCATGCGGCGGGAGGTCTTGAGGCCGCCCTTGACGACGACGCTGATCATGCCGCCGAAGGCCCGCATCTGCTTCTTGGCCAGCGCGTGCTGGGGGTGGCTCTTGAGGCCGGGGTAGATGACCTTGGCGACCTTGGGGTGCTTCTCGAGCCACTTGGCGACGACCATGGCGTTCTCGCAGTGGCGTTCCATGCGGACGTGGAGCGTCTTGAGACTGCGGAGCATGAGGAAGCAGTCCATGGCGGAGGGGACGGCGCCCACGGCGTTCTGCGTGAACTTGAGGCGGGCGGCGAGGTCCTTGTCGGCGGTCATGACCGCGCCGGCGACCAGGTCGGAATGGCCGCCGACGTACTTGGTGCACGAGTGCATCACCACGTGCGCGCCATGGCGGAGAGGGTTCTGGAGCCAGGGGCTGGCGAAGGTGTTGTCGACGACGAGGATGGGGCCCTTGATGCCGGTGCCCAGGGGGCCCAGGGTCTTGTCGGCCACGCCCGAGGGGGTTCGGGTGATCTTCGCCGCGGCGTTGCAGATGGACCTGACGCCCTTGATGTCGATGACCTTGAGCATGGGGTTGCTCGGGGTCTCGAGCCAGATCATGCGGGTGTTCTCGCGCACGGCCTCGGCGACGGCGGCGAGGTCGGTCATGTCGACGCGGGTGCACGAGAGGCCCAGGTGCCGGAAGACCTTGTCGAGCTGGCGGAAGGTGCCGCCGTAGACGTCGTCGGAGAGGAGGACGTGGTCGCCCGCTCGCAGCAAGTGGAGCAGGCAGTCCATGGCGGCCAGGCCGCTGGAGAAGGTGAAGGCGTGGGTCGCGCCTTCGAGGGACGCCAAGCACGACTCGAGCGCGGTGCGGGTGGGGTTCTTGCTGCGTGCGTAGTCATAGTCGTCGATGACGACGCCGGGGGACTTCTGCACGTAGGTGCTGGTGAGGTAGACCGGCGTCATGATCGCGCCGGTGGAGGGGTCGGGCGACTGGCCCGCGTGGATGGCGTTGGTGCCGAAGCGGTGCGGCGCGCTGTTGGTGGCCATGCTGGTTCCGTTCTCGGGGTGTGGGGGCGATCAGCCCCGCTGCTTGCTCATGAACTCGAGGACGTCGATCTTGCTGACGATGCCGACGATCTTGCCGTTGTCGACGACGACGCCGACCTGGTCGGTCTCGAAGATGCGGAAGAGCTCCTCGATGCGGGCCTTGGGGTAGATGAGGCCGCCGACGGGGTGGCTGACGGCCTTGACGGGGCTGGAGCCGTTGACCGTGCCGGCCTGCATGCCGCGGAGGACATCGACCTCGTGCACCATGGCGACGGGGTTGCCCTTCTCGTCGACGATGGGGACCTGCGAGATGCCCTTGCCCTTGAAGATGTCGATGACCTGCGAGACGGTGGTGGAGGCGGTGGCGGTGACGACGGGGCGGTGGGCCATGGCGGCCAGCACATCCTCGACGAGGCCCAGGTCGCGGTCGGAGCCGAGCAGGCCGTGGTCCTTCATCCACTGGTCGTTGAGGAACTTGGTGGTGTAGCGGGTGGCCGAGTCGCAGAGCACGGTGACGATGGTCTTGCCGGGGCCGAGCTTCTGGGCGAGCTTGACGGCCACGTGCACGTTGCTGCCCGAGGAGCCGCCGCAGAAGAGGCCTTCCTCGCGGACGAGCCGCCGGGCCATCGCGAAGGACTCCTTGTCGTTGACCTGGTGGAACTCGTCGACGACGGAGAAGTCCATGGCGTCGCAGAGGATGTCCTCGCCCACGCCCTCGACCTTGTAGACGTGGGGGGTGGTCATGGTCTTGGTGTAGAAGTAGTGGTAGTGGACGCTGCCGATGGGGTCGACGCCCACGACGCGGACGTGCGGGGCCTTCTTCTTGAGGAAGCGGCCGACGCCCGAGAGGGTGCCGCCGGTGCCCGCGCCGGCGATGAACATGTCGAACGTGCCGTCGGTGTCGTCCCAGATCTCGGGGCCCGTCGAGCGTTCGTGGGCCTCGATGTTGAGGGGGTTGTGGTACTGGTTGACGTAGAAGCCGTTGGGCGTCTCGCGGGCGATGCGCTTGGCGGTCTCGACGTAGTGCTGGGGGCTGTCGCCGGGGACGTCGGTGGGGGTGATGACCACCTCGGCGCCGAAGGCCTTGAGCATGTTGACCTTCTCCATGCTCATCTTGTCGGGCATGGTGAAGACGCAGCGGTAGCCCTTGACGGCGGCCCACATCGCGACGCCCTGGCCCGTGTTGCCGCTGGTGTTCTCGACGATGGTCGCACCGGGCTTGATGAGCCCCTGGCGCTCGCTCTCGTTGAGCACGTGCACCGCCATGCGGTCCTTGATCGACCCCGTGGGGTTCATGTACTCGCACTTGGCGAGCACGGTGGCACAGCCCGGGGGCACCACCTTCTGAAGCTTGACCAGCGGGGTGCGGCCCACGGCCGAGAGGATCGAGTCGAAGACGCGCATGCGAGGGTTCTCCGTCGTGAATGTGGATCGTAGCCCCGCCCCGCGTCGTTCCCGAACCCCGGCCCCGCCGTCATACGCTGTCGCCATGCGAAACGCCTTCCTCTCGCTGCTCCTCGCCTCCCTCGCCTCGCACGCGCCCGCCGACGAGGGCATGTGGCTCCTCAGCAAGCCCCCGGTCGCCGCCATCAAGGCCGCCCACGGCGTCGACGTCACGCCCGAGTGGCTCGACCGCATGCAGAAGTCCGCCGTCCGCTTCGCCACCGGCGGCAGCGGCTCGCTCGTGAGCGCCGACGGCCTGGTGATGACCAACCACCATGTCGGCAGCGACATGATCTCCAAGCTCTCGACCCCCGAGCGCGACCTCATGAAGAACGGCTTCCTCGCCCGTACCCGCGAGGAAGAGCTCAAATGCCCCGATCTTGTGCTCGACATCCTCTGGGAGATCGAGGATGTCACGGCCAAGGTCGAGGCGGCCGCCAAGGGGCTCGATCCCGCCGCCGCCGGTGCGGCACGCCGCCGCGTCATCGGCGAGCTCGAGGCCGCATCCAAGCAGGCCACGGGCCTCAAGAGCGAGGTCGTCACTCTCTTCCAAGGCGGGCAGTACCACCTGTACCGCTACCGCACCTACACCGACGTGCGGCTGGTCTTCGCCCCCGAGGAGCAGGCCGCCTTCTTCGGCGGCGACACCGACAACTTCGAGTTCCCCCGCTTCAACCTCGACTGCTGCTTCTTCCGCATCTACGACCAAGGCAAGCCCCTTCGCCCCGAGCACCACCTGACGTGGAGCCCCGGCGGCGCGAGCGAAGGCCAACCCGTCTTCGTCTTCGGGCACCCCGGCCGCACCCGCCGCCTCTTCACCCACGATCACCTCCGTTTCCTCCGCGACGCTGAGATGCCGCTGCGCATGCGGAATCTCTGGCGCAGCGAGATCAAGGCCCAGGGCTTCGCGGGCCGCTCGGCCGAGAACGCCCGCATCATCCGCGACGACCTCATGGGCATCGCCAACGGCCGCAAGGCGAGCACCGGCCTGCTCGAGGGGCTGCAGGATCCCGTCCTCATGGCCTCGAAGAAGGCCGCCGAGGACGCGCTGCGGGCCAAGGTCGCCGCCGACCCGGCGATGGCCGCCAAATGGGGCGAGGCGTGGGATCGCGTCGCCGCGGCGCAGCAGGCGCACAAGGCCTTCCTGCACGAGCGGCAGGTCTTCGAGGGGCTCGTCCGCGGCTCGACGCTCCTCTCCCAGGCGATGCACCTCGTGCGACTGGCCGACGAACTCAAGAAGCCCGACGCCGAGCGGCTCCGCGAGTACAAGCAGGCCGGCCTCGAGCAGTTCTACTTCCGTCTCTACTCGCCCGAGCCGATCCACGACGACCTCGAGATCCACGCCCTGACGGTGCAACTCTCGCGTCTGTGCGAGGAGTTCGGGGCCGAGCACGAGACGGTGGCGAAGCTGCTGGCGGGCAAGGGGCCGGCGGACCGTGCCGCGGAACTCGTCAAGGGGTGCACCTTCAAGGACCCCGCCGCCCGCAAGGCCCTGGTGGAGGGTGGGGCGGCGTCCGTCAAGGCCGCCAACGACCCGCTGCTGGCCATGGCCGCCTCGCTCGACCCGACCCTGCGCGCGCTCCGCAGCCGGTACGAGGACACGGTCGAGAGCGTCGAACGCGCCGCCTACGCCTCGATCGCCGCGGCACGCTTCGCCGTCGACGGCGACGCCGTCTATCCCGACGCCACCTTCACGCTGCGGCTCTCGTATGGCCCCATCAAGCCCGTGCCCGGCGAGCCCGCCTTCACCACGCTGGGCGGCAAGTTCGAACGCTCCGCCGAGCGAGGCGGCGAGGGCGAGTTCCGCCTGCCCCCGTCGTGGGCCGCCGCCCGCGAGAAGCTCGATCTCAAGACGCCGTACAACTTCGTCTGCACGGCCGACATCATCGGCGGCAACTCGGGGAGCCCGGTGGTCAACGCCAAGGGCGAGGTGGTCGGACTCATCTTCGACGGCAACATCCACTCGCTCGTGGGCGACGTGGTGTACGACGACACCAAGGGACGGGCGGTGGCCGTCGACAGCCGCGGCATGATCGAGGCCTTCGAGAAGGTCTACGGCGCGACCGAACTCGTGTCGGAACTGAGGCCCAAGCGCGTGTGGTGAACGACCGATGCGACCGCTGCTCACCGTCCTGCTGCTGGTGGCCTCCAACGTCTTCATGACGACGGCGTGGTACTACCACGTCCGCAAGCTCGAATGGTCGATGGTCGCCGCCATCGGCATCTCGTGGCTCATCGCCCTGCCCGAATACTGCCTGCAGGTGCCCGCCAACCGCCTCGGCCACGTGGCCTTCGGCGGCCCCTTCACCGCGCCGCAGCTCAAGGTGATCCAAGAGGCGGTCACCATCATCGTCTTCGCGATCTTCTCGACGCTCGTGCTCAAGGAGAAACTCCGCGGCACCGACTGGATCGCCTTCGGCCTCATCATGGCCGCCGTGGTGGTGTCGCAGGCGGGACGGATGCGGTGAAGGCATCTTTCCGCCCGCCAGGGCATGCCAGTCGTAGCCGTGGTGCGCCGCCCGGCTTTGCGGGCAAGCCCACGGCCGAGCG
>JBBAVG010000114.1:0-5591 GCA_040397805.1 Phycisphaerales bacterium
ACCGGCAGGTAGCCCAGGGCGCTGCCCGGCTTTGCGGGCGAGCCCTGGGTACGCGTGCGTCCATGTGCGATGGCCGCGTGCCGAACCACGCCATCGATCGAACGTGCCGACACGCGACGCGGCCATTCGCGCGGATCGGGGCCCGTCCGTGGGCTTGCCCGCAAAGCCGGGCGGCGCACCACGGCTACGACTGGTGCGCCCTGACGGGCGGGGGATGCGCGTATTGGTGTTGGTCTCTTCGCCCCTTGCGGGCGAGCCTTGGGTACGCGCGCATCAATGGTCGACGGCCCCGTGCCGATCCGCGCCATCGATCGAACGTGCCGACGCGCGGCGCGGGGTGTTTTTCGGCATGTATGTGGCGGTCGCGCGGATCAATGTGGTTGCCCGACGCGCTCGCGGCCCCAGAGGATCCACGACGAGTCGGGCAGCGACCGGCTCATCGAGCGGAACATGAACGAGAGCTGCGCGTTGTGGTAGAGCGCGTGCGTGGGCACCTGCATGACCGAGTCGCCCGCCGTCTGGCGGAAGACGCGGCCGTCGCGGTGTCGCTCGACCACGCGGGCGAGTTCCGTCGGCGTCAGCCGCGACAGGTACGCGTCCCAGCGAGCCCGCGAGGCGGCCAGGTGCGCGCGGATGGCGGCAAGGTCGGGCAGGTCGGCGGGTTGCGGCATGACGATGCCGGGTTCGTCACCCTCGAGCACGCAGATCCAGATGCGCTCCGCCCCGGCGAGATGCACCAGCGTGGCGTGGACGCTGCCCAGGCCGATGGGGAACGGGCGGTGCAACTCCTCGTGCGTCAGCGTCTCGCACGCGGCGAGCGTGCGGCCGAGGAGCCAGCGGAGCCAGGCGTGCGCGTCGCGATAGGTGGTGCAGGGGTCCATGCAGGACGGTAGGAGGCGGGGTCGAATCGCGATCCTTTCCATTGGCAGGTTCACCCGGCGACGGTCGCGCCGGTCGCGAGGCGGATGACGCGATCGCGGCGGCCCGGAAAGCGGGGCGGTCTGAGGATCTCCCCTTCGCGAGCAAGCGCGTCAAGCGCCTTGCGAAGCCCGGCGCGAGTCGCGCCGCTGAGACGGGCGAGCGCGTGCTCGGATGCGATCACTCCGCAAGCGTCGAGTCGAAGCGTCTCGACGATGCTGCATCGAAGGTCCCCTTGCCGCACCGCGCGTGCGTGGAAGGCGGGGTTGGCCGCACGCACCCACGTGACGGGACGCATCACGTCATGTTTGGGCGTGACGGTGGGGAACCACACCCCCCACTTCGTCGAAAGCGGGCACGCGTTGCGTTGCGCGATGGTTCGAAGGCGAGGATCGACTCGATGAAGCTCGTGCAACGGGCCCGGCACGGCGGCAGGTGCGCAGGCGTCGAGCACGATGGACAGTCGCTTGGTGGCGCCGAGTCGCAGCGCCGAATCGATGATGAACGCCAACACCGGACGAATCGCGTGTTCGAGTTCGGACGCGACCAGACGTCTGAGTCGATGCCGAGCCACTGCATGGCCGTGGACCAGCAACCACGTGGCGGTGATCGTGACCAGCCGGGCGTGGCGGGGCGCGGCACGGGCGGTGCGAAGCAGCAACCGCTCGATGTCCGGCGTGTCGCTCGATGGCGCGGTCGAGAAGAGCACGCCGAGTTTCGCCCAATCCGATTCCAGGGTCGTCTCGGTCATACGGATGTCCCTCTCAGGAATGCGAGAATCCCGCGTTGTTCGTCGTACGTCGTGCGGTCCAAGTCCTCCGCCTCGAGACGGTCGAGATGCTCCGCGAGGCGAAGCAACTCGTCCCGTGTCGGGCGAAGGTGGAGCAGATCTTCGAGATCGTGCGGGCGTGCAGGGGCGGACATGACCTTGGAAGCGATCAGGTCGAAACGGTCCAACCGCAACACCTCCAACGGGCCGGTGCGCTCCACGAGTCGACACCGGTTCCTCCAACCGATCGGCAACGACCACGCGTGGACGCGGGAGTCGTCGTTGAGCCACGTTCGCGGCAGTCCAAACTCGTCGGCCACACGCGACGCCGCGGCTTCGATCATGGACCATTGATCAAGCGGTTTCGACCAGATGACGTCGCAGTCGTCGGTGGTTCGAGGTGGTTCAAGGTCGTTGGCGAGCAACCCCGCGACGCTTCCGCCAATCACGATCATGATCGGGCACCTCACTCCGGCCGTTTCCATCGCCCGGCCGGTTGCGCGGAGAGCCGCCAGCACCATGCTCAAATCCATCGTTCCCATGAGCATACCAGTAGTATACGAATATAAACCAACTCCGTCAATGATAGTGAATACCGAACAGAGCACAATCATGGTGCCGCCTCGAGGGCATGCCGTGAAATGCACCGCCTGCTCCTACCCTGCGGCATCATGCCGACACTGCATCGCATCGAGGTCAGGACCCGCCAAGGCGCTTCCGATCCACGGGCCGAGGCCGTCCATCGACGCGCCAAGGCCGTCGGGCTTTCCGTGGGCTCGGTGAGCAGCGCCAAGGTCTACCTGCTCGAAGGCTCCCTCGGCACCGAAGCCCTGGGACGGGCGGCGGCCGGCCTGTTGGCAGACCCCGTGGTGGAAGTCGCGACCGTCGGGCAGGGACCTGCCGCGGGCGCCGCCGTCATCGAGGTGCACCCGCTGCCGGGCGTGATGGATCCCGCGGCACAGTCCGTCCGCGAGGGCCTCCGGACACTGCTGGGCGTCGATGTCGGCGTCTCGACGGGGGTGCGATACGACCTGACGGGGGTGGGCGTGGAGGAAGCGCACGCCTTCGCGAGCCGCGAGCTGGCCAACGGCGTGGTGCACCAGATCACCAAGGGGTCATGGACGCCGGCGAGCCTGCCCAAGGGCCACGAGTACGAGCTGAAGGTGGGGCACGTACCCCTGCGCGACTTGACGGATGAGCAGCTCACGAAGCTCTCGCGCGAGGCGCACCTCTTCCTGAGCCTGGAGGAGATGAAGACGATCCAGGCGGAGTATCGGCGGCTGGGACGCGAGCCGCGGGACATCGAGCTCGAGACGCTGGCGCAGACGTGGTCGGAGCACTGCGTGCACAAGACGCTCAAGAGCCGCGTGCGGTATCGCGAGCAGGGCGGGCAGGGCGTGATGAACCTGACTGGCCGCGCGGGACACGCGACCGAGCCCGACGGCTCGGTGGTGATCGACAACCTCCTGAAGCGGACGGTGGCGGCGGCGACCTTCGACCTGATCGCCTCGGGCATCGACTGGACGCTCTCGGTCTTCAAGGACAACTCGGGCGTGATCGCCCTTGACGACACGTGGGGCGTGTGCATCAAGGTGGAGACGCACAACCACCCCAGCGCGCTCGAGCCCTACGGCGGGAGCGCAACGGGCATCGGCGGGTGCATCCGCGACATCATCGGCACGGGCCTTGGCGCCAAGCCCATCGCGAGCACGGACGTCTTCTGCGTGGGTTTCCCGAACGCGTGGGGCGAAGGCGCCGCCGCGTTGCCCCCGGGCACGCTGCACCCCAAGCGCATCCTGACCGACGTGGTGAGCGGCGTGCGCGACTACGGCAACCGCATGGGCATCCCCACGGTCAACGGCGCGGTGCACTTCAACGACCGCTTCGTGGGCAACCCCTTGGTCTTCTGCGGCTGCGTGGGCCTGATTCCCCGCACGCACGTGAAGGGCGGCGCGAAGGCGGGCGACCGCATCATCGCGCTGGGCGGCCGCACGGGCCGCGACGGCATCCACGGCGCGACCTTCTCGTCGGCGGAACTCGAGTCGACGGCGTCGTCGGAGTTCTCGCACGCGGTGCAGATCGGCAACGCCATCGAGGAGAAGCGGACGCTCGACGCGATCCTGCGGGCCCGCGAGGCGGGGCTCTACCACGGCATCACCGACTGCGGCGCGGGCGGCTTCTCGTCCGCGGTGGGCGAGATGGGCGCGGAACTGGGCGCGCAGGTCGATCTTGAGCGTGCGCCGCTCAAGTACGCCGGCCTGTCGTACACCGAGATCTGGATCAGCGAGGCTCAGGAGCGCATGGTGCTGGCGGTCGCGCCCGACAAGGTGCCCGCCATGGCGAAGATCTGCGAGGAAGAGGGCGTGGAACTGGCCGACCTGGGCGTCTTCGGCACGCCGGGCGCGGAGCTCATCCTGCGGTACAAGGGCGTCGAGGTGGGCCGCATGCCGATGCGGCTGCTCCACGAGGGCATCCCCCAGCCGCTGCGCGAGGCGACCTGGTCGGCTCCCAAGGCCGAGACCGCGCCGGTGAACGCGCCGGCCACGGGCGAGGCGCTCCGCTCGCTCCTGTCGCACCCCAACATCGCGAGCAAGCACTGGATCGTGCGTCAGTACGACCACGAGGTGCAGGGCAACACCGTCGTCAAGCCCCTGTGCGGCCCGGGCGGTCGCGGACCCAGCGACGCGGCGGTGGTCGAGCCGGTGTCCGGCAGCGGTCGCGGCATCGCGCTGGGGTGCGGCCTGCAGATCCACGGCGGCGTGCCCTCGACCAGCCACGTCTCGCAGCGCACCTACGGGGGCGACCCGTACCTCACGACGCTCGCCGGCATTGACGAGTGCGTGCGAAACCTCGTGTGCACGGGCGCGGATCCGTCGCGGATCGCCATCCTCGACAACTTCTGCTGGCCAAGCTGCGAGAAACCCGAGAACCTCGGCACGCTCGTCCGCGCGGCCGAGGCCTGCTACGACGGCGCGATGGCCTACCGCACCCCCTTCGTCAGCGGCAAGGACTCGCTCAACAACCAGCTCCGCTACCAAGACCCCGCCACCGGCGAGAAGCGCGTCATCGAGATCCCGCCCACCCTGCTCATCACCGGCATGGGCATCGTGCAGGACGTCAACAAGTGCGTGACCATGGACGCCAAGCACGCCGGAAACGCCCTGCTGCTCGTGGGCGTCACCACCGGCGACATCGGCGGCAGCCACTTCGCGCAACGCTTCGGCGACAACGGCGCGCCCTTCCCCCGCACCGACCTCAAGGCCGGCCCGGCGACCGCCAAGGCCGTCGCCGCGTGCATCGCGCAGGGCCTGGTGAAGTCGGCGCACGACTGCTCCGACGGCGGCATGCTCGTGGCCGTGGCCGAGATGCTCATCGCCACCACCGGCGGCGGCACGCCGCTGGGCGCGACGCTCTCGATCGAGCCCGGCGCGCTCAAGACCTTCGAGTTGGCCTTCGCGGAAAACCCCAGCCGCTACGTGCTCGAGGTGTCGCCGGCGGACGTGGCCAAGGTGCGGACCATCCTCGGGGCGATTCCCTGCACGACGCTCGGCACGCTGGACGCCACGGGCACGCTCGCCTGGCCGCAGGCCTCGGTGAGCGAATCGGTCGAGGAACTCGCGAAGGCGTGGTTGACGCCGCTGGCGTGGTGATCTCCACGGGATTGGGTCCGCTTCGTCCCTCGCCCGTCAGGGCGCACCAGTCGTAGCCGTGGTGCGCCGCCCGGCTTTGCGGGCAAGCCCACGGACACGCGCCGATTCGCGCTGCAGCCCAACGCCCGAATCGCGGATGGACGCACGGCCGTGCACACCCTCGCCCGCCAGGGCGCACCAGTCGTAGCCGTGGTGCGCCGCCCGGCTCTGCGGGCAAGCCCACGGACACGCGCCGATTCGCGCGACATGCCCAA
>JBBAVG010000115.1:0-5499 GCA_040397805.1 Phycisphaerales bacterium
TTGACAGGCTGATTGACAGGCTGATTGACAGGCTTATTGGTGGGCTTATTGGTGGGCTGATTGGTGGGGGTTCGGATGCCGGGTGGAAGGTCGTTCGAGGGTTGGTGGGCATCGTTGCTTGCAGGGCCCTCGGTCGTCCGGGTCGTGTCGTCTGGTCCAGGCAGGGTCGGCCGTGAGCCGGCCTATAGAAAGTGAGCGTGTTTCAGGCATGAAGAACGTCCTTCGAATCGCAACGGTCTTGAACGCCCCCGCCCTCCTCGCGATCGCCGGCATGGCGGCCGTCATGGCCTGTGCCGCACCGACCTTGGCTCAGGACGTCTTCCCCTTCACCGACGGCCCCGAAGGCGAAGGCCCCGGCAGCGGCGACTCGTGGGACGATGTCGCCATCGTCGCCCCCATCTACCAACTCCAGTCCGTCGGTACGCTCGGCGGCAACGAGAGCTACGCCACCGCCATCAGCGACAACGGCTGGGTCGTCGGCGGCTCCAAGCTCTCCAACGGCCGCACCCGCGCCATCCGCATGCAGGTCGGAGGTACCCTCCAAGCCGTCGGCACCCTCCCCGGCCTCGACTTCAGCGGCGGCTTCTCGGTCAACAACAACGGCGATGTCGTCGGCGTCGCCTCCATCAGCGCCTCCCTCTTCGGTCCCACCGCCCAGCCTTGGGTCTCCCGCAACGGCCAGATCATCGACCTCGATCCCTTCGATCGCGGCGTCTACGCCGCCGCCTCCTCCATCAACGATGACGGCGTCGTCGTCGGCACCACGAGCTTCGTCGGCGCCGGCAGCGTCGAAGGCTTCCGGGCCGTTGGTTCCAGCATCGCCAGCCTCCCCGGCCTCAGCGGCGATCGCTGCCGCATCTCCTACGGGACGGGCATCAACCAGGCCGGCACCATCGTCGGCTACACCGCCTCGCCCAGTTCCTGCGGCGACAGCCGCGCCGTCATCTTCTCCTCCACCGGCGGCCCCGCCATCGACCTTGGCACCCTCGGCGGCAACAACGCCCAGGCCCAGTCCATCAACAACCTCGGCCACGTCGTCGGCGTCTCCGAGATCTCCACCGGCCAGAACCGCGCCACCCTCTGGACCTCCGCCGGTATCCAAAACCTCGGCACCCTCGCCGGCGCCAGCTTCGCCATGGACATCAACGACGAGGGTGTCATCGTCGGCTACTACATCGACAGCAACAACCAGCAACGCGCCTGCGTCTGGCGCGGCGGTTCCATGTACGACCTCAACACCCTCATGGGCGAGGGCAGCACCGGCTGGCGCCTGCTCATCGCCACCGGCGTCAACGCCCGCGGCCAGATCGTCGGCCAAGGTCGCTACGTCGATCGCCCCGGCACCTCCGGCCGTCTCCTGGGCTTCGTCCTCACCCCGCCCTGCCGCTCCGACTACAACCGCGACGGCGGCATCGACGGCTCCGACGTCGGCGAGTTCCTCCACGCCTGGTCCGAGGCCTTCCCCGAGACGGACCTCAACCTCGATGGCGGCATCGACGGCAGCGATGTCACCTTGTTCATGGAGCTCTGGTCCAACGGCAACTGCTGAACCCTTCGTTCAGCACCCCCCGTCACGATCCCCACCACGCCCCGCGATCTCGCGGGGCGTGTTTGTTCCGGCACCGTACGACGCCCCCGGGCGCCGCCCGCCTCCACGCCTCCACGCCGATACGCCGATACGCCCTCCACGCTATAGCAGTGGGGGCCCGCCGCCCGCCCCAGGTCCGCTCAGAACACGATCGGGAATCGCTCCGTGATCAGGGCTTGGGCCGCAACGTGAACGTCCGCCCGTGGTCCGTCGCGAAGTTCGCCGAACGCGTCGACCCGTCCGCGGCAAGGAAGTTGCCGCAGTCCGGCTTGTCGTGCCAACTCGCCTCGAGCCCCGCATCAGAATCGATCGGTGTCGGAATGCCGTACCGCCACGTGGCGTCGCCCGCCACCAGCAGGCGGCTCGTATCGACCAGGATGTCCGACAGCCGCAGCGGCCTCGACGCCCCGTCGATGCCGGTCAGTCGCGAATCCAGCAGCCACGGGTTCGCCGAGTAGCTGTTGCCGTAGAACTGGTAGCAGGTCTCTCCTCCGGCCTGCCCGAGCATCGAGAACCCTCGCTCCCCCACGCGGACCGATCGTCGCCAGATGCCGGCATCGCCGGGGCACATGAAGACCCGAGAGATCGCGTCGCCCGCCAGCTGGCTGCCGCCCATGTACCGGTTGATCGGCCGCTCCCGGTCGAGCACGGGCAGTTTGTCCACGCCCGTGAACGTGACCCCCGCAAAGTGCCAATCGGGATTCGCCCGGGCAAGCGGAAAGGTCTCTTGGTGGTCGGCGACATACCCCTGCCACGCAGCGTTGATCTGCCGCAGATTGTTCGAGCACACCGCCTGGAACCCCGACTGCCTGGCTTTGGACAGCGCGGGGAGCAGCAGGCCGAGCAGCACCGCGATGGTGGCGAGCGTCACCAGCAACTCCACGAGGGAGAAGCCTGGGGCAAGGCGGCGGATGGAGGAACCGGTGGAGTGCACGGGCGGAACGGGATGGTACCCGAAATGAACCCCGGCGAAAACACAAGTTTCTGCCCGAATACCCAAACAAAGAGCGATCATGGCGAGAACTGGGCGGCCGCGTCGGTTGACAGCATGAGGCCGGATGGCTTTACTTGTGGCCCTGCCGCTCGCATCGGGCGGCGGGTCGTCGTGTCGAGCGACCTCATGCGGCGGAGTTGCAAGTCGTTTGCCATCAGGCGATGGCCATGAGGCCATCGCCATCGGGCAAGCGGCCAGTGAAGACGGCCAGTGAAGATGGTCAGTGAAGGTGGGGACGAGGTCGGAGTGGACACGGTCGATCGGGCATGTCGGGTGGTGTTGGAGTGGGCGTGCCCGGGCGAGTCGTGAATGAACGGTGTCAGCGTGGTAGGACGAACGTCGAGGTATACATGTCGATTCGAGTGAAGTCACGTGGTGGAGAGTCGGTCGAGGGCCTCATGCGGCGCTTCAAGAAGCTCTGCGAGCGCGAAGGTCTCATCAAGGACATTCGCCGCAAGGAGTTCTACGAGAAGCCCAGCGAGCGTCGCCGCCGCGATGCCCGCCGCAGCCAGGCCCGCCGCAGCGGCGAGTTCCCCGCGCCTCAGGGCCGCGGCGGCTCCCGGTCCGCGGACTGAACTTTGTGCAGCGTCTCGCCGCCGCGGGTCGATCTTGGTGCAGCCGGTTGGATTGTTTCAACCCGTGGGTTGCAGCGAGTTCGTCCGCGGCGGTGTTGTTTCGCCGCTGAAACAGTTTCACGACGTTGCGAGGTCGCGACGTGGGTGGAATCGGTGGCATGAAGGCGAGCCTGTTGCGCTCCGCCGCGGCTGCCGCCATGCGGAACTCCCGGCCCGTTGGTCGTGAGTGGTCGGTCGCACGGCAACCGCTTGAGGTCTCTCATTCGCGGGGCGGGTCCCCGCAGTCGAATCGCACGATTCCATAAGGGCATCCCGTTCGGGAGGCCCGCATCTCGGAGGTCATCGCTTGTTCCATCTGGCAACCCCTCGATTCAACGGGCTTCGCTCCGGCCTGGCGGCATGGGCGGCATGTCTGCTGTCGATGTTCGGCGTCCTCCCCGCCCTCGCGGCGGGTGAAGGCGGGCACAAGCCCGGCGGCGAGGTCAACATCGTCCTCCCCGACCTCACCAACACCACCGTCAAGGCCACGTTCCTGGGCGACTTCAGCGGCCACACCCTGCTGATGGGCGGCATCGTCGTCAGCATCCTGGGCCTGGTCTTCGGCCTGCTCATCTCCTCGAAGCTCAAGAACATGCCCGTTCACCGGAGCATGCTCGAGATCTCCGAACTCATCTACACCACCTGCAAGGCCTATCTCCTCCGTCAGGGCAAGTTCCTGATGGTGCTCTGGGCCTTCGTCGCCGCCGCCATGACGGCCTACTTCCTGCTGCTGGTCAAGGTGTCCGTCTCCGAGATGGGCATCATCCTGCTCTTCAGCCTCGTCGGCATCGCCGGCTCCTACGGCGTCGCCTGGTTCGGCATCCGCGTCAACACCTTCGCCAACAGCCGCGCCGCCTTCGCCAGCCTTCGCGGGAAGCCCTGGCCCTGCTACGACATCCCCCTCAAGGCCGGCATGTCCATCGGCATGGCGCTGATCAGCGTCGAACTGCTGATCATGCTCATCATCCTGCTCTTCCTCCCCAGCGAGATCGCCGGCAAGTGCTTCATCGGCTTCGCCATCGGCGAGTCGCTCGGCGCCGCCGCCCTCCGCATCGCCGGCGGCATCTTCACCAAGATCGCCGACATCGGCTCCGACCTCATGAAGATCGTCTTCAAGATCAAGGAAGACGACGCCCGCAACCCCGGCGTGATCGCCGACTGCGTGGGCGACAACGCCGGCGACAGCGTCGGCCCCTCCGCCGACGGCTTCGAGACCTACGGCGTCACCGGCGTCGCCCTCATCACCTTCATCATGCTCGCCATCCTGCCCAAGTACTTCGAGCAGGGCGGCATGAGCCCGGCCGACGCCGCCGTCGCCGCCTCGACGGTCCAGGTCCAGCTGCTGGTCTGGATGTTCATGATGCGCATCATCATGGTCGTCGCCTCCGCCGGCGCGTACTTCGTCAACCAGTTCTTCGCCAAGGCCGCCTACGGCAACGTCTCGAAGATGAACTTCGAGAAGCCCCTCACCAACCTCGTCTTCATCACTTCCGCCATCTCCATCGTCCTCACCTACGTCGCCAGCTACCTCCTCATCCCCAACATCGCCGGCGACTCCACCCTCTGGTGGAAGCTCTCCTCGATCATCACCTGCGGCACGCTCGCGGGCGCGATCATCCCCGAGCTCGTCAAGGCCTTCACCAGCACCGAGTCCCGCCACGTCAGGGAAGTCGTCACCAGCTCCGAGCAGGGTGGCGCGTCCCTCAACATCCTCTCCGGCTTCGTCGCCGGCAACTTCTCGGCCTATTGGCTCGGCATGGTCATCATGGGCCTCATGGGCGTGGCCGCCGTCATCTCCGCGATGCCCAACGACAGCGGTCACTCCCTGGCCAACATGATGGCCGCCCCCGCCGTCTTCGCCTTCGGCCTCGTCGCCTTCGGCTTCCTGGGCATGGGCCCCGTCACCATCGCCGTCGACAGCTACGGCCCCGTGACCGACAACGCCCAGTCCGTCTTCGAACTCTCCACCATCGAGACCATCCCCGGCATCGAGGGCGAGATCAAGAAGGACTTCGGCTTCCAGCCCGACTTCGAGAAGGGCAAGGAGTTCCTCGAGGAGAATGACGGCGCGGGCAACACCTTCAAGGCCACCGCCAAGCCCGTGCTCATCGGCACCGCCGTCGTCGGCGCCACCACGATGATCTTCGCCCTCATCGTCGGCCTCACGCAGGGTCTCACCGTCAACATCGAGAAGCTCAGCATCATGCACTGGCCCTTCCTGCTGGGCCTGGTCTCCGGCGGCGCGATCATCTACTGGTTCACCGGCGCGTCCACCCAGGCCGTCTCCACCGGCGCCTACCGCG
>JBBAVG010000116.1:0-4972 GCA_040397805.1 Phycisphaerales bacterium
GTTGGTCCCTCCGGGACCGCGGCACGCCCGCACCAAGGGCCCGCAGGGCCCACGAGCGTTTCCACGAGTGAGCCGAACCCGCGAAGCGGGTGAGGTGAACTCGTGGACTCGCGCCGATTCGCGCACGGCCCCGGCGGGGCCGACGACCGAACGCCGAGTGTCTCAAGGTTCACAAATGAGTCTCTGGTCAGGCGGGCGATGAGCGAGATGCGCCTTCGCCCCCGTCGCCGTGCGCTTGGCCCGCAAAGCCGGGCCCGCGCCCGCGGCTCCACCAAGGGACGCCCGAAGCGGGCTATCAGCAGGACCGAGGAATGTCCCCCCTCACACCCTCTTGATCACCGCCACCGCCGCATACAACCCCGCCACCCCCTCCCGCTCCACCACCCGCGGCGGATACGCACTATTCAGCGGCTGCAGCCGGATCCTCATCCCCCCCTCCTCGAAGTACACCCGCTTGAACGTCGTCTGATGGTCCGGCTCGAGCCGCACGAAGCAGTCTTGCCCGTCCGTCACCGGCTTCGCCGGGCTGAAGACCACCACGTCGCCCTCCAGGTATGACGGTGACATCGAGTCGCCCACCACCCGGGCCGCGAAGGCGTCCGCGTCCGTCACGTCCGGGCACCGCACGTACTCGTCCGCCACCCGCGCCGGGTACGACAAGTCCGTGAACTCCGTCGGATACCCCGCCGCCACCTTATTGATCAGCGGCACGCTCCTCCCCAGCGCCACCGGCACCATCGCCTCGCCCTCGCCCGGCGACAACTGCTCCACCAGCCGCCGCAACGCGCCCGACGCGTGCAACGCATCGAGCGAGCGGCCGCACCCCGCCTCGCGGATCAGCCCCGCCAGCCGCCGCGCCGCGTCGCGCGTCGCCGCCATCGCCTCGAGGTCCTCCCGCACCGTCGCGCCCCCCGCCTCCAAGCTGCGGCTCCACCTCCCCACCCGCAGCAACGCCCCCGGCGCCATCTCCAGCGCCCGCTCCAACCCCGCCAGCAACTCGTCGCTCGGCGCGGCCCGCTGCTGGTTCTCGAGCGCCGAGAGATAGCTCTTCGCGCACGGAACCCGTTGCGCCACCTCGGCCAACGTCAGCCCCAAGGCCTCACGCCGCGCCCGCACCGCCCTCGCCAGCGACGCCTCGCCGCCAGGCCCCGCCTCGCTCATGTGCCCGTCGTCAGCCATGCCGCCCATCACGCTCCCTTCACCCTCCCGCCCCCCACGCCCACCCCCATCATCCTTGCCCATACCGAACAAACCGCTCCACTCGCCCCCCGCCCGGCGTCCACAATGGGGTCCCCAATCCGAACAAAACACCAATAAACCACCCCTCCACCCTTGATCTCCATGCCGAGTTCTCTGTAGAGTGAACTTTCTGGTATCTGTTCGGATCGTTCACCGCAAGGAGCATCAAGCCATGGCATCCTCACCCGTCCGCCGTTCGCTCGCCGCCAACCCCTGGGTCCTCAACCACCAAGGCCAGCCCGTCGCCCCCGCCACCTCGCGACGCGACCTCGTCCTCTGGGCCATCACCGAACACGGCCGCCTCCTCGATGGCCGCGATGAAGTCCTCCTCCGCGCCGTCATCGTCGATGGCAAGAACTACCGCGAAGCCGCCGCCCTCGTCGGCCTCAGCGACTCCGGCGCACGCCGCCGCACCCTCAAGCTCGTCCGTCGCCTCGCCGGCTTCGACTTCCGCTACGCCGCCCGCACCCGCCACACCTGGCCCCCGCGCGATGCCGCCGTCGCCGCCTGCTGCCTCATCCGCGGCATGTCCATCCGCCAAGCCGCCGCCGAGCTCGGCATCTCCCCCACCATCACCCGCCGTATCCGCGAACGCGTCATCACCCGCGTCGAAGGCGCCCGCACCATGTACGACCTGTGCCGCCGCCAACTCCGCGGCGAGGTGGCCTCGTGAGCCCCCTCCACCACTCCCTCCGCATCGTCGACACCGCCGCCACCCGCTCGCAACGCCTCCTCGAGGCCTGCGCCATGCTGGGCCTGGGCGTTCGGCCCGTCGATCCGCCCGCCGCCCCGCCATCGCCACACCCCCTCGCCCTCGATGCCGCCCGCTCGCTCGCCCCGGGCGCCCACCTCCACATCAGCGGCGAGAGCGGCACGGGCAAGTCGACCCTCCTCCGCGCCCTCGAGCACGCCCTCCGCCACGCCGGCCACGCCTGCCGCCGCGTCACGCCCCCCAACCCTCGCCACCTCGCCCGCCGCTCCGTCATCGACCTCTGCCGCGGCAGCGTCGACGAAGCCCTCGCCACCCTCGCGTGCGCGGGCCTGGCCGAAGGCCCGCTCCTCGCCTCGCCCGCGCGCCTTCTCTCCGAGGGACAACGCTGGCGACTGGGCCTCGCGCTCGCCATGCAACACCTCGCCGCCACGCCACGCACCACCCGCCGCTGGCTGCTGGCCGACGAGTTCGTCGCCTCGCTCGACGCCCGCACCGCCCGCTGGGTCTGCCACGCCTCGGCCCGCTGGGCGCAGCGCGAAGGCGTCTGCATCATCGCCGCCGGCGCATGGGACGCGCCGGCCCAGTGGCTCAACGCCTCGCGACTGGTCATCCACCTCCGCGGCGATCGGCGCGACCTCCACCACGTCCCCGCCGCCGGTGCCGCATGAACCACCTCGTCATCGCGCCCGCCACGCTCGCGGCCTACGACGCCTTCGCCCACCTCCACTACCGCGGCGGCACGCCCCGCGCCGTCGATCGCGTGCTCGTGGCCACGCTCGACGATCAACCCGCGGGCATCCTCGTCGCCGCACGACCCGTGCTCAACGCGTCGTGGCGCGCCCGCGCCTGGCCCGACGGCCCATGGAGCCGCCGCACCGACGCCGCGGCGTTCGTCAACCGCCACGTCCGTCGCATCGCCCGCGTCGTGGTCGATCCGCGCGTGCGAGGGCTGGGCGTGGGCGCGGCGCTCGTTCGCGCCTACCTCGCCTCGCCCTGCACGCCCCGCACCGAGGTCGTCGCCTCCATGGCCCGCTCGTCGCCCCTCTTCACCCGTTGCGGCATGCGCGAAGTCCACATCGACGAACCCGCCCGCCACCGCACGCTCCGCCGCGATCTCGCGGCCCTGGGCATCGCGCCGTGGGAACTCATCGACGTCACCGCCGCCCGCCGGCTGCTCGAAGGCCAACCGGCCTTCCGCCGCGTCATCGAACGCTGGGCCTCGGGCAGTCGCCACTCACGCCACGCGCTGACGCACCTCGACCTGCTCGAACGTGCCGCCGTGCAAGCCGCGTCGCTCGTGTCGTGGCCGGCCCGCGCGTTCGTGTACCCGTAAGCCCCTCGCCCGGAATCAACGCCATGCCACGACGCAAGCCCGCCGCCGAACCCGTCGCCCCGCCCGCACCGGTCGCGCCCGAATGGGAACGCCCCACGACGCCCGACGCGCTGTGGACGTGGATCAGCACCGAACTGGGCGTGCACGTGCCGCGTCGCGCCGTCATCCGCCACCACGCGGCACCCTTCGACTACCTCCGCGCCACCTTCTTCGAACCCGGCGACCCCGCCGCGACCGTCACGCCCAACCCCGCGCCCGAATCGCCCTCGCGTGATGTCGTCCTCTGGGCCAACCGCGGCGGGGGCAAGACCTTCCTGGGCGCGGTGGCCACGCTCCTCGACCTGGTCTTCAAGCCGGGCATCGACATCCGCGTGCTGGGCGGCAGCCGCGAGCAATCCACCCGCGTCTTCGAACACCTCCGCAAGCTCCTCGACCCCGCCCGCCACGAACGGCTCGCCGCCATGGTCGACGGCCGAATCACCGCCGACGGCGTGCGACTCCTCAACGGCTCGAGCGTCGAGATCCTCTCGCAATCGCACACCAGCATCCGCGGCACGCGCGTCCAGAAGCTCCGCTGCGACGAGGTGGAACTCTTCAAGCCCGACGTGTGGGAGGCCGCCCAGTTCACCACCCGCAGCCGCCGCTGCGGCGACACCTTCGTGCACGGCTCGGTGGAGTGCCTCAGCACGATGCACCTGCCCTTCGGCCTGATGCACGACCTGGTGCAGGAGTGTCGACTCGGACGCCGCCGCCTCTTCAAGTGGGGCGTGGTCGATGTGCTCGAGCGCTGCCCCGACCGCCTCGCGTGCGTCAGCCGCGACGAACGTGGCGTCGAACGCCGCTGTGCGCTCTGGGAGGAATGTGGCGGCAGGGCCAAGGAAGTGCCCGCGCCTGGGGGCCACGTCTACATCGCCGACGCCGCGGCACAGAAGCGTCGCGTCTCGCTGCGGGCTTGGCGGAGCGAGATGGTCTGCGAACGCCCGACGCGCACGGGCGCGGTCATCCCCGAGTTCGACCCCGCGCTGCACGTGCGACCATTCGCCCTCCGCGAAGGGCGCATCGAATGGGAGGAAGGCGGCACGCTCCACGCGCGACGCGTCGCCCGCATGCTCGGCGGCGTCGACTTCGGCGTGCGCTCGCCCACGGTGGTGCTCTTCGTCGCCCAAGACGAAGAAGGCGTGCTCTGGGTGTGCGACGAGATCGTGCGGACCGACTCCATGCTCGACGACCTCGCGCGTGCCACCGCCGACGGCAACGCCGCGGCATGCGCCCAGCGCCAACTGCCCCCGTGGCCCAAGCCCAACTGGGTCGGCGTCGACCCCGCGGGCCGGGCGCGGTGCCTGGTGGCGCGAATGTCGGCGGTGGAGGTGCTCGAATCGCACGGGCTGGAGGTGCGAGCGACGCCGCTACCGATCCAAACGGGCATCGCGATGCTGAGCTCGCGCCTCTTCCCCGCCGACCGCGCGGGCCCGCGCCTGTTCGTGCACGAACGCTGCGTGCGTCTGGTGGAATCGCTCCTGCGATACCACTATCGAAGCGACGACGCCCACGACCTCACCGCCGCGAAGGACGGCCACGACCACGCGGTGGACGCGCTGCGATACCTCATCGTGCATGTCGATGCGGGGCCACCCCTCACGCTGGGCCGTTACGCGCCCTGAATCCCAATCCCGGAGCGATTCCCGAAC
>JBBAVG010000117.1:0-4946 GCA_040397805.1 Phycisphaerales bacterium
GCGCCCGCTTCGCGGGCTTGTTCACCCGTGGCAACATTCGTGGGCCCCTGCGGGGCCGGGGAGGAAGCGCGTGGGCGCGACGTTAGTCCGCTCGGTGGCAGACGTAATACGGGGCCGCGTCCAGGTTGGCGGGGTTCTTGGTGAGGTCTTCGCCGGTGCCTTGGGCGAGGACTTCGATGGTGTTGAAGCCCGCGGCGTGGAGTTGGGCGACTTGCGCTGCCGGGCGGATGTAGTAGGTTTGCAGGCCGAAGCGGTAGGTGCCGTCGTTGATGCGGGCGTAGGGGGCGTTTGCGCTGCTCGCCATGGTGCCGGCGTTGTAGAGGCGGAGGAGGGTCCAGCGGACCAGGTCGGTGGGGAGGCGGGTGATGCCGCCGGTGCGGCGCCAGCGGAGGGCGTGGTGGGCGGCGTTCAGGTTGTGGGCGGAGAAGGCGAAGATGCCGCGGGGCTTGAGGAGGCGGCGGACTTCGCCCAGGGCCTTGAGGCGGTCGTCGTGGGAGATGTAGTCGAGGCCGTTGAAGGAGAAGAGGACGAGGTCGAAGGAGGCCTCGTCGAAGCGCTGCATGTCGCGGGCGTCGCAGTGCTCGAAGCGCCACTCGGGATGGTCGCGGAAGCGTTCGCGGCAGGCCTGCACCATGCCCTGGGCGTAATCGGTGCCGACGTAACGCTGCACGCGGGGGGCGAAGTGGAGCGTGGTGCGGCCGCCGCCGACGCCCAGGTCGAGCATCGACCATTCGGCGAGGCGCGGGGCCCAGCGGTCGAGGAGGAGGCGTTCGGCGCCGAAGAGGTCCGAGGCGGCGGCGTAGCGACCGACGACATCGGCCCGCTCGTAGGTGTCGCGGTTGCGCATGCGGAAGGGGGAGCGGCGGCTTATTCGAGGGCGGCGGCGCCCGAGATGATCTCGGTGAGCTCGGTGGTGATCTGCGCCTGGCGGGCGCGGTTGTAGACCAGGGTGTAGCGCTTGCCGGCCTTGCCCGCGTTGTCGGTGGCGGCCTTCATGGCGACCATGCGGGCGATGTGCTCGCTGACGACGGCGTCGTTGAAGGCCTGGAAGAGCACGGCCTTCACGCCCGCGGGGAGGATGTCGTCGAGCATCGACTTGGCGTCGGGGCTGAACTCGTAGAGGCGGGCGGCGGCCTTCTTCTCGCCCTGCGCGGCCTTGCGGCCCGCGGCGGAGGTGTCGAAGGGGAGCAGCTGCATCACGGTGGGCGTCTGGCGGCCGACGCTCAGGAACTTCATGGAGACGACGCGGACCGAGGAGATCTCGCCGGCGATGAAGCGGGCGATGTACTCGGAGGCGAGGTCCTTGACCGAGGCGTAGGTGGGCTTGTCGCCGAACTGCTGGTGGTGGCGGGTGATGCCGTAGCCGGCGAAGCGGAGGAAGCCCTGGCCCTTCTTGCCGACGACCTCGATGTCGCCCGACTTGAGGGCGGGGTTGTCGCGCATGAGCTGGGTGAGCAGGCGGAGGACGCCGCCGTTGTAGGGGCCGCAGAGGCCGCGGTCGGAGGTGATGATGAGCGTGAGGGGCTTGGCGCCGGGGCGACCGGAGGCCAGGAGGGGGTGGGAGATCTCGTCGCCCAGGGAGGCGGAGAGCTCGCTGAGGACGTCAAAGAGCGTCTCGGTGTAGGGCTTGGTGGCCATGGAGGCCTGCTGGGCCCTGGCGAACTTGCTCGTGGCGATCATCTGCATCGTCTTGGTGATGCGACGGATGTTGCCGACGGCCTTGATGCGCTTCTTGATCTCGCGGGTCTTGCCCATAGGGAGAGGAGGGTAGGAAGGGTGAATGCGGGCGGTCGACGTGGCGGCACGGGTGGGCGGCGGGTCTGGGGGCGGGGACGGGGTGGGGATCTTGCTCGGGGTGGGTGGGGATCGCGGCGTGCGACGCGAGAAGGCCTGAGACGGGGGCGTGCCCAGAGTCGGCCGGGCGGCTAAAATGAACCCCGCGCTTCGAGGTGCGAACCTTGGGCGTGGCCATGCCTATCGGAATGCGAACACTGGCGTTGCCCTCGGGGCGGGGCTGTGGGCGCAAGTCGGGCGGCATGGGGAGCTTGTGCACCGAGGGCGTGCACGAGGGGTCGCGAGCGACCTGCCCCGACCAGGGGAGAGGCCCGACGAAGAACATCCGTGCTGCGAGGGTGCAGCCGGCGAGAGAAAGGTGTTGAACGACATGTCGAAGAGCTCATCCGCCCGCACGCCCGTTGCCGCCGCCAAGGGGTCTTCCAGCAAGAAGCTCGCGCCGGCGGTCGATCCGAAGATGCGGACCAAGCCCGGGAAGATGGTGTACTACTTCGGCTCGAAGATGACCGAAGGGGCGGCGGACATGAAGGTGCTGCTGGGCGGCAAGGGCGCGAACCTGGCGGACATGACGAGCATCGGCCTGCCGGTGCCCCCCGGGTTCACGATCACGACGGACACGTGCGCGCTCTACTACCGCAACGGCCAGCGTCTGCCCCACGGGCTGATGAACGAGGTGCACAAGAACATCTCGTTCCTGGAGCAGGAGTCGGGCAAGAAGTTCGGCGACGACGGCAACCCGCTGCTCGTGTCGGTGCGTTCGGGCGCGGCGGTGAGCATGCCGGGCATGATGGACACGATCCTGAACCTGGGGCTGACGGATCGGTCGGTGGAGGGGTTGGCGACGAGCACGAAGAACGCGCGGTTCGCGTACGACGCGTACCGCCGCCTGATCAACATGTTCGGCGACGTGGTGATGGGCGTCGACCACCACCACTTCGAGGAGGCGTTCAACAAGATCAAGAAGAAGTACTCGGCGACGCTGGACACGGACGTGCCCGAGCAGGGCATGCGTGAGCTGTGCGACCAGTACAAGTCGGTGTACCAGAAGTACGTGGGCGAGGTCTTCCCGCAGAACCCGTTCAAGCAGCTGGAGCTGGCGATCGAGGCGGTGTTCAAGAGCTGGAACGGCGACCGCGCGGTGTCGTACCGCCGCATCCAGGGCATCTCGGGCCTGAACGGCACGGCGGTGAACATCCAGTCGATGGCCTACGGCAACATGGGCGAGGACTCGGGCACGGGCGTGGCCTTCACGCGCAACCCGGCGACGGGCGAGAACATCTTCTACGGCGAGTTCCTGATCAACGCCCAGGGCGAGGACGTGGTGGCGGGCATCCGCACGCCGCAGCACGTGGACCAGATGCCCAAGTGGAACAAGGAAGTCTACAAGCAGCTGCTCGACATCAAGGTGAAGCTCGAGAAGCACTACAAGGACATGCAGGACATCGAGTTCACGATCGAGCGCGGGCGGCTGTACATGCTGCAGACGCGCACGGGCAAGCGGTCGGGCGCGGCCGCGGTGCGGATCGCGTGCGACATGGTGCGCGAGAAGCTGATCGACGAGGAGACGTGCCTCCTGCGCATCCCGGCGGCGGACCTGACGCAGCTGCTGCTGCCGAGCTTCGACCCGGCGTCGAAGAAGAAGGCGGAAGTGCTGACCAAGGGCATCCCGGCGTCGCCGGGCGCGGCGGTGGGCAAGCTGGCCTTCACGGCGGGCGAGGCGGTCGAGCGTTCCAAGAAGGGCGAGGCGGTGCTGCTGGTCCGCAAGGAGACGAGCCCCGAGGACGTCGAGGGCATGCACTCGGCGGCGGGCATCCTCACGAGCACGGGCGGCCGCACGAGCCACGCGGCCGTGGTGGCCTGCGGCTGGGGCAAGTGCTGCGTGGTGGGCGCGGGCGAGCTCGAGATCGATCCGGTGAAGGGCAAGCTGACGGTGAAGGGCAAGACCTTCGGCCGCAACGACGTGATCAGCATCGACGGCACGAGCGGCGAGGTGATCGCCGGCCCGATCTCGACGATGGAGCCCAAGCTGGGCGGCGACTTCACGCAGGTGATGAAGTGGTCGGACAAGCACCGCCGCCTGGGCGTGCGGACGAACGCGGACACGCCGGAGGATGCGCAGCGGGCCCGCGAGTTCGGGGCCGAAGGCATCGGCCTGTGCCGCACGGAGCACATGTTCTTCGAGGGCGACCGCATCAAGGCGATGCGGGAGATGATCCTGGCGGACACGACGGAGCTGCGGGTGAAGGCGCTCGACAAGCTGCTGCCCTTCCAGCGTGACGACTTCATGGGCATCTTCAAGGCCATGAAGGGCATGCCGGTGACGATCCGCCTGATCGACCCCCCGCTGCACGAGTTCCTCCCGCACGACGAGAAGTCGCAGAAGGAGATGGCGCAGCAGCTGGGCGTGAGCGCGGAGAAGGTGCGTCAGCGCGTGAGCGCGCTGCACGAGGCCAACCCGATGCTCGGCCACCGCGGCTGCCGCCTGTGCATCACGTATCCCGAGATCCTCGAGATGCAGGTGCGGGCGATCATCGAGGCGACCATCGAGGCGCTGCGCAGCAACTACAAGCCCATGCCGGAGATCATGATCCCGCTGGTGGGCACGAAGAAGGAGCTGGCGCACCTGCGGGCGAAGGTCGAGGAGGTCATCGCCAAGGTGAAGGAGGAAGAGGACTACAAGCCGCGGCTGGACGTCAAGATCGGCACGATGATCGAGGTGCCCCGTGCGGCGGTGACGGCCAACGAGATCGCGGAGAAGGCGGACTTCTTCTCGTTCGGCACCAACGACCTCACCCAGATGACCTTCGGCTTCTCGCGCGACGACATCGGCACCTTCCTGCCCGACTACCTGGGCAAGGAAGTGCTGCCGGCCGACCCCTTCCAGACCCTCGACACCGAGGGCGTGGGCCAGCTCATCGAGATGGCGGTGAGCAAGGGCCGCTCGGTGAAGAACGACCTCAAGGTCGGCATCTGCGGCGAGCACGGCGGCGACCCCAAGAGCGTCTGGTTCTGCCACAACGTGGGCATGGACTACGTCTCCTGCTCGCCCTTCCGCGTGCCCATCGCCCGCCTCGCGGCGGCCCAGGCGGCCATCAAGGAGAAGAAGGGCAAGTAAGGCGGACCCGCGCCCTTCCACGAGTTCCCTCACCCGC
>JBBAVG010000118.1:0-4736 GCA_040397805.1 Phycisphaerales bacterium
CTTCGACGACATCGACGCGGTCGACGAGATGGAGTTCGACGAGGACAACCTGCCGGACGAACCGTTCGACCTCGTCCGTCAGGTCGACAAGTATTTCGCGCGCGACGAACTCGGCCGACGCAATATCCTCGTCCCCGAAATCGGCGAACTCCTCCGCCAGGAGGGTCGCCGCTGAGCCGAACTACTGCTTCGGACCGACGCCGGGGGCCTCGCCCTTCGGCGGCTTACTGCGCTTGGGCGAACCGGGCGCTCCGTCCTTCGGCTCGCCGCCCTTCGGTCGTTCCTTTGCGATCTCGGGGCCGTATTTCTCGGCGAGTCCGCGGATGAATTCGAGGCGCTGCTCGGTGGTGAGGCCCTGGATACGGGCCCGCTCGGCCTTGGCTTCGTCGGAGGTGAGTCGCTTGAAATGATGCTCGAGCACGCGCGAACCGAAGCCGCCGCGCTCACGCAGGTCCTTCATGATCTTGTGACGCTCCTCCGGCGTGGCGGATTCGTAGCGCACAAGGCTGGCCGCGAACTCGCGACGCGACTCCGGCGACATGCGCTCGATCTTCTCGATCGAGGAGCGCATGCGCTGCAGACGCTCGGGCGTAAGTTCGAGGATCTTGCGGATGGTCTGGATCTCCTCGACGGTCGGATCGCCTTCCGGCGGACGCGGACCGGGCGACTGGGCGGAGACGAGGGCGACCCCAAGGAGGACCAGCAGGCTGAAGAAGACGCGGGCCATGATCAGGAGCCCGGGGAGACGAAGGTTTCCACGACGGCCGGACGCTCCGCCACGGGGGCGAGGAGCGAAAGGTCGTCGGCGGCGCCGAAGAGGTCGGCGAGCTGAGCCGACTCGTCGCGGGCGATGAGGGCGAAGGTCTGGCGGTTCAAGGCCTCCTCGGAGGTGGCGGGCAGAGTGAGCAGCGCGACGAAGACGGCGGCCGCGGCGGCGAAGGCCGAGCTCCAGCGGACGACGTTACGACGACGGCGGGCGGCGGTGACCGCGACGACGACCCGTTCCGCGAACCCGGCGACGGGCACGGCGCGCCCGCGACGGAGCGTCACGGCGAGCTCCTGGTCGAATGGCGTCTGTTCCGGGTTATCCATGGCTGGGTTCACCCTTATAACACCGGGTGCGGCGGGAAGTTGCAGGGTTCATTCTTGGGCGTAGAAATCCTTGAGGAGTTCGCGCAGGCGGGCGCGGGCGCGGTGGATCCAGGTCTTCACCGAGGAGACGGGCGCGTCCATGATCTCGGCGATCTCCTCGTAAGGGAGCTCCTGCTGCACGACGAGGAGGATGGCGGTACGCTGCTCGGGGGCCAGCTGCAGGATGGCGCGCTGGAAGGCCTCGTCGAGTTCGGCGACCCGCCGGACCGACCCCTGGGACTGGTCGCCGGGCTCAGCCGCGAACTCCAGGGCGGTGGTGGGCTTGCGCCCGCGCCGTCGCCATTCGTTAAGGACGAGGTTGCGGGCGATGTGGATCAGGTAGGTGCTCAGCTTGGCCTCGGGACGCCAACGGGCCGCGGCGCGGTGGAGCCGGATGAAGACCTCCATGGCCAGTTCCTCGGCCGTCGCCTGCGAACCGACCTCGCCCCGCAGGTAACCGACGAGCCGGGCATGGTGCCGGTGCACGAGCAGGCGCAGGGCGTCGTCGTCACCGGAGGCGACCAGGCCCATCAGGCGCTTGTCGTCTTCGTCGTCGGGGAGCAGCGGCTCTTCCTGGGACATCTGGGTGGAACTCCGGGAAGGAGCAGGAGTTACGCCGCCCGAGGGCGCAGGGCGAAGGCCCGTAGCGTCCGCAGCAGGAACTGCTCGAAGGCGGCCAGCACCTGGTAGTTCAGCTCCATGCGCCGGCGGGCGTCCTCGAGATGGCCGACGGCCTCGGCGACCTGGCCGGCGCAGCCGGGGTGAGCGCGGCCGACGAGGCGGAGTTTTTCTTCGACCGACACGAGCATGCGGGCGCGGACGCCGCGGCGGACGGACTCCTCGTAGGCGAGCTCGGCGTCATCCTCGTCTTCGTCGGTGGGCGGCGGAGGCGGCGCGGCCTCCAGGGCCTCCTCGACGAAGAGCTCGAGCAACACCTCGAAGCGGGCGCACAACGCGTAAAGCGGGATGAAGACCTCGGAGACGCGCGCTTGGGGCGTGGCCGGGCCTTTCACCATGCGCGTGAGCAGACGCTCCATCTCGCGCAGCCAATCCTGCCAGGAAGGGTCGGCGATCACCGGCGCCTCACCTCCCACGTGGAAGCGCAGGCAACGGCTGAGGATCGTCGGCAGCACGCGGTAATAGTGCGTCGTCTGGAGGATGATGAGCGTGCCGGGCGGCGGCTCCTCGAGCGTCTTGAGGAACGCGTTGGCCGATTCGGAGAGGAACCGGTCGGGCTCGTTGACGATGACGACGCGACGCGGCGTCAGGGACGAGAGGCGCAGCGCCGCGACGACTTCGAGGGTGTTCTCGATGACGATACGACGCGATTTCTTGGCGGGCCGCAGGACGCGGCAGTCGGGGTGCGCCAGCGGATCGGCCTCGCCGAGATGCATGGCCGCGAGCTGTTCGGCGGCGCGGGCGAGCACGGCGCCGTCATTGCCCGTCAGGAGCACCGCGTGCGGCATGCGGCCCTCGGCGCGGGCGCGGGCGAGGACCTTGAGCACCGGCAGGTCGGCGACGTCAGCGGAAGCGGCGGATGACTTCATGCCAGATCTCCTCCTCGATGGCTTCGGGCGGACGCGCGGCGTCCACGACGAAGAAACGCCCGGCTTCCTCGCGGGCGAGCGTGTGGTAGAGTTCGCGGACGCGGCGATGGAAAGCGTCGCCGAGCAGTTCGAAACGATCCGCCTGCCCTTGATCCCGCAAGGCGGCGCGGCCGAGGCCGCGGCCCGGATCGAGGTCGAGCAGGATGGTCAGGTCCGGGCGCACCGGACCGCAGGCGAGGCGGTTCGCGCCTTCGATCAAGGCGCGATCCAGACCGCGGCCGCCAGCCTGGTAGGCGACGGTCGAATCGATGAAGCGGTCGCAGATCACGACCTGTCCGGCGGCGAGGGCGGGGGCGATGACGTCGGCGACCAGCTGGGCGCGACAGGAAGCGAAGAGCAGGGCTTCGGCGGCCGGCGCCAGCGAGGTGCCCGGCTGCTTGAGCACTTCGCGCATGCGTTCGCCGTAAGGCGTGCCCCCTGGCTCACGCAGGCCGAGCACGATCGCGCCGTCCGCACGGAGACGCTCCGCGAGACGGGCGAGCTGCGTGGATTTGCCCGCGCCCTCCCCTCCTTCGAACGTGATGAATCTGCCCGCGATCGGCATCCGCCACAAGATGCCCTCCGTGGCCTTCAAAGCGAGCGAGGAATGGCGGCCAAGAGAAAGGCCCGGCAGATGCCGGGCCTTCACGAAGTCTGAACAGGCTCCTCCGCTCAACCGCCGGTCGGCGTCGGATTAAGCTGCCGCATTTCGACGGAACGGTTCACGTTATCGTAGATCTTCTTCAGGCTCTCGTCGTAAGTGGTGCCGCCGCCACCGTTGCTCATCGAGACCGGAGCCGCCGGGGCGCCGGCCTTGGTGCCGGCGACCTCCTCGGCGACGGGTCCGTCGGTAATATCCTGGGCGTACGGCTTGACAGGCACGGTCGTTCCGTTCGGGAAGACATCTTCTTTCTTAGGGGCGGTCTGCGCCATGGAGGCGATGGTCGTGGAGACTTCCGGAGGAAGTGTCGAAAACTCTGTCAAGTATGAAGAAATGCCAAGGAATTCAGACGTGTGCGTCGTGTACAAGAAAAGCCCTTTCTTCTCAAATGGTTTGGGGACGAACGGCACCGGCCCCGGTAAAACCCAGTTGATAGCGAGAAGCGTCCGGCCTGGTTCGATCGTCCAGTAACCGGCGTTGTCGCCGTAAATCCACGTGTCGACTGACCCTCGCACGCAGGTAGAGATGTGCTTGCATAGGTCATTGGTAAGCTGCTGGTACTCGACGGTGAAAACAGTGCCGCGGATACGCGTCAGGCCGGCCGGGGTCTTGACGGTGAAGGTGGACAATGCATTGAGTTTGCGGACCTCTCCGATGACCTTGCCGCGCGACAATTCTACTTCGGTGACGGAGGGACTCGGGTCGGCTTGGATCTGGCGATAAGGGTCGGTGATGCCGGCCGAAGGCACCTGACGGAAAGTACGTATTTCGAGCAGGGTGCCGGGAATAAGCAGAAGCGAGGCGCCGTTGGAGAAGACGAGTTCGGCCGTCGAATCCACGCCGGTCTCGACGCGCGCGCCTTCCTGGAAGACCGCGCCGGTGGCGAGCGGCTTACGCTGCGACTTGGCGTCGATGATCGTCACGTTGCCCGTGATCTTGCCGGCCTGGACCTTGCCGGTCTGCAGGGCAGCCGAAGAAAGGACGGGCAGGAGCGCAAACGCGACCATTCCTAGGTGCTTGAAAAAGGAAATCATGAGGGTTCTACGGGGAGAAAGACAGACTATGCCCTGCCCCACGGGAGGCAAACCCTTAAAAACAAAAAGACCCCGCTTAAAAGGGGGTCTTTGTTCACAACCTGGAAGGTCAGTTTCAGGCCGTGACGTACTTCTCGAGACGGCGCTGGACGGCGATGGCCGAGAGCTGAGCGTACTTCGGAAGTCCCTGATCGTAAGGCAGTTGCATCTCGCCTTGGATGAGCGGGAGGGCGTAGCGCACGAAGTCGGGGTGAATGGACATCTTGTCTTCGCCGATCCACTTCTCCGGGAAAGCCTTCACGCCGTTGGCGATCTGGTCAAGGG
>JBBAVG010000119.1:0-4711 GCA_040397805.1 Phycisphaerales bacterium
GTCGACCTGGTGGGCGTGACGGACGTGGCGGGGTTGATGGCGGTCATCGAGGGGTCGCGCGTGGTGGTGGCGAACGACTCGGCGGCATTGCACTTGGCGGTGGGTCTGGGCCGGCCGACGGTGGCGTTGTTCGGGCCCACGAGGGCGGATCGCGTGGGGCCGTTCGGACGCAGCCACGAGGTGATCCAGCACGTGGCGGCATGGGAGTCGCTCGACCACAAGCGGGCGTCGGGGGTGCGGCTGATGGAGCGGATCGAGGCGACGGAGGTGATCGAGGCGCTGCGGCGGGTTGTCGCCGGGGGGTGAGCGGGGCGGCTCACCGCCGAGGAATGGGCGGACGGGCTATCCTTGCAGCCGGGCGACTGTCGCCCCGGTGGAGCCAGAGCGAGGATCAGCAGGACCTTCCGGAACATTCATGGGCAAACAGGACGACAAGTTCACGTTCGAAGCAGTGGTGACCGAAGCGCTGCCGAACGCGATGTTCAAGGTGCAGCTGCCCAACGAGCAGAAGTCCGAGGTCTTGGCGTACGTCTCGGGGAAGATGCGGATGAACTACATCCGCATCCTGCCGGGCGACCGGGTGACGGTCGAGATCAGCCCGTACGACCTGAGCAAGGCGCGGATCACGTTCCGGCACTGAACGCCGGCGTCCGAAGGCCCACCGGGCCGAGCGTCCGCCCATCCGACCGAAACACGAACGTCAATCGTGGCGTCCTCGGCGGCGTGACTTGCGTGCATGGCGGGTCTATGATCGGGGCCCCACTCATCGCGGCGGGATCGGCATGCGTTGGACGCGTGCGGCTTCCGGGCGATGCACGGCGGGTCCACAAGCAACGTCAGGTCAAGACTGGAAGGTGACACGTGAAGGTCAAGGCAAGCGTCAAGAAGATGTGCAGCTCGTGCCAGGTGGTTCGTCGCAAGGGCAAGCTGCGGGTCATCTGCAAGTCGGATCCCAAGCACAAGCAGGTGCAGGGCTGAGTCACGGGCCCGCAAGGGCGTGGAGATGAGCCCGACGACGCGTCGGGCGTGAACGCAAGAGCAAGGGCAGGGCCGGTTCCCTCGCAAGGGAGCGGAGCCCGGACCGCCAAGGAGTCTGAACAGTGCCTCGTATCGCCGGCATCGACGTCCCCGACAAGAAGAAGATGTACTTCGCGCTGCAGTACATCCACGGCATCGGCCCGAAGTTCGCGAAGGAGATCCTCGAGAAGGCGAAGGTCGATCCGGACCAGCGCTCGAACGAGGTGGACGAGGCCGCGCTGGCCCAGATCAACGCGGTGATCGACGCCGAGTACCTGGTGGAGGGCGCGCTGCGTCGCCAGGTGCAGCAGAACATCCAGCGTCTCAAGGACATCAAGTGCTACCGCGGCGACCGTCACCGCAAGGGCCTGCCCGTCCGCGGCCAGCGGACGCAGAGCAACGCCCGCACCCGCAAGGGCAAGAAGAAGACGGTGGCCGGCAAGAAGAGCGTGAAGGCGAAGTGATTCGGCCGCCGCGGCGGGGTGACCGTGCATCGTCACGGCATCGGCGTCGCGGGCGGGCGTGGTTCGGAACGGCAACAAGATCGGGGACGACCCCAGGCGGGTCGGTTGATCCGAGGAGACATTCATGGCCAAGAAGGGCAAGATTCGCAAGAACGTGGTTCGTGGCATCGTGCACATCAAGAGCACGCAGAACAACACGATCGTGACGATCACGGACACGAACGGCGAGACGCTGGCGTGGGACTCGGCGGGCACGATCGGCTTCAAGGGCGCCCGCAAGAGCACCCCCTTCGCCGCGACCCGCGCGGCCGAGCAGGCCGCCGGCAAGGCCCGCAAGATGGGCATGACCGAGGTCGAGATCCGCATCAAGGGTTCGGGCGCGGGCCGCGAGAGCGCGGTCAACGGCCTGACCGCGGCGGGCCTTCGCGTGACGGCGGTCGAGGACCACACGCCGGTCCCGCACAACGGTTGCCGCCCGAGCAAGCGTCGCCGCGTCTGATTCGACGACATCCAGCGGCCCGATCGCGATGGCGACCGGGCCGATTTCGTGAGCAAGCGGCGGCAGAAGGCCCGCGGGAGCGACTCGGCCGCTCCCCATGGTGCCGCGACCGTCGTTCCTGTTCCCCACGCCGACCAGCGTCCGCCCGGGCGAAGGTCGGTCGGCAGCCGAGAAGACAGAGAGGGCGCTTGTCATGACGACCCGTGTTCGCTGGCGTGGCCTTGAGCTTCCCAACAAGGTGCTCCAGGACCCCAAGTTCAAGTCCGACGTGTACGGCCGCTTCACCGTGGAGCCCTTCGAGCGGGGCTTCGGAACGACGGTCGGCAACAGCCTGCGTCGCGTGCTCCTGTCGTCCCTCGAGGGTGCGGCGGTGTCGAGCATCAAGATCAAGGGCGTGCAGCACGAGTTCTCGTCGCTCCGCGGCGTGATGGAGGACGTGACGGACATCGTCCTGAACGTCAAGAACATCATCGTCAAGATGGAAGGCGACGAGCCCCGCGTGATGAAGCTGGCGGCCCGCGGCCCCGGCGAGGTCACGGCTGACATGATCCAGGCCGACACCTCGATCAACATCCTCAACAAGGACCTGGTCATCGCCACCCTGACCGACGCCATCGACTTCGAGATGGAACTCAACGTGACCAAGGGTCGCGGCTACGTTCCCGCGAGCGAGAACTACGGCAAGGAGGAGGAGCAGGAGATCGGCCTCATCCACGTCGACGCCCTCTACTCGCCCGTGCAGCGCGTGCGTTACAAGATCGAGGAGACCCGCGTCGGTCAGCGCACCAACTACGACAAGCTCTCCCTCGAGATCTGGACCAACGGCACCGTCACCCCCGAGATGGGTCTGGTCGAGGCCGCCAAGATCCTCCGCAAGCACCTCAACCCCTTCGTCCAGTACTTCGAGCTCGGCGAGGAGCGCGTCAGCGAGGAGGCCGCGGCGGCCGCCAGCGTCGACGAGGAGCTCATCCGCAAGCTCAACATGCCCATCTCCGAGCTCGAGCTCTCGGTCCGCGCGAGCAACTGCCTCGAGTCGGCCCGGATCGACACGGTCGCGCAGCTCGTCTGCCAGACCGACGCCGACCTGCTCAAGCTGCGGTCCTTCGGCCGCACCTCGCTCCGCGAGGTCAAGCGCAAGCTGCAGGACATCGGCATGGACCTGGGCATGCCCCTCCCCGAGGGATTCCAGGTCACCGCCCCGCAGATCACGATCTGACGCGGGGTCTGAAGGATTCATTCCGTCCGCGGGTGAAACCCCCGCGGGCGGCATTCGTCAGGTCCTTGATAGGACACGGTGGGGCGTCTGGCTCTCGTCCGCTCTCGTCCACTCACGGGTGAGCGGCTAGAATCAAGGCCCCGGATCGGTTCCCCGCGTTCGAAGGCGGGGCGGCGTGGCGTCCAGCGAGGCGTCGGCCGTTCTTGAGTTCGTCATCCGCCGCGTCGCTCGCGGTAGGGAGCAGGCACATGCGTCACGGTCGAGCTGGTTACAGGTTGGGTCGCACGACGGCGCACCGCGCCTCCACGCTGCGGAATCTCGCGGCCGGTCTCTTCGAGCACGGGCAGATCGTCACGACGATTCCCCGGGCCAAGGCCGTGCAGCCGATGGTCGAGAAGATCATCACCGCCGCCAAGTCCGGCACCCTTGCCGCACGCCGCAACATCATCGCCAAGCTCGGCGGCGACCGTCGCGGCTTCGAGTGGCTCTTCCTCGCGAAGGCCCCCAGCGAGCAGGAGAAGGAGTTCGTCGAGAAGCTGCGCGACCAGCGTCGCCAGTTCTTCGACCTGCCCGCCAGCAGCGAGGTCGAGCGCAACCGCTACGGCGAGCTCCGCAAGAGCCCCAAGCTGGTCAAGCACATCTTCGATCGCGTGGCCCCCAAGTTCGCCGATCGCGCCGGCGGCTACACCCGCATCGTCAAGCTCGGCCGTCACCGCATCGGTGACGCCGGCGAGCTCTGCCTCCTCCAGCTCGTGGGCAACGAGGAAGGCGCGGAGATCGGCGGCCAGCCCAGCACCCGCCGCCGCATCGCCGACAAGCGCACGGCGTTCTACGCCAAGCTCAAGGCCGGCAAGGGCGAGTGACGCCTGAATGCAGGGGTTTTCCCCTGTATCGATGCTTCCTTCTGCAGGATCCCCGAACCGTGCGGCATGCCGCACGGTTTTTTCTTGGGTCGCCCGCGAACTCCCGGGGAGGAACGGGCGTAACGACCGAACCTAGAATGTTCGGGCCGTTGGATGGCGTGCGTGTGCGTCGCCATCGCGGCTTGCTCCGTCCAGGGGCTTCGGGAGGCAAGGAGTCTTCCGCCTGCGACGGCCAGTTGAGTGTCATGCTGACCACAGCAGGAGATGTTCCCATGAAGACCACCACGATCCTCGCCGCCGCCGCCATCGCCGCCCTCGCCTTCGTCGGCGGCTGCAACAAGTCCAGCAAGAGCGACATGGGCGCCGTCGGCGGCCAGAAGTGCTCCGACAAGGCCGCCTGCTGCGGCACCTGCAACGGCGACAAGTCCAAGTGCAGCGGCGGCGCGTGCACCGCCAAGAAGGACGGCGCCATGGGCACCGTCGGCGAGAAGAAGGACGGCTGCTGCCCCTCCCAGAAGAAGGACGCCTCGATGGGCGCCGTCGATGGCAAGAGCTGCGGCGCCGCCAAGGCCGGCTGCTCCGACAAGAAGGACGCCTCGATGGGCGCGGTGAACGGCAAGAGCTGCGGCGCCGCCAAGGCCGGCTGCTCCTC
>JBBAVG010000120.1:0-4678 GCA_040397805.1 Phycisphaerales bacterium
CAGGTAGCCCAGGGCGCTGCCCGGCTTTGCGGGCGAGCCCTGGGTACGCGGGCGCATGATCGCGTGTGGCCCGCGCATTCATTCGCATCGCGTCTCGCGATTGGCCCGCACGCTCCTCGCCCCTCGCGGGCGAACCGGCAGGGAGCCCCCTGAGAGGTGAGGAGACCTTGGGTTGATCGGGTCGGTGGGACGCGTTTCGACCATCAACGCGCGTCGATACACACGGGCATTGGCCGTCATCACGCGCCCGTGTACCCAGGGCTCGCCCGCAGAGCCGGGCAGCGCCCTGGGCTACCTGCCGGTTCGCCCCACATGGGGCGAGGAGGCCTTGGGTTGATCGGATGGGCGGGACGCGTCTCGACCATCAACTCGCGTCGATGCACACGGGATTCGCCCGTCACTTCACCGCTGCGATCTGCGACCATGCGTCGACGAGGCGGGTGGCGATGGGGCCGACCTTGCCCTCCCCCACCGCGTGCGACTCGACCCCCACGACGGGCAGCACGCCCCAGCTGCTGTTGGTGAGGAAGACCTCGTCGGCATCGAGCACGTCGCGGATCGAGATCATGCGGCGGCTGCACTCGATTCCCTCGGCGAGGGCCCAGTCCATCACCCAGCGACGGACGACGCCGGGGAGCACGGGGCTGGGGACGGCCACGCCGCGGACCGGCGGGTCGTAGTTGTTGACGGGCTCGCCCTCGGCGGGGGGCTGGGGTTCGAGGCCGTTCTCGCCGAGCACGTCCTCCTCCTCGCCTCGGGCGATGGGGGTCACGAGTTCGCCGTCGGCGACGATGAAGGCGTTGCTGACGCAGCCGCCGGCGAGGTAGTTGGTCACCTGCATCACGAGCGCCTCGGCGGCCCGCTTGCCCGCGGCAACCTGGAGTTCGCGCAGGCGAGGCCAGTAGTTGAGCGTCTTGTGGCCCTGGAAGGGGTCGAGCGGGTTGGCCTTCCAGTCGGCGATGGTGGCCAGCACGCCGCGGCGGAGCATCTCCGGCGGGTACGCGGCGGCGGGCTGGGCGTGGATGAGGAGCGTGGGGGCGTGTTCGCGGGCCTCGCCGCCGGCCTTGGCGGCGGAGAGGAGGTTGAGGTCGCCGCCGGTGATGGTGAGTCGGACGCGGAGGCGCTGGGCGTCGGCCTGATCGGCGAAGGCGCGGTCGACGGTGCGGCGCACCGCGTCGGCGAGGGCGGGGGTGCGGAGGTGTTCGGAGAGGTTGAGTTCGCGAGCGCTGTCGGCGAGGCGTTGGAGGTGCTGGTCGAGGTGCACGACGCGCGAGCCGTCGCCGTCTCGCACGGCGAGCATGGTCTCGAAGAGGCCGACGCCGTGCTGCAGGCCTGCGTCGAAGGCCCCCACCATGGCCTGGTCGGGCGTGAGAAACGAGCCGTTGAGGAAGACGGTGGACATGGCGTGTGGGTCAGCGTGGATCGGTCGCGGGCGGAGCGTTGTTCGGCGAGACAGGCTTGGGCGGGATGTCCTTCAGAGGCACGGGGTCATAGCCGCCGGTCACGAAGGGATTGCACCGGAGAATACGTCGGATGGTGAGCCACGACCCTCGCATCGGCCCCCACTGCCGGATGGCGTCGAGGCCGTAGTGCGAGCAGGTGGGATGAAAGCGGCACTGCCCGCCCATGAAGGGCGAAAGGAGCACCTGATAGCCGCGGATCAAGCCGATCAGGAGGGCCGAGCAGAGGCGGCCGAGCACGCGGCTCACGGGGTCTCCTTCTCGCTGCGACGGCGGCGGCGAGCCCATTCGTCGGCGGCCTGCGAGGCCAACTGACGCAACTCGGCATCGACGGTGGCAAAGCAGATGCCCCGAGCGTCGCGAACGCCGACGATGGCGTCAAACCCCTGGGCTTCGAGCAGCGGCAGGTCGTGCTGAGCCTGGCGGAAGGCCTCGCGGATGAGCCTCTTGCAGCGGACCCGGACGGCGGCGTGGCCGGCGCGACTCGAGACGGCGAGCCCGAGTCGCCACGCGGGGCGGCCATTGGGGATGGCCCAGAGCATGAGGAATCGCCCTTGCTTGCGCATCTTTCCCGCGTGCACGGCCTGGAACTCAAGGTCGTGGCACAAGCGGCGGGACGGCCCGAGCGTGCATCGCGGCGGAGATGGGTCCGGCGAGGTGGTCAATGGCGACAGGTGCGGCCGTGCTTGTGGGGCAGCGTGCACGACGGAGAGGGCGACGCCGGCGAGGCGGGGCCGCACGAGGCGCACGTGCCGAAGAGGACGAGCTCGTGCCCATCGAGCGTGAAGCCCTTGGGGGCCAGGGAGGCGAAGTCGCCGGGGCACCCTTCCACCTCGAAGACGCGATCGCAGCGGCGACAGAAGAAGTGGTGATGGTGGCCCTTGCCGGTGAGCTCGAAGCGGGGCGAGTCGCCGGGGATCTCGACGGGGACGATGATGCCGCTCTCGACCAAGAGCTTGAGCGTGCGGTAGACGGTGGCCATGCCGAGCCCTTCGACGCGGCTTTGGGCGTGCTCGAAGACCTCGCGGGGCGAAAGGGGCGTGCCCGCGTCGGCGATGGCGTCGCGGATGGCCTGACGCTGGCGGGTTTGTCGTTCGGACGGGGCACGCATCGCTCGATTGTAGAGGAGCGTGGGGCGACCGGGCGGCTCAGGGCTGGGAGGCGAGCCACGCCGCCAGGCGAGTGGCGGCCTGGGCGCGGTGGCTCAAGCGGTTCTTTTCCGCCGGGTCGAGTTCCGCGCCGGTGCGGGCGAAGGCGGGCGCGACGAGGAAGAGCGGGTCGTAGCCGAAGCCGTGGACGCCGGCGGGGACGCGGGGGGGCAGGCCGATGCGGCCCTCGAACGTGCCCCGGAAGTGACGGACGGCATCCTCGCCCGGACGGGCGAGCGCGATGACGCAGACGAAGCGGGCCCCGCGACGTTCGGGGGCCACGCCCTCGAGTTCACGCAGCACGCGGGCGTTGTTGGCCTGGTCGCGTGCCTCGCGCGTCATGCCCGTTTCGGCTCCGTCGGTGCAGTAATGCGAGGAGATCACGCCGGGCTTGCCCGAGAGGGCGTCGATCTCGATGCCCGAGTCGTCGGCGAGGCACTCCATGCCGGTGGCGGCGGCGTAGGCGCGGGCCTTGATGGCGGCGTTGGCCTCGAAGGTGGAACCCGTCTCGGCGGGTTCGGCGAAGGGGCCGGGCAGGTCTCGAAGGCCCAGCAGCCGCACGTGGGGCACGGCGGGGCCCAGGATGGCGCGGAGTTCCTCGACCTTGTGGGCGTTGCCGGTGGCCAGGACGATGGTGCGCGTGGGGCTGGTCATGCGATGGATGTCCGCGGGATCGTGTATGCTTGGCTCACGATATGGCCACACGCAAGGACACCGCGACGTCAGCCGCCGGGAAGATCAAGGCCCTGGCACGCACCGAGTCGGCGCTCGTCGGCTTCGACGGGTTCATCGACTCGATCATCCACATGGTGGACGTGCGGCGCGACATGAGCCCGGAGGGGTACACGCGGCTCAAGACCATCAGCGCGTTCGCGGCCCGCTGCGCCGACGCCTCGGGCAAGTCGACCAATATCGAGCAGGTGCTGCTCGAGGACCGCTTCGGCGGCAACGGGCCCCTGATGGCCGGGGGCCTGGCGCAGCTGGGCATGAAGGTCGATTACGTGGGCGCGGTGGGCCAGGGGCCTTCGCTGGCGTTGCACCCGGTCTTTGCGCCTTTCGCGTCGCGATGTCGCCGGGTGGTGCCGGTGGCGGAGCCCTCGACGACGGATTGCCTCGAGTTCGAGGACGGCAAGTTGATGTTCAACAACACGGCCAGCGTGCAGCAGGTGACGTGGCCGCGGCTGCTCGATCGGGTGGGCCTGGACTCGCTGCGGGCGATGGTGGACGAGGCGGCGTTGCTGGGCATCGTGAACTGGTCGCTCTTGGGGGGCGTGCCGGGGATTTGGCGCGGGCTTCGGGAAGAGGTGCTGCCGCGGGTGAGCGGGAAGGCGCGACGGGTGTTCATCGACCTCTCGGACCCGGCGAAGCGGACGGACGCGGACGTGGCGGGCGCGCTCGCGCAGTTGCAGGAACTGGAAGCCGCGCCGGGCGTGGCGGTGACGCTGGGGCTGAATCTGGCGGAGTCGCAGCGGATCGCGTCGGTCCTGGGGCTGGGCGTGTATGGCGAGGGGTCGATGGCGACGCTGGGCCAACGCGTGCAGCAAGCGGCACGGACGATCCGCGAGCGGCTGGGGCTCGACTGCGTGGTGATCCACCCGCGGGAGGGGGCGGGGGCGGCGGACGCGTCGGGAGCGAGCGGGTGGTTCGACGGGCCCTTCACGGCGCAGCCGCGGCTGTCAACGGGAGCGGGCGATCACTTCAACGGGGGGTTCGCCTTTGCGCAGGTGCACGGGTTGGCGTTGGAGGAGTGCCTGGCGACGGGGTGTGCGGTGAGCGGGGCGTACGTGCGGGACGCGCAAAGCCCGACGCGGGAACGGCTGACGGCGTTTTTGGGGGACCTGCCGGGTCCGGAGTGAGGCCGGGAGGGGATGACGGGGGCGGGGAGCCGACGGGGTCGACCGCCGCGGCGAGAACCGCTATAGTTGCCCCCGTCGATTTCGGTCCCCCACCGGGGATCGGGCCGATGGACAGACAGGATCAGATCAGACATGGGGCGGTAGCTCAGTTGGTAGAGCGCATCGTTCGCAATGATGAGGTCGGGAGTTCGACTCTCCTCCGCTCCACTTGAAG
>JBBAVG010000121.1:0-4455 GCA_040397805.1 Phycisphaerales bacterium
TGATGAAATGGTTCGGGTTGGCGTGCCGGTTGTTCAAGCCGAGCATGAAGCAGGTACGGCTGGGTGTGCAGACGACGCCTTGCGCGTAGGCGCGATCGAAGACGACGCCTTCTTGGGCGAGACGGTCGAGATTCGGCGTGATCGCCGCCTTGTCACCATAGCAGCCAAGTCTCGTGGCCAGATCGTCCGCGACGATGAAGAGGATGTTGGGTCGGTTGGCCGCCGGTTCTGCCGCCTGGGCCGAGGGGGCGCAGAAGCAGGCTATGACCAGGAGGCTAGCGGCGGCGTGCCCGCTGCCCGAAGCGGCGGGGTCGGATGGGGACCACTTCTGACGGAGCCAGCCGAAACTAAACCCGGTCGCCAGCATGCCCATGACATGCGGCAAGGTGCCGAGGAAGGCTTCAAGCGTGACCGCGGGGTTGGTGGCGACCTCCTCCGTCGCGCGCCAACCTGATGCGGTGATGATCGCGACGACGAACGGCAGCGAAGCCAGCACGCCGATGAAAGCGCCTCGGCTAGGGGGCATAGAGCCCAGACCTTTGGTCCGGAACAGTTCGCAAGGGAGCGCGAGGAACAGCCAGCAGAGCGAGAGATAGCAGGCCGTGACGAAGCCGATGACGAGCAGGACGTCGAGGTCCCGCATGTCGTGACTGAACGAACGCCGATAGGTGATCCACCACGGAATCACGCCGATCCAGAAGGCCAGGTTGCAGCAGAGCCAACTGGCGATGAGCGCCTTCAGGGAAGGCAGGATGCGTTCGATGAGCGTCATGGAGGTGTCAGCGGGAGGCCAGTTCGGCTTTGCTGGGGCGGGTGCGGAGGGTCAAGCGGACGTCGTCGGCGAATTGACGACCTAGCTTGGGCGAGGTGCTGCCTGGCGCTCCGGCGCTGCCGACCCCGAGCTGCACGACCAGGAAACCGGCGGTCGGCGGCACCACGCAACGGGTGGTCAGCGGGCGCCAGGCTCCGTCGGGGCCGCCGCGGCTGACGTGGAATTGGGCGCCGCTGCCGAGGGTCTGGTCGGCGACGGGCGGCCAATGTCCGATGATGTCCGCGGGCGAGCCTTCGAAGACATAGACCTTGGAGATGAAGCGGATGGTTTCGGAGCCGGCCGGCCGGTCGTCGCGGAGGCTGACGGAGAGTTCGACGAGGGCTTCGCCGGAAGTCAGCAGCTGGTCGCGCACGGAGCGGAGGTCGACGATCTGGAAGACGTCGCACGACTGACGAGGGCTGTTCGGGACGGTCTGTTCGCCGGCGGCTTCCAAAAAGCGCAGCGCCGTGGCATGGTCGCCAGCGCGGACGACTTCGCTCGGGTCGCCGCCCCAGGTGAAGGCGCGGGCCGGGAATCCGTCGGCGATCTGCCCGGTGACGCCGTCGAAGCCGCCGTCATGGATGTCCAGGGAGCGGCTCTCGGCGCGATCCGAGCGTGAGGCGAGGGCCCAGCCGAAGGAGGCGACCGTCAGGGCGACGCCGAGGAGCATGGCGACGAACCCGAGGGCGCGGCTGCGCTGCGGAAAGTCCAAGGTCTTGGCCGGGGCGGTGGCTTGGTCGAGATTGAGGCCGTCGAGCGCCGCATGGAGATGACCGTGAAAGGCGGCGGCCTCGCGGAAGCGGGCGCGGGCCTCGGGGTCGGCGCGGAGGTGGGCGCTGAGTTCGGTCGCTTCGGCGGGAGTCAGGCGGGACTCCGACCAGGCGTCGAAGAGGGCGTCAAGGCGTTCAGGCTTCATGAAAGTTCGGAAGTGCCGAGCGAGCGATCGACGCAGGCGCGGAGAGTCTGGCGGGCGCGGGTGAGCGCGACGCGTACGGAGTTGGGCGTCCAGCCGACGGCGGCGGCGATGGCTTCCGGCATCTGGCCGAGGTGGTAGCGGCGACGGATGAGGTCGCCCGCCATCGGCGCGAGCTTGCCCAGGCATCCCTTAAGGGCCTCCGTGCGCGGGCCGAGTATTTCCGGCGTGGGGGCTTCTTCGCCGTAGAGCATCTCCATCACGTCATCATCCAGACGCGCCGCCGCGCGGGCGCGGGTGCGCTGGAACTGGAGCGCTTGGTAGCGGGCGACCACGCAGGCCCAGACGGGGAAGTTCGTGCCGAGCTGATAAGTATCCGCCTTGCGCGACACGGTCAGGAAAGTCTCCTGTACGATGTCATGGGCGTCACCGAGGTTCGGCTCGATCGTCAGGACGTAATACAGCACCACCTGCTGGTGCTGGACGAAGAGTCGCTGCACCTGCAGGGTGTGGTCGGAGGGGGTGGGGGAGTCTCCCATACGTAAGAGACCGCCAGGGGTGGCGGTCTCATTAGCATCGGATAAAGCTGACGGCGGGCAATCGCCGACGACGGCTTATTTGGAGGTGGGCTCGGGGAGCTCGCGGGTGATGGCTTCGGCGACCTGCTTGGCCAGCACGGCCGAACCTGAGGCCATGAAGTGGACGTTACGCTTCCCCTGCAGCTGGTCCTGCCGGGGTTTCACAGCGCCCCAGAGGTCGTTCCAAGTCACGCCTTCCTCGGCCATGACCTTCTTGGCCACGACGTTGTAGGGCATTTCGGAGTCCTTGACGTATTTACCGGCGTCGGATTCCGGGACCGGGGTCGTGCTGCCGAAGATGAGCTTGGCGCCGGTCTGCTTCAGGCGGGCGACGATGAGGCGGAGGTTCTTCTCGTATTGCTCGACGGACACGTTCGGTCGGCCGCCGTTGGTCGGCGAAGCGTATTCGCCTTTATCGTTCTTATCGCGGTCGTCCGGGAAGCGGTAGGACAGGTCGTGCAGGCCTTCGTTGAAGTGGATCACGTCCCACTTCTCGTCCGGCTTGAGCCAGCGGACCAGGCCGTAGTCGCCCAAAGCCGTGCGGGTTGAGCCGCCGTTGGCGGCGATGCGGTGGACGTTGGCGACCCCGGCGAGATTCTTGCGGACATCGAGCGTGTAGGCGACCGAGACCGAATCGCCGATGATAAGGACGCGCGGTAGCTTAGGGTCGTCGACGATCGGGGCGAATTCCTTGGCCACCGGTGGCGCGGTCTTCGTGGCGGGCGTACTCGCGGCAAAGGCCAGCGAAGCGAGCGACAGGAGTAAGAGAGCTAAGCGATTCATCGATTATTTGGCGCTGACGGTGATCATGTCGCTCGAGACGGACATGGGGCGGTCATCCGAGACGAGGATGAACCACTGGGCGGCTTCGGCGGGGATGGCCGCCTCGTAGGTGTCACCGTTCTTGGTCGCCGGGACGGCGCTCCACTTGCGGTCGACGACGGCCTTGGCAAGCAGCGCGGGCTCCTTGATCGTCTCGGCCGCGAAGGGGGCGGCCCAGTGGAGCTCAGCCTTGATGATCGGGTGCGGGGCTTCGACGGTGAACCGGGCGAGGTGCGCGTCGTCGCTCTTCGCGAGCTTCACCTTGGGCAGGGGTTTGCCGATGCCCTTGAGATGATATTCGAAATACGGCACTTCCATCGCGAGCCAGTTGGCGCGAGCACCGATGAGCTGAGGGTGCTTGGCGTCGTATTTCACGCCTTCGAAGCCAGTGCCGCCAGGGATGAGCGCCTTGTGATTGCTGTTGGGAGCGTAGAAGTGATTCTTCTCGCCGGGAATGGCGTCGAGCGTGGCCTGCACGGCCTCGGGCCAGCCGAAGAAATCATTCGTCGCTCCCGCGAGGAAGAACGCTGCCTTCATGTTCGGGGCTCGTCGTCCGGGATCGAGGTCGCGCAGCCAGCGGGCCCGCTCCTCGGCCGTCATATTGGCGGCGAGGGCGCCAGGTTTGGCGGTGGGGGAGGGCTTGCCGCCGCGCCAGCCACCGAGGTCGAAGAAGCCGCTGCCCCAGATCGCGAAACCGGCCTTCACCTTGTCGCCGGCGAGGCCGCAGACCATCGTGGTCATCGTGCCGCCCCAGGAGACGCCTACCACGCCGACATTGGCGGTATCGGTCTCAGGGAGCGAGCGCAGGAGGTCGAGTGCCTTCATCGCCGCGAGCATGCCATCAAAGACCACGCTCTTCGTCGTATCGGGCTGCATGGAGTAACGTCCATCGGCGTAGCCTTTCGACATCGGGAGGTCGCCGCGGGTCAGCGGGCTGTAGAGGCCGGGCATGTCGGGAGCGACGGCGACATAGCCGCGCTGGGCCCAGGCCATGGCCTTCTCTTCCTCGGCATTGCCCCCCGAGCCATGCAGCACCAGGATGCCGGGGTGCTTGCCTGGCGTGTTCGGAATCGCGACGATCGCATAGGCGTCGTTCTTGTCGCGGATGCGGAAGAGCACGCGGCGCACCGTGATGCCGGCGGGCGGGGCGATGAACTCCTTCGTGATGGCCGGCGCCTTGCCGTCGAGGACCTTGGCGAAAGGGTCGCCAGCGTCGGCGGCTTGCAGGCTGACGAGGCCGAGGAGCAGTCCGAAGCAGGCGCGGCGCATGGCAGCGGGTCTCAGCGTGGCTGGTAGCCCTGCCAGAGCCATTCGAGGGCGGCAGGCAGGAG
>JBBAVG010000122.1:0-3947 GCA_040397805.1 Phycisphaerales bacterium
CGGTGGCCTGCTCGAGCATGCGCACCTGCTTGTCGACGATGTCGGTCGAGAACTGGGAGGGGCAGATGGCGAGGCGTTCGCCGATCTTCTCGCAGGTCTTCGGGATCTTATAGAGGGCGTTGGCGAGGGCTTCGATGTCCTCGCGCTCGAGCGGGGTCACGAAGGTCTGGCAGAGTTCCTGGGTGATCGAGAGGCCGATGCGCTTGTCGACGCGGCGGGCGACGACGAGCTCGGTGAAGCACTGCTCGAAGTCCGGTTTGCCGACCTTGGCGTAGAGCTTAGAAAGCGACTTCGCGCTCTTCTGCGCTTCGTCGGCGCTGGCTTCGAGGAGTTCGTAGAACTTTTCATCCTTACCGAGGACCTTCTTGAGGAAGTCTTTCATGGGTGTTTGGGTGTCCCCGTTTCAAGGAGGGGGTGGGGGAGGGGGCAAGCCATGTTCGACACCATTTCGTAACAATCGTCACATCATGTCATTACGATTGTTACGATTAGGTGACGGAGGGTGGGAGGGGAGGGCTGAGTCGATGACTGCATCGATGACAGAGGACAGAGGGCTGAATCGATCACGGAGGACTGAATGGATGAGAGGCAATGGGTAGGGTCGGGACCGCGTCACGACATAGGTGCATTCATTCTCAGGTGGCGGGTGGCGCTTTGTCTCTTCCCAACCGCCAACCGCCAACCGCCAACCGCTAACCGCCAATGCCCGATACCGCTGTTTCCTTAATAAGACGTACCTGACGCAGGACTGACACCATCGTCACGTAATCTTTGGTCCCATGGAAGAAACCATCAAGGTCCCTGGGCAGCATAAGATCCACTTCCGGACATTGGTCCTTTCGGATCTCCATCTGGGCACCAAGGACGCCCAGGCGCGCGAGCTGCTCGACGTGCTCCGCGGCATCCGCTGCGACAAGCTCATCCTCAACGGCGACATCATCGACCTCTGGTCGCTGCAGCGTAAGAACCACTGGAGCCCGGCCCACACGGCCGTCGTCCGCCGCATCATGAAGATGGCGGAGAAGGACGGCACGAAGGTCGTCTACCTGCGCGGCAACCACGATGACTTCATCCGCCGCCTGATCCCGCTCGTGCTCGACCGCATCGAGCTCGCCGAGGAGCACATCCACGTCGCCCAGGACGGCCGCAAGTACCTCTGCATCCACGGCGACGCGTTCGACACCGTCACCGTCAAGATGCGCTGGCTGGCCGTCGTCGGTGACATCAGCTACCAGATCCTCCTCGACCTGAATCGCTTCTATAACAAGTGGCGCGCCTGGCGCGGCAAGGAATACTTCTCCCTCTCGCAGGCCATCAAGGCCAAGGTGAAATCGGCCGTCAGCTTCATCTCAAGCTTCGAGGAGCACCTGCAGGCCTTGGCTGCGCGCCGCGGCTGCGAAGGCGTGATGTGCGGCCATATCCACAAGGCCGAGGACCGCATGATCGGCGACGTCCGCTACATCAACTCCGGCGACTGGGTCGAATCCCTGACGGCGGTGGTCGAAGAAGATGACGGCACGATCCGCGTCGTCGAACGCCCGGAACTCCTCCGACGCATCGCCGAACGCCGCGCCGCCTTCGAGGCCGCCAAGAACGGTTCGCCCGCTCCTGCCGGCGTGGCCAGCGCCACGATCGCCTTCGTCGCCTGATGAGCGTCATCCCCGTCCTCACGGCCGGATTCGGCGAAGGCCATAACGCCGCCGCGCGCTCGATCATCGAGGCGCTCGCCCGCAAGCCCGGCCTGACCGGCGAGCTGCACGACCTCTTCCTCGAAGCCTACGGCGCGGAGAAGGCGCGGAGCCAGCGCGACAGCTATATCGGCGTCGCGAACAAGTATCCGCGTCTCTGGGGCTGCCTGTATACGGCCCTCGACCGCCTGCCGCTCGTGCGCGCTTCGCTGCCGTTCGTGCGTCCGGTCGAGAAGACCCTGAACGCGATGCTCGACGCCACGAAGCCGCCGGTCGTGGTCTCGGCCTACCCGCTCTATAACTACATGATGGCCCGGCGCTGGCATCGCGACGACCCCGCGCGTCCGCGTCTGATCACCGTCGTCACCGATTCCATCTCCGTGAACCGTGCCTGGCATCGCGCGCACTCCGATTGGTATGTCACCCCGAACCAGGCGACCGCCGACGTCATGATCCGTCAGGGCGTGCCCGCCGCGAAGGTCCTGCCTTACGGTTTCCCCGTCTCGTCGCGCCTCGCCCCGCGTTCTTCGGCCAAGGTAGGCGAACGCCCGCGGGTGCTCCTGATGCTCAATCCCGGCAAGCGCGACGCCGTCGAACTCGCCACGGCCCTGTCCACGCTCGGGCTCGAGCTCACGATCACCGTGGGCAAGGACGCCTCGTTCAAAGAAGCCGTGGAGCGTGCGGTCGAAGGCCGCGCCGAAGTGCTCGGCTGGACCGACCGGATTCCGGCGCTCATGCTTTCGAGTCATCTCGTCGTCAGCAAGGCTGGTGGCGCGACCACGCATGAGTGCGTCGCGGCCGGCGTGCCGATGGTCATCACGCAGGTCATCCCCGGACAGGAAGCCGGCAACGGCCGCTTGATCGCCGAGCATGGCGCCGGCGCCTATGGCCTCACGCCTGACTCGGCCCGCGCCATCATCGCCGAAGCCTTCACCGGTGATTGGGCCCTTTGGAGGAAATGGAAAGCCTCGGTCGACGGGCTCGGCGACGCCGGCGGCGCCGATCGCGTGGCGGAGCTGGTGGAGAGGGAGATGGCGGTGAAGAGGTAGAGGACTGAATGGAGGGCTGAGTGGAGTGCTGAATCGATGACTGCATCGAGGACTGCATCGATGACGGATGATGCAGAGGCCTAAATAGCCGAGGCAGGGAAGGTCCGGACCAACCCCCGAAGAATCCACGTTCTGGATCTGATCTGCTCTGTCATCGATTCAGCCATCGATGCTGAACTCGATGCAGTCATCGCCGCCGTTATTTGTCCGTCACCCTCTCGCCTCTAGATAAGCCTTCACTTCGCCGGCGAGTTTATCGCTGAGGCCGGCGACTTCGGCGATCTCCTCGACGGTGGCCTTGCGCAGCTTCTGGATGCTGCCGAAGTGTTCGAGGAGGGCGTCTTTCCGCTTGGGCCCGAGGCCGGGCATCTCGTCGAGCAGCGACTCGCGTAGCTTGCGGCTGCGGAGCTCGGCGTTGAAGTCGTTGGCGAAGCGGTGGGCCTCGTCGCGGATGCGCATAAGCAAGGCGAGGCCGACGTCGTGCCGCGGCAGCTTCAGTTCACGGCCGTCGGGGAAGACGATGGTCTCCTCGCGCTTGGCGAGGCCGATGAGCGGGGGCGGGGCGAGGTCGTGTTCCTTGAAGGCCGCGAGCGCGGCGCCGACCTGGCCGAGGCCGCCGTCGATGATGACGAGTTCGGGGAAAGCGCGGTGCTCCTCATGCAGGCGCGTATAGCGGCGGCCGACCACTTCCTGCATCGAACGGAAGTCGTCGTTGCCTTCGAAGGACTTGATCTTGAATCGGCGGTAGCCGGACTTGTCGGCCTGGCCGTCGACGAAGCGCACCATCGACGCGACGGCGAGCGTGCCGGAGATGTGCGAGATATCGAAGCACTCCGCCGTGGCGGGCGGGCGTTCGAGGCCGAGCGCGGCGGCGAGCGAGGCGAGGGCGCCGGCTTCGTCGCGGCGGGGCAGGGGATTTTCGCGGAGGAAGCGGCGGGATTTCTCCGTCGTGCGCTTCAGCGCGTCGAGCAGGTCGCGCAGGCTCGCGGCTTTCTCGTAATCACGTTCCGCGGCGGCCTTGCGCATGTCGGCCTCGACCTGTTCGGCCCAGCTCTCGACCTTGCCTTCGAGGAAGGCGCAGGCCTCGGTCACGCGCCCGGCGTATTCTTCGGCGGTGATCACGTTGCCGTGCTTCTGGATCTCGGCGCGGGCGTCATCGTAGAGCTTCCACGTCCCGTCGGGCTGGGCGACCGGGTTGCTGTCGGCGAGC
>JBBAVG010000123.1:0-792 GCA_040397805.1 Phycisphaerales bacterium
GAACCGCCGCCTTCGACGGCGGCTTCGCCCGCGGAATAGACCGGCAGCACGAGCGCCTGGTCGGCCACGGCGAGCGCGTCGCGGAACTCGCGGGCATACTGGCGCGTACGGGTGTGGCGATGCGGCTGGAAGACGACGAGCAGCCGGCCGGCGTGCGTCTCGCGCACCCACTGGAGGAGCGCCGCGATCTCCGTCGGATGATGGGCGTAGTCGGCGAGCACGCGCAGGCCGGTGCGTTCGAAGAGGACGTCCTGCCGGCGGCGGATGCCGCGCCAGCGGGCGAGCGGTTCGGCGACGAGGCCGCCCGTGATGAAGTGCGTGACCGCGAGCGCGAGCGAGGCGTTCGAACGATTGAAGGTGCCGGCGACGGGGAGATTGAACTGGCCCGCGGGGAAACGTCCGCCGAGCGCCACGACCGACGAGGCATGGCCGCCCTGCACGAGCCGGCAGGAGTAATCGCCTTCGTCGCCGACGCGGATGACCGGCACCTTGAGTCCGGCGACGAGGCGTTCGAGGCGCGTGTTGCCGACGGGGATCACGACGGCGGAACGGGTGCGTTCGAAGAGCGCCCGGAAGACGGCTTCGAGCGCGGCTTCGTCACGGTAATAATCGGGATGATCCCAGTCGAGGTTCACCGCCACGGTGACGTCGGGCGAGAACGCGCCGATCGTGCCGTCGCTCTCATCGACCTCCGCGACGACCCAGGGCGAAGCCGCCGAGGCGCGCGCGGGCGGGAACGTCGGGTCGCGGAAGAGGCCGCCGAGCACGTAGCCGAAGTCGGCGCCCGCGCTG
>JBBAVG010000123.1:802-3926 GCA_040397805.1 Phycisphaerales bacterium
CAGGCCGCAGGTGGTGGTCTTGCCGTGGCTGCCGCACACGGCGACGAAGCGGCGCCCGGCGACGGCTTCGGCGAGGAGCTCGCCGCGACGCAAGGTGCGCACGCCATGGCCTTCGGCGAGCGCGAGCGCGGGGTGGCCGGGCTTCACCGCGCTGGAACGGCCGACGACGGTCGGACGGCGGCCCGCGGCCCAGGGGTCGCGCAGGAGCGGCACTTCGCCGTTGGCGAGCTGGAGCTCCATCGGACTGCCGGTCGAGTCATCCCAGCCGGAGACTTCCCAGCCGTCGCCTTTCAGGTAGAGCGCAAGCGGGCCGACGCCCATGCCGCACGCTCCGAGCATCCAGGCGGAACCGCTCATGCGGTGGCGCCTCCGGCGAGGGCGATGGTCTCCGTGGCGAGGACGTCCCAACGATTGGCCGCGTCGGCCAGCGCGAGCGCGTCACGCATGGCGGCGAGCGCCGCGTTGTCATGAAGGTGACCGAAGACGAGTGCGGCGAGGCGGTCCAGCTCCGCCTCGGGCAGGAGGAGCGCGGCGCCGGTCCGCGCGCTTTCGCGGGCGTTAGCCGTCTGATGGTCGTCGGCCGCGGACGGCAGCGGGATGAGGACGGCGGGCGTCCGGCAGGTCGCCAGTTCGGCGAGCGTGCCCGCGCCGGCGCGCGCGACGGCGAGGTCGGCGGCGGAATAGGCCGCGGCCATCTGATGGCAGAACGGCAGGAACTTCACCACCGACTGCGGCGTCCGCACCTCGTCCTCACGGCCGCCGGGGCCGGTGAGGCAGAGGACATGCACCCCACGCTCGGCGAAATCCGCGAGATGGGCTTCGACCCAACGATTGAGCCGGGCCGCGCCTTGGCTGCCGCCGACGACGAGCACGAGGCGACCGGTGGGCGGCAGGCCGAGCGCGCGACGCGCGGCCTCGCGGGCTTCCGGGCGGATCTCGGCGCGCACGGGATAACCGGAATCATGCTGTCTCTCCGCGGCGACGCCCGGCAGACGGACGCCCGCGGGCAGGTGGACCGACGTCGCGAACCGCGCGATCAGCCGCACGGCCTTGCCGGGGTGGCGGTTCGCCTCGTGCACGAGCACGGGCACGCCGGCGAGGCGGCACGCGATCGCGGGAGCGAGGCTCATGAAGCCGCCGAAACAGACGAGCACCGACGGACGGAACTCCCGCAGCAGGCGCCACGAAGACCAGACGGCGCCGAAGAGCGCGGGGAAGAAGAGCAGACGGCCGACGAGGCCCGGGCCGAAGCCGCGGCCCTTGCCCGGCACGAAGCGCAGGCGCGGGTAATGCGCGGTCATGCGCGCGTCGACGGCCTTGCGGCTGACGATCAGCCGGCATTCATGACCATCCTCGGTGAGCCGCTGGGCGAGGGCGATGCCGGGCGCGAGATGGCCGCCGGTACCGCCGCAGGCGAGCAGCACGCGGCTCATGCGCGCGCCTCCTTCGGCTCGAAGGCCGGCTGGCCCGAGGCGCGGACGCAGTTGAGGATCAGACCCACCATGCAGGCCATGATCACGAGATTGGTGCCGCCGTAGCTGATGAACGGGAGCGAGATGCCCTTGGTCGGCAGCAGGCCGGTCACGACCCCCATGTTGATGAGCGCCTGGAAGACGAGGAAGAGCGTGGCGCCGAGGCAGACGTTGAAACGATAGAGGTCGGCGGTGTGACGCATCGCGCGGTAGGCGCACCAGAAGATGCCGAGGTACGCCAGCGCCACGAGCGTCGTGGCGACGAGGCCGTACTCCTCGCCGATCACGGAGAAGACGAAGTCGGTGTGGGCCTCCGGGAGGTAGGCGCGGCCCTGCAGGCCGTTCGCGGCGCCCTTCCCCGTCAGGCCGCCGACGCCGAAGGCCACCATGCCCTCGAAGAGCTGATAAGCCTCGTCGCCGCGTTTCTCCCACGGCTCGAGGAACGAAGTGAACCGACGCAGGCGGTTGGGCCAGTTGAGAATCAGGACGGTGAGGCCGCCGAGCCCGATCAGGAAGCTCGGGATGACGTAGGCCCAGCGGACGCCGGAGACCAGCATCATCACGCCGCCCACGGCGCAGCAGAGGAGGATCGTGCCGAGGTCGGGGCCGAAGGCGATGCAGGCGGCGATGCCGAGCAGGACGGCCACCGGCTTGATGAAGCCTTCGCGGCAGTCGATCCAGCCGCGGTCCGTGAAGATGAACGGCTTGCGGTCGCGCAGCCGGTAGAGCGGGAACTTGTTCGGCAAGGTATGCCGCTGCATGACCGCGAGGAAATGCGGGAGCACGATGACCAGGGCGAGCTTGCCGAGGTCGGACGCCTGCAGGCGGAAGAAGCCGAAATCGATCCAGCGCCAGGAGCCGTTGACCGAGACGCCGATGCCGGGCACGCGCGCGAGGACCATCAGGCCGCACGCGCCCCAGAGGATCGGCACGCGCCAGGCGCGGGCCATGTCGAGGTCGAGCCGGAAGAACGCGAAGCCGGCGATGAAGGCGATCGGGACGTACGCCAGCTGGCGGTAGAAGGCGGCGGTGCGGTTGCTCGCCGAGAGCGAGATGCCCGCGCTGTACTGGACCATCAGGCCGAACAACGCCAAGGTCACCGCGAGCACGAAGATGCCGAGGGCGTACCCACCCAGGGCGCCCGGCTCCTCCTGCTTGACCTTGATGACCATGGCGTGCGGCGGCGCGGCGGCTTACTTCTTGTCCGGAGCGGCGACCGGGGCGGGCGCGCTGCCGGTGAGAGGAACGAGCTTGAGCGGAGCGAAGCTCGGGGCGGGCGTCGGGGCGGGCGCCGGAGCGGCCGACTTGGGCGCGGCGGAGGGAACGGAGGCCGACGGGATCGTCAGGACCTGGCCGGTCTTGAGCATGGCGTTGAGCGGCAAGCCGTTGGCTTTGGCGAGCGCGGCGATGGTGACGTTCTCGTTCTTGGAGACGCTGAAGAGGGTCTCGCCCTTCACGACGGTGCGCTTGCCGCCTGGCCCGACGGGACCGATCGCAGCGAGCTTGGTCGGCGCCGGGGTCGGCAGGCGGTCGGAAGGCACGGCGGCGGGCGCCGGCGCGAGCGCCGAGGGAGCGGACGCGACCGGACGGGCGCCGGCGGAGAAGGCGGCGGTGTCGCCGGGCTGTTCGAAGCCGCTGGTGCTGCGGCAGCC
>JBBAVG010000124.1:0-3767 GCA_040397805.1 Phycisphaerales bacterium
CCCCTGTCCTGTACCCTTTGTCCTGATACGTCCTCAACCTGTCATCATCATGTCCTCGTCATCCTACCTCGCCTCGCTCATCAACTCGCGCACTCGCGTCCTTTTCGTCGGCCCCCCGGGCTGCGCCAAGACCGCCCGCGCCATCGCCGCCGCCAAGGCGACCGGCCATGACCTCATCGTTTTCCGCGCCTCGCTCGCCGAGCGCGTCGATCTCGGCGGGTGCTTGGTCCCCGACTCCGCCGCCGGTGTGACCCGTGCCCTGCCGCTGGAACTGCTGCACCGGCTGCGCACCACGACCCAGCCGACCGTGCTCCTGCTCGACGACCTCGGCCAAGCGCCCATCGACGTGCAGGCCGCGGCGATGTCGCTTTTCGACGCGGGCGCCCTGCCCGACAACGTCCTGATCTGGGGCGCGACCAACCGCCCCGCCGACAAGGCCGGCGTGACCGCGCTCTGTGAGCCGCTGCGCTCACGCTTTCACGTGTCGTTCAACATCGCCACGCCCGCCAGCGATGACAAGGCCGACGGCGGCACGTTCCTCGCCCCGTGGAAAGACGAGGTCGAGTCGTGGTGCGACTGGGCGAGCGAAGCCGGCTTCGCCCCCGAGATCATCGCGTGGCACCGCAGCACGACCGGCCGCACGCTCTACGCTTGGAAGCCCGTATCCGATCCGTCGGTACGCCTCCCCGACTTCCGCTCGTGGGCGACGGTCGGCCGGCTCTGGAACTCGGGGCTGCGTGACCTGCGCACCGTCTCGGCCGCCATCGGCAAGGGTGCCGCCGCCGAGTTCCTCGCGTTCGCCGCTCTCGCCGACCAGCTGCCCACCCCGCAGCAGGTGTGGCTCGACCCCGACGGCGCGCCGGTGCCGACCGACCCCGCGGCCCAGTACCTGATCGCCGCGATGCTCGGCCGCGCCGCCGAGCCCAAGTTCGCCGAGCCGCTCGTGCGCTACTTCTCCCGCCTCCCGCGGGTGATGGGAGCTTACTGCGCCCGCGACGCTTACAAGCGTCTCGGTGCGAAGCTCGCCGGCAACGCCGCGTGGCAGAAGTGGTGGCTCGCCAACAGCGCGCTGTTCGAGGCGCGCGGCTGATCACTCGGGGCGCTCCTTCACCGGAGCGCCCCTTCCCTTTCCCCCCGTATCGATTCAACCAATACATCATCCGATCAACTAGTTCCTCCCATGTCATCCATCATCGCCCGCAAAGCTGTCATCGCCTCCTTCTCCTCCGGACAATGGCGCACCGTGCGCCGTCACGCCGCCGAAACCAAGGCCGAGAACGCCCGCCACGGCCTCACCGACGAGGCCCGCGTGGACGTGAAGGTCTGCGCCCATCCCGCCTTGGAAGAGGCCGGCCGCATCATCACCGCCGCCCGCGCCGACCACTATCGCCTGACGGTGCCCGCGGCCGACCGCGGCATGCGGCTGCTCGCGGGTGCCCGTCAGCTGGAGCACTCGTCAATCCTGCAGGGCCACGCCGCCGCGTTCCAGCGCGCCGTCGCGACCTTCGTCGCCGAGTACGAGACGGTGCGCGCCAGCGCGCCGGCGCGGCTGAACGGCCTCTTCGTCGCGAGCCATTGGCCCGACGTGGACGTGGTGCGCAACGCGTTCAGCCTCTCGTGCCGTTACCTCCCCGTGCCCTCGCTCGGTCAATGGGACGAGTGGCTGCAGGAATCCGCCGAGACGGCGACCACCGAGCTGCGCGAGCGGATCGGCGAGGCCCTGCGCAGTTACGCCGAGAAGCTCGCGGACCCCGACAAGATCTTCCGCGACTCGCTCGTGTCCAATCTCGCGGACATCGTGAACCTCGCGGCCGATCTCAACCTCGGCAACGACAAGTCCATCGCCGACCTCGTCGAGCAAGCCCGCACGCTGGCCGCCGTGGACCCCGCCCAGCTGCGCGAGGACAAGAACCTGCGCGCCGAGTCCGCCGTCCGCGCCGCTGACCTCTGCTCCATGTTCTCCCTGTAACCGTCACCCTGATACGCTCAACCGATCAACCTGTTCCTCCCATGACCAAGACCATCCCGATCGCCATCGACCGCGCCCGCTGGTGGACGCTGTCCAATCCCGCGACCGTTTTTTACGGCTCGCTCGCCACCCATCTCGTCGATGTCCTCGACGAGTCCACCCCGACCGCCGCCACCGACGGCAAGCGCATCCTCTGGAACCCCGACTTCATCGCGAAGCTGACCGACGAGGAGGTGCGCTTCGTGCTCCTGCACGAGGCGCTACATTGCGCCCACGCCCACTTCGACCGGCTGCCGATCACCGCCGAGGGCAACATCGCCGGAGACTACGCGATCAACCTGCTCCTGCAGAAAATCGCCGGCCTCGCGATGCCCAAGGGCGGGCTCCTCGACAAGCGTTACGAGGGCATGGCCGAGGAGGAGATTCTCGCCTCCCTGCCGCCGCCGCAGGGCGGCAAAGGCCCGCAGCAGGGCGGCGCTGGTGGCAGCAGCGGCGACGTGCCCGACAAGGGCGGGTGCGGCTCCTTCATCCAGCCCGACCGCGGCCCCAACGCCGGCGGCAAGTCCCTCCGCGAGAAGTGGGAGGAGGCTGTCATCCAAGGCGAGATCGCCGCCAAGGCGCTGGGCCGAGGCGACGTGCCGGCCAACATGCAGCGGGTGCTCGACCGCGTCCGCGCCGTGGACGTGAACTGGCAGCGCGAGATTGCCGACTTCGCCCGCACGGTCATCAGCGACCGCGCCGACTGGTCCCGCTCGACCCGCCGCATGGCGACGCAGCCGGTCATCTACCCGCGCCGCATGCGTGACCGCGTCGGCACCATCGTCGTGGTGCGCGACACGTCAGGCTCCATCGACCGCGACCTCTGCAACGAGTTCAGCGCGCAAGTGACCAACTTGTGCGCCGATCTCCGCTGCAGCGCCATCGTGCTCGACTGCGACACCCGCATCCACGCCGAGTATCGCCTCGATGCGGGGGACGAGTGCCCGCTCGACGCCCGAGGCGGCGGTGGCACCGACTTCGTGCCCGCGTTCGACCGAGTGCGTGAGCTGATCGACGGCGGCGAGAACATCGCCGGCATGATCTACCTCACCGACCTCGACGGGTCGTTCCCCGACGAGCCGGCCGATTACCCCGTGCTCTGGGCGGCGTACAACACGACCGGCTCCGCGCCCTTCGGCCGCACGATCCACGTGAAGAAGTAGGATGCCTGACCCTCTGCCCCTGCCGCCTCGCGGCGGGGGCAGCAGTCAGCCCTCCGGCTGTATCCAAACCAACAACACGTAACCACAAAACAGATACGACCATGACCAAGACCACGACCAACAACCTGACCAACAACCTCAACCCCAACCGGACCGACGCCGAGTGCGACGAGATCATCGCCAACGACAACGTGATCCTGCGAAAAGTGGAGGTCGAGGTGGTGGACTGCACCATGTATCGCAGTTCCCAATACATTAACTTCGACGAGGCGTATCGCAAAGGCGCCACCGTCACCAAGTCCGACATCCATGGGTACGACGCCGCCGTCGATTTTTTCCGCACCGCGGAAGCCGTCGCGAACTTCATGGACCACCGTTCGTCCGACGACGACCTGCGTGTCCGCATCAGCGTCAACCGCATCCAGTTGCCCGAGTGCTTTCTCGGCCAAGCCACGCGCCAAGTGCATCACTACCTCGTCCGCGGGGGGTTGTACGCACGCTGACCCTCAACCCAGCAACCTGTCCTCCCATGAAACCTATCCCCCTGTCTGACACCGCCGCCGTCGATGCGGCGCTTGCCCTCGCCAACGGTCGTG
>JBBAVG010000125.1:0-3668 GCA_040397805.1 Phycisphaerales bacterium
GCCCGACGCCCCGGCGAACGTGCGGCCGCGGAACTGGGACAAGCGGGCGGCGTGAATGTGGAATGACCCGCGGGGAGGCGGTACTCCGGGCAGCTTCGCCGCGAGCGTCCATCAACCGCCATCGGGATCGATCACCGCACGGAACCCGCCGGGGCGAGCTCACGGCTCGGCGTCGGCGGCGTCCTGTCGCCCGTGATGGTCGACGGGCACGAAGCGTTTGCGGGCCATGATCTTGATGAGGTCCGGAACCCCGAGCGGGGTGAAGTCGTTGTGGTCGACGCCCACGTCCCACGACAGCGAGTCGGGGTCGTCCTTGAGGTTGCCGTGGCTGTGGCCGAAGAGATGCCATTCGCCGCGGTGCGAGCGTTCCCACACCCGCATCGCGTAGTGGCAGAGCACGATGGGCTGCGGCTCGCGGTCGATCTGCACCGTCACCTTCAGCAGCGGGTGCACCGCCTCGAAGAGCGCGGCGAACTCGGGACGCACCCCCGCTTCGCCGAAGGCGGGGTCGTGGTTCCCCTGGATCAGTACGATCTTGCGGCAGTGGATGCGTCGGCGGTATTCGGCGGGATCTCCGCCCCGGAAGCTGAAATCACCGAGGTGGTAGAGCCAGTCGTCGTGGGCGACCTTGGCGTTGATGCGATCGATGATGGCGGCGTCCATCTCCGCGACGGTGGCGAAGGGACGGTTGCAGTGGCGGATGATGTTCGCGTGGCCGAAGTGCGTGTCGGACGTGAAGAAGAAGGCCATGAGGGATTGTTGGGGGCGGCGGCCACGATCAACGTGGGCCTGCTTGGCGGCGTGGCCACGCATTGAAAGCCGCAGAGCTGGCGCGATCTGGCCCCGAGGAACTCCCGCGAATCGGCGCGTGGCCGTGGGCTTGCTCGCAGAGCCTCGCCGCGCCGCACGGCTACGACTGGCGAGCCCTGCCGGGCGGGGGAGGGGCCATGCTTGACATCAAGCGTTCGAACGGCCTCAGGCCTCCGAGGCGGCGGCCCTGATGAGCGTCTCGAAGGTGCCAAGGGCCACCGGCGAGTCCTCGGGCGTGCCTGCGGGCACGGTGCGGCGGCGGTATTCGCCGTCGGGCTCGAGTTCCCACGCCTGGCGGTGGTCGGCCAAGTGCGTCGAGATGATCTCGGCGAGCCGGGCCTTGGCGACGGCGTCGCGGACGGGCACGGCCACCTCGACTCGGTTGGAGAGGTTGCGGTACATCCAGTCCGCGCTGGCGATGTACCAGTCGCCGTCGAGGAGTTCCTCGCGGCCCGCGCCGAAGTGGAAGATGCGGGCGTGCTCGAGGAAGCGGCCGATGACGCTGAGGACTCGGATGTTCTCCGACAGCCCCTCGATGCCCGGACGCAGGCAGCAGAAGCCGCGGACGATGAGCGTGACCTTCACCCCCGCGCGGCTGGCGGCATAGAGCCGGTCGGCCGTCTCGCGGTCCTCCATCGCGTTCATCTTCGCGATGATGCGGGCGGGCTGGCCCTTGTTGGCGAACTCGATCTCGCGGTCGATCATCGCGTAGAAGCGTTCTCGCATCGAGGCGGGAGCCACCAGCAGACTTTCGTACTGCTGCGTCGCGGCCAGGCCGGTGAGGAAGTTGAAGAGGTTGACCAGGTCGCCCGTCAGCACGGGATCGGCGGTGAGCAGGCCCACGTCGGTGTAGAGCTGCGCCGTCTTGGGGTGGTAGTTGCCGGTGCCGAAGTGCGCGTAGCAGCGAAGGCCGTGACGTTCCTTGCGGACGACCAGGCTCGTCTTGCAGTGCGTCTTGAGGCCCTGCACGCCGTAGGCGACGTGCACGCCGGCTTTTTCGAGCGTGCGGGCGAAGCGGACGTTGCGGTCCTCGTCGAAGCGGGCGCGGAGTTCCACGAGGCACGCCACCTGCTTGCCGGACTCCGCCGCGCGGATGAGGTGCGCGATGAAGGGCGAGTCGGGGCTGGTGCGGTAGAGCGTCTGCTTGATGGTGAGGACGTCGGGGTCGCTCGCGGCGGAGGCGATGAAGCGTTCCACGCTCGCCGAGAAGGACTCGTAGGGGTGGTGGACGAGGATGTCCTGCTTGCGGATGGCGGCGAAGAAGTTGGCCGAGGAGCGGTCGCTGACGGGCTGGAGCGACGCCGCGGCGAGCCGCTGGGGCACCACGGGCTTGTGGGGCTTGAGCTTGAGGTCGGGCCGATCGACGTCGCAGAGTTCGGCGAGGCCCAGGAAGTCGACGTCCATCGGCATGTCGTAGACGTCGCGGGTGTCGATGTTGAGCTTGTCGCTCAGCCAGCGTTCCGCGGCGGGCGATGCGCCGGGTTCCATCTCGACGCGGACGACCCTGGCGAAGCGTCGCTGCTTGAGGTCGGCCTCGATCGACTGCAGGAGGTTGGCGGTGTCGAGGTCGTCTTTCTGGATGCCCGACGAGCGGGTGACGCGGAAAGCGACGGTCTCCTCGAGGCGCATGCCGGGGAAGAGGTCGTCGAGGTTGTTGCGGATGATGTCGTTGACCTGCACGAGCCGCACGGCCTTGGTGGGCCCCTCGCGGTTGGGCAGGGCGATGAACCGCTTGATGTTGGCGGGGAACTTGAGTCGCGCGTAGAGCCGCTCGCCGCCTTCGTAGGTCGGGGTCGCCCCGCTGCCCGCGGCGATGGACCGGGCGTTGAGCGGGGGTTCGGCGAGCACGGCGAGGTTGGTCGAGAGGTTGCTGATGAAGGGGAAGCGGTGCGTGGGATCGACGGCCAAGGGCGTCAGCGTCGGGAAGACGTTGGCGCGGTACCACTCCTGGGCCCACTTGCGGTCCTTGCCCGACATGTCGGCCCAGCGGACGACGCTCACGCCCTCGCGATCGAGCGCGGGGCGGAGTTCCTTCGTGTAGATCTCGATCTGCGAATGGCAGAGTTCGATCACCGCGGCACGGATGGCCACCAGCTGCTGACGGGGCGTCATGCCGTCGGGCCCGGGCTGATCGATGCCCGCGTGCAGGGTGCGCTTGAGCAGCCCCACCCGCTTCATGAAGAACTCGTCGAGGTTGCTGGTGAAGATCGAGAGGAAGCGAATGCGATCGAGAAGGGGCAGGCCCTCGTCGCGAGCCTGCGCGAGCACGCGGCCGTTGAACTCCAGCCACGACAGGTCGCGGTTGAAGTACCGGGGCTCGGATGCCGCCCGGTCGGTGGCGGCGTTGGCTTGCTTGCGAGAGGCGGGCATGAGCGTGTCCATATGCATTCGGCGTCGTGGCGGTTCGGGCTTGTGCGGAGCATCGTGGCCTTACGCCAACCTCAGCGGGCGTCGGCGGCCGCTCCCCCGACCGGGGGGTGCGGCGGACGACAGGTGGCGATGCACCCGGGGGCCTCGGTGACGCTGGCGAAGGCGACGCGGGCGCCTGTCGGCGCGAGCACGTGGCGCAGACGCCGCGACAACTCCTCGACGACGTGCCTGGCCACGAGTTCGGCGGTGGGGTTGACGACATCGAAGGGAGGGACGTCGTTGAGGGAGCGGTTGTGGAAGGGCGCGACGATCGAGGCGAGCGCGGCCTCGACGGCGTGGAAGTCACACAGCAGTCCGTCGGCGTCGAGACGGTCGCCCTCCACCCCCACCACGACCTCCCAGTTGTGCCCATGGATGGGCTCACGCACGCCACCCATGACGATGGCGTGGGCGGCGGCGAAGTGGGTGCGGACGGTGAGGGAGAACAT
>JBBAVG010000126.1:0-3576 GCA_040397805.1 Phycisphaerales bacterium
GCCGGCAACGACGGCGCGTTCTTCACCAACGACGCCACGCGCAACCACGAGGCCTACGGCTGGCAGGGTTCGGTGCGGAAGCAGTTCGAGACCGGCGAAGCGCGCCATGAGCTCGTCACCGGCCTCCGCGTGCATCGCGACACCGCCGGCGGCTCGAACCAGCGCACGACCTACGTGGTCGACGACGGCGTGATCGGCGCGGGCACCAAGGCCGCGGTGACTTCGGCCGGCTTCCAGGAGACCCTCGCGACGGCGTTCTTCGTCGAAGACGCGATCAAGTTCGGCGCACTGACCCTACGGCCGGGCGTGCGCTACGAATTCCTCGACATGGCCAACACCACGTCCGGCGGCGCGTACACGCCCGTCGACAGCGAGATGGTCATGGGCGGCCTCGGCTTCACCTACGAGCTCAACGCGCAGAGCACCGTCTTCGGCGGCGTCTACCGCGGCGGCTCGGCGGCCAATCCTTCCGGCTACGCCGCCGGCACGCGCTCCGAAGAGAGCCTCGGCAAGGAACTCGGCCTGCGTCACCGCGACCGCGCCACCAGTTGGGAGCTCACGGCGTTCCACACCGATTTCCGCAACCTCATCGCGCCCGTGGTCGGCGTGGCCGGCGGCGGCCTGATGCCCGTCACCAACGGCGGCGGCGCGACTTCTTACGGACTCGAAGCCCTCGTGCGACACGACCTCGCCGGCGCGCCCGGCCGCGGCTACGCGCTGCCGGCCTACGCGGGCCTGACCTGGACGCACGCGCGCTTCAGCGACATCGAAGGCAGTCGCCTCGGCAATTCGGCCGGCCTCTTCGCCGGCGCGAGCAACGGTAACGAGATCCCGTATATCCCGGAATGGAAACTCTCGGCCGGCCTCGGCTTCGAGACCGGACCGTGGGGCGGATCGCTCGACCTCAGCTACTACTCCGCGACCTGGGGCACGGGTTACAACGCCGGCCCTCGGCTCGTCGACGGCTCCGGCGCGCTGGCCAACCCTTCGACCCTCGACGGCAAGGTCGACGGCCTGCTGACCGTGGACCTCAACCTGCGCTATCAGCTGACGCCCTCCTTCAAGCTCGTCGGCGGCGTCCAGAACCTGCTCGATAAGCGGGCGATCATCAGCCGCGCCCCGCTCGGTGCGCGCGCCAACGCCCCGCGCACCTTCTTCTGCGGCGGCGAACTGGCCTTCTGAACCCCGGACGCGACTTGCCACCCCCGGGCCGCGCTCGCATCGTCACCTTCCCCCGCGCATGCGCCCCGCGCCCGTCCAACCTGACTCCGACCGACTCCTCGACTTCGTCGTCGTGGCGCTCGCGGTCGTGGCCTTGGGCGTGTCGGTCAGCGGCCTGACCCGGACGCCCCCGCGACTGGAACCCGCGACGCTTCCGCCCGCGAAGGCCAAGCCGGCGCTGGTGAAGCTCGACCCGACGAAGCTGCGCACCGCGCCCTCCGCGAACGCGGACAGCGCCGCGGTCGCTCCGGACGCCGCGTTGGCGCCCGCGCCCCTCGCCCCGATCACCTCGCTCCCGGACCTCCGCCTGCCCGACCTCCCGCAGGTGCCCGCCGCGATCGTCCGCCGCACGCCGACGACTCCTACCGTCCCCAGCGTCGGCAAGACCGGCGCCACGGGCGCCGCCCGGGATGGCGTGACGACCGGACCCATCGTGCTAGATGTCGCCGAGATGGCCGGCCGCCAGCCCTGGCCGGAATATCCCTACGAATGCCTGCGTCGGCGCGAGAGCGGCGTCGTGCGCGTCGAATTCGAGGTCGGCGAGAACGGCGCCGTGCGCCGCGCCCGGGCGATCGACACTTCCGGCTGCCATCGCCTCGACGAAGCCGCGACCGACACCATCCTGCGCCGCTGGGAATTCCCGGCCGGCGACGTCCGCCTCTACGAGATCTCCATCCAATTCCAACTCCAGTGACCATGCCCCTCGCCAACGTGCTCGTAGAGACCTTCCTCAAGGGCGGACCCATCATGTGGCCGATCCTCGTCTGCCTGATCGTCGCCCTCGCGACCGTCGCCGAGCGTCTGCTCTACTGGCGCAACGTCCGTCGCCTCCGCGCCGACAAGGCCTTCAGCGAAGCCCTCTGGGAAGTCCGCCTCGGCCAATACGGCCCGGCCTGGCAGCGCACGCAGGGCGCCGCCTCGCCCTTCCTCGTCGCGCTCCGCTCCGGCCTGGCCAACGGCCGCACCGAACCCGTGACCGCCATGCAGCTCCGCGCCGAAGAGACCCTCGAGGAGGCCGGCGCCCGCCAGTGGCTGCTGAGCACCATCGTCACGCTCGCCCCGTTGCTCGGCCTGCTCGGCACCGTCGTCGGCATCATGGGCAGCTTCCAGTTCATCGGCTCCGAACAGCTCGCGGTCGCCAAGGTCAGCGGCGGCGTCGGCGAAGCGCTCATCGCGACCGCCGCCGGCCTGGGCATCGCGATCTTCTGCCTCATCCCGCACAACTTCTTCCACCGCCGCGCGCAGTCGTTGCGGCACGACCTCGAGCAGGCCATCAACCAGGCCGAGATCGCGCTGAAGAGCGCCGCGGCCGCCGGCCAGCCGGTGAGCGAATTCCAACCTGCGCCCGACGAAGCCGGGCGCCGTCGCTGAGATGACCATCCGCCTCCGCCGGCCGAAGGACGAAGAGACGGGCGCGCGCATCGAGATCGTGCCGCTCATCGACATCATGTTCTTCCTGCTGGCCACGTTCATCCTCGCCACGCTCGGCCTGACGCAGAGCCAGGCGCTCGCGCCGGTCCGTCTGCCCGCCTCCGCGGCGACCACGGCTTCCGCTGAACGCGATCTCGTCGTCGCCGTCGACGCCGCGGGCACGCTCTCGCTGGAAGGACGCGCGCTCGGCCGCAATGAACTCGTCGCCGAACTCCGCCGCCGCGCCGCCGCCGCGCCGGGCCGGCCGGCCCTCGTGCAGGGCGACGCACGTACGCCTTTCGCCGCGATGACCCGCGCCCTCGAAGCCGTGGGCGAAGCCGGCATCACCGAAGTGCGCTTCGCCGCCGAACCCGTCGAAGGCAAATGAGCCTGCGCGCCATCCAGTTCGTCCTGATCGGCCTGCTCGTCACCGTCGCCGGCTGGCAATGGCAGCGTGACCTCGGCCTGCGCGCGGACTACGCCGCCGAAGGCGCCACGCGCGCGAAACTGACCGCCGACCTCGCCCAGGCCCGCGCCGAAGGCGAAGGCCTGAAGCAGGACCTCGCCGAACTACGCACGCAGCTCGACCGCACGCGTGCGCTCCGCGCCGAAGCCGAAGCGGAGAACCGGAAGCAGACCGCCGAATTCATCGCCCGCACCAAGGACTGGCAGGCGGCCCTCCGCGGTTGGGAAGACGCCGTGAAAGCCCGCGACGCCCGCCTCACCGCATTGCAGGAACGCGAGAAACTCATCCTCACCAAACTCACCGAAGCCGTGAAACACGCCGAAGCAGCGACCGCGCGGGCGGAGGAGATGAGGGCGAGGATCGAGGAAGGGAAGAAGTGATGGGCGGACAGGGGTAGGGGTAGGGGTAGACAGAGAGGACTGAATTGAGGACTGCGTGGAGGGCTGCATCGATGACGGATGACAGAGTTCCTGAACCTG
>JBBAVG010000127.1:0-3555 GCA_040397805.1 Phycisphaerales bacterium
GCATGCGAGGCGTAGCCGTGTGGCGCGGCGAGTCTTCGAGCAAGCCCACGGCAGGCGCCACGATTCGCGCACGGGTTGGTCGATCGGGTCGACATCGACGCCGCCGCATCGCGCCGGTCGAGGGTCGCGTCCATCCGCGGCACGTCGCCCGCCCGTGGGCTAGCCCGCAAAGCCGGGCCGCGCCGCACGGCTACGACTGGTGCGCCCTGCCGGGCGATCGGAGCACGCGAATGGGCGAGGCGGCTGATGCCGTCGCTCAGCCCTTCTTGCGCGTCGCCTTCGGCGACTTGGTCCCGTGCGAGGGCTCCATGCGGCTCGCCGAGTGGGGCATGCTGGTCTGGGAGCGCGACTTCTGTCCGCTCGCGCTCGTGGTGTTGGTCCGCTGGCCGCCCTTGGTCGCTGCTTTCTTCGCCATGGTCGTGACTCCTGTGGGCCCGCAGAGGCCCATGACAGGATAGCCCGGCGGTTCAGGCACGCCCCGGGCGCCGATACGCCAGCCAATACACCACGCCCACCATCACGCTCCCGCCCACGATGTTCCCGATCGTCACCGGCACCAGGTTGCCCGCGACGAACCGCCACGCCGTGATCGATGCCCACTGCGACGGCGGCGACTCGATCGCCGTCCAGAAGCCGTCCGCGGCGAACTCGCGGACGAACATCGCCGCGGGCACGAAGTACATGTTCGCCACCGAGTGCTCGAAGCCCGCCGCCACGAAGGCCGCCACCGGCAGCATCGTCGCCAGCAGCTTTTCCCCCGTGCCGCGGCAGGACATGCACATCCACACCGCCAGACACACCAACGCGTTGCAGAAGGCCCCCCTCGCCAACGCCTCCGTCCAATCGAGCGAGCACTTCGCCGCCGCGAGGTCGAGACACGTCCGTCCCACCTGCCCCGACCCCATCATGTGGAAGCCCGACAGCAACATGCCCGCGGCCGTCCCCACCGCGCCGACGAAGTTGCCGACGTACACGATCGCCCAGTTGCGAAGCAGCGCGCGCAGCGGGATCTTGCCGCTCGCGTAGGCCATCACCAGCAGGTTGTTGCCGGTGAAGAGCTCCGCACCTGCGGTCACCACCAGCATCAGCCCCAGCGAGAAGGCCAACCCCACCAGCAACCGCCCGATGCCGAAGGGCACGGCCCCCGACAGCCCCGTGGCCACCGTCGTCGAGAAGACGGCTCCGAGCGCGATGAACGCCCCGGCGAGCATCGCCAGCAGGAATGTCGAGACCACGTCGAGGTTCGCCTTGGCGACTCCCACGTCCTCGGCCTTGCCCGCCACCTGCGGCGGGACCAGCGCATCGATGCCGTTGTCCATGGCCCATTCTTGGACGGTGCGCCCTGCCACGGAGGCCTTGGGTCGGTGACGAACGGATCGAAGGTGACCAACCCGTGGGCTCCACGCCGATCGCCCTATCGTTGCGATCGAATCTCGGTGCACGGACGTTCGCCCATGAAGACGATGCTTTCGGTCATGCTGTTGGTGTGCTGCGTGTCGCATGGCGAGGCGAGCACCGAACCGCCGCCCGGCCCCGCGCCCGCGGGCATGGTCTGGATTCCCGGCGGCGAGTTCTCGATGGGGAGCGTCGATCCGCTCGCCCGCCCCGACGAGCGGCCGATCCACCGCGTGCGGGTCGACGGCTTCTGGATGGACGCCACCGAAGTGACCAATGCCCAGTTCGAGGCCTTCGTGAAGGCCACCGGCTATGTCACGGTGGCCGAGCGTGCCATTGATTGGGAAGAACTCCGCAAGCAGGTGCCGCCGGGCACGCCCAAGCCCGACGACTCCATGCTCCAGCCCGGGTCGCTGGTCTTCAAGGCGCCGGCAGAGCCGACGAGTCTCGAGGACCACTCGGCGTGGTGGCGATGGACCACCGGCGCGTCGTGGCGCCACCCCGAGGGCCCGGGCAGCGACCTCGTCGGCAAGGAGCGACACCCCGTCGTGCAGGTCGCCTTCGAGGATGCGGTGGCCTACTGCCGCTGGGCCGGCAAGCGACTGCCCACCGAGGCCCAGTGGGAGTTTGCCGCCCGGGGCGGCCTCGACGGCAAGGTCAACGCCTGGGGTGACGCGCCCGTCGATGCCGCCCGGGCCAACATCTGGCAAGGGCGGTTCCCCTCCGAGAACACCAAGGAGGACGGCTTCGTCGGTGCGGCACCCGTCGGCAGCTTCCCGGCCAACGGCTACGGGCTCTTCGACATGGCGGGCAACGTGTGGGAGTGGTGCGCCGACCTCTATCGCCCCGACACTTACGCCCGGCGAGTGCTCGAGGCGGGCAAGGGCACGGTGGCGGCGAATCCGACAGGGCCGGCCAAGTCGCTCGACCCCCGCAACCCCGACGCCCCCGAAAGCCGCGTCCACCGGGGGGGATCATTCCTGTGCAATGACTCCTATTGTGCCTCCTACCGTCCCGCGGCACGCATGGCGTGTCCACCGGACACGGGTCTGATGCATCTGGGGTTCAGGTGCATCATGACGCCCGACGACACCAAGCGGAAGGCCGAGGAAGCCGCGGCATCGTCGCCCGCGGCCAAGCCCTGATCGATCACCCTGTCTTTTTCATCACCAGCAAGGAGTTCACGCCACATGAAGCCGTCTCTGGAGAATTTGCTGCAACGTTGCGGCTGTGCGTTCGCCGCGTTGGCGGCGATCGTCGTGCTCGCCGCCGCACCGTCGAGCGCGTGGGCGCAGAACGCGGCCCGTCGCCCCAACATCCTGGTCATCTGGGGTGACGACATCGGGCAGTTCAACATCAGCGCGTACAACATGGGCATGATGGGCTACAAGACGCCCAACATCGATCGCGTCGCCCGCGAAGGCGCGCTCTTCACCGACTGGTACGGCCAGCAGAGCTGCACGGCGGGACGTGCGGCGTTCATCACCGGCCAGTCGCCCATCCGCACGGGCCTCACCAAGGTCGGTCTCCCCGGCGCGCCCGAGGGCATGCGCAAGGAAGATCCGACGATCGCGACCCTCCTTCGCGACAAGGGGTACGTCACCGGCCAGTTCGGCAAGAACCACCTGGGCGATCGCGACGAGATGCTGCCCAGCGCGAACGGCTTCGACGAGTTCTTCGGCAACCTCTACCACCTCAACGCCGAGGAGGAGCCCGAGAACCCCGACTATCCCAAGGACCCCGAGTTCAAGAAGCGCTTCGGCCCCCGCGGCGTCATCCACTCCTTCGCCGACGGCCGCATCACCGACACCGGCCCCCTCACCCGCAAGCGGATGGAGACCATCGATGAAGAGGTGACCGTCAAGGCCCTCGACTTCATGGAGCGTGCCGCCAAGGCCGACAAGCCCTTCTTCCTCTGGTGGAACTCCACCCGCATGCACATCTTCACGCACCTCAAGGCCGAGTCGGAGGGCAAGACCGGTCTGGGCGTCTACGCCGACGGCATGGTCGAGCACGACGGCCACGTCGGGCAGGTGCTCGACAAGCTCAAGGCGCTCGGCATCGAGGACAACACCATCGTCATGTACTCGACCGACAACGGCGCGGAGACCTTCACCTGGCCCGACGGCGGCACGACCATGTTCCGCGGCGAGAAGAACA
>JBBAVG010000128.1:0-3418 GCA_040397805.1 Phycisphaerales bacterium
CGCCGCTCTCCATCCTCGTGATCGGTCCCCACCCCGACGACCAGGAACTCGGCATGGGGGGCACCATCGCCAAACTCGCCCACCAGGGCCACCGGGTCACCATCCTCGACCTCACCGACGGCTGCCCGACGCCCGTGGGCAGCCGTGCCCGGCGGCTGGAGGAGGCCGCCGCCGCCGGCGCGTGCCTCATGCCGGGGTCGGGGGCAGGGTCAGTGCGGCGCGTGATGCTCGACCTGCCCAACCGCACGCTCCAGCACTCCATCGAGGCCCGGCACCAGGTGGCGGGCGTCATCCGCGCGGTCCGCGCCACGGTCCTCTTCATGCCCCATCCTGAAGACGCGCACCCCGACCACGTCGCCGCCACCCGCATCTGCGAGGACGCCCGCTTCGACGCCAAGCTCACCGGCGTGACGATGCCCCTGCCCCCCGGGCTCGAGGGTGATGGCGGCTCGCCCATCCATCCCTCACGCGTCTTCTATTACTACTGCTCGCACCTTCGCAGCGTGCCCGCGCCGTCGTTCATCGTCGACATCGGCGGCTTCGAGTCGGCCAAGCGCAATGCCATCCTGGCCTATCGCTCGCAGTTCATCGACCACGCGCCAAACCGCGAAGTGCCGGATCGCATCGCCGCCGCGGACCGCTACTTCGGCTCCCGCATCCACGCCGCGGCGGGCGAGCCCTTCTGGGTTCGCGAGCCGCTGGGCCTGTCGTCGCTGGAGGGTGTGCTCACCTGAGCCGCCCGCTCACTTGCGGTCGCCCTCGGGTGTGTACTCGACCGGCGCGGGCAGCGGCAGGCCCTTGAGTTCCTCGACGATCACCCCGCGGTCGCCCACCAGCACCAGCACGCCCGCGTCCAGGGGCATCGCCCTGGGCGCCAACGCGTTGAGGTCGGCCGCCGTGGCCTTGGCCATCGCAACGAGGTCGGCGCTCGTCGTGTCCAAGGGCATCCCCGCGGCCACCAGTTCCGCGACCGCCCCGACGATGCCGCCGAGGTCCTCGAACGCGCCGATCGTGTCGTGACGCAGCGTCTCGCGTGCCTTGGCCGCCTCGGCATCGGTGAAGTCGCCCTGGGCGAGCCGGCCGAACTCCTTGAGGAACTCGCCCACGGCCTCGCCCGTCACCTCGGCCTGCACCGACGCGCCCGCCGACACCATGCCCGCCACCAGGCCCATCTCGAGGCCCGAGCGTGCGCCGTAGGTGTACCCCTTGTCCTCGCGGAGGTTCTGGTTGAGGCGGCTCGTGAAGCTGCCGCCGAGGATCGTGTTCACCAGTTGCCGGCGCACGCGAGAAGGATCGCCGATGCCGATCCCCGGGGCCACGAAGCGGATCATCGTCTGTGTCGCGCCGGGACGGTCCACGATCGCCACGCGAAGACCGCCCGTCGACGGCGTGAACTCGCCCCGCGGGGAGGCCGTCGTCGCCGGCTTCGACCATCCAGCGAACGCGCGATCGATCGCCTTGGCCGCGTCCGCCGCCGACACGTCCCCGGCCACGATCACCACCGAGCGCGTGGGATCGAACATCGACCGCTGGGCGGCACGCACCTGTTCGAGCGTGACGGCCTCCACGCTCGCCTTCGTGCCCGAGGGCATCCGGCCCATGAAGAACGCGTCCCCGAAGAGCAACCGCCGCCCCACGCGGGCCGAGACCATCCCCGGTTGCTGCGACTCCTGTCCCAGCGACTCGAGGTGAAGCCCCTTCACCCGCGTCCAGTCCTGCTCCTGGTTTCTCGGCCGCAGCAACGCCTCGCCCAAGAGGGTCAACGACGGCTCGAGCGTCCGCGACAGCGTCGTTATCGACGCCACCGCCGTCTCGGCGTCGCTCGACACCGACATCGTCGCGCCAAGCGACTGCAGCCGGTCGTCGAACGCCGCGGCATCCAGCTCGCCCGCTCCTTCCCGCATCATCGCCGCCGCCAGTTGAGCCAGCCCGTCACGCCCGCCGCCGTCGATCCACGCATCCTGCCGACTCACCACCGCCAGGCTCACCAGCGGCACGCCCGCTCGGCGAAACGCCAGCAACTCGGCTCCGCACGCCAGCGTCGCCCGCTCGGGGGCGGGCAGCGTGAACGTCCCGTCGGCCGCCGGCGAAGGACGCGTCTCCCGCGGTCCCGCGGCACGTTCCGGCTCCTCCGGCAGCACGCGGATCACCGCCCTCGCATCGCTCCGCAGCACGTCCTTGGCCCACGACTTCACCGTCGCGGCGTCGGCGTTGCGGAATCGGTCGAGATCTCGCTTGAAGCCGTCGGGCGTGCCCCAGTGGTACTCGTACTCGTTGAGCCTGTCGGCCCGCGCCTTGAGGTCCTGCATCTGCGTCAACGCGGCGAGTTCGTACTGCGCCTTGATGCGGTCGAGTTCGCCCGTCGTCGGTCCCTTCTCCCCGAGCAGCGACACCTCCTCCTCGATGATCGCCTCGATGCGGTCGAGGTCCGACGGCGGCATGGCCAGCACGTCGATGGTGAAGATGCCCGCGAGCGGATAGCCCTGCTGCGCCGCGGAGACCTCGGCCGCCAGTTGCTCGTCGACGACGAGCCGCTTGTGAAGGCGGCTGCTCTTGCCCGAGGCGAGCACGGCGGCGGCGAGCTGCAGCTCGGCGTCGCCCGCCGCGAAGCCGCGGGCGCTCAGCCATGTCACCTGCACCTTGGGCAGCTGCACCTTGTCGATGCTCGTGAACCGCTTGACGCCCGCCACGCGCAGGGGCACGTCCGCGGCGGGGGCGTCGTACTTGCGGCTGACGGGCTGCCCACCGGGCAGCGTGCCGAAGAGGTCGGCGATGAGCGGCTTGATCTCCTCGCTCTTGAAGTCGCCCGCGACGACGAGGCTGGCATTGGAGGGCACGTAGAAGGTGGCGAAGAAGTCCTTGACGTTGGCGACGTTGGCGGCCTCGAGGTCCTCGTGCGTGCCGATGACGCCGTTGTAATACGGGTGATCGGCGGGGAAGAGGAGCTTGAAGAGCATCTCGCCGGCCTTGCCGTAGGGCGCGTTCTCGACGACCTGGCGGAGCTCGTTGCGCACGACGTCGCGTTGCTTGTCGAGCTTCTCCTGGTTCATCATGAGGCCCATGTCCTCGAGGCGGTCGGCGTCGAGCCACAGGAGCGTGGGCAGCAGCGACGAGGGGCCCCACGAGAAGTAGTTGGTGCGGTGCAGGTCGGTCGAGGCGTTGTTGGCCCCGCCGCCGGTCTCCATGACGACGTCGAAGTCGTTGCCGGGCACCCGTTTGGTGCCCATGAACATGAGGTGCTCGAAGAGGTGGGCGAACCCCGACCGCCCCGGCGGCTCGTCCTGGGCTCCCACGCGGTACCACGTGTTGACGGCCACGGTGGGGAGCGACCGATCCTCGTGCAGGATCACGGTCATCCCGTTGGGCAGCGAGTACTTCTCGTGGCGGACCTCCTGGGCCGAGGCGGCGGAGGCGGTCA
>JBBAVG010000129.1:0-3311 GCA_040397805.1 Phycisphaerales bacterium
GAATCAGCGCCGCGCTCCTTCCAAAGCCCGCTGCGGGCGAACCGGCAGGTAGCCCAGGGCGCTGCCCGGCTTTGCGAGCGAGCCCTGGGTACACGGGCTTTGATTCTCGCCATCGACCACACGCCAATCAACGCGATCCCCTCATCGCGAAGCGATTCCGAACAGAGCCGGGGTTGCGGCGCTGCGCCGCCACCCCCGGTCACCGAGTCAAACGAAGCCGGACCCCAGCGGGGTCCCCATCCGGAATGAACATGATGTTCGATGACGCGATGTCGCCAAAACCAGTCGTCACAAACGAGCGATGGGTTGATCACCCGGAAACCCCTTTGGGGTTGTGGCGCCTCGCGCGTTGCCACCGGGGGTCGCGGCGAAGCGCCGCAACCCCCGGTTACGTTCGGCCACGCTTTCAGCGTGCTTCAATCACCCGCGAGCCGCGGCCTCGATCCCTTCCGGCCGCTCGTACGCGAGCCCGAAGATCGTCTCGTTGAACGTGGCCAGCGAGCAGTCCTCCTGCTTCACGAAGCCCTTCTGCGGCAATTTCCCCAGCCGGTGCAGGTCCACCATCGCGCACACGCCCGCCGCCGTGGTCAACTCGATCGCCGGCCACACACGACCGAAGATCTCCGTCGCGTGGATCGCCCGCTTGAAGTTGATCTGCTCGCGGCGAACCACCTCGCCGTCGTGACGCATGCCGATGCCGTTGATGAAGACGATCACCACGTCCTGCAGCGTGCGGGCCACCGCGTGGTCCAGGAGGTCGATCGCCAGCCGCCGGTCGAAGACCCGCCCGCTCGCCGTCGGGGCGGAATGCTCAACGCCAAGCCGCAGGTCCTGCAGCAGGAACTTCATCAGGTCCCGGTGGCCGGGATAGCGAATCGTCTTGTACGCGATGCGGCTCTCCGGCGTGGTCTTCTTCTCGCCCAGCAGCGTGTCAGTCAGCGAACCGATGCCCCCCGAGGTGTAGAAGGCCTCGTACTCGACGCCCTCGAAGGAGAAGTGCTCGAGCCCCTCGAGCGCGGGCAGCTTCACCACCTTGCCGTCGAGCATCACGTTGCACGGCTCGCAATACTCGTTCACCACCCCCGCCGTCGACCACGTCACGTTGTAGTGCAGCGCGTTGGTCGGGAACTGCGGCAACGCCCCCACCCGCAGCGTCAGGTCGTGGATCTCGGAGAACTGACGGCCGATCTCGTACCCCGCGATGGCGATGTACCCGGGCGCCAAGCCGCACTGGGGCACCAGGGCCACCTTGGCGCGGCCCTCGTCGGCAATGGCCTTCACCGCGTCCGTCGTCTCGACATCCTCGGTCACGTCGAAGTAGTGCACGCCGGCCGTGTTGGCGTCCTCGGCGATGCCCTTCACGAGGTCGAATGGCAGCATGCAGATCAGGTAGTGCTGCCCTTTGAGCAGTTCCCGCACCGCGGCACGGTCGGAGGCGTCGACCTGCTTGGCCACGAACTCCACGGCCCGCCCCGCGGGCAGCCGCTTGGTCAGCCGCTCGATGTTCGCCTGGGCCTCGTGCAGGTTCTTGGCGTCGCGGTCGGCGAGCGTGACGCGGTACGCGCCCTTGCCGCAGGCCAGGAGAAGTTCCGCCACCGACTTGCCGACCTTGCCGCCGCCGAGAACCAGGACGTTGTGCATGCTGCGAGACTCCGCAAAGATGAGCCGAAGGCCGCGTCGTGAACAGGGCACGTCGCGAAGGGGCAAATGATAGGGTCCGGCCGAGGCGATTCCCAAGGGCGGGGTTCGGGCGTATCGTGCCGCGGAGGCCCCGAACAGCCCCGCCCGTGGCGGGATTCCCGGCCCCGCCGACGCGAAGGTGCCCGATGAGCGATGCCGCCACGTTTCAACGATCCGCCGTTGCCGCCCAGGAGGTCGTCTCGCACCTCCGCAGCGGCATGAACGTCTTCGTCCACGGCGGGAGCGCCACCCCCACCACGCTCCTCGAGGCCATGGCCAAGCGGACCGACCTCGAGGGCGTTCGCCTCTACCACCTCCACCTCACCGGCCCCCTCTCGTTCCTGAAGCCCGGGCACGCAGGGCGGTTCACGTCGGTCTCGCTCTTCACGGGGCCGGGCTGCCGCGTGCCGGTCTCGGAGGGACGGGCCGAGTACGTGCCCATCTTTCTCTCCGACATCCCGTCGCTCTTCGCGAGTGGCGCGGTGAAGCTTGATGCTGCCTTGGTGCAACTTTCCCCGCCCGACCGCCACGGGCTGTGCACGCTGGGCACCTCCATCGACGCCGCCCGCGCCGCGGTCGACCACGCGGCACTCGTGCTGGCCGAGGTGAACGCCCAGATGCCCCGCACCCACGGGCACTCCGCGGTGGCCAGAGACCGCCTGCACGCCTTCACGCTCACCAACCGCCCGCTGCACGAGCACGCGAGCGAGCCGGAAACCCCGGTGGCCGGTCACATCGGTGAGATCATCGCGGGTCTCGTCAACGACGGCGACTGCCTGCAGATGGGCATCGGCGCCATCCCGGACGCCGCCCTCAGCCGCCTGCACGGCAAGCGGGACCTGGGCATCCACACCGAGATGTTCAGCGACCGCGTGGTGGACCTCTTCGAGGCCGGCGCGATCACCAACCGCCGCAAGGGCATCCATCAAGGACGCCTCGTGACCAGCTTCGTGACCGGCACCCGCCGCGTCTTCGACTTCGTGAACGACAACCCGCTCGTCGAGTTCCATCCCTGCGATCGCACGAACGATTCGTCGCTCATCCGCCTGAACCCCGGCACGGTGGCGATCAACTCGGCGATCCAAGTCGACCTGACCGGCCAGGTGTGCGCCGACTCGATGGGCCACCGCATCTACTCGGGCATCGGCGGACAGATGGACTTCGTCCGCGGGGCGACCCTCTCACCCGGCGGCAAGGCCATCATCGCCCTGCCCTCGACCGCCGCGGGGGGCACCATCTCGCGTCTTGTGCCGCAGCTCGCACCCGGCGCGGGCGTGGTGACCACGCGGGGGCACGTGCAATGGGTGGTGACCGAGTACGGGGCGGCCAACCTGCACGGCCTGTCGCTCAACCAGCGGGCCGAGGCCCTCATCGGCCTGGCCCACCCCGACTTCCGCCCCACCCTCCGCGAGGCGTGGAAGCGCCGCCCCCACTGACACCCGTGCGGCATCCATTCGGAACCACCGCCCAACGAAAAACGACGCGTCCGGGGTCCCCGGGCTTGCCACCTCGGGGGGTGGTCGTCCTATACTTGCCCCCTTCGCGGCGGAAACGCCCCGAACGGACGCCCTCCTAGCTCAGTTGGTAGAGCAGCTGACTCTTAATCAGCGGGTCGAAGGTTCGAGTCCTTC
>JBBAVG010000130.1:0-3264 GCA_040397805.1 Phycisphaerales bacterium
CCTCGCCCGCAGTCCCGGCCGTCGGTCCGTTGGGCGGCGTCTGCCGCAACGAACGCCGTGAAGATGGGCTGAGGTTCGACCCGTTGCCTGCGGGGTTGAAGACCCCGTTCACGCACGATGTCACGAGATTCCAACACGACGCCCGCCGCGACCATCGCGGCGGGCGTCGTCGTTTGGCGGCTTCACCGCGAGGCAGGCTTGGGGGGGCTGAAGTTCGCGGCGTCGCCACGAGGAACACGCCGGTCCGAGAAGTCGTGCCGCCGCTGGGTGAAGTCGTCGGCGAAGGGTGATTGTCCGTCGGCATTCGCCGCGAACGGCGCGAGGAGCAAGGGTTCGTGACCGGCTGGCGGTAGAATGAGCGGACCTCAACCCGGGAGAGACCATTGAGCATGTTCAAGACGATCGTGGTGGCTGCGGTGTGCCTGTTGACGACGATCGCGACGGCTCAGCGGTCGACGCCGCTGCAACTCCTGCACCCATCGGCAGCCGCGAGCGACTCGTTCGGCAACGCCGTGGCCGTCGACGGCGACACGCTGATCGTGGGCTCGTCTGTCGACGACATTGGTGCGAACGCCGACCAAGGTTCGGCTCATGTGTATCGCTGGACTGGCTCGGGGTGGACACTCGAGGCGACGCTCACCGCGCCTGGCGGCGGGGCTATTGACTACTTTGGCTCCTCCGTGGCCATTTCGGGCGACACGGCGATCGTCGGGGCCTACGGAGACAACGTGGGCCCGAACGCCAACCAAGGCTCCGTGTACGTCTTCACGCGGACCGGATCGACATGGACGCAGCAGGCGCAACTGACCGCCGCGGGCGGCGCGGCGGCTGATCTCTTTGGTTGGTCCGTCGCCATCTCGGGCGACACGGCGATCGTCGGGGCGCCTTATGACGACGTGGGCGCGAACGCCAACCAAGGCTCCGCGTACGCCTTCGTCCGGACTGGATCGGCATGGACCCAGCAGGCGCAGGTGACTGCCGTGGGCGGCGCGTCGGGTGACCTCTTGGGTTCCTCCGTGGCCGTCTCGGGTGATACGGCGATCGTGGGAGCGCATCTCGACGACGTGGGCGCGAACACCGACCAGGGTTCCGCGTACATCTTCACGCGGTCCGGATCGACGTGGATCCCCCAGGCCCAACTGACTGCGGCGGGCGGTGCGGCGAATGACTGGTTCGGAGTGTCCGTCGCCATCTCAGGCGACGTGGCGATCGCCGGGGCGTATCTCGACGACGTGGGCGCGAACGCCGACCAAGGCTCCGCGTACGTCTTCACGCGGATCGGATCGACATGGACGCAGCAGGCGCAGGTGAACGCGACGGGCGGCGAGGCGAATGACGGGTTCGGCGTGTTCGTCGCCGTCTCGGGCGACACGGCGATCGTGGGGGCGCCTCTTGACGACGTGGGCGCGAACGCCAATCAGGGTTCCGCGTTCGCCTTCACGCGGTCCGGATCGACGTGGACGCAGCGAGCGCACCTGACCGCCACGGGCGGCGCGGCGAATGCGTGGTTCGGCGTGTCCGTCGCCATCTCGGGCGATACGGCGATCGTGGGAGCGTACCTCGACGACGTGGGCGTGAACAACGACCAAGGCTCCGCATGGACGTTCTCGCGGGTTTCTTCGAAGTGGATCGGGCCGGACCTCTCCATGTTTGCCGCGGGCGGCGCGGTCAGTGACTTCTTCGGCACGTCCGTCGCCATCTCGGGCGATACCGCGATCGTGGGGGCCTATCGCGATGACGTGGGCGCGAACGTCGACCAAGGTTCAGCCTACGTCTTCATCCGGACCGGATCGACGTGGACGCAGCAGGCGCAACTGACCGCCGCGGGCGGTGCGGCGGATGACTGGTTCGGCTTCTCCGTCGCCATCTCGGGCGATACCGCGATCGTGGGGGCGTATAGCGATGACGTGGGCGCGAACGTCAACCAAGGTTCAGCCTACGTCTTCGTCCGGACCGGATCGACGTGGACGCAGCAGGCGCAACTGACCGCTGCGGACGGCGCGGCGTTCGACTTCTTCGGTAATTGCGTCGCCATCTCGGGCGACACGGCGATCGTGGGGGCCGACTCAGACGACGTGGGCGTGAACGTCGGGCAAGGATCCGCGTACGTCTTCGTCCGGGCTGGATCGACATGGACGCAGCAGACGCAACTGACCGCCGCGGGCGGCGCAGCGGATGACGACTTCGGCGGGTCTGTCGCCATCTCGGGCGAGACGGCGATCGTGGGGGCAGCCCGGGACGACGTCGGCGCAAACGTCGACCAAGGCTCTGCGTGCGTCTTCGTCCGGACTGGATCGACGTGGACGCAGCAGGCGCAGCTGACCGCTGCGGACGGCGCAGCGAATGACGACTTCGGCGGGTCTGTCGCCATCTCGGGCGAGACGGCGATCGTGGGGGCCGACTCAGACGACGTGGGCGTGAACGTCGTGCAGGGGTCCGCGTGCGTCTTCGTACGGACCGGTTCGACATGGAGCCAACAGGCGCAACTGACCGCCGCGGACGGCGCGGCGTTCGACTTCTTCGGTGTCTGCGTCGCCATCTCGGGCGACACGGCGCTGGTGGGGGCGAGTGGCGACATGGTCGGTGCAAATTTCAGCCAGGGTTCCGCGTACGTCTTCACCCGGGCCGGCTCGACGTGGACGCAGCAGGCGCAACTGACTGCTGCGGGCGGCGCGGCGCTAGATTACTTCGGCGTTGGCGTCGCCATCTCGGGCGACACGGCGATCGTGGGGGCGAACTCCGACGATGTTGGCGCCTCTTTCGACCAGGGATCCGCCTGGACCTTTGACGTTGCCGCGAACGACTTCTCGCGTGCGCACAACGACGTCACGAATGTGTCGGCTCCTTCCTTGGCTGCCGCCGTGCTCCCCGCTGCGAGCGGGCAGCAGATCACCGCCACCGAGGCGGCCTGGCGTTCCATCGGTTCCCTCAACACCCTCGGTCGATCCCTCTCCCTCCGGGGCTCGGGCGACATCCGCACGCCCTCGACCTCCTCGGTCGAACTCGGCGGGTCGTCCGTTCTCGAGGCCGCCGATGCCGTCGAAATCTTCGGCAACCTCCGCGTTTCCAGCGGGTCATCCGCCGACCTCGCAGCCTCGGACTTCCGCCTGGGCTCCCGCGGCATCCTTACCGCCCGCACCAACGCCTCCCTCTCCATCAATGCGTCGACCGCCGAACTCGACGGCCAAACCCGCCTTGAGCAGGGTGCGTCCCTCACCTTCGCGGGCACCGCGGAGGCCATCGGCAGCACCACCTGCGCCTTCG
>JBBAVG010000131.1:0-3065 GCA_040397805.1 Phycisphaerales bacterium
TAAACCCCTTCACCGCGTAATAAGTCAGATAAAGATAGCAGGGCAGCAGCACCCAATAACCGGTGCGCTCACCATATCCGTCCGCCAGCCATCCGTAAGCCAGCGGGATGAGTGCGTTGCCGCATAGCCCCATGATCATGAGCGAGGCGCCGGTCTTGGTGAAGCGGCCGAGTCCGTCCAGCGCGAGCGGCCAGATGCCTGCCCAGGTCAGCGAGTTCGAAAGCCCGAGGAGCGTGATGCACCAGAGCGAGACATCGGCGGTCAGCCCGAGGAACGTCAGCTGGCCCGGGGCGAAGAGCACGCCGAGCGTGCCGACGACGCCGAGCACGGTGCACGCGCGCAGGGCCGTGACCTGCGAGACCCAACGCGGAATCAACGCCAGCCCGAGGACATAGCCCACGATCATCGCGGCCAGCACGCACCCAGGCAGGATCTTCGCTGCGGCGAGCGGGATACCCATGGTGTCCGCGTAGCCGATGATGGTGTCGACGGCCACGGTCTGCGTACCGACGTGCAGGAAGATGCCGAGCGCGCCGAGCACGAGCTGCGGGAACTGGAATACGCTGGTCTTTCCGGCGTTGGCTTCGGCGACCTCGGCGCTTTCGTGGTCGGCATCGATCTCCGGCAGGGGCGACCAGCGCACCAGCAGCCCGAGTATGGCCAGCACCGCGGCGACGGCAGCGTAAGGCGTGACGACACGTCGGACGAGTTCGTCGAGCGCGGCGGCCTTCGCGGCCGGCTCCATCGTCGGCAGCGCCGCGAACAGCGCGGTGTCCGTCACCCGCAGCACGACGGCGGCGAAGAGGATCGGCGCGAGGATGCCGGCGCCCTTGTTGCCGATGCCCATCAGGCTGATCCGCCGGGCCGCGCTCGCCTGCGGACCGAGCACGGTGACGTAAGGGTTCGCGGCGGTCTGCAGGATCGCGAGCCCGGCGCCGAGCGTGAACAGCCCGCCGAGGAAGACCGGGTAGGCGCGCGCGAAAGCCGCCGGGATGAAGAGCAGCGCGCCGGCCGACATGATCCAGAAGCCGAGCATCATCCCGCGCTTGAAGCCGGTCCGGCGGAGCAGCCCCGCGGCCGGCCAGGAGAACACGAGATAGGAGATATAGAACGCGAACGTGACCAGGTAGGCCTCGAAGTGCGTCAGCTCGCAGGCGATCTTGAAATACGGGATCAGGATCGCGTTCGCCCACGAGACGAAGCCGAAGATGAAGAACAGCACCGCGATGATCGCGAGCGACGCCCGCGTCTGGCCAGGCGTCAGATCACGGGCATGGACGGAGTCAGGGCGCATGCGCTGGGGTGAGCTTCAGCCTGCCCGGCCTTCCTGCCGGGGCAACCCAAGACCCCCGTGCCCCCTCACCTGTTCAACTCACGTCGTGCCCTCCGGCCCCCGTGTCCTCGAATCATGCCCTCGAATCTGATCCACTTATCAAACGGTCAACTAACATCGTCCCATCCGCCACCTTCCACCCGGCGCTGCCACCCGCCACCTGGAATCGTGTCGCTTACCTTTGCACTTTTGCACAGGAGCTTCGCTCCGATTTGCACCTTTGCACGGCTATCGGCCCTCGTGTCCTCGCGCCATGCCTCCCTTGTCAACGTGTCAACGTGTCAACCTGCCAGCTAACGATGCCTCTCTCTGGTCAACCGAGCCTCCGGGCCTCTAGCTTGCTCCCCTTGTCCACGTGTCACCGTGCCCACGTGTCCCCTCGCGGCTCCGCCGCGCTCAGCGAATATTCAGGCAGGCGGCGTGGTGAGCCTCGATGGCTTGGTCGATCTCGCGGATGTAGCGGTCGACCGAACGGATGGATTCCGGGCTGAGTTCCGTCGGCAGGGTGAAGTTGCCCAGGCTGCCGTTGGCGGACTCCAATGCGCGGCGGATATCCGACATCTTCTTGTCCCAGCTTTGTCTGGCCTGGGTACTTTTGACGTCCGATGGATAAATGTGTGGCCGGATCGCCGACATGGCGGCTTGGTTCGCCGCGATGATTCTGCGGCCGACTTCTTGGTAGTGTTTCGCGGCCTCGATGAACAGGACCTTATCCTTGGCCCGCTGTGCTGCTGCGTAGTCATTCTGGGCCTCCCGCTTCGCGGTGTTCAACGTGTCCCTCTGGCTGGGGATGGCGAAGGCACAGGTGGTGCCGAGGAGCAGGAGCAAGCAGTATCGCATGCCGACATCTGTGGCGTTCCTCCATTTTTCTTCAATATAATTTAGAATAATAAACAGGGGGCCATCCCCCGGCGCCGAGGCACGAAAAAGGCCGCCCGGATGGGCGGCCTTTTTCGGTGATGACCGGGACGGCTTACGAGCAACCGCAGCCGCCGGAGCCGCAGCCACCCTGTTTCTGGGCGGCCGGTTCTTCGGTCGAGCAGCAACCGCCTTCGGAACCTTCCTCGGTCGAGCAGCAGCCGCCGCCGGAAGCTTCGCCGGAACCGCAACCACCGCCGCCGCAGCAACCACCGGACTGGTGCGGGTGGCCGTGGGCGAGTTCGGTCGGCTCAGCCGCGCGGACGGAGACGACCTTGATGTCGAAGTGGAGGGTCTTGCCGGCGAGCTCGTGGTTGCCGTCAAGGGTGACTTCTTCGCCTTCGATCTTCTTGATCGTGAGGACGCGCATGCCGAGGTTGGTCTCGGCGTGGAAGCGCATGCCGACCTGCGGGGTGTTGGCGCCGAAGGCGCTGAGCGGGACGAGCTGGAGCAGCTTGTCGCTGTATTCGCCGTAACCGAGCTGCGGCGGGACGAGCACGTTCTTGGTGTCGCCGGCGACGAGGCCTTCGACGCCCTGCTCGAGGCCGGGGATGATGTTCTGCGCGCCGTGGAGGTACTCCATCGGGCCGCGCTCGCCGGAGGCGTCGATGATGTTGCCCTGGTCGTCCTTCAGGGTGTATTCGATGGCGACGACGGTTTCTTTGGCTACGCGCATGGTGTTAAGGAGCGTGGAATCTACGGCCATTCCGGTCCGAGGCAAGGCGACAGGCATCTAAACCTTGACCGCCCCCGTCGGGACGGCTTGCCTTAACTTCCTGCTGTTTGGGGCCGTAGCTCAGTTGGTAGAGCGCGT
>JBBAVG010000132.1:0-3063 GCA_040397805.1 Phycisphaerales bacterium
GAAGCGGAGAGGGGGGGATTCGAACCCCCGATACAGACGAGCTGTATACTGGTTTTCGAGACCAGCGCGTTCAACCACTCTGCCACCTCTCCGTGAGGTTCCGGTTCCATCGGTCATGGAGCCGGAGCGGCGTGTGTGCCGCGGGGGGGATTATTGCAGGCCGATGACAGGAAGCCAGTGGGGGGCCACCGCCATCGGGGATCTTGGTCGGATTCGTCCCGATCCCGCCCTCGGCGGGCTTTCAGCCCCGAAGCCGCCCGCGGCACGCCTTCGCCACCGCCGCCAAGAGCTCTTCCGGCTCGCTCATCCGCCCCTCGCCCACCTCGCGGCAGGCCTGCCAGCCCGAGCCCGGCCCCACGAACGCAAAGCCGTCCGCTTCCAAGGTCGCGAGGTTGCGACGCGTCGCCGGCTGGTTCCACATCACCACGTTCATCGCCGGGGCCAGGAGCACCGGGGTCTTCGTCCGGTCCACCGCGCTGAGGATGAGGGAAACCACGTCGTCGGCCCGCCCCGTGGCCAGACGGGCGAGGCAGTCCATCGTGCACGGGGCGACCAAGGCCGCGTCGAGCCGGTTGGCCAGGGCGATGTGCTGCGGGTCCATCGCGTCGAGGTGGTCCCACGGGCTCACGTGCACCGGCCGGGCCGAGAGGGCTTGGAACGTGAGCGGGGCGACGAACCGCGTGGCGGCTTCGGTCATCGCGACGGTGACGCGGGCGCCGGCCTGGGCGAGGCGACTGACCACCGTGGCGGTCTTGTAGGCCGCGATGCCGCCGCAGATGCAGACGAGGATCTCGCGGCCCTCGACATCGGGGCGCAGCGTGGCCGGGTCGGCGGCATGGGCGGGGGCCGATGATTCGCGCGGAGTGGACATGGAGGTGCCGATGCCGCGGCGTGGCGGGCGTCAGACGTACTGCGTGACCTCGAAGGCCGAGCCGTCGAAGTCGAGGGTGATCTTGTCCTGCAGGATCTCCTCGATGACGAGCTCGAGGTCGGAACGGCCGTCGCGGGCGACGAGGGGGCGGGCGCCTTCCATGAGCTGCACGAGCCGACGCTGGATCAGCGTGCACAGCTTGAAGCGGCCGCCGACCTTGTTGACGATGAAATCGCTCTTGAGTGCTTCGATCATGGTGAACCTGAAACTCCGAGACCTTTGGCCGCCGAAGAAAGATGCCGCCGCGTGGATCGGGTGCGATACCGGTCGCGGGCGAGACGATCGTGAGCGTCGTGGCGAGGGGCGTGTGGCCCATCTCGCGGCAGGCGCGAAGAAGCGTCAAATCCGCGACGGAGAGGTAGGCGCATCCGTCGGTGACTGGTATGATATGCCCGTCCCCCGACAACGGCCTGCCATGGGCATTTCGGGCGGCATGCGGGCTCTTGGCCCATGCCGCCGGTGCCGAGGGTGCGAGGCCCAGTTGGTCCGGGGCGGTGCGGCCGTCGCGGTCGCCACTTTGATCGACGGGTAGCAGGTTCCACGAGGCATGGCCTTGTGGGGAGCGGATCGCCGCCGGGTGTGGTGCCACACCCCTCGCCGTGATGTTCGGGCGGGCGTTGCGGGGTCCCAGTGTTTGGTATTCGTTCATTTCAACGCCGGGTGCCTTGGGGGGCACGCAGGGCGGTTTGGCGGGGCGTGAGACGCTTCCGCCTGCCAGCGCCTTGCTGGTCTCTTGCCAGCCCCCGATGCTCTCGATGGGACGACGACGCATGACATGGGCCAAGGGTGATCGGGTGATGCACGCCTCCAAGCCGGAGTGGGGGGTGGGTGAGGTGTTGTCGGCCGAGCCCGCGACGGCGGGCGTGAAGTCGGCCGGCGCGCCCGCGACGGACGCCCAGCGGCTGACCATCCGCTTCGAGCGAGCGGGCACCAAGGCCATCTCGACCGAGTTCGCCGAGCTCAAGCCCCTGGGCGACATGCCCCTGCGTCGGACGACGCTCACGGAGGAGGGACAGGTGTTCAGTTTCGCTCCCACGCCCACGGAACTCAAGGAACTGATGACCAAGCTGCCGGATGCGGCGACGGACCCCTTCCTGTCGCTGGCCAAGCGGTTCCAGGCGACGCTCGACCTGTACCGTTTCGGCGACACGCCGGCCGCGTTGCTCGACTGGGCGAGCATCCAGACGGGGCTCAAGGACCCGCTCACTCGCTTCAACCGGCACGAGCTGGAACAGTGGTTCACCCGGTTCAAGATCGAGGCCGACGACCAGTTGAAGAAGCTGGCGAGGGAACTGCGGAAGGCGGATCCGAAGGCCGTGGACCTTGCCGCGGCGTCGGCGGGTGCCTCCGCGAAACACGCGCTGCGTCGGATCGACTTCGGTCGTTGAGTTTTCACCACATCCGGCACGGTCGGCGGGCGGCGAGAAGCTCCGCGACCAACGGCTGCAGGCAGTGCCGCGTGGCGGCGTTGCTTGGGGCCTGTTTATGGGTCCTCGCCAGCGCGCCAGTCGTGATGGTTCGCTGGCATGCCGTTCGTATTCCCCTTCATGCGGGCCTGTCCGCCGCGGCGACGTGTTGTCGACCGGGGCGTGGGACGGGCCCCCGTCGCACACTCAAGAGGAGAAGAGACCATGAACGAGCAGGATTTCCAGAACAAGCTCGGTGAACTCATGAAGCAGATCGAGAACCTTCCCCCCGGCGAACGCGGCCCCCTTGAGAAGCTTGCGGCCGAGACCCGCGAGCGTCACGACAAGATGAAGAAGACGGTGGGCGAACTGCAGGAGTCGCTCGACTACCTGCGGCTGAGCGTGAAGTACCTCGTGTTCGACCTCGAGGCGACCCGCCGCGAGAACGAGTACCTTCGCAAGCTGATCGAGACCCGTTCCTCCCAGGACCAGACTCCCGACAACGAGGCGGCCGACTGAGAGCGGTCGAGCGCCAGCATCGCGTTCCCGCGTTGCCGCCACGATCCCACGCAAGCCAGATGACACACGCACGAGCGTCGTGCCCGAGAGGTTCGGGTGCGACGCTTGTGCGCGCTATCCTGAGGCCGCCGGGCCCTTAGCTCAGCGGTTAGAGCGCTCCACTCATAATGGACGCGGTCGCTGGTTCGAATCCAGCAGGGCCCATTG
>JBBAVG010000133.1:0-3028 GCA_040397805.1 Phycisphaerales bacterium
GCCCCTCGGGCCTGTCGCGGCCGTTCCGACGCCTCCGCCTCATTCCGGCGCCGCGTCGATGCCCAGGGCCTTCATCTTCTTGTAAAGCGTCGTGCGGTTGATGCCAAGGACCTCGGCGGTCTTCTGCCGGTTCCAGTGGTTCGCCTCGAGCGCGGCCGTCAGGATCCGCCGCTCGGGTTCGCGGAGCGCGTCGTCCAGGGTGCAGGGCGTCCACGGAGTCGTGTCGTCGGCCGGTGCCGGCGATGCGGCGGTCGCTTGGCGAGGCGGGGGCGTCTCGAGCACGTGCGGCGGCAGGTCCTCGGCGACGATCGTCTGGCCCCGACAGAGCACGGCCGCACGCTCCACGATGTTCGACAACTCGCGGATGTTGCCGGGAAAGGCGTACCGCTCGAGCAGCCGCATCACCTCGGGCGAGAACCCGATGATCTGCCGACGCAACTCGGCCGCGTGCTTGTCGAGGAAGTGCATCGCCAGACCCGGGATGTCCGCTGCACGCTCCCGCAGCGGCGGCAACTCGATCTTCACGACGTTGATGCGATAGTACAGGTCTTGGCGGAACTGGCCCGTCGCCACGAGCGTCTCGAGGGGCTGGTTGCTCGCCAGCACCACGCGGACGTCCACCTCGATCGTCTGCGTGGAGCCCACCGGCTCGAACTTGCGCTCCTGCAGCACGCGGAGCAGCTTGAGCTGCATGCCCGGCGAGGCCGAGTTGATCTCGTCCAGGAAGATCGTTCCGCCGTTGGCGGCCAGGAACCGGCCCGCCTTGTCGGCGTGCGCGCCGGTGAACGCGCCCTTGACGTGCCCGAAGAGTTCCGACTCGAGGAGCGTCTCGGGAATGCTGCCGCAGGAGAGTTCGACGTAGGGCTTGTCGCGGCGGGTGCTCAGCGAGTGGATCGCGTGCGCGATCATGCTCTTGCCGGTGCCGCTCTCGCCGGACATGAGCACGGTGGTGCGTCCGGGGGAGACCGCGCGGATGATCTCGAAGACGCGGATCATCCGCGGATCGCTGCCGACGATGTGGCCCAGGTCCCCCGCGGCGGCCCGCATGCGGAGCGAGCGGTTTTCGCGGAGCAGCGACCGCTGACGCATGGCGCGAGCCACCGCCTGGAGCAGTTCGTCCTCGACGATCGGGCGGGTGAGATAGTCGGCCGCGCCGCTGCGGAGCGCGGCCACCGCCGAGTCGATCGAGCCGTACCCGGTCATGAGGATGACCGCCACGCCCTTGCGTTCTCGCGTGAGGCGTCCGAGGAGTTCGAACCCGTCCATGCCCGGCAGCGACACGTCGCTGAGGACGATGTCCACGGGGTGATCGCCGGCGTCGGCCGCGTCGATGGCCAGCAGCGCGTCGTCGGCCGTACGGGCCGTCGTCGCCTTCCAGTCCCTCGCGGCGCAGAAGTCGGCGAGCGAACGGCTCACCGCCGGATCGTCGTCGACGATCAAGAGGTGCGGCGATTCGAAGGCCTCTTCGCGATCGCCCGATGGGTGCCGGGTTGTGGGGAGTGACTGCCCCATGTGCGGGTTCCTCGGCCGCCGATCAGGCGACGCCGCCGAGCCGGATGTTCAGGAACGAGTCGGGCGCGGGGTAGCAGGCGCGGAGCACGGCGCCTCGCTTGCCAACCGGGGCCCGGGTGTTGTTGGTCACCAGTTCGATGGTGCCGCCCATGCTTTGGACCACGCTGCGGGCGACGGCCAGACCGACGCCGGTGCCCCGCGGCTTGGTGCTGAACCCCAGGTCGAAGACCCGCGCAGGTTCGTGCGTCTGGGGAGGGCCCTCGCCGTCGTCGAGCACTTCCAGCGTCTGCCATTCCCGAGCGTCGCGTCCATACCCGCCCGTGCGTGGGGGGGCGTCCTTGCGAACCGAGACCGTGACCGCCCCGGGACCCCGCCGACGCTCGATCGACTCGATGGCGTTCTGCAGGGCGTTGAGGATCACCGTGTAGAGCGGACCCGCCGGCGTCGAGGCCACGTCGTCGGGGATCTGGATCTTGAGGTCGATCTCCTGGCGGTCCAGCACCGGACGGAGCAGTTCGGCGGCATGCTCGACGGCTTCGCGGATGGTGATCGGGCGGGCCCGGCTCAGCAAGGGCGATCCCAAGGCCAGCGAGCGATTCTGCATTGCGCCGTGGGCCATCTCGCAGACCCGCTCGATGCTGGCCGCGGTGCGGGTCAGTTCGTCGTGGATGCGACGCGAGGTGTCTTCGCCGAGCGACTTGGAGTGCTGCGCCAACGCCGCCGTGGCCTTGCCCAGGCTCGTCATCGAATCGCCGAGCACGTCGGCGATCTGGTCGAGCAGGCGGGCCAGCTTGTCGACGGTGATGTACGTTCCCTCGGGCGAGGGGAAGAAGGCCGAGGGCACCTTGGTCCGGGGAACCCTGCGCGACGGCGGCGGATTGGGTCCCTGCCGCGACTCGTCTCCGGGCGTGCTCATGCCGAGGTCATCGGCCCGAGGTGACGGGCACTTTCCCCGATGTTGCCGAAAAGCAACATGGCGCGACTTCAGGCCTCGGCGAGCCCCTCGCGGATGGAGAATCGCATGAGTTCGTTCCGCGTGGCGATGCCGAGCTTCTTCATCATCCGTTCCTGGTGGCCGTCGATCGTCTTGGGGCTGCGGGCCAACTCGGAGGCGATCTCGCAACGCGAACGACCCTTCCCGATGAGCCGCAGCACATCGAGTTCCCGGACCGTCAGCAGTCCCAGACGCGTGAGGGGGTGGTCACGGTGATCGACCGAAGGCCGTCCGTCCTCGGCCGCGAGGACGAGGCCTCGCACGCTGGGGCCGGCGACGAACGAGCCCGGACGGCCTCGGGCGATCTCGAGCAGGCCCGACACGAGGGAGGGCGGGGGATCGACTTTCGCGAAGTACCCCCACGCGCCGGATCTCGCGGCGGCCGCGATGCTGCCCGATCGAAGGTGGCCGCTGAGGAAGGCGAATCGTCGCGTGGGGTCGGCGTGTCGGAGGCGATCGGCGGCCTCGAAGGCGTCGATCCCCGGCAGTTCGACGTCGAGCAGCACGATGTCGGGCTGGAGT
>JBBAVG010000134.1:0-3009 GCA_040397805.1 Phycisphaerales bacterium
GGGTTCGGTCACTCGTGGCAACGCTCGTGGGCCCTTGCGGGCCCTTGGTGTGGGCATGTCTTGGTCCCGGAGGGACCGACGAACGTAGCGGCGGGTGAAACGAACCCGCAACGCGGGTGAGTTGAACCCGCCGTGCGGCGAGCGGTGCGCATGCCGCCCCCGTGAGGGGCGGCCGAAGTGCACGCCTGGTCGATCAGCAGCCGGCCTCCCATGCGGCGACGAAGGCCTCGACGTCGGTGCCGTCGATGCCGCCGTCCATGTTGGCGTCGGCCAATTCCGAGCCTTGCTCCCAGGCGAGCATGAACTCCTCGATGTCGGTGCCGTCGACGCCGCCGTCGAGGTTGAAGTCGGCGAGGCAGGTGAAGGTGACGGTGGCGATGTTGCTGAGGGTGGTGCCGCAGGACTTGGTGGCGGCAAGGACGTAGTCGCCCGACTGGCTGGGGTCGGTCGAGTTGATGGTGAGCGTGGGAGTCGTCGCGCCCGAGTAGATGGGCGAGTTGAAGATGTTGAGGCCGTCCTTTCGCCAGCGATAGGTGACCGTGCCGGAGGCGGCGACGGAGGCGGACAACTGCACGCTTACGCGGGCGGGGTAGTCGCCGCCGACGGGTTGCTGGGTGAAGACCGGGCGACACGTGAGGGGCGCGGCCACGCTGGTGACCGTCGCACAGCGGTCGGTCACGACGCAGTCGTACGTTCCCTCGTCAGCCGCGACGATGGAGGCGATGACCAGTTGCGGCGAGGTCGCGCCGGAGATCCGGCCCCCGTTGACGAGGTTGACGCCGCCCTTGCGCCACTGGAAGGTGGGCGCGACGCCCTCGGAGACGCCCACGGTGAAGGTGGCGGTGTTGCCGAGGATGAGCGGCACTGGCGCGGGCTGCGAGGTGATGGTCGCCGAGCGGAGCACGGTCAGGAGCGCGGCCGAGGAGGTGGCCGAGCCGCAGCGGTTGGTCACCACGCAGTCATACGCCGCACCATCGGTCTCGGTGACCGAAGCGATGAGGAACGTGGACTGGGTCGCGCCCGCGATGGGCACGCCGCCGCGTCGCCACTGGAAGGTGAGCGGCTGTGAGCCCGTGGCCGCGACGCTGAAGGAGGCGGGCTGGCCGAGGCAGGAGCCGGTCGCGATGGGATTGGTGGAGATGACTGGCGAGGACTCGATGGAAAGCGTGGCGGGCGAACTGGTGACCGAGCCGCAGGCGTTGGAGATGATGCAGTCGTAGACGCCGGCGACTAAGGCCGATGCTGCGAGTTGCAGCGTGGCGGCGGTCTGGCCGCTCAGCGGGCTGGCGTTGCGACGCCACTGGTAGGTGAGCGGCGCGGTGCCGGAGGCCGCGACGGAGAAGGTCGCGGTGGTTCCATCGCATGCGGAGGCGGGGACGGGGTGGGTGGTGACGGTGACGGGCCGACGGACGGTCAGCATGGCGGCCGTGCTGGTCGCGCTGCCGCAGGTGTTGGTGGCGATGCAGACGTACTCGCCGGCGTCGGCTTCGGAGGCGGCCGCGATGGCGAACGATGGGCCGGTGGCGCCGGGAATGATCGCGCCGTTGCGCTTCCACGCGAAGGTGGGTGCGGGAGCCCCGGTCACCGAGACGGCGAACTGCACGGATTGATCCAGGCAGATCGACGAAGGGGCGGGCGAGGAGGTGATGACGGGTGCGGCATTGACCGTGACGACCGCGGCGGACGACGTGGTCGAGCCGCAGCGGTTGGTGGCGATGCAGTCGTACGAACCGGCATCGCCCGGAGCGGCCTGAGCGATAAGGAGCGTGGCGGCGACGGCGCCATCCAGCGGCACGCCGTTGCGACGCCACTGGAACGTGATGGGGCCCGCGCCGGTGGCGGCGACGGAGAGGGTGACGGGTTCGCCCGGGCAGGTTGCGACGGGCGAGGGGTTGGTCGCGATGACAGGAAGGGTGTCGACGGTCAACGTGGCGGCGGCACTGGTGACGCTGCCGCAGGCGTTGGAGACGACGCAGTCGTAGAGGCCCGCGGCGGCAGGAATCGTGGTCGGGGCGTAGGTGGCGGCGACGGCACCGGCGATGGGGTTGCCGTTGAATCGCCACTGGTAGGTGAAGGGCGCGGAGCCGCCGGGCGTGACGCTGAAGGTGACGGGCTCGCCCGCGCAGCGACTGGCGGACTCGGGCCCCGCGGCGATCGAGACGGGCGTGGTGACGACCAACGCGGCGGCCGGCGACGTGACGCTGGCACAGAGGTTGGAGATCACGCAGTCGTAGCTGGCGGCATCAGCCGCGGAGAGGCCGACGAGTTCAAGCACCTCGGCGTTGGCGCCCGGGAGGTCGACGCCGTTGCGACGCCACTGGAAGGTGGGCGAGGGCGAACCCGACGCTCCGGCGGTGAACCGGACCGTCTGTCCGGGGCAGACCTCGGCGGACGCCGGGATGGAGGTGAAGGCCGGAGGCACGTGGAGCGAGAGCGTGGCGGCATCGCTGGCGATGCTCTGGCAGGGGTTGGTGGCCACGCAGTCGTAGAACCCGGTGGCGGCGGCGGAGGCGGTCACCGTCAAGGTCGCGTTGACCTCGCCGGGGATGACGACGCCGTTACGACGCCACTGGAGCATGGGCGCGGGAAGGCCCGAGGCGAGGGCGGAGAAGGTGACGGTGGAATCGGGGCATGCCGTCTGCGAGACGGGCATGGTGGTGAAGACGGGCGGGACGGAGACCGAGAGGGAGGCGGTGGTGGAAGTGGTGCTGCCGCAGGCGTTGGAGACGATGCAGTCGTAGACGCCGACGTCGGTGCTGGTGACGGCGGGGATGTCATAGGTGGCGGCGGTGGCGTCGGGGATGTTGACGCCGTCGCGTCGCCACTGGTAGGTCAGGGAGCCGGAACCGCCGGCGACGAGCGTGAAGGAGGCTGCGCCGCCGCCGGTGCAGGAGTAGGCGTTGACGGGTTGGGAGAGGATGATGGGCGTGTCGCTGAGTTCCCAGGCGTCACGGAAGCGGAAGAGCGCAAAGCCGGCTCCGCCCGTGACGACCATGCGGCGGGTGGAGG
>JBBAVG010000135.1:0-2950 GCA_040397805.1 Phycisphaerales bacterium
GCCCGTCGCGAGTCGAGGGCGGCGTGGGCCTGCTGGGCGTCGTCAAAATGAACGCGCATCAGGTCGCCGCCGGGGCCGGCGACCACCTGCTCGTTCTCGTGCCCCTTGCCCGCCAGCACGACCACGTCGCCCGCGGCGGCGTGCTCGATGGCGTGCCGAATCGCGCGGCCGCGGTCGGCTTGCACCGTCACGCGATCGCGTTGGTCCTGCGGGATGCCCGCCAGGATCTGATCGATGATGTCGCTCGGACGCTCGGAGCGAGGATTGTCACTGGTGACCACCACCATGTCGGCGTGCGAGATCGCGGCCGCGCCCATGCGAGGGCGTTTGGTGGTGTCCTTGTTGCCGCCACAACCGAAGACGACCCACAGGCGGCCCGTGGCGGGGCCGCCGCCGAGTCGCGGGGGCAATGGCGAAGCGCGGTGCGTGCCCGCGGCGTGGCGAAGCATGCCGCCGCCGTGCATGCGGCCGGGAATGACCTTGGCCACCGACGCCAAGCAGTTGCCCAGCGAATCGTCGCTGTGGGCGTAATCGACGAAGACGGTGACGTCGTCGGCGTCGTCGCGGCTGACCTTCTCGAGGCGGCCGGGCGGAGCCTTGAGTTCTGGGAGGCCGGCGCAGAGCTGTTCGCGGGTGAGGCCCTTGGCGAAGCACGCCGCGGCGGCTTGCAGCACGTTCATCGCGTTGTAGCGGCCGATGAGCGGGACGTTGGCCTCGATGACGCCCCACGGACCTTCCATGGCGAGGAGCATGCCTTGCATGGTCTCCTCGATGACGGTGGCGCGACATTCATCGGGGCCCGCAGGGTCGGCCTCGTTGGGCGCCGCATTGAGGGCGCACTTCCACACGCGGGCCTTGCAATCGCGGACCATGCGGGGCGTCCACGGGTCGTCGGCGTTGACGATGGCGGTTCCGCCGGCGGGGAGCAACTCGAAGAGCCGGGCCTTGGCCGCGGCGTAGTTGTCCATCGTCTTGTGGTAATCGAGGTGATCGCCGGTGAGGTTGGTGAAGACGGCGACATCGAAGGCCAAGGCGTCGGCGCGGTGTTGATCGAGGGCGTGGCTGGAGACCTCGATGGAGGCGGCGCAGCAACCCGCTTCCTTCATCACGGCGAAGGTGCGGGAGAGTTCGAGCGCCGGCGGGGTGGTCATGGAGGCGCGGGCGACCTCGGTGCCGTCGTCGACGAGCACGGTGCCGATGAGGCCGCAGCGGTGACCCGCGTGGTTCATCAACTGGTGGATGAGGTACGTGATGGTGGACTTGCCATTGGTGCCCGTGACGCCGCTGAGCTTGAGGGAGCGGGTGGGGTGTCCGTAGAACCGCTCGGCCAGCAAGGCGGAGACGAGCGGGACGTTGGCGGCGAAGAGGATGGGGAGGCGGAAGCCTTCGGGGGCGGTGAGGTCGGGGTCGTCGGTGAGGACGGCGACCGCACCGGCGTTGGCGGCGTCCTGGATGTAGCGTTTGCCGTCGGCCTTGAGGCCCTTGCGGGCGATGAAGAGAGAGCCGGGGACGGCGGTGCGGCTGTCTTCGGTGATATCGCACACGCGACAGGTGCCGCCGCGGTTGGCGGCCAAGGACACGTCGAGCCCGGCGACGAGTTCGGATAGATCCATGCCTGCGGAGTCCTCCGATGGGTCGAGATGGTACGCCGCGGGCGGGGGGAGGGGTCGTTTCGCGGTGCGTTTCAGGGGAGGATGAGCATGGCGTCGCCGTAGCTGAAGAAGCGGTAGTGGCGGGCGAGGGCAAGGGCGTAGAGGGCCTTGAGGCGGGGGAGACCGCCCTCGAGGAACGCGCCGACGAGGGCGAGGAGGGTGCTCTTGGGGAGGTGGAAGTTGGTGAGCAGGGCGTCGGTCCAGCGGAAGTCGAAGCCGGGCGTGATGAGCAGGCGGGTGTCGAGGGAGGCGTGGTCCGCGCCGGGCGGGATGGGAGGCGTCAGGCGGGCGAAGGACTCGAGGGTGCGGACGCTGGTGGTGCCCACGGCGAGGACGCGACCGCCCGCGGCACGGGTGGCGAGCAGGTCGTCGACGACGCGGCGGGTGATGGCGCACCACTCGGTGTGCATGGGGTGATCCTCGACGAACTCGGATTCGACGGGCTTGAAGGTGCCGGTGCCGACGTGGAGGAGGACGTCGGAGCGGTGGACGCCCATGGCGTCGAGACGGCCAAAGAGGGCGGGCGTGAGGTGGAGCCCGGCGGTGGGTGCGGCGACGGAGCCGGCCTGCTCCGCGTAGACGGTTTGGTATCGGTCGTGATCGGAGGCGACCTCGCGTTCCATGCCCGAGTCGCGGCGGGCCTTCATGATGTACGGGGGCAGGGGCGTGTGGCCGACGAGGTCGAGGAGGCGATCGTCGGGCGTGGCGGGGTCGAGGGAGGCGGGGAGGTGGAGTTCCAGGAGCCATGCACCGGGTTGGTCGGCGAGGCGGTGGACGAGCGTGGCCTCGATCGCGGCTTGGGCGTGTTCGAAGCGGACGCGAATGCCCTCGCGGAGGGACTTGGCGGTGAGCATGGCGTGCCACGCGCGTTTGCCGGGGGTGTCGCCTGGGCCGAGGTAGAGGCCGCCGACCTTGCCGGGGGTGTCGGTGCGGTGGCCTTCGAGGCGGGCGGCGAGGACCTTGGTGGTGTTGAGGACGAGGCGATCGTGGCGGCGGAGGAATGAAGGGAGGTCGGCGACGGTGGCGTGCTCGACCATGCGTTCGTCGGTGCGGGAGATGACGAGGAGTTTCGCGGCGTCGCGGGGTTCGGCGGGTGTGGTGGCGACCGCGCCGGGGGGGAGGTCGTAGTCGAGGTCGGCGGTGCGGAGCATGGGGAGGGGGAGGGTACGGGCGGGTGTGTCAGCCCGAAGCGGGCTGGCATGTGCGAATCAGGGCCAAGCCCCTTCCGAAGCCCGCTCTGCGAGCGAACCGGCAGGTAGCCCAGGGCGCTGCCCGGCTTTGCGGGCGAGCCCTGGGTA
>JBBAVG010000136.1:0-2884 GCA_040397805.1 Phycisphaerales bacterium
TGTTCACCGCCACGACCTTGCGACTCGCCGCGACGGGGCTGATCCCTTCGCTGCTCGCCATCTCGACCGCCGCGGCCGCCGCGACCACCCTGGCCGCCTTGGCCACCCTGACCACCTTGCCCACCCTGACCGCCGCCACGCCCGCCGCGTCCGCGACGGCCCGAGCGGTTGGCCTTGTTGGAGCCACCGTCCATCGAGGGCCAGTCCTCGTCGATGATGTCGCCCTCGTCGATCTCGATGGGGTGAACGTCGACGTCCTCCTTGACGAGGCTCTCCTCGGCGGCGGAGTCGGCCTCGAGCAGCTGGCGGCGCTCCTCGTCGGGGTTGGCGGTCCAATCCTCCTCGGTGGCCTTGACCGCGGCCTCGATCTCGACGAGGTCCTTGGGCTTCTTGGGCTGGGGCAGGTTGGTGAGGTCGATGTCCGCGCCGTGCTCGTCGTACGCGTAGAACGAGACGCGATCGACGGGAAGCGATTCGCTCACCCGCACGTCGACATGCTTGCCGTAGTGACGCTCGATGCGGCCGAGCAACTGGCGCTTGTGGCTGAGCAGGTCGCCGGCGACGCGGGCCGAGACGGCCAGTTCGACCTTGTGCACGCGGGGCACGTCGAGCACGGCCGCGAGGTCGCGGAGCGCGTCGACGGCCACCGAGTCGGGCTTCTGCACCAGGCCTCGGCCGCGACAGGTCGGGCAGTCGGTGAAGTGCGTGCTCTCGTGACTGGGCCGCATGCGCTGGCGCGTCATCTCGAGGATGCCGAACTCCGAGATCTGCAGCACCGTCGTCTTGGCGCGGTCGCGCTTCATCCGCTCCTTGAAGCGGTTCTCGATGTCCTTGCGGTGCTCGCCGCGACGCATGTCGATGAGGTCGTTGATGACGATGCCGCCCATGTCGCGGAGTCGCAACTGGCGGCAGATCTCGTCGACGGCCTCGATGTTGGTCTGGTAGGCGTTGGTCTCGGCGTCGCGGCTCTCGCGGCTCTTGCCGCTGTTGACGTCGATGGCCACGAGCGCCTCGGTCTGGTCGATCACCAGCCGCCCGCCGCTGGGCAGGGGCACCTCGCGGGCGTGGATGAGCGCGATCTCGCGCTCGATGTTGAAGGCGTGGAAGATGGGGCTCTTGCCGGGGTACTGCAGCAGCTTGGTGGTGCCCCGGGGCGCGACGATCTTCATGAAGCGCGACGCCCGCTGCACCGCCACCTCGTGGTCGATGATGACCTCGGAGATGTCGTTGGTGAGCATGTCGCGGAGCGAACGCACGAGCAGGTCGCTCTCGCTGTAGAGCAGCCGCGGCTTGCCGCCCGCGCTCTTGCGACGCTCCATGTCCTTCCACAGCCGCTGCAGGTACGCGAGGTCGCGCTTGAGGTCGGTCTTGGTGCGGTCCATCCCCGCCGTGCGGAGGATGAAGCCGAAGCCCTCGGGCAGCTCGAGCTGGTCGAGGATCTGCCGCATCTCGCGACGCTGCTCCTCGTCCTCCACCTTGCGCGAGACCCCCACCTTGTCCATGTAGGGCATCATCACGAGGAACCGGCCGGGAATCGACAGGTAGCTCGTCAGCGTCGGGCCCTTCGTGCCCACGCCCTCCTTGAGCACCTGCACGATCACCTCGTCGCCGCGACGCAGCGCCTGCTGGATCAGCGGCCGCTCGCGGCGCGGGGTCTTGAGCCCCACGCGCTCCGTGGTCTCCTCGCCCTCGCCCGGGAAGTATCGCGGGTGCAGGTCCGTGATGTGCAGGAAGCCGTTCTCGCCAAGGCCGAAGTCGACGAACGCCGCCTGGATGGCGGGCTCCACGTTCATCACCTTGCCCACGTAGATGTTGCCCACGCGGCTCGCCGAGGCGAACTTCTCGTGGTACAGCTCCTCGAGGCGGCCGTCCTCCACGATCGCCACCCGGCACTCCTCGCCGGGGACGTAGTTGATCAGCATCTGGGTCTCTGGCATCGTTCGTTCCTTCCGCGCGTCATCACGCGACTTGACCGGACGCCTCGCCGTTCGCGAAACGCCCTCGTCATCGATGCCGGCATGGAAGGACTCGATCCCGATCCCGCCCCGCTCCTCGAGCGGGGCCTGATCGTCGCCCGGACTTTGCGCCCCGCTGACGCGACGCTCGCGCGGCAGGAAGCCGCTCGCGATCGTCGCGCCGGGTGCTCGCCCGGCCGGCGGCGACGGGTCCCTCGATTCGCCCAAGCGGTGACGCCCTGCGCCACGTCGCCTCGGAGGCGGGGGTCGGCCGTCGCGGCCGTGTTCTTCCGATGCCCGGCGGGCCGACTGCGAACCGCTCGACGCCCTGAACACCAGGGCCCGACCGACTCGCGGGCAACATCGCCGCACCGATGGTTCCTTGCCGCCACGCCCCGCCACCCGGAAACCCCGGAAGCCGAAACGCCGCGGCGTCATTCACCAACAACCCGTCATCGTGCCCTCGCGAACACCTGACGAACAACCGCACCCGCGCCCCACCATCGCGCCCACCGGGTGCCGTGAAGCATAGCCCGACCGTTCTCTATCGGTCCCCCTTCCTCCGTTTCGGTACCGCACGTCCTACGAACTTCGTTGAAGATTGTTCGCCCCCATGCTGACCAAACGCGAACAAACCACCTTGGCGTCCCCCCGGCGACCCCCCGTCCCGCCCCCGGACCGCCCACTACGCTCCGACGCCATGCGAGAGGTCTACTGGGTTCGGCACGCACAGAGCACCGCCAACGCCGGCGGCCGCTCCGACGCCAACAAGGCCGTGGTGCTCTCGCCGCTGGGCGTCGAACAAGCCGCCGCGTTCGCGCAGGCCTGGCCCTTCCGGCCCGGCATGATCGTCGTGTCCCCCTACGTCCGCACGCACCAGACCGCGATGCCCCTCCGCCGCAGGTTCGAGGTCGTGCCCGTCGAGGAGT
>JBBAVG010000137.1:0-2851 GCA_040397805.1 Phycisphaerales bacterium
TCCCTTGCGAGACCATCGCGATGAACGCCGGAAGGTTGGCGTTCTCGGTGCCGAGCCCATAGCTGGCCCAGGCGCCCATGCTGGCATAGCCGGGCTGTTGGTTGCCGGTGTTCAGGAATGTGATCGCCGGGTCATGGTTGATCGCCTCGGTGTTCAGGGTCTTGATGATGCAGATGTCATCCGCGATGGTCTGGATGTGCGGGATGAGGTTGCTGATCCAGGTCCCATGCTTGCCGCAGGCCTTGCCGTCCATGAGCGGGGGGCGGACCGGGTAGCCCTTCTGTCCGGAAGTCATGCCGGTGAGGCGCTGCGTGCCTTTGATCGAAGGAGGCAGGTCTTTGCCCGCGAAGTCGTGCAAGGCGGGTTTGTCGTCGAAGAGATCGACGTGGGACATGCCGCCGGACTGGAACAGGCAGAGGACCCGCTTCGCCTTGGGGGCGAAGTGCGGAAGGCCCGCCAGTCCGCCTTCGCGGGTCTTCGGGCCGGCGGCCAGGAGCTCGGGGAAAAGCATCGAGCCGAGGGCCAGTCCGCCGACCCCGCGGGCGGATTGGCCGATGAAGGTGCGGCGCGTGAGATGGTTCTGAAACTCGTGTTGGGGATGCATGGCTTTAGTTGCGAGTCACGGTTTCGCTGAGATTCAAGATCAGGGTGGCTACTTGCATCCAAGCGGCGTGCTCCGCTGCCGGGATCGTGGTATCGCGCGGGGATTCGCCTGGGCTGAGGACTTTCAGGGCGCGCTCGTGGTCCGCGGCATAGCGGGTTCGTTCGCGGGCGAGGGCCTTGACGATGAGCGCCAGTTCCGTGGCGGAAGGCGGACGTGAGACCGACTCCAGGAAGGCCCAACGGATGCGGGCGGAGTCATCGGCGCCGTGATGGATGATGCGTTGGGCGAAACCGCGGGCGGCCTCGACGAACTGGACGTCGTTCAAGGTGACGAGAGCCTGCAGCGGGGTCGTCGTGTTGCTACGGCTGATGGTGCAGACCTCCCGGTTGGGCGCATCGAACGTGACCATGTTGGCCGGCGGGGCCGTGCGTTTCCAATAAGTATACATCGACCTGCGGTAAAGCTTCTCGCCGTGATCCTGCACGAACACCTGGGAGGTCGCCGGCGAGCTGCCGTAGTGGCTGACTTCACGCCAGAGGTCGAAGGGCGAGTAAGGGTTGACGCTCGGGCCGCCGAGCTGGGGGACGAGCAGGCCGCCGGCCTGTAGCGCCTGGTCGCGGATGAGTTCCGCCTGGAGGCGGAAGCGCGGGCCGCGGGAGAGGAGGCGATTGGCCGGATCCTTTTCCAAGAGCTCGGCCGACGTTTGCGAAGTCTGGCGATAGGTCGACGAGGTCACGATCTGCCTGATGAGTCCCTTGAGGTTCCATCCTGAATCGACGAAATCGACCGAGAGGGTGTCGAGCAGCTCGGGGTGGCTGGGCCACTCGCCTTGGAAGCCGAAGTCCGCGGCGGTCGTCACGATGCCGGTGCCGAAGAGGAGTTTCCAGACGCGGTTGACGGCGACCCGGGCGGTGAGCGGGTTTTCCTTCATGACGAGCCACTGCGCGAGCCCGAGACGATTGGCGGGGGCTCCGACGGGCGGCGCGGGCAGTTGGGCGGGCGTGCCGGCTTCGACCTTCACCGTGGGTTGGGAGTAGTCGCCGCGATTCAGGATGAAGGTCTCACGTGGTTTGGCGGAGAGGTTCATCACCATCGTCGACTGGGGTTCCGTGAGGCCGTGGGCGCGCTCGTGGGCGTTGGCCAGATCGGTCCGCACGCCTTTCATCTCATCGGAGTGCTTGGCGCAATAGGCCCACAGGGACTGCTGCTGCTCGGCGGTGCGTTCCGCCGGCTTGGTCGCCAGGATGCGCAGGACGAACTCCGGCAGGTCGGTGCCGTCGTCGTGTCCGGTGAAGGCGAAGAGTTCGCCCTCGCTGGGAGCGCCGCCCATCTTGTTTCCGAAATAGATCTGGGTGGTGAGGTAGGGCTGTTCTTTCGCGGAGATCGGCGTGGCGAAAGTCAACGTGAGGTGGTGCGTCCCGCTGGCCGGCGGCGGCGACCAGCCTTGGTTGAGCACGTTGAAGGCGCGCACGTCCTTGGCCGGATAGTCCTCGGTCCAGGCGTCGGCGGTGATGCGACTGAACTTCTGGAGGCGATGGATGTTCACCTGGTCGCTGGCGATCTTGTCGGCGGTGACGTCGACGGCGGTGAGCACGAAGCGTCCGGCGAATTCATCCGGGGGTTTAGGTGCGTTCGGCGCCCCCTTGGCGGCTTTCGCGGCCTTGGTCGGCTTCGGGGCGGCGAGCGTGTCGGGGAAGACGAGGCGCAGTCCGGCGATGGGGGCCTCGGACTGCGGGGTTTCGCCGAGGATATCGTACGCGGTCTTGGTGGTGCCTTTGAACTTATTGCCTTCGACGGTGAAGCCGCCGCCGCTATTGGGCGTGGAGATCTTGAGTAGTTTGACCGGGATGAGTTTGAGGCCGAGTTTCCGGTCGGCTTGCCGCTGTTTTTGGGTGCGTTCCCAGAGCGCGAGGACCTTCGGGTCCGGTTCTTGGAGCCGTCGGTTGAGTGCGATGATACGTTCGCGCAGGGCGGGGAGCTCATCCGTCTTCAGGACGGTCTTGCGTAGCGCCGAAGGAAGCGAGTTCACGCCGGCGTTACCATCGGTGGGGCGATCGTCGAGGGTGTTGAAATAAGCGAAGATTCGGAAGTAGTCCTTCTGGCTGATCGGGTCGAACTTGTGGTCGTGGCACTGCGCGCAAGCGAGGGTCAGCCCTAGGACGGACTCGCCGAGCGTCTTCACGCGGTCGGCGTTGTAGTTGACGAGGTTCTCGGCGGGGATGGTGCCGCCCTCGTGGGTGTTCATGT
>JBBAVG010000138.1:0-2152 GCA_040397805.1 Phycisphaerales bacterium
GACCGACTGGATCCTCTACTACAAGGAGCACATCCTCTGCGCGGGCTCGATCCCCGTGGGCGGCGAGCACCTCACCAACGACCTCAGCGTCGCGCTGCGCATCAGCCGTGAGACGGCCGAGGACCTCAAGCAGCGCTTCGGCTCGGCGCTCCATCGCGAGACCGACGTCAACCAGACCATCTGGAAGGACGGCGACAAAGGCGTGGGCGACCAGCAGTTCAACCGTGGCACGATCACCCAGGTGCTTTCGCTCCGTTACCAGGAGACGATCGAGTTCGTCCGCAAGGACGTGCTCCGTCGCCTCGAGCAGATCTTCCCCGGCCATGCCGTGCGCCTCGATCAGAACATGATCCCCTCGGGCGTGATCCTCACCGGCGGTTCGGCCAACCTCGCCGATGCGGCGGAGGCGGTCCAGCTCGTCACCGGCGTCTCGGCTCGCGTCGGCGTGCCGGACTTCGAGAACGAATCGCTGCGCAAGCCGGAGTACGCGGGCGTCGTCGGCCTCATGACCGCGGCCTTGGCCGACGCCCCGCCGGCGGTCGTCCGTCCGCGCGGCTTCCTCGCCCAGGTCAAGGCGCTCTTCCGCCTCTGAGATGGCCACGCCCGCTTCCATCCTGCTGGTCGGCCTCGGCGGCGCGGGCTGCGCCATGGTCACCCGGCTCTCGGCCCAGCTCCCCGCCGAGGTCTCCGTGGCCCTGTTCGACACCGACGCGCGTGCCTTGGCCGCCGGCGGGCCCGGCGCGAGCCTGCAGCTCGGCCGCGCGCAGACGCGCGGGATGGGCACCGGCGGCGAGGCCGCCCTCGGCCTGGCTTCCGCCGAAGCGGAGGAGCCGGCCCTACGTCGGCTCTTCACCGGCGTGCCGGTCGTCGTCCTCGTGACTGGCCTCGGTGGTGGCACGGGCAGCGGCGCCGCCGCGACCGTCGCCGGCTTCGCGGCCGAGACGGGCGCCACCGTGCTCGCCTTCGCGACGATGCCTTTCTCGCACGAAGGCGAACGCCGGATGCGTCAGGCCAACGAAGCCGCCGTCAAGATCGGCCAGAAGTGCCACGGACTCGTCGTGGTGCACAACGACCTACTTCTCCAGCAGGTGGCGCCCGACGCCCCGTTGTCGGAATCTTTCGCCGCGGCCGATGCCTGGGTGGGCGGAGCCCTGCGCGGTCTCGCCAGCGCGTTCGCGCCCGGCGCGCTCATCGCCGTCGATCCTTCCGCGTTGCGCTCGCTGCTCTCGACGCCCGGTTCGCCGACGCTCTTCGCCTTCGGCGTGGGCGAGGGCGAAGGCGCCGCGATGAAGGCCGCGCGCGCCGCCATCGAGTGCCCGCTGGCGCACGCGCCCGGCGCCGTGGCCAAGGTCGCCTCGCTTTTCGTGCACGTCGCCGGCGGTCCCGCGATGACCTCGACCGAGGCCTTCGAAGCGGTCGCCGCGGTCCGCGCGCGTTTCGGCGGCGAGACCTCCACGATCCTCTGTGCCCGCGTCGAGCCCGCGCTCGGCGACCGCATCGAAGTCTCGGTGCTCGGCGCTTCGCTGCCCGCGCCCAAGCCCCCCGCCAAGGCCAAGAAGGGCGGCAAGGGCGAGGACCCCGCGCAGCCGATCTTCGAGTTCGCGACGGAGGAATCGATGCGCCGCGGCCTGTTCGGCGGCACGCCGATGACTTTCATCGACGGTCAGGACGTCGACGTGCCCGCGTATATCCGCAAGGCCGTGCGCCTGCCGCCGGCGCCCTGAGGTTCGCTTCCCGGTTGCGCCCCGCCCCGGTCCTCCTACGTTCGGCCCTATGCCCGCGTTCGATGTCGCCGCCTGCCGCAAGGACTTCCCGATCCTGGGACGATCCGTGCGCGGCCGTCCGCTCACCTACCTCGATAACGCGGCCACTTCCCAGAAGCCGTCGGTCGTCATCCAGGCCCTCGAGCGCTATTACTCCGAGCAGAACGCCAACGTCCACCGCGGCGTCCACCTCCTGAGCGAGGAGGCCACCACCGCCTACGAAGCCGCCCGCGGTTCCGTCGCGAAATTCCTCGGCCTCAAGGACACCCGGGGCTGCGTCTTCGTGCGCGGCGCCACCGAGGGCATCAACCTCGTGGCCGAGTGCTGGGGTCGGGCCAACCTCAAGGCCGGCGATGAGATCCTGCTCACCCATCTCGAGCACCACGCCA
>JBBAVG010000138.1:2168-2803 GCA_040397805.1 Phycisphaerales bacterium
TGGCAGGTCATCGCCGAGCGCACCGGCGCCAAGGTCGTCGTCACGCCCGTCACGTCGCGCGGCGAGGTCGACCTCGTGGCCTTCAAGGGGCTGCTTTCTTCTCGGACCAAGGTCGTCGCCTTCGCGCACGTCTCCAACGCCCTCGGCACCGTCAATCCCGCTGCCGAGATGACCCGTCTCGCCAAGGCCGCGGGAGCGGTGGTGCTCATCGACGGCTGCCAGTCCGCCGCGCACTTCAAGGTCGACGTCCCCGCGCTCGGTTGCGACTTCTACGCCTTCTCCGGTCACAAGACCTTCGGACCGACCGGCATCGGCGTGCTCTGGGGCCGTCCGGAGTTGCTGGATGCCATGCCGCCTTACCAGTTCGGTGGCGACATGATCCGCAAGGTCGACTTCGCCGGGACCACTTTCCGCGAGGCCCCGGAGCGTTTCGAAGCCGGTACGCCGGACATCTCCGGCGCCATCGCCCTCGGTGTCGCCTTGGAGTACGTGATGCCCATCCAGGAGGCCGCGCATGCGCATGAGCAGGTCCTGCTCGCCGCGGCGACCGAGCGCCTCAAGGCCATCAAAGGACTCACCATCGTGGGCGAAGCGCCTGAGAAGGTCGCCGTCATCTCTTTCAATCTCGAGGGCGG
>JBBAVG010000139.1:0-2771 GCA_040397805.1 Phycisphaerales bacterium
GTCAAGAACATCGCCGACTTCGGCGCGTTCGTGGATCTCGGCGGCATCGACGGCCTGCTCCACATCACGGACATGTCCTGGAGCCGCATCAACCACCCCAGCGAGCTCCTCAAGATCGACCAGAAGATCGAGGTCCGCGTCCTCAACATCGACCGGGAGAAGGAGAAGATCGCGCTGGGCCTCAAGCAGCGCGAGGTCAGCCCCTGGGCCGAGATCGAGAAGAAGTACCCCGTGGGCTCCCGCATCCGCGGCAGCGTGGTCAACATCATGACCTACGGCGCGTTCGTCCGCCTCGAGGACGGCATCGAGGGCCTGGTCCACATCTCCGAGATGTCCTGGACCCGCCGCGTCAACCACCCGTCGGAGATGGTCCAGCCCAACCAGGAGGTCGATGTCGTCGTCCTCGAGATCAACAAGGACAAGCAGGAGATCTCGCTGGGCATGAAGCAGACGGAGGTCAACCCCTGGGAGCTCGTGGGCGACAAGTACCCCCCGGGCACCATGATCGAGGGCAAGGTCCGCAACCTCGCCAACTACGGCGCGTTCGTCGAGATCGAGCCCGGCATCGACGGCCTGCTCCACATCTCGGACATGTCCTGGACCAAGAAGGTCACGCACCCCAACGAGGTCGTCAAGAAGGGCGACACCGTCAAGTGCGTCGTCCTCGAGGTCGACCGCGAGAAGCAGCGCATCAGCCTGGGCATGAAGCAGCTGCACGAGGATCCGTGGCTCAACGCCATCCCCGAGCACTACAAGCCCGGCATGGTCGTCCGCGGCCAGGTCACCAAGATCACCAACTTCGGCGTCTTCGTCGAGCTCGAGGCCGAGCTCGAGGGTCTGCTCCACATCTCCGAGCTCGCCGACCACAAGGTCGAGAACCCGCAGGACGTGGTCAAGCCCGGTGACGAGATCGACGTCAAGATCCTCCGCGTCGATCGCGCCGATCGCAAGATCGGCCTCTCGCTGAAGCGCGCCCAGTGGGGCGACAGCACCGGCGGCGCGGCGGGCGGCTCGGGCACCTCCGGCGGCGACGAAAACGCCAACCGCTCCGACCGTCGTCGCGGCGGCGACACCCCCACCCGCGGCGGCATGGACTCCCACGACGCCATGGGCACCGACAAGATCCGCTTCAACTGATCTCGTCGCTCCTTCACGAAGCTTCCCCTCGACACGCCCGGCTTCCGCCGGGCGTGTCGCTTTTTGCGAAACCTCGCCGACCCACCGCACACGACCGCCGCACCCTTGGGGCGAACCGGCGGGAAACCCGCTCGAACCTGCACGTCCCATAAACCACTCGCTCGCCTCGACGAGCGACACAATCGTGCCGCACGACCTTCGGGCTCGCCCCGCACGCAGGTACCATGCGCCGGGTTCGATGTCACGTTCGCATCCGTCGCCCGGAGGAGACCATGAGCCAACCTGCAATGACTTCCGTGGGTCGATTCCTCGCCGCCGTCCTCGCGGCATCGCTCGGCGGCATCGCCTCGGCCCAGAACCTCGTCGTCAACGGCGACTTCGAGGACGGTCCGCCCGCGTGGGGCTTTGGCACCCACTACGGCGGCTCCTTCGAGCTCCCCCACTGGCAGGTCACCGGCAACTCGATCGACCACATCCTCAGCTACTGGCAGGCGGCCTCGGGCGCTCGCAGTCTCGACCTCAACGGCAACTCGACGGGCGGCCTGCGGCAGTCCCTCGCGACGTCGCCCGGCGTCGTCTACGTCGTCACGTTCGCCATGGCGGCCAACGCCGCGGGAGGTCCCGCCGTCAAGACCATGAAGGTGCGGGCCGGCTCGCAGGTCTCCGACAACTTCTCCTTCGACGGCAACGGCACGTCGACGACCGACATGCGCTGGTCCGCCCGGCTGTGGCAGTTCGTCGCCGCCGACGAAGTCACCGAACTCGAGTTCTTCAGCACCGTCCCCGACGGGCCGTACGGGCCCGCCCTCGACGACGTCAGGGTCGAGGCGTGCATCGGCGCGGTGGTCGACCCGATGGTCACGGCGTGCCGCGGCACGCCCGTGCCGGTCGAGGCGCACGTCGCCGGCGACGCCCCCATCGCCATCCGCTGGCAGGTCGAGGATCCCTTGGCCGTCGACGACTGGCGCGACCTCGACGAAGGCTCGCTGTTCCTCGATGGCGTCGAATGGGGCGTTGTCAGCGGGACCACCGACGCGACGCTCACGGTGACGGCGGACCCTGTCGGCACGGCCGCCATGCCGCAGATCCGCCTGAGGGCCCGGCTCGCCAACGCCTGCGGCACGGCCACGACCCTCCCAGGCACGCTCGCGACGTGCCAGTGCCTCGAGTGTCCCGCCGACTTCAACCAGGACGGCGGCATCGACGGCGGCGACATCAACGCCTTCTTCGCCGCGTGGGAAGCCGGCATCTGCGACGGCGACGTCAACGCCGACGGCGGCGTCGACAGCGGCGACATCAACACGTTCTTCATCGCGTGGGAGGCCGGCGGCTGCTGAGCGCGACGGTTCGCCCTGCCGCGACGCCTTGTCTCCCGAAGCGTGCATGCGTGAAACCCGAGGCGGTCGCCCCAAAACCTGGGGTCGCGGCGTCTGCCGCACCCCCGTTGTTCATTTGCGAGGAATTCCGGCGGGCGACGGTGAGCAGTTGGCCGAAGGCGGCCGATGGCGACCCCGCGGGCGGACGCTCGCCGAACAACGCATGGCGCCTTCGGTGTGTCGCGCGCCAACCGACGCACGCTCCAATCGCGAAGCGATTCCCGTTGAAAGCCGGGGGTTGCGGCGTCTCGCCGCAAC
>JBBAVG010000140.1:0-2711 GCA_040397805.1 Phycisphaerales bacterium
CCTGAGCCGCCCCTGAGCCGCCCCTGACGCCGTTGAAGGAGCCGCCCGCATGACCGACTTCCCCCGCCTTCGATCCCTCGGTGCCCTGCACCGCCTCGCCCTGACCCTGCTGTGCCTGGTGCTGGCGGGCGGCTTCGCGGCGTCGGCGTCGTACCTGCAGATCAAGACCAGCGGGCGCGACCAGGTGAAGGGGATGAGTCTCGACGACGTGAAGGGGACGTACCACGGCATCCGCACGCGGGCCCCGCTGCTCGTGGCCCTCGAGCGGAATCACCCCGAGACGCTCCCGGCCAAGGACCGCGACACGCTGATCAAGTGGCTCAACGGCTCGAGGATCACCGAGGACTACGACAACCCGGACCTGGGCGACGACGCCCCGGCGGAGATCATCGCCCGCAACTGCGTGTCGTGCCACGGCCGCAACGCCAGCGACTCGCAGGGCCGCAAGCTTCCCCTCGAGTTCCTCGACGACGTGCGGGCGGTGGCGGTGTCGCGCGACGTGAGCCCCAACTCGGTCGAGGCGGTGGTCGCCTCGACGCACGCGCACGCGGTGAGCCTCGCGACGCTCTCGATGCTGTTGGTGCTGCTGACGGCCTGCACGCGGTGGCGGGGCGGGCTGACAGGACTGATCCTGGCCGTGCACGGACTGGGCTTGGCGTGCGACATCGGCGGCTGGTGGCTGACGCGTCACCACGCGGACTTCGCGACCTTGATCGTCGCGGGCGGCGCGGCGTACTTCGCGACCTCGGGCCTCCTGATGCTCATGGTGCTGGCGGAGTTGTGGTTGCCTTCTCGCAACAAGTGACGGTGACCCGTCTCGCCAACCGTCGATCCGTCCGTCACCACGGAACACCCGCACCAAGGGCCCAAAGGGCCCTCGAGCGTTGCCACGGGCGAACCGAACCCGCGCAGCGGGTGAGGTGAAGAACCCGTGGCGAGAGGCCCGTTCGCGAACGGCCCCGCGAGGGGCCGACGGCCACGCCTCCACGCTCGTCCGCCCCTCGCGGGGCGGGGCTCCGCACCACTCGTCACGGCGGGTTCAACTCGCCCGCAAGGCGGGCTCGTTTCACCCGCCGCTACGTTCGTCGGTCCCTGCGGGACCACAGAACGCCCGCACCAAGGGCCCAAAGGGCCCACGAGCGTTGCCACGAGTGACCGAACCCGCAACGCGGGTGAGGGAACTCGTGGAAGAGCGCCCATTCGCGAACGGCCCCGCGAGGGGCCGACGGCCACGCCTCACTCGTCCCGCGAAACCTCCCGACCACCCCCAGCGAATCCACGGGCACGTGATCCGCATCCCCTGGACCGACGACGACGGCAAGCCCGCCCGCGTGCGATGGTGGCGGGGCCTCACGCGCGGGGGGTGGCGGGGCGTGGGGTCCCTCTGGCGGCCGCTGCTGCCCTTGGCGGCGATCGTCTTCATCCCGACGGCCCTCGTCACGTTGGCGCTCTTCAACGGGCCCTTCATCGTCGCCATGGTCCTCTTCTCGCCCTTTGCCTCCCTGCTGCTGGTCATCGGCTTCTCGCTCGCGCTCGGCGTCGCCGCCGCGGGTCGCCGGGTGGTCCGCGAGTCCCTCGCCCGCCTGCGACTCGTCGGCGAATGTCCCTCCTGCGGCTATCCGCTCGAACCCGAACCCGCGCCCGAGCCTTCACGGTGCCCCGAATGCGGCACCGCGTGGCGGGTGGGCGAGGAGCCGCCGACCGAGACGATCGTCGTGCGGCTCGCTACCCTCGTTCCCCGCGGCGAATCGGCTGCCGCGACGTCAGTTCCCCGGCCCCCGACGAAGGCATGACCATGAACACGACCTCCCCCGCTTCCGTGATCGACGCCCTGAAGTGGCGTTACGCGGTCAAGAAGTTCGACGCCACCGAGAAGATCCCGGCCGCCACGTGGGCCGCCCTTGAGGAGGCCACGGTGCTCTCGCCCTCCTCGTACGGCCTGCAGCCCTGGCGCTTCTTCGTGGTCGACGACCCTGCGATTCGCGCCCAGTTGCGTCCGGCCTCGTGGAACCAGTCGCAGATCACCGACGCCTCGCACCTGCTCGTCTTCGCCCGCCGCGCCACGATGACGACGGCCGACGTCGACGCGTACGTGAATCGCATGGTCGAGGTCCGAGGCGGCGACGCTGCCGCCCTCGCCGACTACCGCAAGATGATGCTGGGCCACGTCACCAACCCGGCCCTCGACGTCACGGCCTGGGCGACCAAGCAGGTCTACATCGCGCTGGGCGTCTTCCTCGCGGCCGCCGCGATGATGGGCGTCGACTCGTGCCCGATGGAGGGCTTCCTCCCCGCCGAGTACGACCGCATCCTCAAGCTCCCCGAGCAGGGCTTCCACGCCACGGTCGTCGCCACCGCGGGCTACCGCGCCGCCGACGACATGTTCGCGGGCTTCAAGAAGGTCCGCTGGCCCATGAACGAGGCCGTGACGCACATCTGAGGCAACCGCCGATCCTCGCACGCAGACCGCCCGTCAGGGCGCACCAGCCGTAGCCGTGGTGCGCCGCGAGGCTCTGCGAGCAAGCCCACGGACAACCGCCGATCCGCGCACGCAGACCGCCCGTCAGGGCGCACCAGTCGTAGCCGTGGTGCGCCGCGAGGCTCTGCGAGCAAGCCCACGGACAACCGCCGATCCGCGCACGCAGGCCGCCCGCAAGGGCGCACCAGCCGTAGCCGTGGTGCGCCGCGAGGCTCTGCGAGCAAGCCCACGG
>JBBAVG010000141.1:0-1342 GCA_040397805.1 Phycisphaerales bacterium
GGCCCTTGGGCAGGCCGGCCTCGCTGACGCGGAAGTCGCCGGAGTCGACGAGGCAGCGGATCTGGATGAGCAGGCGCAGGCGGTTCTGGAGCGCGCTCAGGAGCGGGCGGCTGGAATCCTCGTTGAAGAAATAGCGGTCGAGCGAGGCAAGGCCCCAGGCGAGGTCGCGCGCGGCGAGCGCTTCGATGGGCTCGAAGAAATCGCCTTCACCGAAGGTCGGGACGAGCAGGTGCACGTCGGCTTCCTTGATGGTGCCGCCCGGTCCGACGTAGGTGGCGAGCTTCTCGCACTCGCCGAGCACGAGGCGCGTGGACTGACCGACGCGGCCGACGATGACTTCGGGCACACCGCGGTCATACTTCACGCCGAGCGCCTTCAGGCGGTCGATCGCGAGGGCGACCTGGTTGTCGGCCTGGGCGTCACCCTTGTCGAACGGGCTCTTGGACGCCGAGGCGTGCACGATGAAATCCTGCGCGGCGGACTTGAGCGCGCTGAGATCCTTGCGCCTGCCGTCGTAAGGCGTGGCGGAGATGACGATCGAGACGGAGGAATCCGCCGAGGTCGCGACCGCGAGGATGTTGAGGAGGTTCTTCTTCACCTCGTCCGACTTGGCCTGGACGGTGTCGGCGACAAGGTTGAGGTTGCGCAGCCAGATGACGCGCTTGCCGCCGAACATGGACAGCGTCTTGACCGACTCCGCGAACTGGAGCTCAAGCACGCGCGCGTCGTCGACCCGCAGGATCTGCGCGGAGATGATCTCGGCTTCGGCATCAGGGCCCGCGGCCTTCCGGGCCTTGTCGTAACAGGCACGGCCGTCCTGATCGACGAGGTATTCGTCCTTACCAGCGATGATGGCGAGATAACCGGGCACGCGCCTAATCTCCCGCCCTCCTCCCTCGTGGCAATCCTTTGTGCGTGCGGCGTGGAGCCGCACGCAGGGGCAGAGCTAGGGACAGGGCTAGGGACAGGCCAAACCTGGAAACCGATCCATGGCCCTGACTCTAGCCCTAGCCTCGGCGGGCGCCGCCTGCCGTCAGGCCCCGTGGATCAGGTCCTCGACGCGGTACTTGTTCAGCTTCCGGCGCATGAAATCGAGGGCGGTGTTCACGGCGCGCTGTTTGATCTGGCGGCGGTCGCCGGGCAGGGCCACGCGCTGGGACCAGACGCCCGTCGGGGAGGCGTAACCGAAATAGACGGTGCCGACGGGGTCGGCTTCGGTGCCGCCGCCGGGTCCGGCATAGCCGGTTACGGCGATGGCGTAATCGGAGCCGAACTTCTCGATGGCGCCCGTCGCCATGGCGGCGGCGCACTCGGCGGAGACGGCGCCATGCTGGGCGATGAG
>JBBAVG010000141.1:1442-2688 GCA_040397805.1 Phycisphaerales bacterium
GAGATGCGGGCGTCGACGACGCCGGTATGCGTACCGAAACTGAGGGCCATGCCCGACACGAGGAGCGGACGCACGATGGCCTCGAGGGGCACGGCACCGATACCGAAGGTGCGCACCTGCACGTAGGCTTCACCTTGGCAGGCGCAGCCGACCTGGCGGAGACGCGGCACGACTTCTTCTTCGAACATCGGCCGGAGTTCGAGCGAAGGACCCGGGAGCATGACGAGCGCGCGGCCGTCGCGATGCAGGAAGACACCGGGCGCGGTACCGCGCGGATTGGGCAGCGAGTCGGCGCCGGCCGGGACGTAGCACTGGCTGAGATCCGCGGCGGCGACCTTGCGGCCGATCAGTTTGAAGCGATCGCGCAGGGCCTGCTCGGCGGCGGGCACATGCGTGAGGGAAAGTCCGAGGGCGCCGGCGACGGCTTCACGCGTATGGTCGTCGGAGGTCGGACCGATGCCGCCGGTGGTGACGATGAGGTCGTAGGCACCCCAGGCTTCGCCGACGGCACGGGCGATCTCGGCGGCGTCGTCCCGGACGACGAGGGAGCGGGTGATGGGCAGGCCGCGGCGGGCGAGATGCTCGCCCAGCCAGAGGAGGTGGCCGTTCTCGCGGAGACCGTCGAGGAGCTCGTCGCCCACGTTGATGACGAGGACCTGTCTGGGTCGGCTGTTGCAGGAAAGCATTTGCGGAAACGGGGCGTGCCAGCAGGGTTAAAGGCTCAGGCTCAAAATGCAAACCGACCGGGAAGAACTTTCGCCCAAGGCCAAGGCCCGGCGTGCCCCCCATACCCCGGGCGTCTACCTGATGAAGGACGCCGCCGGGCTGGTCGTCTATGTAGGTAAGGCCAAGGACCTCAAGAAGCGCCTGGCCTCCTATTTCGTGCCCCGCCAGCGGATGACCCCCAAGGTGGCCGCGATGATGGATACCGTGGCGGACATGGAATGGCACGAGGTCCGGTCCGAGACCGAGGCCCTACTTCTAGAGGGCAAGCTGATCAAACGCTGGCGCCCCCGGTGGAACATCCTCTTCCGCGACGACAAGCAGTTCCCCCAAGTCCGGGTCGACCTCGCCGACCCCCTCCCCCGCTTCCGCATCGTCCGCGCCCGTACGACCGACGCCTGCCGCTACTTCGGCCCGTTCCCTCATCAGCAGGCGGTCCGGCGCACGCTCAACGAGATGCGCAAGAAATTCGGCATCCTGCTCGCCGACAGCAACCCGGTCGCCCAGCCCGACGGGACGTGGA
>JBBAVG010000142.1:0-2653 GCA_040397805.1 Phycisphaerales bacterium
GGCTCGTTCACCACCGCCGGCGGCGTCACCGTCAACCGCATCGCCCGCTGGAACGCTACGACTTCAACATGGTCGGCGATGGGCCCGGCTGGGAATCCGGGCGTGGACGGCCCCGTCTACGCCCTCGCCGGGCTCCCCAACGGCGACGTGATCGCGGGGGGCTCGTTCACCACCGCCGGCGGCGTCACCGTCAACCGCATCGCCCGCTGGAACGGCACGACATGGTCGGCGATCGGAACAGGCATGAGCGACACCGTCCGCGCCCTCGCGGTGCTCCCCAACGGCTCCAACGTCGACGTGATCGCGGGGGGCTCGTTCACCACCGCGGGCGGCGTCCCCGCCAACCACATCGCCTGCTGGAACGGCTCAGTGTGGAATGCGGTGCGGAGCGTGGGTGGTGCCTCCAACCCAAGCGGCTCACCCGCCACGGTCAATGTCGTCCATCGGGCGGGTCCCGACCGCTTCGTGGGCGGCTCGTTCACAGGCATCGAAGGCGTGGCGGCCAACAACATCGCCCGTTGGAACGGCGTGTCATGGTCCCCGCTCGGCCAAGGCATCCAAGGCACCGTCCATGCCATCGCCACGCTGCCCAACGGCCACGTGATCGCGGGCGGCGAGTTCACCGCCGCAGGCAACGTCGACGCCAACAACATCGCCCGCTGGGACGGTGTTGCTTGGCAACCCCTCGGCCAAGGGCTCAACGGTCAGGTCGCCGCCATCGCGGTCATGCCCAACGGCGACATCATCGCGGGCGGCCTGTTCCTTGGCTCGGGCCAGACTTCAATCAGTCGAATCGCCCGCTGGAACGGCGCGACCTGGTCGCAGGTGGGCTCGGGCTTCAACAACGAGGTGTTGGCCCTGGCCGTCATGCCCGACGGAGCCCTGATCGCCGGCGGGCTCTTCACCTTCACCGGCGGGTTGAACGTTGCTTCCATCGCCCGCTGGAACGGCGTCGCGTGGTCGCCCCTCGGGCGAGGTCTTGGTCAAGACAACTACGTCTACGCCCTCGCTCCATCGCCGGACGGCACGCTGGCAGTGGGAGGGCTCTTCACGCAGGTGCGCAACGCCGATGACAGCGTGGATGCACGCAACATCGCGCGGTGGAACCCCGCCACCTCGCGATGGTCCTCGCTGGGCGCGGGCCTGCCCGACGCCGTGCGGACCGTGGATACCTCTTCCGACGGCACGCTCTTCGCAGGCGGCGACTTCGCCGCGGCGGGTGGCCCGCAGCGCGTGGCCAAGTGGGACGGCTCCGCATGGCAGTCGCTCGCGACGGGGATCGACGATGGTGTCGTCAAGGGCCTCGGCGTCGATGCGTCAGGTGGCGTGATCGCGGGGGGTACGTTCGTCACCACAGGTGGTGTCACCTTCAACCGCATCGCACGTTGGAATGGAACGGCATGGACGGCGGTCGGACCGGCTGGGCTCGACGGCGGCGTCGACGCCCTCGCCGTGCTCCCCAACGGCGACGTGATCGCGGGAGGCCGCTTTACCACCGCCGGAGGCGTCACCGTCAACAACATTACCCGCTGGAACGGCTCAGCATGGTCGGCGATGGGCCCGGCTGGGAATCCGGGCGTGAACAACCGGGTCCGCGCCCTCGCCGTGCTCCCCAACGGCGACCTGATCGCGGGGGGCTCCTTCACCACCCCCGGCGGGGTGACGGCAAACCACATCGCGCAATGGAACGCCACGACTTCAACATGGTCGGCGATGGGGCCGGGCATGAACAGCTCCGTCTCCGCCCTCGCCGTGCTCCCCAACGGCGACCTAGTCGCGGGGGGCGTCTTCACCGCCGCTGGCGGCGTCACCGTCAACCGCATCGCTCGCTGGAACAGTTCGACTTCAACATGGTCAGAGATGGGCCCGCCCGGAAATCCGGGCGTGGACAACGAGGTTAGGGCCCTCGCCTTGCTCCCCAACGGCGACCTGATCGCGGGGGGGAATTTCTTCACCGCCGGCGGCGTCATCGTCAAACGCATCGCCCGCTGGAACGCCACGACTTCAACCTGGTCGGCGATGGGGCCGTCTGCGAATCCGGGCGTGAACGGCTGGGTCTACGCCCTCGCCGTGCTCCCCAACGGCGACCTAATCGCGGGGGGCCTCTTCACCCACGCTGGCAACGTCACCGTCAACCACATCGCTCGCTGGAACAGTTCGACTTCAACATGGTCAGCGATGGGCCCGGCTGGGAATCCGGGCGTGGGTGGAACGAATCCGTACGTCTACGCCCTCGCCGTGCTCCCCAACGGCGACCTAGTCGCGGGGGGCGTCTTCACCGCCGCTGGCGGTGTCTCCGTCAACGGCATCGCCCGCTGGAACGGCTCGACATGGTCGGCGATGGGCCCGGCTGGGAATCCGGGCGTGGGCGGAACGAATCCGTACGTCTCCGCCCTCGCCGTACTCCCCAGCCGCGATCTGATCGCGGGGGGCGAGTTCACCACCGCTGGCGGCATCCCCTCCGACTACCTTGCCCGCCACACGTTCTCCGAACCTTCCATCACCCTCCACCCTCGCTCCGCATCTGTTTGCGTCAACGCCTCCACCACCCTCTTCGTCGCCGCCAACGCCCAGCCCGCCCCGACCTTCCAGTGGCGCAAGAACGGCGTGCCCATCCCCAACGCCACCTCCTCCGCCTTCAGCATCCCCGTCG
>JBBAVG010000143.1:0-2449 GCA_040397805.1 Phycisphaerales bacterium
GGAAGCAGGTGTCCGACATGATCGGACGGATGTCGCGGTTGAAGCGGACGGTGTCCGCCGCCGGATCAGCCCCGAGGAGGCTGACGGCGAGGAGGCAGGCTGCGGACGGCAGAAGACGCATAAGGGGTGTCGTTATGACAACCCCACGACCCCAGGGTTTCAAATGATTAATAGGGAAGAACGCCTATTCAGCGGGCCTGCCAATTGACCGCGTCGATGAGGACGTAGCCCTTGGCGCCGGCATTGCTGACGGTCACCTTGGCCTGCCCGGCAGGGAAGCGGTAGGTGCCGAGCGCCAGCAGGCCTTCCGAGGCCCCTTTGCCAGAGAGGTCGGCTCGCAGTTCGGCCACGCCATCGGCGTGTTCGATCCGGACCAAGGCGTCACGGCTGCGGTTAGCGTTGGGTACGACCGTCAGGCTGACGGCGTAGGTGCCCGCTGCGGGTAGCTTGCCGACGAAGGTCGCGGCGGCGGGGCCCGCGGAGCCCTTGTCGTCATGCCGATAACCCGAGCCGACGAAGCCGCCATTGGCGGAGCTCTGTTTCCAGTCGCCGGTGAGCATGGCCTCGTCGTCATCGACGGTGACCCCGGGCAGCGAAGCCGCCGGCTTGGCGGAACCATGGCCTTTCGGCTTTTCCTTGGAGGATTCGTGCTCGAGCACCTGGCCGTCAGCGAGCAAGCGGGCGCGGAGGGCGGCGTAGGGGACGTCCTGCACGGCGAGGTTGCCATCGATCGCCAACACGGCGGCCGTCGCGGCCGACTGGCCGAGAATCATGAAGACGGGCTCCATGCGGATCGAGCCATAGGCGATATGCGTGGCGCTGCAGGCCACGGGGGCGAAGAGGTTGGCGATCTCGCCGCGCTTCGGGACGAGCGCGCCGTACGCGATCGAGTAGGGTGAGATCGGCACGCCGATGTCGCCTTCGTTCTGCACGTTACCTTCCGGGGTCACGTAGCGGCGGACGTTGTGGGAATCGATCGTGTAGGAGCCCATGCCCACCGAGTCCGGCGTCGGCTTCTTCTTCGTCAGTTCGTTCTCGGTCATCACGAAGGCGCCGACCATGCGGCGGGCTTCGCGGACGTAGATCTGGTGCGGCCAGTGGCCGTTGTCCTTGAATTCATCCTTCGGCAGGCCCCAGCGGTTGGCTTCCTCACGGACGTCGGCCGGCACGCGCGGGTCGTTGGCGAGGAACCAGAGCAGGCCTTGCTGGTAGGTGCGGTGTTCGGCGAGGATCTCCTTGCGGCGCTCATACGAGGCCTCCGGGTAGTCGTAATTCATCCCGATGTTATCGAAACTGAAAGGGCCGTGGTTGTTCGTGTCGGTCTTGCGGTTGGGCAGCAGGTCGAACTTGTGGAACGTCTGGCGCCAGCCGGCGTCGAGGACGCGGACCAGCAGCTCATACTGCGAGGCGTCGTAATTCGCCGGTTTCGGGAAAGGGATGCGGTTGTCCGGGTGATCCGTCGCGCACCAGCGGTAGCAATAGGCTTGGACACGCTTGTCGCCCTCGCCGCGGACGCCGGGCGGTTCGGAAGAGATGCGGGGCAGGAGACCTGAAGAAGGGTCGCCGGGGACTTTGTAGGCGCTGATCGGCTTCTTCACCGCGCCGAAGTGGTGGCCGTGGTGGAGGATGCCGACCTGGTTGCCGTTCCATTCCTCGCCGTAGACGGAATTCGCCTCACGACCGACGTGGTAGCTGACGCCCGCGGCGGCGAGGAGGTCGCCTTCGTAGGTCGCGTCAATGAACATCTTCCCGGCGAACTTCTTACCGGAGAGCATCGTGATCTCGGCGATCCGTCCGTCGGCCAGACGTACGCCCTTGGCGCGGTCGAGCCATTCGTCGCGGAGGACGGTCAGGCCGAATTCCTTCACGTAATCTTCGAAGACCTTCTCGGCCACGCTCGGTTCGAAGATCCACATCGTGCGTTCGTCCTTGTCCATCGCGACGGTGCCCTGGCCCTTGTTGCCGAAGGCTTCCGGTCGCTGCCAGGCCCAGGTCGAGTCCTTCTGATATTCGCCCCAGACGCGGTGGTAGAAGTTGCGGGCGAGACCACCGATCACGGCCTTATTACCCGTGTCCGTATAGCCTAGGCCGCCGCTGCTCAGTCCGCCGAGATGGACATCGGGACCGACGATGATGACGGACTTGCCCATCTTCTTAGCCTGGACGGCGGCGATGACCCCGGCGGAGGTGCCGCCATAGACGACGACGTCGTAAGTCTCCGCCGCAGTGAGACGCAGGGCGAACAGGCAGAGCAGGGAGAGGCGGAGAAGCATGGGGAATTGAAGGAGGTGTCAGCGGTTCGCGGACTGCTTGGCGATGAAGTTCAGGATCGCGAGTCGGGCGGGGTCGTCGGCGTTCCGGATGTTATGTCCGACGGTGCCGTGGTCGCGGTCGTCGACGCGCAGGGAGTAGTTCTCCGTATGTCCGGCCGCCTTGAGGGTCGTCACGA
>JBBAVG010000144.1:0-2420 GCA_040397805.1 Phycisphaerales bacterium
CACCTGCAACTTCCACTTCTACGACAGCGGCATGATGCCCGACCGCGCGCAGCTCGGGCTGGGCGAGGGCAAGTGGCCCGGCGGCATCCTCACCATCGTCGTCTGCGAGGGGGGCGTGCTCGTGCTCGCGCCCGAAGGCCCCCTCGAGATCTGGCGCGACGGCGTGATGACCGACGGCCTGCAGTGGCCGGGACTGCCCGCGTACGAGAAGTTCAACCACTGGCACGCGTGGGTCGATGCCGCGATGGGCGTCAAGACCCCCCACCTCTGGGCCCCCTTCGACGTCGGCCTGCGCTGCACCGAACCCGGCCTGCTCGCGGTGAAGGCCGCGAAGTTCCCGGGCCAAACGCTCGAGTGGGACCGGAGCACGCTCACCTTCACCAACCACGCCGAAGCCACCCGCACGATCGTGCGACGCGCCTATCGCACCGGCTTCGAGCCCGTGAACCTGGGGGGCTGAATCGACACGCAGCGGCCCGCAGGGCCGACGAGCGTTGCCACGGGTGAGCCGAACCCGCGCAGCGGGTGAGGTGAACCCGTGGAAAGACGCCAACTCGCGCAGGGCCCCGGCGGGGCCGAGGAACGAGCGTCAACTCCTCGCCCGCCCCTCGCGGAGCGGTGGTCGCGTGTCGTGCATCACCGCGACGGCGGATGAACCACGCGCCAATCGTCCTTCATGCTCACGACCGTCCACCCGCGAGTGGCGGCTTGGTCGAGCCCGGCATCGAGACGGCCGACATGAGACTGCCGGTCGTACGCCCACTCGCGCGAGGCGTCGTCGTGGTGCACATACAGGCAGAATCTCGGCCCGGCCCCCGCGGCGGTCCACTGCAGCATGGCCAGGTCACCGTCGGAGTTGCCGAAGGCCATGACGGGCCGACGCCCGAAGTGGCGTTGGATGGCGATGACCTTGCCCTCCTTGTCATCGACGAAGTCGATGGCGGGTTGCTTCACCAGCACCGGCACACCCTCTCGCCACTCGACCGTCAGCTTGTCCGTCGAGCCGATGACCTCCTCGGGGCGAACTCCGTACGTCTCCTCCGCATAGGCCCGGATGAACTCGACGCCCCCGCCCGACACGATGCACGTGCGGAAACCCTTCGCCCGCAGGTGCGTGAGCACCTCGAGCATCGGCTGGAAGACCATCCCCTGATACGGGCGTCCCGTCGTCGGGTGGCGAGCCGTCTTGAACCACTCCCTCGCGACGGCGGCGAACTCCTCGGTCGTCATGCCGGCGTGGGTGGCCGCCACGATCGCGGCGATGGCCTTCTCGCCTTGGGCCGCGACGCCCTGCAGGTCGCCCTTGAGCAGCGACGCGAAGGGTTCCTCCTCGCGCCACTGGGGGCGATCGGCCGCCATCGCCCGAACACGGTCCATCGCGAAGAGCAACTGGAAGTACACGGGCTGCTCGGACCACAGGCACCCGTCGTTGTCGAAGACGGCGAGGCGTTCCGCGGGCGGGACGAAGTCGGGGCTGCCGGGCGTCGTGACCTTCGCGACAAAGTCGATGATCGACCGCTTGGCGGGACCTTCGTTCCACGAGGGGAGCGGGTCGGGCCGGCGGGTGGCACAGCCGATGGAGGTGCAGGCGATCCACGCCGCGATGACGATCCAAAGCACTCGATGCATGCAAGGCCTCCATCGCGACGAGCGATGCTCGCGCGGCGCGAACGTGTCTGCCGGAAAATCCCGGCGAGGCCTGTCGGCCTCGCCGGGGGAAGAAGGTCGTGCTGAGATCGGTCAGACGAGCCGCGAAGGGCTCACTGACCCTGGGGCTTCGAGACGGCCTCCATGACTCGCTCGAGGTTGAAGCTTCCGGGCTTCTGCCGGGGCGGGAAGTCGCGGAAGCTCTGGAGCCACTGGCCGACGTAGCCGGCCGCGGGCGAGATGAGGAACATGCGGTCGAGGTACCACCGCTGGTAGCCGATGGCGTTCTCTTCCTCGGCCCGCTCGAAGGGGTCCATGCGGAGGTTGGTGATCATCGGGGCGCGGAGCTCGACGAACGGACGCTGCCACACCTTGAGCCCCTCGGCCTCCTGCATGAGGAAGGTGATCTTCCAGTTGCCGTAGCGGAGCGCGGCGACGCTGCCGTCGTCGGTCCAGTAGATGAACTCGTTGCGGGGCCACGAGGACTCGCCCTTGAGCGCGGGGCCCAGGTCGTAGCCGTCGAGGTGGACCTTGTAGGTCGTGCCGCCGATGGTGCGGCCCTTGAGCAGGTCCTGCTTCACCGTCGCGTCGCCCGCGGCGGCGAGGAAGGTGGTGAGCATGTCCTCGTGCGAGGCGATGTTGTTGACGATGGTGCCGGGCTTGATGACGCCGGGCCAGCGGATGGCGCAGGGAACGCGGTAGCCGCCCTCCCACTGGGTGTTCTTCTCGCCGCGGAACATGGTCGTGCCGCCGTCGGGCCAGGTGAAGGTCTC
>JBBAVG010000145.1:0-2361 GCA_040397805.1 Phycisphaerales bacterium
CGTAGCCGTGGTGCGCCGCCCGGCTTTGCGGGCAAGCCCACGGCCACGCGCCGATTCTCGCATGGCCCGGACGCAACGCACGCGCGGACATCGACGTTGACGCGGGCACGTCCCGTGGACGCGTTGAAACCCGCCCGACAGGGCGCACCAGTCGTAGCCGTGGTGCGCCGCCCGGCTTTGCGGGCAAGCCCACGGCCATGCGCCGATTCGCGCATGGCCCGGACGCAACGCGCGCGCGGACATCAACGTTGACGCGGACGCGTTGAAACCCGCCCTGCTGGGCGGGGAATCGCGATATCGATGCGATTGGGGCGTGTGTCACATCATCGCGCTTCGGTTCGCCACTGATGCGCGGATTGACGCTTGGCCGTGGGCTTGCTCGAGGACTCGCGGCGCACCACGGCTACGACTGGTGCGCCCTGGCGGGCGAAGATCGCGGCGTTCTCACTCCCCGCGGAAGAACTTCTTGATGCCGTGGAGCGTGACCGCGCGGCCCATGGCGGCGATGGATTCGGTGAGTGGGATGTGCTTGGGGCACACCTTCACGCAGTTCTGGGCGTTGCCGCAGTCGTTGATGCCGCCCTGGCCCATGAGCGCGTCGAGGCGTTCATCCTTGAGGATCGCGCCGGTGGCGTGCTCGTTGAAGAGGCGGGCCTGGCTGATGGCGTGGGCGCCGATGAACGACGTGTCCCAGGCGGCCTGGTCCTCCTCGAGGTTGAACTGGGGGCAGGCCTCGAGGCAGCAGCCGCAGCTCATGCACTCGCTGAGCTTGTAGCGGGTGCTCTGGCTGGCGGGCGATTCCACGGGCCCTGCGCCCAGGTCGTACGTGCCGTCGATGGGCACCCAGGCCTTGACGCGCTGGAGGTTGTGGAAGAGCCGCGAGCGGTCGACCCACAGGTCTCGCACGACGGGGAACTTGCTCATGGGCTCGAGCACCATCACGTCGCCCTCCTGCGGGGCGTAGTCGTCGATGAGCGCCGAGCAGCTCTGGCGGACGCGACCGTTGATGACCATCGTGCACGAGCCGCAGACCTCCTCGAGGCAGCCGCTGTCCCACACCACCGGCGTGGTCTTGACGCCATGGGTCGTCACCGGGTGGGCGGCGATGTGCTGCAGGCAGGAGATGACGTTCGCGCCAGGGGGCACGGGCACCTTGAACTCCTCCCAGCGCGTGGGCTTGCCCGGGCCCTCGCAACGCTTCACGCGGAAGATGACGGTGCGGCCGGCCTTCGCGCTCTTGCGGTTGGCGGCCCGCTGGGCGGCGGCGGGATCAAGCTTGGTGGCGGTCGACATGGCTCGTGGTTCCGTGAATCGTGCGGCGGGATCGGTTCAGGACTTCTTGCCGTAGGTGCGGGCCTCGGGCAGGATCAGGGCGTGGTCGATCTCCCTGAGTTCGACGCTCACCGCGCCCGTGGCGGGGTCGTGCTTCGCGACGGTCGACTTCATGAACTGCGAGTCGTCGCGGGTGGGGAAGTCGGTGCGGTAGTGCGCGCCGCGGCTTTCCTTGCGGAGGTCCGCGGCCTTCACCATCGCCTCGGCGGCGATCAGCATGTCCCCCACCGCCCGGCTGTACGAGAAGCTCTGGTTCGTCCACGACGCGTCGTCCGAGAGCACGGCCCTCGAATAGCGGTCGCGGAGTTCCGTCACCTTCGAGAGGCACTGGGCCAGTCGCGGCCCGCTGCGGACGACGGTGCACGCGGCGGTCATCTCCTCGCCCAGCTCCTTGCCGATGGCATAGGGGTTGACCGAGGCGTCGCCTCCCTTGCCCACCGTGTCGAGCATGCGCTTGGCCCGAGCGGCCTCCGCGGCGGCGGCGGCATCGAACGTCTGGGCCGGCATGCCCGAGGCGGGCGTCTTGCCGGGCTTGCCGTCGCGGACGTAGTTGGCGACCGACAAGCCGCAGAAGAGGCCGTCGAAGAGGCACGAGAGCAGGGCGTTGGCGCCCAGGCGGTTCGCGCCGTGGTAGGCGAAGTTGACCTCGCCGAAGGCGTAGAGGCCCTCGATGTTGGTCATCATGTTGGTGGGCGCGCCATGGAGCATGCCCTGACCGACCTTCCAGTCGATGGGGGCGGGCGTGCCGCTGGCGTGCTTCTTGCGGGCCTCGGCGGGGTTGTAGCTGCCCTTGACGAACTGCGTCCAGAGACCGCCCATGCTGTAGTGCACGGCGGGGAAGATGCGCATGGGCGTGAAGCGAGGGTCGTCGCCGACGAACTTCTCGTAGATGTCGAGGATGCCCTCGAGCTTGCGGGTGAGGTAGTCGGGGTCCTTGTGGGTGAGGTCGAGGTAGACCTGGTTCTTGCCGTCGACGCCCATGCCCTCGTTGACGCAGATGTCGAAGATCTCGCGGGTGGCGATGTCGCG
>JBBAVG010000146.1:0-2349 GCA_040397805.1 Phycisphaerales bacterium
CGGGTTCGGCTTGCGGTCGATCTTGAAGACGTCGGCTTCGGGGAAGACCGACTCATCGCGGTTGGCCGACGCCCAGCCGAGCGAGACACGGCCGCCGGCGGGGACCTGTTCGCCGTGCACGGACGTGGCGACGGGGCAGACTCGGCCGATGTGCGTCAACGGCATGAAGAAGCGGAAGAACTCTTCGCTCGCATGCACGATGCGCTTCGGGTCTTCGCGCAGGTAGGCCAGCGCCTCGGGGTTGGCGGCGAGATGTCCGAGCGCGCAGGCGATGGTATGGATGACCGTGTCGCGGCCGCCGGCGAAGGTCAGGTTGGCGAAGCCCATCATCTCTTCGCGCGTGAGCGGGCGGCCTTGGAAGCGGGCTTGCGTGAGCGCGCTGAAGAAGCAGCGGCCGGGCGCTTGGCTGACGGCGTCGAACTTACGCGTGAGGTAATCCTCGAGCTCCACGCCTTTCTTCAGGCCGCCGCGGACGCGGAAGACGTGGACGCCCCAGCCGATCCAGGTGTCGGCCTCGCGTTCATCGGTGTCGAGCAGGTAAGTGAGGGCACGTGCTTGGATGGGCAGGGCGAAGCCGTGCACGATCTCGGTCGTCTCGCGGGCGAGGGCCCCGCGCAGGAGCTCGTCGATCAGCGCTTCGACCCTGGCGACCATTTCCGGAAGCTTCGGACGCTGGAAGTAGGGCTCTGCGATCGCGCGGTATTCGCCGTGTACGGGCGGGTCGGTCTCGATGGGCAGCTGGCGCACCGAGCGGGCTTCTTCCTCCGAAGGGATCGGCACGCGGAAGGGGGCGTCCGAGCTATAGGTCTTCCAATCCTTGGCCGCTTGGCGGACTTCGGCGTGGCGTAGGATCATGGGGATCTGCTCGCCTTGGAATTCGTAGCGCGCGACAGGGCCGGCGGCCCGTCGGTCTTTGAACGGATCGGACGGCTTGTGGCCGAAGGGACATTTTCCGCCGAACATGGGCTTATTTCTTTTTGGCCTTCTTCTTGCCTCCCTTGGCGCCGGGAGCGGGGAGGACTTGGGCGCGTTCGGCCCAGGCTTTCCAAAGCGCGGCGAGTTCCTTGGCCTTTTCGGGCTGACTCTGGGCGAGGTCGTGCAGTTCGGTGCGGTCGACCTTGAGGTCGTAGAGTTCCCACGGCCCATTACGTCCTTGGCGGACGAGTTTCAGGTCGCCTTGGCGGACGGCGGCGTTGCCTTCGTGTTCCCAATAGATCGCTTCGCGGGCGATGGGCTTGTCGGCGAAGGCCGGCACGAGGCTGCGTCCTTCCATCGGCCGGATCGCCTTACCGTTGAATTCCTGCGGATAGACGGCGCCGGCGACGTCGACCACCGTGGCCATCACGTCGATGACGTGCCCTGGCTGGCGGCGGAATTCGTTCTTCGCCGCGATGCCTGCCGGCCAGTGGGCGATGAGCGGCGTGCTGATGCCTCCCTCGTGATTGAAGTGCTTGTAGAGTCGGAAAGGGGTGTTCTGGGCGTAGGCCCAGCTCTCGCCGCAGAACCACTGAGAGCCGCTGTCACTGGGATCGCCTTCGGTCCGTCCCTTGGCGCCGGCCTCAGCATTGCCGCCGTTGTCGCTCATGAACAGGATCAGCGTATTGTCGAGCACGTCGCGCTTCCGGAGCCCGTCCACGAGGTCGCCGATGGCTTGATCCATACGGAACATCACGGCCGCGTAAGTGGCCATGAGGTGGTCGAAGCGCTTCTGCTCCTCGTCGGGAACGTCCTTCCATGCCTTGATGGCGGGGGGCCTCGGCGCATTGGTCCACTGCTTGTCGATGAGCCCCATCTCAAGCTGGCGGGCGTAACGACGGGCCCGGACCTCTTCCCAGCCGATACGATATTGACCGAGGAATTTATCGATCTCAGCCTTGGGCGCCTGGAGCGGGAAGTGCGGGGCGTTATGGCAGAGGTGAAGGTAGAAAGGCTTCTTCGCGGCCAGCGCATCGTCGACGAACTTCAAGCCGAAGGTGGTCCAGAGGTCGGTGGAATACCAGTCTTTGGGCAGGCGGGGGTCGTCCTTGGCGAGTTTCTCGCCGTCGAGGAAGAGTTCGGCGCGCGGGCTATCGGCGAAGAAGAAGCCGCCGGCGGCGGCGTTCAGGCTGCGGTCGAAGCCACGGGACTTAGGGGTGACGCCGTGGTTCTGTCCGACGTGCCACTTGCCGGTCATCGCGGTGAGGTAGCCAGCGGGGCGTAGGACCTCGGCCATGGTCACACAGCGGTCGTTGAGGCGCCCTTCGTAGCCGGGCAGTTTCTGGTCGTCGGTCATCCAGCCGACCCCGGTCTGGTGCGGGTAGAGTCCCGTCAGCAGCGCGGCGCGCGTCGGGCAGCAGCGCGCGGTGTTGT
>JBBAVG010000147.1:0-2219 GCA_040397805.1 Phycisphaerales bacterium
GCGCGGCTTGCGCTCCCACTCCTTGGACATCTGCATGCGCTGCTCGAGTTCGCGCACGCTGGTGAAATACTGGTCGAGGCGGTCGCGGTCGCGCGCGCCCATCGTACGGCGGAGCTCGCCGGCCTGGCCGCCGACGGCGTCCAGGATGCTCTGGCCGAGCTGGAGACGGCGCTCCTGCGCCTTCACTTCGGCCTCGGAGCCGCCCATGAACATCTTGCGGAAGACCTCGGAGGCGCGCTCTTCGGTCGGGATCATCACGCCGCCGGCGGTCCAGGAAAGACTGCGGGAGCCACGGGCGCAGTTCACGCCGAGGGTCATCGACGGGAAGCGCGTGAGGTGGCCGATGCGCTCGGCCATGAACTGGTCGAGGGAGATCGTGTTACGGAAACCGCCGCTGCTCGGATGCGGAGCGGCGGTCAGGAAGCAGTTGTCGGCCGGGTGGCCGCCGTCGACGTCCGGATGGGAGACGCCGGAGAAGACGCTGAAGTCGTTGCGATGCGCCTGCAGGAGTTCGAGGTAGGCCGACGGCTTGTAGTCCTTCCCCTTGCCCGTTGGGAAGAAGTAGTCCGGGACGAGGCCGAGGTTATTACAGATGCCCAGCATGCGACGGGGCTTGGTGGTCGGCGCCGGGGCCGCCGCGAAGGCCGGGGTCATGGCGTCGAGCATCGGCAGGGCCAGCAGCACGCCGGTGCCGGCCAGGAAGCGGCGACGAGAGACGGCGCGCTTGAACGCGACGAACGGGGCTTGGGAGGAACGGAAAGGGGCCATCGGGGTAGGTTTACTTGTTAAGGAAGAGTTCGCTGGTGACAAGTCCGCGGACCAGGTCGCGGACGCCGTAACGGCCCGCCTTGGCCCCGTCGAGGACGGCTTCGACCTTGGCGCGGTCGGCGAAGCCCACCGGCGCGCCGGTGGCGTAGACGGTGAACTGGCCGACCAGGTTACGGGCCAGCTGACGTTCGTCGGCGGCGACGAGCCGCTTGAAATCACGGATATCCTTGAACGCCTTGCCGTCGAGTTCGCCGTAGGTCTCGATCGCCAAGGCATTATGGAAGGCGAAGGCCTGTCCGTTCTTACCGATACCGACCTCGGGCGTCTTGCCATCGAGGGCGCGATAACGTTCCCGGAAGCCGCCCATGACGTCGAAGCTCTCGAGCGCGAAGCCGGGCGGGTCGATCTGAGTGTGGCACGAAGCGCACGACTCGAGCGTGCGATGCTTCTCCAGCTGCTGACGGATCGTCACGGCGCCCCGGGTATCCGGCTCGACGGCGGGTACGCTGGGGGGCGGGGGTGGCGGCTTGCGGCCGAGGATGCGCTCCATGACCCAGGCGCCCCGGATGACGGGCGAAGTCGTGGTGCCGTTGGCGGTGACCTTGAGCACCGCGGCCTGCGTCATGAAACCACCGCGCACGCTGCCGGCGGGCAACGCGACCTTACGCAGCTTCACGCCTTCGACGGGCGGGAGCTGGTAGAGCGCAGCGAGGCGTTCGTTGACGAAGACGAAGTCAGACTCGACGACGGCGCGGGCCGGCAGGTTGGCGCGCAGGAGTTCGGCGAAGGTGGCGTGACTCTCGTCGCGGGCCGAGTCCAGCAGATGGTCGTCGAGATAGTAATCCGGGTACAGCAAGCTGTCCGGGTCATTCGCGCCGGCCTTACGTAGTTCGAGCCAGTAGTCGGTGAACGATTCGACGAAGCGCTGCGAACGGCCATCGGCAAGCAGGCGGTCCGTCTGGGCGCGCAGGACGGCGGGATCGCGCAGCTTCTTCGTATCCGCCAAGGCACGCAGCTCGGCGTCAGGCGGGGAATTCCAGAGGAAGAAGCTCAGGCGCGTGGCCAGCTCATGGTCTTCGAGCGCGCCGGGCGTTTCGCGCAGATAAAGGTAAGAAGGCGAGCACAGCACGGCGGCGTACCCCGAGAGCATCGCCTCGGCGAAGGAGCTGCCCGACTTCAGCGCACCCTGGATCACCGGCAGGAAACGGATCTCTTCGGCGGCGGAGACGGGGCGACGGTAAGCGGCGCGGACGAAGCGACGGAGCAGGCGCTCGGCGTCAGCGGCCACGTCGCGCGGAGTCACGGCGTAAGGCAAGGCCGCGCCTTTGGGGGTGGCCTTGACCGGCAGGTCATCGAACAGGACCGCATAAGGCGCCGACGGCCATTGCGGGGCAAGCGGACCCTTCACGTCGATCCAGCGCATGACCAGGCCGGGCTGACCCTCGGGCGTG
>JBBAVG010000148.1:0-2159 GCA_040397805.1 Phycisphaerales bacterium
ACTCGCAGCGCCCTGGGCTACCTGCCGGTTCGCCCCAAAGCGGGCGAGGAGGGTGTGGGACGTTCGTGATCGCGAAGCGGATTGGCCGCAACCCACCCGCACGGATCATCGCCTCGTCCCTGCTCGCCCGCTCTGGGGCGAAGCAGCCGATGACTCCCAACCCTGCTCCGCAACAACTTGCGCCCCGAGCACCGATTTCTCGCCCCACCCCTGCAAGATCGCCCCGGGCCCCTCGCAGGCAAGGTGCGAACCCCGCCGGTTCGCGGCGTCACCCGAGGGCCACGCCCATTCCGAGCCCCCGACCACCGCGAGTCACAGCCATGAAGACCTTGCTCAACGCGTTCTCCCGTCCCGCCATCGCGCTCGCCGCCCTTGCCGCGGCCACCTCCAGCGGCATCGCCCAACTCTCGCTGCCGGCCGGCGGAACGGTCACGCCCCCGGGTGTCAGCTACCCCGCGACCATCGTGTACGAGAATCTCGTCAACGTGGAGATCCGCAACTCGGGCGGCGCGTTGATGTATCAGGGCAAGCTGCAGGACCGCGTGACGCGGAACGGCACGGGCGCGCTGGAGTTCCGCTCGCAGCTCCGCGACGTGACGCCGAGTCTCAACGGCATCGCGGCCAGCATCGACCGCCTGAACATGGCGTCCTTCACGACCTCGGTGAGCTTCGACCCCACGAGCTTCGGCACCGTCTCGCCGTATCTGGCCTCCCGCACCGCGGCTCCCGGCACGACGGTGAAGTGGCGGTACCCCACCACCGCCTCCTCGAGCGCCACGACCAAGTTCGCCACCATCACGACGAACGCCACCTCGTTCAACACCCGTGGCGTGGCAGTGGTGACGCTGCAGACGGGCGATTCGGTGATCCTCACGGGCATCGCGCAGCCCGGCGCGGGCTCGCCCCGCGCGTCGATCACCGGCCCTGCGCCCCTCTCGTGCGACTGCAACCCCATCACCATCACCGGCACCGCCGACGCGGAGGGCTCGATGGCCTCGTACACCCTCGAGTATTCGACGAGCCCCACGGGCCCCTGGACCACGATCGTCACCTCCACCACGCCCGTCACCGGGGGGACGCTGGCGTCGTGGAACACCTCGGGCATCCCCACCGGCAACTACTTCGTGCGGCTGCGCGTCTCCAACACCGACGGCATCTCCGAGTCGGCCGTCACCCACCTGCACGTCGACTCCTCGCCCCCGGGCATCAGCCTCCGCTCACCGGTGCTCAACCAGCTCGTCGGCGGCGTGATCTGCCTCGACGGCACCGTCGACGATGACGCCTGCTTCTCCAACTACCGCATCGCCTACCAGCGCCCCGGCGGCGTCAAGACCTACGTCTCGACCACCACCAGCGAGGTCTTCAACGACCCCTTGGGCAGCATCAACGCCGGCGGCTTCGCGGACGGCCCGTGCACCATCTTCGTCGAAGCCATCGACACCTGCGGCCAGGCCTCCGCCGTCACCCGCAACGTCGTGATCGACAACACCCGCCCCGTCGCCCAGATCGCCTCGCCGCTCAACTGCGACACCGTCCGGGGCCTGGTCGCGATCCGCGGCACCGCCTTCGACGCCAACATCAGCGGCTGGTCCCTCAGCGTCACCGGCGGCCCGTACAACACCTACGTCCCCATCGCCTCGGGCTCGGCCAACATCACCGACGGCGTCCTGGGCCTCTGGAACACCTCCGACCTCCCCGCCTGCTCCTACACCCTGCGGCTGCGGGTCGACGACCGGAGCTCCGTCAACTGCGGCAGCAACAACGCCACCGAGTACTACGTCTCGGTCGAAGTGGGCGACCCCTTCTGCGGAGCCGACGTGAACGAGGACGGCGGCGTCGACTCGAGCGACGTGGACGCCTTCTTCATGCTCTGGGAACGCGGCGGCTGCTGAGCCCGCCACCCCGCTGGAGCCGAGTGGATCGAGATCACGGGGCCGCGACGCGAATGCGTCGCGGCCCTGTTTGCGTTGGAGGCCCGCACGCCCTCCTCGCCCGCTCCGCGGGCGAACCGGCGGGGAGCCCAGGGCGCTGCCCGGCTTTGCGGGCAAGCCCACGGCCATGCGCCGATTCGCGCATGGCCCGGACGCAACGCACGCGCGGACAACGACGTTGACGCGGGCACGTCCCGTGGACGCGTTGAAACCCGCCCGACAGGGCGC
>JBBAVG010000149.1:0-2120 GCA_040397805.1 Phycisphaerales bacterium
CGACGTGCGGCTTGAAGTTCGTGGAGCGTTCCCAGTCGCCCGAGAGTTCGGCCTGCGCGTCGTCGAGGATCAGGCCCGGCAGTGACTTCGGGTCCAGGGAGACGGGGCCGGCGGCGCGGTCGGGCTTGCTTAAGGGCGGCAGCTTCGGGAGTTCGAGGACGACCTTCTGGGCGAGGAGGCGAGAGCGCAGCTGCGGATAGTCGAGCGCTTGGACCGTGACGCCGGCCTTGGCGGCGAGGGCGGCGGCGACGCCGGCGCCTTGACCGATGGCCATCCAGGTCGGCTCGACGCGGACGGACGAATACGCGACGTGCGTGGCCGAGAGCGCGACGGGGACGAGCAGGTTGGAACACTCGGAGGCCGCAGGCGTGATGGCGCGGTAAGGGATGTGGTAGGCGTAGCCGTGGCGGCGTCCCGGCATGCGGACGGGGAAGATGGTGCCTTCGTTGATGACGCCGTCGGGCAGGGCGAGGCGACGGCAGTCATGCGAATCGATGGGGAAGGACGAGATCGCGATCGGGTCTTCCTTCTGGGCGTCCTTGAGTACGTCGTGCTGCGTCAGGGTGAGGCGTCCGTCCATACGGCGTCCTTCGCGGACGTAGAGCTGCGGCGACCAGTGCCCCGTCTCGGGGAATTCGTCGCGGCAGAGGCCGAGCTCCGCCATGGTCTCACGGATCTTCGCCGGGACCGCCGGGTCGGTTGTCAGGAACTTATAGAGCTCAAGGGTGTACTCTTTGTGCTTCTCCCAGAGCTTGGCGCGTCCCGCGGGGTCGGAAGCGCACCAGCCGTTGGCTTCGCCGACGAGGCCCATTGAGAACATCTTCCCGATGCCGTTGTTGGCGTCGAACTTGTCGCCCGGCAGGGGGTAGAGATCCCAGGGCACCGGTGCGTTCGGGTATTTCTGGAAATACCGGCGGATGAGCTCGAAGCGGGCCGGGTCGTAGGCCTTCGGCTCCGGGAACGGCACGCGGTTCGCGGGGTTCTTGGTCAGGCAGAGGCGGAAGCTATAGACCATGACGGTCTCTTCGCCGGCCTGGTCATCGCCCGGGCGGACGGAAGTGATGAAAGGCAGCGGAAGGCCGTTGGAGTCGAAGCCGTTGATGGCCATCTTCTCCTTCGGGTATTGGCGGCCGGCGAACGACTCGCCGTATTCCCCTCGGCTCTCGCGGCCGATGTGCCAGACCACGCCGGCGCGGGCCATCAGGTCGCCCTCGTAGGTGGCGTCGATGAAGACTTTCGCGGTGTGCATGCCGCCGGACGTCCGCAGGCCCACGATCTTGGCGCCTGCTTTCTCGACGCCTTCCAGGATCTGCTTCGTCAGCACGCTCACGCCGGCTTCCTTGAGCATCGCGTCCGTCACGCGGGCGGCCACTTGCGGTTCGTAGGTCCAGACGGAGTTGTCCTTCACCGCGACGTCGTAGGGCAGCTTGACGCCCCGGGCGGCGTAATCGGCAGCGACGCGCTGGTGCCATTCTTCGAAGAGGCCCAGCAGGGTGGAGCGGACTGTCTGGTTGGAATCGCTGAAACTCAGCCCGCCGGTGTTGACGCCGCCGACGTGGGCGGTGGGTTCGAGCAGTACCACCTTGGCGCCTTCGCGGGCGGCGGCGATCGCGGCGCAGAAACCTCCCGGGGTGGCGCCGTAGACGATCACGTCGGCCTCCGCGGCCTGGGCAGGACGGGCGAGCAGCAGGAGTCCGAAGGCGAGGAGGAGACGCATGGGCGGGGAAGAGGGCAACTTAGCCCTCGGCCCTGCTTTGCCAACTTAATCTGCCTTTTGCCGGCTGTTTACTTGGCGGGCAGAGGCGGAAGCTTGGCGCTGTAATGCACGGCCCGGTGGCGGGCGTCATCGTAGGCGAAGTGCAGCCACTGCTTGTCGGCGCTGACAAAGCCATCCGGATAGTTCAGCGAGCCTTTCATCAGCTTGCCGGGATACTTCGGGTCGGGTCCGGCCTCGGGCACGAGCACGCGCTGGTAGGGCCAGGTCTTACCGTCGTCGAAACTGATCCAGAGTGAAAGAGGAGCACGACGTTTGGAGTTATTGTTGTGTAACAAGGCGACGGCCTTACCGCCGAGCGGGAAGAGGGTGGCTTTGCTGCCGGGGTTGGGGATGTCGGTGACCG
>JBBAVG010000150.1:0-2104 GCA_040397805.1 Phycisphaerales bacterium
ACGGAGGCCGTCACCGCCGCGGACGGCTTGGTCACGCAGGTGCCCAAGCTCGATGCCAGCGGCAAGCCGCTCACCGAACTGGTGCCCAGCGGCGCGCCCGTCGCCCCCCGCAGCCTGCTCAGCGGCGAGGGCATCTACTGGCTCTTTGCCAACATGATCCGCAACTTCGTCAACTTCGCCCCGCTGGGCGTCGTGCTGGTGGGCATGTTCGGCATCGGCGTGGCCGAGAAGGTGGGGCTCTTCGGGGCGGCGATGCGGTGGTTCGCGGCGATCGTGCCCTCGAAGGCGCTGACGCCGGCCATCGTCTTCCTGGGCGTGCTGTCCAACATCGCCAGTGACGCCGGGTACATCGTCCTGCCCCCGTTGGCGGCCGCGTTGTACGTGGCGTTCGGTCGGCCGCCGCTGGCGGGCATCGCCGCCGCGTTCGCGGGCGTGGCGGCGGGATTCTCCGCCAACCTGCTCGTGGGCTCGACGGACGCCCTCGTCGCGGGCATCACCACGCTGGGCGCCCGCACGCTTGAACCCGCGTACTCGGTCCTTGCCACCTCCAACTGGTGGTTTCTCATCGTGTCGACCTTCCTGCTGACGTTCGTGGGCTGGGCCGTCACCGCGTGGGTCGTCGAGCCGCGACTGGCCGCCCAGGGTCACGATGTCGGGGTTGATCACGCCGGCAACGAGGCCCTGAACCAGGTGGAACGCCGCGGCTTGCGGTGGGCCCTGATCGCCACGATCCTGACGCTCGGCGGCATCACCGCCCTCATCGCCATCCCTGGCGCCCCGCTGGCGGGCCCCATGCCCGCGCCAGCCCCGACCTTCGGGGCCATCCCCTCGGCCCTCGCGCCGGCCCCGGCCAAGTTCACCCCCGCCGCGGCGGCGGGCGAGACGCTGCCCATGCCCGGCGAGGCGGTGCTGCCCCGCCAGTGGACGGTCGAGGCGGCGGGGCCCGAGGGCTCGCCCCGTGGCACCTTCCGGCTGGCCGAGGAGGCGACGCTGAAGGGGCGGCTGGAAGCCGCGGCCGAGCCGCAGCCCCGGTGGTCGACGGCGGTGGTGCCGCTGATCCTGCTGGCCTTCCTGATTCCCGGCGTGGCGTACGGGCTGGTCACGGGGTCGATCCGGACGACCAAGGACGTGACCGGGGCCTTCACGCACGCGATGGTGATGATGGCGCCGGTGCTGGCGATGTCCTTCTTCGCGGCCCAGTTCGTCGAGTGCTTCCGCTACACGCGGCTGGACATCATGCTCGCCAACGCGGGCGGGAAGCTCTTGGTCGGCAGCGGCATGCACTATTCGGCGATGCTGGTGGGGGTCGTCGGCATCACCATGGTCATCAATCTGCTCATGGCGAGCATGTCGGCCAAGTGGACGGCGCTGGCTCCCATCCTCGTGCCCATGATGATGATGGCGGGCATCAGCCCGGAACTCACCCAAGCCGCGTATCGCGTGGGCGACAGTTGCACCAACGTCGTGACCCCCCTCAACAGCTACGTCGTGCTCATTCTCGTCGCCATGCAGCGGTGGAAGAAGGACGCGGGCATCGGCAACCTCATCGCCATGATGCTGCCGTACTCGATCGCCTTCGCCATCGCGTGGACGATCATGCTGCTGGTGTGGTGCTTCGCGGGCTGGGAACTCGGGCCCGGCGGGCCGCTGTGGTACACGCCCGCGGCGGCGGAGTGAGGTCCTCAATCGCGGAGGTCATCGATGCGGATCCTCATCATCGTCGGTCTTGTGGTCTTCGTCGCGGCCTTTCTGGGCGCGTGGATCGCCGTGCTGGTGATGGCGAGGAAGGCGGCCAAGACCAGGGAACTCCGCGAGCGGGAGGCCTGGCGGGGCGACCGTGACGACTCCACGCCCGGCGGGCCGGGGGCGGCGGCGTGGATGCCGCTGGGGGCGGCCGGGATGTTGGGGGCGGCGGCGACGGACGCCAACGCCGAGGAGGCGCGGCGGCGGGCGAGCCAGCACGGGGACGGGGGGACGTTCGTCGATCCGGGCGTGTACCCGGATCATGAGGCAACCCCTGATGTGGGTGGTGGCGGATGGGGCGATGGTGGTGGGAGCGACGGTGGTGGGGGCGGTGGTGGTGGTGATTGATTTCGTCGGCCCC
>JBBAVG010000151.1:0-2102 GCA_040397805.1 Phycisphaerales bacterium
GGGTATTCACGCACGCCCGCCAAGGGGCCGGCGGCGGCCGCCGCGGCGACCCCGGACCCCCTCTGGCCCGTCAACCACACCGACCTGGCGGCGGTCCGCATCGAGCGCAAGGCCACGCTGTCCGATCGCGCCTCGGCGCGTGACTCGGCGACGCTCGTCGTCGAGGCGACGCCCGTGGGCCAGGGGTGGATCTCGTGGCGCCAAGACGCCTCCGAACGCAAGGCCGGCGATCCCGTGCGGTTCCGCTACTGCGCGTGGAGGACGCCCCCCGCCGTGGGCGAGACGATCGCGGACCCCTTGGAGCGTCTGCTCGCGCTCGAGGCCTCGGCCTCGTTCCGGATGGGGTTCCGGTTGTGGATGCCCGAGACCGGCGAGCCCAAGGGGCTGGTGATCCACCAATGGGGGCTGCAGGGCGAGCGCTATGAACGGCGCATCACCGAGGCCCTCCGCCGCAGCGGGTGGGCCGTGCTGGCGTACGACGGGTTGCTGTGGCGGCCGGGCGGCGCATTCGCCGTGACGGGCGCGAGCGACGATGCGCTCTCGGGCGACAACGGCAAGCGGCCTTCGCGACGCGACACCGAGGCCGAGATCGACGCCCGGCGGACGGCCGTCGCCGCGGCGGCGTCGCTGGCGGCCCGCGAGTTCGACGACATGATCGGTCAGTACGTGCTGGGGCAGGAAGCCGCGCTGATCCACGTGCGGCAGCGGTTTCCCGCCCTGGCCGAGCGGCCGCTGGCGGTGATCGGCTGCAGCCTGGGCAGCCTGATGACGCCCGCGCTGGTGACGCGGCTGGGCGACGAGGTCCGCGCCTGCGTGCTGGTGGGCAGCGGAGCCAACATGCTCCGCATCACCGGCGAATCGTGGCAGGACTCGTACTACTCGCGCGTCCGCCGCGGCACGGGCGACGCCCTCTCGCTGCCGAGCGCCGAGCGGGATCACCTGCTGACCACCTATCTCGAACGCACGACGCTCGACCCCTACGTCACCGCCGCCGCGCTGCGTCGCATCCCGACGCTGATGCTCCACGCGTCGTGGGATTCGATCGTGCCGGCCGCCAGCGGCGACCTGCTGTGGGAACAGGCCGGCCGCCCGGAGCGTTGGTCCGGGGCGTTCGGTCACATCTGGATGTTCCTGACGCTCGACGGCGTGGCCGACGACCTCGTGGCGTGGCTCGACCGGGCGGTCGCGGCCCCCACGGCCCCCGCGGCCCCTGCGGCCCCTGCGGGCACCACGATCAGCGCGACGCCACGCGATTGATGGCGTAGCGGGTGAAGCTGGGCGCGTCGATGCCGGTGACGACCTTCCAGAAGGGCTCGTGCGGCCCGTCGGGCAGCCACGACTGGAACTGCCCGCGAGGGTCCTCGCCGTAGACGTCGAGGATCGGCCCGCCCACGTAGATGCATCGATGGATGAGCAGGAGGTCGTCCGAGACGTACTCGGCCTCGGCCGCCACGCCGGTGATGGCGTCGACGATCTGGCTGAAGAGCCGCGCGTCGGCCCGCAGCAGCACATCGGCGTCGTGCCAGATGTAGTAGCGGTACTTGCTGGGGATGCGACCGCGGAAGCTGGGCCTGGCGCGGAGCAGGTTCACCGCCCCGCCCGGACCGTGGATGCGGCGGTCGAGATGCGGGCCCGGCAGGCACCGCTCGAGCTGGTGGCAGAAGGAATCGAGATCGGTGATGTGCTTGCCGTAGAAGACGCACACCTCCGTCTCGCGCTGCGTGCCCAGGAAGTGGGCCAGCGAGACGGCGAACTGGGTTCGAAGGTCCGGGAGGTCCGCCCAGGCGACGAGATGGGACTCGTCGAGCATCTGGGCCACGTCCGCCTGCCAATCGCTCGTGAGCGACGGCACATCGAGCTTGCGGGAGAGCGCACTCATGACATGGAACGCCTTCGGCCTGAAGGCGCGACTCCGGGGTGCCCCGACCGCGCGGAAGCGATCGGAACGGGAACAAATGCTCTCCCACGGGATGCCCGTCCACGAGCCGTCCCCGGTTCTCCACACCGCAAGTCCGTTGCAAGTATGCCACACGGAACGGGTCTTTGCCACCCGGCCGCCGAAGAATGCGAGATTTCGGACCTTGGTGACGGCGTGCCGCAGG
>JBBAVG010000152.1:0-2071 GCA_040397805.1 Phycisphaerales bacterium
CCAGGGCTCGCCCGCAAAGCCGGGCAGCGCCCTGGGCTACCTGCCGGTTCGCCCCAAAGCGGGCGAGGAGGTCTTGGGATGGTGTGTTGTCGTGACGCGGACCATCGGGTGTGGGCGTGGGGACGCATGATGCGTCGCGTGCATCGGCCCACGTCACCCAGGGCTCGCCCGCAAGGCCGGGCAGTGCCCTGGGCTACCCGCTGGTTCGCCCCTGAGGGGCGAGGAGGGTGTGGGATGCCCGGCGATCGCGGCACGAATCGGCCGTGGTGGTGGCGTGAAGAGCGCGATGCATGGCGTACGTCGAGACTCTTCCGCCCAAGGCCGGCCCGCGGGGTGCGTCGCGACTTCTCCACTTCTCCACGCCGCTCAGTCATCGTTCGGCGGTGGAGCCGGCACCATCCGCTCGAGTTGCTTGATCATGTCCGGAACGTGCACCGTCGCGACTCGCCAGATCTTCTCGTCGATGATCGATCCGTAATCATGCGCGAGGACGTGACGCTGCTTGATGATGGCGGTCCACGGAACCTCGGGATGCGCGTCTCGGAAGTCCTTGGGGATGTCGCTCGCCGCCTCGCCGATGATCAGCACGACGTGTTGGACCGCCAACATCAGGATCCGCTCCCGCCGATACTCCTCGAAGGACTTTCCATGAACGAACTGGACGACTTCTCGTGCGTGCGAGAGCATGTCCCAGAGCAGGGCGGCGGTTCGTTCGTCAGGCCGCATACACCACCTGTCGGGTCGTGAGGATCTCGTGCCTGCGGAATGGATTGGCGATCCGGTTGCGTTCGACCAGATCGACATCGCGCCCGAAGAGACGCTCGAGCTGATCATTCATCTCGAGCCATTCCTCGCACGAGGGACGTCGACCCGGTTCCAGCACCACGAGCACGTCGATGTCGCTGTCGGGCCTGAAGTCGTCACGCAGGATGGAGCCGAAGAGCGAAAGCTCCTTGATCCCCCATTGGCGGGCGAACGCGACCAAGGCGGCCGTCGGGATGGGAATCTTCGCAACCATGCGGCCAGAGATGGTAGGTCCGAACGACTTTCGGGTTCGGCATCCCCGATCGCGACACCCGATGGTTCGCCGCAAGGCGGGCGAGCAGGGTGCCGGACGCCCCGCGGCTACCGTGAAGCCCGATGCCACGCCGCGGCCGCCAATCCGAGCCCCCTGACGCCTCCGCGGCACGCATCGTCGAGCCGCTGGTGGCGTGGTTCGCCGGCGCGAAGCGAGACCTCCCGTGGCGCGACCTGCCCGCCGGGCGGCGAGATCCCTACCGCACGCTCGTGAGCGAGGCCATGCTCCAGCAGACGCAGGTGTCGCGCGTCGTCGAGAAGTTCCGGGCGTTCATCGAGCGCTTCCCCACCGTCGACGCGCTGGCCGCCGCCGACGAACGCGACGTGATGACGCAGTGGGCGGGGCTCGGGTACTACCGCCGGGCGAGGAACCTGCATGCCGCGGCGAGGCATGTCGTCGAGCGGTGCGGCAGGATGTTCCCGTCGGACGTCGATGGGTTGCTCGAGCTGCCGGGCGTGGGGCGGTACACCGCGGGGGCCATCGCGTCGCTGGCCCTGGGACGGCCCGCGCCCATCGTCGATGGCAACGTGGCCCGCGTGATGCTCCGCGTGCAGGGTCGGGATCTCGACCCGCAGGCTCCGGCGACCACGGCGTGGGCGTGGGCGCAAGCCGCGGCGTTCGCGTCGGCGGCGGGCGAGCGGGCGGGCGAGGCCAACGAGGCGTTGATGGAACTCGGCGCCACCGTCTGCACGCCAGGGGCCAACCCGTCGTGCGGGGCGTGTCCGTTGTCGGAACGGTGCGAGGCCAGGCGACTGGGGGTGCAGGATCGGATCCCCAAGCCCAAGAAGGCCAAGGCCCCGACGAAGTGGTGGATGGCCGTGCTGGTGATCCGCGACGACCAGGGGCGACTGCTCTGCGAACGCCGCGGACCCGAGGGGTTGTGGGCGGGGTTGCGGCAGCCGGTGACGCTGGAGGCACAAGGGGCGGGGGAGGTCGAGCGGGCGTGGCTGGCGGAGCCGACGGGGGCGTGCCGCGGGGTGCGGTTCGCGAAGG
>JBBAVG010000153.1:0-1998 GCA_040397805.1 Phycisphaerales bacterium
GGCGCGCAGCGCAGCGGAGAATGCCGCCAGTCGGTAGCGGTAGCAGACGAAGTCGGCTCCTTCGGAGATGGCCAGGAGTCGCCGCACGGGCAGCCAGACCTTTCGTGGTGGGCCCGCGGAGGGTCGGCCCGGGGAAGCCCTGATGCATGCAGATTCCATCGGTGCCGACAAACCACCGCCGTGAGGGCCGAGGTCTCGAAGTGCCGGCTTTCTCCACTCCACCGCCCAGCGTTGGGGTGAATTGGGTGAGATGCGAACGACGGGGTGAAGGGGATGACTGCCGCGTGGCGGACGGTGGCTCGTGAGTTGGCCGCTTTACGTGGCGTCGCTGGTCGACAAACGGTGCATGCTCAACCTCGTCATCCGAGATATCCGTAACGCGGCGACGCAGCCGAAAATCGCGCTGGTCGTCGATCGCTTCGACGGACGCGGTGGTGCGGAGATCTACACCCGCGATCTCGCCACCTGGCTGGTCGACCGGGGCTGCGAGGTGCATGTCGTCGCCCGCTCGATCGGCTCGCGCGAGCAGACGCTGCCGCTGGTGTTCCACGAAGTCGATCCGCATGCGAGCCGTGAGGCCTTTGCGGCCGCCTGCACCGCACGGCTCGCCACAATCAGGCCCGACGTGAGCCACGACATGGGCGCGGCCCTGGGATGCGACGTGTTTCAGCCACACGTCGGTTCGTCACTCGCCTGTCAGCGGGCTGCCGATCTGGCCCACGCGGCGTGGTATCGGCCACTGCGCCGAATGCTGCGCACCTGTTCGCGGCGCCGCGACCTTGCCCGCTTCACGGCGCGGCAGTTTGCCGGATTCAGGTCGCTCGTCGTCGCCGTCTCGCGGCGTGTCGCCACCGACATCACGGCGCTGCACGGCGTTCCGGCTGACAGAATCCGCGTGGTTCACAACGGCGTCGATACCGGCAGGTTTGATGGCCTCCGACACCGCAAGGCAGGCAGTGCGCTCAGGCGGCAGCTCGGATTCGATGCCGACGACGTGGTCGTGATCGCAGCGGCCCACAACCCTCGGCTCAAAGGCCTGCATGTGCTCGAACGCGTGATCCGTCGTTTGAGACGCGACGTTCTTCCGGTGCGCGTGCTGACCTGCGGTGGATCGAGACGTCGCCGGTCGGACGCGGCAGTGGTGCATGTCGGCCGTGTCGCCGACATGGCGCCGCTCTACGCCGCCGCCGACATCGCAGTGCAACCGTCGTTCTACGACGCCTGTAGTCTCGTCACGCTCGAGTCGCTGGCCAGTGGTCTGCCCGTCGTCACGACCCGGCTCAACGGAGCCAGCGAACTGATCACGCCCGGCATCGACGGGTTCGTGCTCGATGAGCCGCGCGATGTGGACGCCCTGGCCGAGTGCCTGGCCGGCCTCGTGGCCGACCGCTGGCGACGGTTCGTCGTCGGCCGGGCCGCCCGGCGGCTGGCGCTCGCCCGGGGCAGCGATGCATCATTCACCGCGATCGCGGCGGTCTATGCCGAGGTGCTCGCAGCTCAGGGCCGTGTGCTCGAGAGGCAAAACACGGCTCGCCTTGCCAGCTGGAGCAGACCACGCATCGCCGCGTGACCTCACAGGCTGGCCCGGCTACATCCGCTCGGGCACGCGGATGCCGAGGAGCTCGAGACCCTGGCGGAGCGCCTGCCCCGTGAGGTCGCACAGCGCGAGCCGCGTGGTGCGTTCCGCGCCTTCCGCCTTGAGCACGGGAAGCGCGTCGTAGAAGGTCGAGTACGCACCGGCCACGTCGAAGAGCCAGCCGGTGAGCAGGTTCGGCCGGTCGTCGGCCTCGACATCTTCGAGCGTCTCGCCGAACCGCAGGAGCTTCATGGCGAGCGCCCGCTCCCGCGGATCGGTGAAGGCGATCCCGCCGGCATCCCGCCGCACCGCGGCGCGGTCGATGCCACCCTTCGCGAAGATGCCCTCGACCCGCGCGACGGCGTACTGCATGTAGGCCGCCGTGTTCCCCTTGAGCTCGAGCATCTTGTCGAAGCTGAAGA
>JBBAVG010000154.1:0-1944 GCA_040397805.1 Phycisphaerales bacterium
TGCTTCTTGGCGTTGGGTTCGAGGATCGACTCGCGCAGGTAAGCCGCGTCGACGACCGCCGAGCCCTTCTTGCCTTTGTCGGTCACGTAGTCTCGCTTGGACCCGAAGAGGCCTTTCCACTTCGGGCCTACGTTGTTCATGGCCGTGTCGGTGACGGAGTGGCAGGCGACGCAGCCGAACATGGTGGCGAGGCGCTGGCCCTCCTTGGCGGAGACGACTTCGGCTTTCTTCGCGACCGCGGCGCGCGGGGTGAGGTCGACTTCAATCGGACCGAAGCCCTCGACGACGGGGTCGAACTTCGTGAACTCGTAGGGCGTCGTGTAGGCGTTCTGGCGCATCTCGGTACCGGCGGCGGACGTGAGGTCCCATCCGAGGCGGAGCTGCTCGACCGGCTTGAGGTCAGGGACGCCGATGAAGACGCTCTTGCCGTCCAGGCTCACGTAGGCGCTGCTGGCGGTCAGCCAGTCATTCCCGGTCTTGCCGTCCGCCTTGTATTGGGCCGAACCATAGGAAGGGGCTCGTTTGTAGCGCCAGGTCGCAAGCGAGTAGCTCTCCGGATTGGCGGCCTTGGCCGGGTCGAGGGCGACGTCGAAGCGCAGTAGGATTCCACGATCGGTCGGGATGATCTCGCGCGGGGTGAGCGACGGAGCTCCGGTGTAGCGGACGCGTTCGATGCCGGTCAGGGTGTCGAGGGTGTTGCCCCAGCCGGCGATCTGGAAGCCGGCGATATAGAGCTGTCCGTCGACGGGATTGACCGAGCCGTTGAGCGGCGGGGTGGCGAAGCCTTTGGCGAAGCTGACGACGCTCGCCTGGGGTTTGGCACCGCGGTGATTCCAGAGCACGCGCAGGAGGTCCGGCTGATTGAAGCAGATCTGCACCATCTGGTCGTTGAGCGGGCCCATCTGCGCGTCTACCAGCCAGACCTGCGAGAGGGCGGAGGCATTGACCGCATGCGGAATCCAGGTGAGCGGGGCGGCGATCGGCGCCGGGTAGCTTTCTTTCGGGAGTTTATCGCTGAGGAAGCCGTAGAACTGGTCGCCTTCGATGATGTGCAGGGGCGTGCTCGGGATGTAGTGGCCCTGTTGGTCGCTCGAGACGACGAGACCGGTGCGCGGATGGACGGAGAGGTTCGGCTGGCGGAGGCCATAGCCGAGGCGGGTGGCGGTACGGCCGTCGGCGGAGATCCGGAGGATGCTCCCGTTATGCTTGCCGATGGTCGTCGCTTCCTGGCCACCCTTGGCGATCACGAATTCACCTTTCGGTCCGAGGCGGAGGGTGCTGGGGAATTCGCGCATATCGGCCGTCTGCGCGAACGCGTTGGAGAACAGCTCATGGACGTCGGCCTCGCCGTCGCCGTCCGTGTCCCGGAGGCGCCAGACGCCGTTGCGGTCGAAGACGAAGATCTCGTCGTCGCGGAGGGCGCAGGTCATCGGCTCGTGCAGGCCGGAGGCGAAGCGTCGCCAGGTGACGTCGGTCGAGCCGAACTTCAGGCCGCGGGCCAGCCAGACGTCGCCGTCGAGGGTGACGACCACGGCGGTGCCGTCCTTGCGGAATTGGATGTCGCCCGTGCGGACGGCACGTTTCCAGGGGTTGTCGACGGGCAGGCCGACATGATCGATGGCGTAGGCCTCGGTGCTGTCGGTCACGCTCACCTTGGTCTTAACCTCGGCTTGCCAGCGACGGGCCGTAGGACCGGTCGGGATGGCCTGCGCGGCCACGGCGGGAGCGGCATGCTCGTCGCAGAGCGCGACGCAGAGGGCGGCCGGCGTGGTGTTGGCCGGAACCTTCACCACGAAGAAATCATCGTCGGAGGCGAGTTCAGCCGGGCCGGTGACGGTGACGCCGGCCTCGAGTTCCTGCGAAGGTCCGTGGCGGCGCGTGCCGACGATGAGCAGGAGGTCCTTCGCGTGGGCGGAGACAGCGAGGTGGCGTTCGATGACGACG
>JBBAVG010000155.1:0-1775 GCA_040397805.1 Phycisphaerales bacterium
AGTCCGGCTGGTCGGGCTCGCTCCGCCTCCGCTACTTCGGTCCCCGCGACCTCGATGCCGCGGGCGCGGCCCGTTCGGAGCAGACCCTCATGCTCAACGCCTCGGTCAGCTATCAGCTCGACGCGAACTGGGAGGCGACCCTCAGCATCCTCAACCTGCTCAACCGCCAGGACCAGGACATCGCTTATTCTTACGAGTCCTCCGCCACTGGCGGCGCCGACGGGATCCACTTCCATCCGGTGGAACCCCGTCAGTTCCGCCTCGCGCTGACCGGACGGTTCTGAGCGGAGGTTGCGGTTGCCTCGTCGGTCGGGTTGGGTTTGGGTGACTCCTCCCCATGAGATCCCTGCTATTCTGGCTCGGCTTCGGCGTCCTCGTTTCGGCCGCCGATAAACCCAACGTCCTGTTCCTGCTGTCCGATGACCATAGCTACCCGTATCTGAGTTGTTATGGCGACGCCAACGTCCGCACGCCGGTCCTCGACAAGCTCGCCGGCGAAGGAATCAAGTTCCGTCGCTTCTTCACTTCCGCCCCACAGTGCGTACCGTCCCGCGCGGCTTACCTGAGCGGCCGCTCACCGGTGGCTGCCCGTATCACGCGGTTCTCTTCGCCGCTGCCCCGCGACGTAGTCACGTTCCCGGAAGTCCTCAAGAAAGAGGCGGGCTATTATGTCGGCGTCGTCGGTCGGTCCTATCACCTCGACGGCTCCGGCAAGGGCGACGATGGGCTGGGCAAATTCCTCGTGGACGGCGGTTACAAGACCTTCCCGGATCGTTTCGACGTCGTGCAGGGCGGCTCCGATGCGCAGGCCGTCGACCAGGCCGCGTCCTTCCTCGAGGGCCGTCCGAAGGACAAACCCTTCTGCCTTTGGGTGAACTTCAGCGACCCCCATCATGCCTGGACCGCCCCGGCGTCGTATCGTCCCGATCCCGCGTCGCTCAAACTGCCGGCCCACGTGCCCGACCTGCCTGGCGTGCGCGAACAGTATGCCGACTATTGCGCCGAGGTGAACCGCGTCGACGAGACCGCCGGCAAGGTGCTTGCTTTGCTCGATCGTCTCGGACTCGCCAAGGATACCCTCGTCGTGTTCGCCGGTGATAACGGCCAGGCGCTCCCGCACGGCAAGGGCTCCCTCTATGATCCGGGCTGTAACGTGCCTTTCGTCGTGCGCTGGCCCGGCGTCGTGGCTCCCGGCGGTGATTCCTCGGCCCTGCTCAGCGGCGAGGACCTCGGCCCGACCGTGCTGGCCGCCGCCGGCCTGAAGCCTGCCGCGGGGATGACCGGCGTGAGCTTCCTGCCGATCCTCAAAGGTGCCGCGGCCAAGACCCGTGACTATGTCTTCACGGAGCGCGGCCCGCACGGCAGCGCCCCGGTGCAGGTCGGAATGAGCAACAGCGGCTACGACCTCTCCCGCGCGGTCCGCAGCGGCCGCTACAAGGCCATCTATAACTGCACGCCGTGGCTGCCGTATTCGCCCGTCGACAGCGCCGGCGGTCCGGCCTGGAAGTCCATCCAGGACCTTCACGGCAAAGGCGGCCTCGCCGCCGGTCTCGCCGCGACCTACTTCACCACGCCGCGTCCGGTGTACGAATTCTACGATCTGGAGAAGGATCCGGCCGAGCTGAACAACCTCAGCGGCAAGCCGGAGGTCGCCGAGGCCGAGCGTGCGCTCCGCCTGGAGATGGCCAAGAAGATGATCGCCGATTTCGACTACCTGCCGTTGCCGGCGATTCCCGGCGGCGACCAGCCGGCGAAGAAAGGGAAGGGCAAGGCGA
>JBBAVG010000156.1:0-1739 GCA_040397805.1 Phycisphaerales bacterium
GCGCGCTCTTCGGGGTTGAGGGATTTGGGATCGACCTGCGCGGCGAGTTTGTCGGCGGCAGCATCCTTCCCGTTGGCCCGGAGCAGGGCGACATGGAGCGCCTGCCAACGGGGTTCGCTGTTGTCGTCGGGATAAATTGCCAGCGCCTCGGCGTTTTTGCCCTGACGCAGGCGGGCGAGGGCAGCCACGCGGCGGATGTCGACCGAATTGGGATCAGCGGCGAGAAATTCCTCGGCCAATGCAGCGGACGGACCGATGTCTTTTCCGGCGAGCAGAGCGAAGAAGGCCGCACTGAGGCGGGCGGAAGGATCGCCGGGTTGGAGAACAAGAAGTTGCCCGGTGATCTCGAGGCCGTCGTCGGCAGTGGCCGTGGGCGGAAGGTTGCGGAGTTGTCCGCGCAAAGCATCGACGCGGGCCCCGCTATCGGAGGCAAGGATGCGCCAGGCAGAAAAGGCCTCGGTTTTCCATCCGACGGATTCGGCGTAACGCGCGGCGAAAAGGACGTGGGGTAGCTCGGCGAATTGCATGACTTGGCGGAGTTGGCGGCGTTCGGCTTCCTCGCCTGCGGCGTCGTTGCGTGTGCCGGCCATGCGCGCGCGGAAAAGATGATAGAGTGTGTCGGGCAGGGTCCCGCCGCGGTGTGTTTCGAGCAGTGCGCCGCATTCGTCCCAGCGGTCGAGGCCGCTGAGGGCATCAAGGCGGACCATGAGGGATCCGGCGTGGGAGGTGGGTTCGTCCTCGCTGATCAACTCGAGCACGGTCTCGTGGGCCTGCAGACCGACAAGCCAGCGGGCGGCGGCGACGCGTTCGTCGAGCGTTGCGCCGCGTTCGCGGAGACGGGTGGCGAGGCTGGCGACGGCATCGTCTTTGCGCTCGGGGTCGGACTCGACGAGGACTTGCGCGATGAAGAGTTCGTCGGCCGATGTGGATTTCGGGTGGGCACGGAGACGATCAAGGGTGGCGCCGAGTTGCTTCTGGGCATCGGGAGAGAGGCCGGCTTGGCTCACGGCCAAAACGCGGAGGGCGACCGTGGCATCGACGCCCGAACCGCCGGCGGCTTGCTCGAGCAGGGTGCGGGCTTCGTCGAGGTGTTTGCGCTCGGGGTCGGAGAGAAGAAGTTTGGCCAGCATGACGCGCAGTCCGTCGGAATCGGACGGCGGGAGATCGGCGAGGGCGCGACGAAGAACCGCTTCGGCGTCCGCACTGCGATTCTGCGTGGCAAGGAGTCCGGCCGAGAGGGCGGCACGGCGTGCGGCGTCGGCGGAAGGCATGTCCGGCGGCAAGGCGTCCAGGGCGCGTTGCGCATCGTCGCGACGACCGGCGGCAAGCGAGCGTTCGCCGAAGACGAGTGTTTCTTCGGTTGTGGCGGTGTTGTCGGAAACTTTCTTACCGAGTTCGGCCACGCTGGCCATGTCACCGGAGCGGGCGGCGTGGTAGGTGACACTTGCGGCGACGCGCTTGTCGCTGAAGGCCATGAGCGCGGCTTGCCGCAGGAGGGCGGAGGCTTCGGCGGCTTCGCCCCGGTCGATTGCTTCGCCCGCGCGCTCGGCAATGGCGAGGGCACGGCGGGCTTTGAGTTCGCGGTAAATGGGCTTTACCGCAAAGGCGGAGATTATGACAAAGGCAACGAGGCAGAGGAGAACGACGAGGCGACGTCCGCGGATCCAACGCCGCCAACCGATGGGCTCATGCTCCTCGTCGAGAGCGTAACTGGGCAACTCGGCGGGAGCTTTCGGTGC
>JBBAVG010000157.1:0-1705 GCA_040397805.1 Phycisphaerales bacterium
ACCGCATCGGCGTCGCCGTGGAAGCACCAGATGGGCATGGAGGCCAGAGGCGGGACGAGGGTGGCGGGGTCGCCGTAGCCGCAGATGGGGACGATGGCGGCCCAGGGCGAAGGGTCGGCGGCGGCGATGGCCCAGGTGCCGTGGCCGCCTTGCGAGAGGCCGGTCAGATAGGTACGGGTGGGGTCCGTGGGCAGGTCGTTTCGGACCGCCGCGAGCGTGCCCATCACCATGGGCGTGTACTCCTCCCATTGGCGCTGCGGGTCGGGCTTCTGGGGGAAGATGACGACGAAGGGCCAACGGGACGCGTCGTTCATGATGGCGCGGCCGATGCCTTGGGAGACGGGTTTCCAGGCGTCGGTGCCGCACTCGCCTCGGCCGTGGAGGAACATGATGACGGGGGCTGGGGTGGGGGCGTCGCGGGGGACGTAGACGACGTAGCGGTGGGAGGCGTCGCCCAGGCGAAGGGTGCGTTCGTGGAAGCCGGGACCGAGGGTGGCGGGGTGCATGGTGGAGCAGCCGGGGAGGAGGCAGGCGAGGAGGAGCAGGAGGGACGGGACCCATCGAGACACGAGCATGGCGGAGGGTACGGGGCGAAGCAACCCGTGCGGGGCGCGGGCCGTATCCTCGTGCATGTCGAAGGCGATCATGGATCCTGGCGAGGTGCGGCGGTTCGCGCTCGAACTCAAGCGCTTCAACGAGTTCCTGCAGCAGCAGGGCACGGTGATCAACGCGAGGATGAACGAGTTGGGCCAGACGTGGCGCGACCAGGAGCACCTCAAGTTCGCCGAGGAGTTCGACCTGACGATGAAGCAGCTGTCGCGGTTCACGGCGGCGACGGAGAAGCACATCCCGTTCCTCATCCGCAAGGCGGAGAAGATCGAGGAGTATCTCAACCAGCGGTGAGGCGACGATGGGCTCCAAGGCGAGGATCCACGATTCCAAGGCGCTGCTCGAGACCAAGGCCGCGTTGGCGGCCTTCATCGAGGCGGCGACGGCCGCGCTGGCCTCGATGGACGCCGACGTGTCGCGCGTCTCGCTGTGGCTGAACCAGGACCGGCCGATGCACTGGAAGCACGAGATCCGCAAGCGAGAGGATCAGGTGCTGGCGGCCAAGACCGACATGCAGCGGAAGATCATCGCGCAGGCGCCAGAGCCCGTGTCGCTGGTGCTCGAGCGCAAGGCCGTGGCCCGGGCGCAGGAGCGGGTCGAGTCGGCGCGGCGGCGGCAGGAAGCCACGCGACGCTGGGCCCCGGCGTGGGAACGCGAGGCGCAACTCTACAAAAGCGGCTTGGCCGACCTTTCGGCCGCCCTGCACGGGGAGCTTCCCAAGGCGATGCAGCGGCTCGAGCGGATGATGATCGCGCTCGAGCAGTACGAGCGGTTGGATGCGCCGCGTGCGCCGGAGGAACCGGGCTGATGGCCTCGCACACGACGTGCAACGCCGCGTTGATCGACGCCCTCAAGCAGCTCCGGGCCCGATGGTCGCGCGTGCGCGAGACGTGGCAGGACGACGCGGCGGCGACGTTCGAGAAGGAAGTCATCGATCCCCTCGAGCCGGCGATCGCGCGGGCCATTCGCGCCATCGAGCAGGCGGGTGAGTTGATGCACCAGGCCAAGCGCGACTGCGGGGATGATTGAACGCGACGATTTCAATCGCGGAGCGATTCCCGAACGTAGCCGGGGGTTGCGGCGCTTCGCCGCTACC
>JBBAVG010000158.1:0-1649 GCA_040397805.1 Phycisphaerales bacterium
CCTCCGGCAAGAAGCGTCAGAGCATGAGTCAATCCAAGTGACTCATGCTCTGAGGCGGACGGCCCTTGGACGGGCCACGCGCTCGTCCTCGAAGACGTGCTCGGTCGTCCCCGTTCAGCGGTGTCGACCGAGCCCTTCTGCGTTCTCGATGCGCTCGATCTGCATGCCGCGGCGTGAGAGCCCGAGGAGTCTACAGCCCGAAGAGACGTAGCCCAGCCTCCCGAGGCTGATCAAGGCGGCGAGCGCGGTGAGGAGGGAGAGGGAGAGGGCGACAACGATGAGGACGACGAGCGACGTGTCGACGATCCTGGAGATCGAGCGCGACTCCATCCGGGCCGAAGACGCGCAGCGCCGAGGAGGCAAGCGGCGGCGGGACGAGAAGGAGGGCGAAGAGGGATGACGTCCGAGGCGAACACATCGTGCCTCCGCAAGCGCGAGATGCGCGCCCGCGGCACCGGCGACGGAGTGTTCGCCAACGACAACTGCCGCAGGCTCAACGACAACTACGAGCCCCGGCAGATGGACATCACCAACCTGGCGATGACCGGCAGAAGTAGTTGTCGTCGACCGGCAACTCTATAGGGCTGGGTGCACGTTTGGAGGACCGGTCGACCGAGACCACGTTCAGAGTCCCTCGGCCCGTGTGCGGCGCCACGCTGCAGTCGCTGCCCCTGTCTCCCATCGAGGCTTTCGTGCTCTCGCGCGTCGATGGCACCGCCACGGTGGGCGACATCTCGAGCCTCACGGCGCTCCCGCTCGAGAACGTCGTCGCCATGCTCGAGAAACTCGCGGGCCTCGACGCCGTCGCGTGGGCGGACGACTCCACGGGCCCCTTGCGTCCACCGCCGCGCGCCTCGAGCTCCGCCGCTTCCTACGGAGCCTCCTCCTCTGGACCGCGCCAAGGCTGCGGGCTGTGCGTCCATGGCACGTGTTGCCACACGTCACGGTCCGCGCACAGACGACAAGGGAAATCCTCTTCAACCCGCGAACGAAGTGCTTGGCGCGCCAAGTGCAACTTCGTCTGCATGCGAACATACACACGCGTGCTCTTCGGGCTGTACGTCGGGGTTCTGTTGCTGTGCGCCAACCCGACGCCGGCCTCTGCGGATGACACAACCGTATCCTCCGAGGCGACCTCGGCTCCGCCCGCCTACCGGGTGGATTTCGACATCTTCACGCCCGGTGCGTTCTTCACGCACAGTGGCTTCGACACCTACGATCGAACACGTGGGGGCATTTCTGGCCAGCTCGGCGTCCGAGCTGCCTGGGCTTCGGGACACGGCTTCTTCATCGACACGAGCTTGTCGTCCGCGGTCAATCCGACCTACGCCCTGCTCGAGAGCGGCTACCTCCATCGACTGCGTCTCACGGGTGACGATTCGGGTGGTCTGGGTCTCGAGTTTCAGGGCGGGGCCAGTCTCGGATACTACTCAGACTCGCGCGATAGTGCGATCGGCGGAGTCAACGCCGCGATTTCCTTCGACGGACGCGCGGGGGCTCTCGTGCTCGGCATCATGGTGCGGTATCGCGGGCTCTACGACGGCGAGGTCCTTCACCATGTGACGTCTGCAATCCTCCGAGTGACGTTCGGATTCGGGCCGCGTCAAGGTAGTTGTCGCCTGAGTCGTCACTTCAGTGGCCGTCCTCCT
>JBBAVG010000159.1:0-1637 GCA_040397805.1 Phycisphaerales bacterium
GCGCACCACTCTATGAAGCCGGGGTTGTCAAGTGGGCTCAGTCATTTTCCATGCGGGTCTTCCGGACTTTCGCGGCGGACATGAGGTTGGGTCAACTTTCTATCCAGGCGGTCGCGGGATCGGAGGTGGTCCTCCTCGTCTGATCGACGCCGCGTGCCTAACTCACTTCATACGAACAACGGACGCTCAACATGGCTAACAGGCGCGTGACGCACTACGGGGCGCAACGAGCGGTCCGTCTGATGTCAACCTCGTGGCCACGGCCAACACATGCGGGCCGCGTGAAGTCGGGGTCGGTGGCTCCTGGTTCGGGGTGCTTGCTGCCTTTCAATACAATTCCGAGCCGGGTCGAAGGCCGCTCTGGGCCTTCGGCACGGCGTCAGTTCCGTGCCCTCACGCCGCGGTCAAGGCCTGCGATCCGCGTCGCTGGCGCTCGAAGTCCCGCCAGATGGCCCACAGCTTGATCAAGAGCCTCCGGGCCGCCGCCACGATGGCGATCTTCCCTCGTCCGACCGTGTCCCGCTTGATCCGCTGGTGGATCTCCGCCAGCCACGGGTTGTGACGCAGCCCCAGCCAACTCACCTCCACCAGCAGCGTCCGCAGGATCTTGTTCCCCTGCTTGGAGATGCCTCCCGTGCGTTCGATCTGTCCGCTGCTCCAGTGGCGTGGCGTCAGGCCCGCGTAGCAGGCCACCTGCTTGCCCGACTTGAACCGCAGCGGATCGTCGATGACCGCCACGATGGTCTCCGCCAGCCGCGGGCCCACGCCCGGCTCGCGTTGGAGCAGTTCCACCGCGTCCCGCTTGGCCGACATGGCGGCCAGTTGCTCCTCGACCTCGTCGAGGTGGCGTTGGGCGATCTCGAGCGATTCGAGGTCCTGCCGCAGGCGGAAGCGCCAGAGTTGTTCCTCGTCGGACTGATACGCATCGGTCACCAGCGTGCGGAGCTGTTCCATCCAGACCCTCGTCCACCGTGTCCCCGTCAGGACGATGTTCTGCATGGTCAGCAGGCCGGTGATGCGGTTGCAGCACTTGATCAGGTCGTGCATGAGGTCCTGCCGGTGATTGATCAGCCCTCGCCACTGACGCACCTCACGGGTCGGCACGTGGACCTCCTCGAGCTGGTGCGAGAGGTACATCTTGATGATCTTGGCGGCGTCGGACCGATCGCTCTTGTTCCGCACGTTCTTCCACCGCCAGCCGGGCCCGTTGTTGGCCGTCACGATCACCTTGACGTTCATGGCGACGATCAGGTCGTGGACCCACCACGCGATGGCGCAGGCCTCGATGATGACCAGGTCGGGGCCGCTGGCGGCCACCTGGTCGTGGATGGCCTGCGCGGTGGTCTCGACGGTGCAGGTGTGGTCGGGCCGACCGTCCGTACAATGGAACCGCATCGCGGACTTGCTCTTGCCGAGGTCGATGGCGAGGATCTTGGTGATCATGATCGGGTCTCCTGGTGTGGTGATTGGTGCTTGAGCCGGCCTCGCGAGAGGCGACGCTCGTATTCAACGGAATCGTTCGCTCGTCGAACGCCATTCCGCAGGACCACGCCCACCGGGAGGCCCGGCTTACATAGTGTGTGGCTACGACTGGTGCGCCCTTCCGGGCGAGGAATGGGGCGTTCGTTGACGGCGCG
>JBBAVG010000160.1:0-1601 GCA_040397805.1 Phycisphaerales bacterium
AGGCCGCGATGAGCTTCGAGTGGTCATGATTTCTCCTTCGTGAGAATGATGGTTGAGGGGCTGAGGTTAAGAAGACGAAACGTCGGTACTGAGCGGAGGCTGGCCGTCCTTCCAACCGCATTCGATCTGCCGCAAGACCTCCTTCGGCGGCAGCCCGAGGTCACGAGCGCCTTCGGTCAGCAGGCCGATCGTCAGTTCCCGCGATGCGCCGCAGTCGGCGAGGTTGCGGGCGGCCGAATAGACCGATCGATGCCGGTCGCCCACGGTCACGTTGCAACTGCGGATGACGTCGAGAGTGAGTGGGTTCATGCGAACCGCCGCGCCGGGCCCTGCGGCCCGCCTTTGCGCAGCGGCGGCGTCTTGGCTGGCCACCTGTGCTTCGGCCTCCCGCCACGCCTCGACCAGCCTGTCGAACCGCCCGACCTCGAAGTCGACCGGCAGCTCGAAGGGCGCGGGAGACCGCCCAAGATCGACGATGTCCTCGACGGTGAGCACCCCGAGTTGCCCGGACGGTATGAACCGCTTGTGGAGCCCCGTCTTCGGGTGCCGGCTATTCGGTGCCCTGAAGGCCCTGACCGCGTCGTAGATGCCGGTATCGATCCGGATCTGGGCCTCGCCGGCCACGATCTCCGCGAACGCCCGCGCGAGGCGATGAAACGCGGGTCCGCCCGCCGGGGCCCACAGCGACGTGGGGCACCCGAGGTGGAACCCCTTGCTCCCGGAGAAAAACGAGACGAGCTGCTCCTCGGGCACGCCGAATTTCCCGACGAGCGTCTCCCCGAGCCTCCGTACGTCGGCGAGCGCCTTGTCGATGCCCCCTTCGCTCGGGTCGCGATCGATGTCGAACCAGATCCATGGCGACCATGTCGCGCCTTGGAAGCCCCGCGTGGTCTGCGCGGTCTTCAGGTGCTCCCTGAAACCCTCGTCGAAATAGAACGCGCTGAGGTAGCTCTCTTCGTGGACCCGTGCCCGGTCCTCGCATCGGCTGTACGCCTCGAAGGCAGCGACCGCCGAGACAAGCTTCCGGTCGTTCGTGACCGGCCCCACGATCCTAAACTGATATCCGAAATCAACGTCTTCCATGATCCGTTCTCCACATTCAGTAGTAAAAAATCCCGATCAACTGGCGGACGACTTCCCCGTGCTCGCGGCGGATCTCTCGCCAGAGCGCGAAGCACCGCGTCACGTCTTCCGAAATCCGGCGGGCAGTCGCCACGTTGCGACGGCATCCGCCGAGCAAGTACGCTGCGCGACGGCGCCGCGCCACCTGTTCCGGCGTGAACCACAAGGTCATTGCGAGCGGCTGGCCCCGGCCGGGAGCGCCGGCGACTTTCCAAAGGAGAGTCCGTCCGACGTTCCCGGTCCGGGTGCACCGCACGACTCGGCCGACGCGAAGGACCGCCGCGTAGACGCGGCAGGCACCTTCAGTCGGTTCGTCGTGGCGAGGCATCACGCACCCCTTTCGGTGTGCCTGACTCGCCCCGTCTCCTCCTTGAAGTCCTCGTCGACGGTGCGGCTGTAATTGGGCCGCCTCACGACATCGCTAATCGTCAGGACGCGGTTCCACAGGGAGCCGTCATCCTCCCGTCGGACCACGACCT
>JBBAVG010000161.1:0-1598 GCA_040397805.1 Phycisphaerales bacterium
GCGGCGTCTGGCCCCGTTATTGTAGTATGTCAGCTTCTCGTGATCGACGCCGAGCAGGTGCAGGGCGGTGGCGTGGAGGTCGTAGCAGTAGGCAGGCTTGTCGGCGACCTTGGCTCCGAGCTCATCGGTGCTGCCGTAGGCGACGCCGCCCTTGACGCCGCCGCCGGCCATCCAGGCGGTGAAGGCGCCGGCGTTGTGGTCGCGTCCCTTGCCCTGCGCCGCGGGCTGGCGGCCGAACTCGCTGGTGCAGATGACGAGCGTGCTGTCCAGTAGCCCGCGCGACTTCAGGTCGGTCAGGAGCGCGGCCGCGCCGTTGTCCAGGATCGGCCCCCAGTAGCCGTGGTCGCGCACGAGGTCCTCGTGGCTGTCCCAGTTGGGACGGATCTTCTTCGCGCCGGTGTTCTCGGCGCCGCAGTAGATCTGCACGAAGCGGACGCCGCGTTCGACCAGGCGACGGGCGAGCAGGCATTGGCGGCCGAAGGTGCCGATGTCTTCGTGGTCGAGCCGGTAGAGCTGCTTGGTGGCCTCGGTCTCGCCGGTGAGGTCCGTCGCTTCCGGCGCGCTGAGCTGCAGGCGGGCGGCGAGTTCGTAGGCGCCGATGCGGGCCTCGAGTTCGGAATTGGCTCCCCGGGTCTCCGCGTGGGCCCGGTTGAGCGCTCCGAGGAAATCGCGCGAAGACTTCTCCGCATTGCCGCGGAGGTGGGAGAATTCCTTCGCCGGGAAGAGGTCTTGGAGCGGCGGCTGCGAAGGGTCGCTGTTCAGCGTCGTGCCCTGGTGGATCGCGGGCAGGAAGCCGGCGCCCCAGTTGATGACCCCGCCTGGCGGCAGGCCGCGCGAATCGGGCAGCACGACGAAAGAGGGTAGGTCGGCCGACTCGCTGCCCAGTCCGTAGGTCACCCAGGCGCCCATGCTCGGGAAGCCCGGCAGGATGAAGCCGCTATTGGCCATGAACATCGCCGGACCATGGAGGGCCGACTTGCTCTGCATCGAATGGACGAAGGCCATCTCATCGACCTTGCCTGCGAGCTTCGGGAAGAGGTCGCTGATCCAGCGTCCGCTCTGGCCGTGCTGCCGGAATGGCCAGTAGCTGCCCTGGCAGTTGCCCGGTTTCGAGGCGAAGAACTGCACCTTGCCGTCGGTATCGAAAGGCTTGCCCTGACGTTTCGTCAGCTCGGGCTTATGGTCCCAGGAATCCACATGGCTCAGGCCGCCCGGGCAGAAGATCTGGATGACCGCCTTGGCCTTGGCCGCATGGTGCAGTCCGCTGCGTCCGGTCGGGGTGGGAGCGGCCTGCGCCTCATTGAGCATCGCCGCGAGGGCGACGCCCCCGAGGCCGCCGCCGAGTTCCCAGAGGAAATCGCGACGGCCGACCATGCGCTGGCGACGATTGCAGAAGTAGGGAGAGTCCATGGCGTGATTCAGCGGGCGGCGGCCAGCCGGTCGATCTCCACCATCTTGAACCGGATGCTGACGATGGAGGTGCCGACATCTTCCTTCCTGTAGTTCGCATAGGTCGTGGCAACGATAGTGCTGTCGGGCAGCAGGTGGAGGCCGGGGTAGAAGCCGTCTTTGAAGGTCTTCAGCAGGCTGATGCGATA
>JBBAVG010000162.1:0-1516 GCA_040397805.1 Phycisphaerales bacterium
CACCTCGAGTGAGAGGTTGAACTCTATTCCTCGACGACCGCTTCGGCGGTCGTGGTCTCGTGGGGGGGTAGGGTGGAGTGGTTTGGAGAGGGTATGAACCGGTCACATGGGTGACAGATCGTTCCGGGCACATGGGTGACAGGTATACATCTTCGGCAAAGGAGTCATCCGATGCCGCGGAAGGAGATCTGCACCGTGGAACTGCGAGAGGCGTTGGTGTCGGCGATGCTGGCCGGAGAGGTCGGCGTGGCGGATCTGTGCCGCCGAGCGGGGGTGTCGCGCAAGACCGCGTACAAGTGGCGGGAGCGGTATCAGGCGCTGGGAGGAGCGGGTCTCGCGGATCGGTCACGAGCTCGTTTGACGCAACCGGATGCGGTGAGCGACGACGTGCTGGACGCGATCCTGTCGACCCGGCTCGAGCATCCGACCTGGGGCGTCAAGGGGATCCTGCCGTACCTGTCGAGGATGGACCCCGGACTGGAGTTGCCGTGCCTGAGCACGGCCAGCGAGATCCTTCGTCGTGCCGGCCTGACCAGCCCGCGGAAGAAGGCGCGTCGGCGACCGGGGCCTCACAACAAGTCCCAGGAGGCTGACACGCTCAACGCGACCTGGACCATCGACTTCAAGGGACAGTTCCGACTCGGCTGTCGGTCGCTGTGCTATCCGTTGACGGTGGCGGATCGCTTCAGCCGGTATCTGCTGTGCGTCGACGCCAAGCCCGGCACGCAACTCTCCTGGGTGGTGACGAGCATGAAGCGGCTGTTCGCGGTGTACGGGCTGCCGCAGCGGATCAAGTCCGACAACGGCTCCCCCTTCGCCGGAAGCGGCTTGGCGAGACTGAGTCGGCTGAGCGTGTGGTTCATGTCGCTCGGGATCGAGGTGGAGCACATCACGCCGGGCAAGCCCGGCGAGAACGGGCGACACCAACGCATGCACCGGACGCTGAAGGCGGAGACGGCGTGTCCTCCGGCATGGAGCATGAGGGGCCAACAGCGACGATTCAACGGCTTCCGCGAGGAGTACAACGAAGACCGGCCGCACGAGGCGATCGGCCAACAGCCGCCCGCGTCCGTGTACGTCCCTTCGTCAAGCGTGTATCTCGGCGACCGCGAAGAACAAGACCCGTATCCGGGACACTGGGAGCGACGACGCGTGCGGACCGACGGCACGATCAGGTGGCGAGGGGAACATCGCTACCTCTCCGAACCGCTCTCGGGCCGTCTGGTGGGGCTGGTCGAGACCGACGAGGACTTCTGGGAGGTTCACTACTGCCAGACGCTGATCGGCGTGCTCGACGGCCGTGATGGCCAGATGCGAGTCCGCGATCCTCTCGACGCGTTGGCGACGCCGGATTGACCTCGGTCGAGCGACGACGCGTCGGGCGGCGACTCCGCTGCGGGCTCGCTTCGCTCGCCCTGCGCTACGTCGCCGCCCGACGCGTGCCGATCGCCATAACCTTGAAGTGACGTGCCCCCGTTTTCAGTACCAGCCGCTATGAGAGTCAGGTGATGGTACC
>JBBAVG010000163.1:0-1417 GCA_040397805.1 Phycisphaerales bacterium
GACGTCCTTGGCGGTGACCTTGCCGTCGTGCGCGGGCACGGCGATGAAGCCCTTCACGCGCTCGCCTTCGGCGGCCGGTCCGGACAACGAGAGGTAGACCTGCTCGACCGCGCGCCCGGAGCCGCGCTCGATGTCGTTCACGACCTCATGCACGCAATGGGTGAGCTTCTCGAGGTCGGTGACGGTGCCTTTGACGACGCCTTCGGTGCGGCGCTCGCTGAAGCTGAGCATGCGGGCCTTGCCGTCGATGACCTGTCCGAGGAGGCTGGCGGTCTTATGCGTGCCGATGTCGATGACGGCGATGAGGGAGGGAAGGGGCTTGGGGGTCATCGGAGAGGGAGGGCGGCGGGGGCGGTGACGGGGACGAGGCGAGGTTCAGGGACGGGCGAAGCGGCGTGGGTGCGGTTCTGGATGGACATCTTGAGCACGTAGGCCGACGCGGTGGTGCCAGGCCGGCGCAGGAGTTCGTCGACATTGATGCGGCCGAGCAGCACGAGCTCGTTACGCCAGTTGGCGGTGGAGAAGACGATCTCGACCAAGGCGGGGCGGTCCATCGGCTGGGTCCCGGGGCGGACGGTGACGCGGAGGTTCGAGCCGGGCGAATCCTCCTGAGCGCCGAAGCAATCGCGCAGCGAGACGGCCGACCACTGCTTGTAGAGCTGCGGATAGCTCGTGCGCACGGTCAGCAGGAAGGGCGCGGCGATCTCGATGCCGTCGATGAGCAGGTCGTCATCCGTCCCGGTCGAACGGAAATGCTGGATCTCCGGCAGGTTGCGGACCGCCTGTTCGGGGTAACCGACGCCGGCGAAGGTCTTTCCGTCGGCGGCCACGAGACGCACCTGCATCGCGGCGTTCTTCTCGGCGAGGCTCACGATCTTGGCGACGGCGAGCCGCTCGCGCAGGGTGATCTCGAGCGTGCCGTCGCCGCGCCGGCGCACGTCGGCCGCGACGACCTGGTTGTCGGCCTCGAGCTCGGCCTTGATGGAACGGACGTCCCGCGCGAAGCCTTCGGGGCCCGCGGCGACGACCTTCTTCACGAAGGCTTCGGAAAGGAAGCCGTCCGTCTGGAAACGCAGCTTGGCGGCGGGAGCGCCGGCCGTGGACTCGTCGACGGCCCACCAGAGCAGCGCGAGGAGCACGCCCAGGAAGAGCGCGGCGACGACGGTCGGCAGCTTGGAGCGCACGACGCGCTTGCGGCCGAGTTCGCCGGCCGGCACGCGCTGCACGTCCTGCGGCACGAGGGCGCGCCAGTCACGGTCGGCCTGCCCGCGGAAGGCGTCGCGGCGGCGACCGAACAAGGAATCGAAGAGGCCCATGGTCAGCGTTGGTCGGTGTGCGCGGCGCGCGCGAAGGCCGGAGCGGCCATGCGGCGCACGAGCGCGGGGAAATCGAGCCCGACGCAGGAAGCGCTCTTGGG
>JBBAVG010000164.1:0-1411 GCA_040397805.1 Phycisphaerales bacterium
TCGTGAACCTCGTGCTCGTGCCGCTCTCGGAGATTCCGCTGATGCTCGGCATGGCGTCCGTGGCCTGCGGCGTGAGCGATGGGCTGGCCTGGCCGGCGATGTGGATCAACGGAATCGCCGGAGCGTGGCTCCACGGCATGACCTGGATCGCGCAGATCTGCGCCGAACTACCTGGACTGAATCTGGAGCTGACTCTGCCCCATCGTTGGCTGGGGCCCGCCGGCGGTGCGCTCCTGGCGGCGACGTTCCTCGCACAGGCGCAGTCCAAGAGCCTGCTTCGGCTGCTCGGTGTGCCGGCGGCCGTCTTGGCGGGCTGGCTGCTGCTGGCCTTTCTTTGAACTCAGGGCCGGCTCGCTTCGCGACGATAGGCCGAAGGCGTCCGCCCGCTGCCGGCCTTGAACCAGGTCGTGAAATGCGGCGCATGCCGGAAGCCAAGCAACGCCGCGACCTCCTTCAAGGGCAGCTCGCCCTCGCCCAGCAGCCGGCGGGCGCTTTCCAACCGACGTTGCTCCAAGAAGCCTTTGGCGGTGAGACCTAGTCCTGACCGCAATAACTGGTCCAGCCGACGACGGCTATAACCCGCCCGCGCCGCCAGCGCCGGCAAGGCGGACGGACGCCCCAGCGACTCGTCGTTGAGCAGCCCGATGATGCGATCCAGCACGCGGCCACCCCGATGGCCCGGCGCCGGATGCACCCCGAGCTTCGCGAGCGAATCCGCATAGGCCGCGAACCAGCTGAAGAAAGCCGCCTCGCGGCGGGCTCGATCGGCCAACGTCGCCGGGCGCGGCAGGATCGCCCGGTGATAATCCACGGCCGCGCGCCCGCCATGCAGGCTTTCGTAGAGGGCGACCGTCGCTCGATGCAACGAACGCAGCCGAGCCGTCGGCGCGACCAAATTGAGCCCCTTGGCGTAGAGCGGGAGACCATCCGGTCGGCGACAGCGGAAGCCGGCGGAAAGCAGCCTGGTGCCGGCCGCGAAGAAATGACGGCGCGGTCCGGGCGCCGAGAAGAACGCCGCGCCGGCCGGGACGGCGAAGCGGCGGCCATGGGCCTCGATGTCGACGCGCCCTTTCTCCACGAAGAAAACGCCGTTGGGCACGTCGGCGGCGGCCGACCAGACCTCCTGCTTCGCGCTGGCGGCGCGATAGGCCCAGAGCCACTCGAAGCGGGTCTCCTGCCAGGCGAACACGGGGATCTCGGGAGGGTCTTCGGCCATGTCATTCCTGTAACTGATTTCCATATTTCGTAAGCCATTACCCTGTCCAGCCCTGAAGATCCTGCCAGCGTGGGAACATGACCCCGCGTTTCTTCCCCGTGCTCGGCCTGTTACTTGCTGGCTGCTTCGCCCCGGCCGGCGCCGCGCCGCAGGAATGGTCCGGCATCTATCCCGAGCTCGCCTATTTCAATAACG
>JBBAVG010000165.1:0-1367 GCA_040397805.1 Phycisphaerales bacterium
TGCACGTACGTGACGGCGTCGATCTGCGGGGCCTGGAAGTAGGTGCGGCCCTTGTAGAGCCCGCCGCCTTCGCTCACGCCGCTGGTCTTGCGGCCCTTGGTCTGCATCGCCTCGTCGATGATGACGTCGAACTGCACGCCGCTCGACGTTGGCTTGTGCTCGTCGAACTGCTCGGCGAGGAACGCCGCCTGCTCGAAGGCGATGCGCTGCTGCAGTTCCATCACCTCGTCGCGACGACGCTTCTTGACCTCGGCGGGGACGGCGAGCTTGGGGTCCTCCTCCATCGTGCCCGCCACGGTGCCCGGCTCGTGCGAGTACTCGAAGACGCCCACCGCGTCGAACTGCATCTCCTCGACGAACTCGAGGAGCTCCTGGTGGTCCGCCTCCGTCTCGCCGGGGAAGCCGCTGATGAACGTGGTGCGGATCGCCATGCCCGGGATGCGGTCGCGGAGCGTCGTCACCAGCGTTTCCTGCTGGCGACGGGTGACGTGGCGACGCATGCCCTTGAGCACGCGATCGCTCGCGTGCTGCAGCGGGATGTCGAGGTACTTGAGCAGGTGGCCCTTCTCGGTCAGTTCCGCGAAGGCGTCGATGATCGGCTCCGAGAAGTTGCTCGGATAGGCGTACATGAGCCGCAGCCAGCCGTGGCCCGTGGCGTCGCGGATGGTGTCGCTCAGGCCCTTGAGCAGCGCGGGCAGGCCGCCACCGTCGGCCAGGCCAAAGCCGATGTCGTCGCCGTAGCTGGTCGTGTCCTGCCCGATGATGAGCAGTTCGTGCGCGCCGTCGGCCAGCAGCTCGCGGGCCTCCTGGCGGATGCGGTCCAGGGGCTTGCTGCGCATCTTGCCCCGGATGCTCGGGATGGTGCAGAACGCGCAGTTCTGGTTGCACCCTTCGCTCACGCGGAGGTAGCCGTAGTGCCTGGGCGTGAGGCGCAGGCGGGCCGAATCGTCCTCGAAGTAGCCGATGCCCTTGCCGTCCTTGCCGTTGACGGTCAGGCCCGTCACCTGCATCCCGCGTTCCTTGGCGGCCGACAAGGCGTTGGCGGCGATCCAGTACGCGGGCTTGTCGCTCACCTCGTCGAGGCGCTTGCGTGCCCCGCCCGGTCCCTGCACGGCGTCGACGATGCGGTCGCGGTCGAAGACGCCCACCATCGCGTCGATGCCGGGGGCCCACTCGAGCATCTTCGCGCGGTGACGCTGCACCAGGCAGCCGGCGACGATCACGCGCTTGACCTCGCCCCGCTCCTTGGCGGCGATGGCCTCCTTGATCACGCCCAGCGACTCGTCCTTGCTCGCCTCGAGGAAGCCGCAGGTGTTGACCACCACCGCGTCGGCCCCGCCGAACCCCTCGCCCTCGGGGTCGTGCGA
>JBBAVG010000166.1:0-1351 GCA_040397805.1 Phycisphaerales bacterium
TCGGGGGCTTTGGTGCGCGGGTCGGGGGCGCCGCGGTTCACCCATTCCACGAAGTCCGCGATGATCTGCTTATCCAGTTTCGGGCGCTTCTTTGGCATCACCAGCGTCTCATGGCTATGATCCATGGACTGGAGCAGGATGCTCTTCTTCGCATCGCCGGGGACGATGGCCGGCCCTTCTTCTCCGCCTTTGAGCAGACCGTCGCGATAATCGAGGCGCAGGTCGCCTTTCTGCTTCTTGGCGTCGTGGCATTCGTAGCACTCCGCGACCAGCACCGGGCGGATCTTCGATTCGAAGAACTCCACGTCCGCCGGCTTGAGGTCGGCGGCCGCCAGGGACGAGGTCCCCAGCGCGAGGATGGCGAGAGCGCGGCGCATCAGGAAAGGAAGGCGCGGGCGATGCGGTCGGCCTGCTCGCGGATGAATTGGCCGCGCTCGACCATGGTGGCCGCCGGGAAGCGGCTGGTGGGGCCCGCGATGGTCACGGCGCCGATGGCATGGCCGTGTTGGTCGAGGATGGGCGCGGCGACGCAGCTGATCCCGTCGAAGTGTTCGCCTTTATCGAAGGCATAGCCGTGGGTGCGGATGCGTTCGATCTCCGCGGCGAGTTCGCGCTTCGTGACGATCGTCTTCTCCGTGTGTTTCTCGAGCTTCAGACGGGCGAGAAGGGCGTCTTGTTCGGCGTCAGGCAGGAAGGCCACCATGGCCTTGCCGGGGGCCGTGCAGTGGAGCGGGGCGAGGCAGCCCAGGTCGACGATGTATTTGAACGGGTGAGTGGACGCCAGCTGATCGAGCATCACGCAGTGGTCGTCGGCGAGGCAGCAGAGCTGGGTCGTCTCGCCGGTCTGCTGTTGGATGGTACGCATCGATTCGGCGGCGGCCGCGACGAGGCTCCGGGATTCGCCGCGCGGCTGGCTGAGCAGGAGTAGCTTACGGGTGAGGGTGTAGCGGCGGGTGATGTCATCACGGCGCAGGTAGCCGGCTTCTTCGAGGGTGCCCGTGATGCGGTGGGCCGAAGCCGGTGAGAGGTCGAGCGTGGCGGTCAGCTCTGAGAGCGTCAGGCCTTCGGGGCGATGCGCCAGCGTCTCGATCATCGCGAGGCCGCGTTCGAGGGCAGGCACGCTCGAGGCGCTGGTTTCGGTCGAGGGGGGAGAGGGTCGCTTCGCGGCAGGGGTTTTCATATGCGGAAACTATTCCAAGTATGGAATAGCGGGATTGGCCCGAGTCAAGCAGTCGGGTGGGGTGTGTGGTTAAGGACAAACCATCAGGGGAGCGGGTTCCTAAGAGTTGGTACCTGTGCCTTGGGTAGGGTTGAGCGCCCTCGCTCAACCGCGGCTGACCAAGGGTGGTCA
>JBBAVG010000167.1:0-1282 GCA_040397805.1 Phycisphaerales bacterium
GGCGAAGGCCTCGAACGTGGCGGGTCGCACCACGCTGGCCTTCTCGCTGGTGCTGCGTCGCAAGGTGCCGGCGATCATGGCCGTGGTGCTCGTGCTGTCGATCTGGCCGGGGCTGCCGATGACGGACTCGATGCTTCGGACGTGGTCGACTTGGTACGACGGCCTGCCGAGTTGGACGACGCTGGCGTGGTACCTGCCGCTGACGATCGTGCCGCTGCCTTGGATGTGGCTGTCATGGCATCGTGCGTCGCGCCTCGCGGCCAACAAGCAGGCCAAGGTGCAACTCGAGACCATCGGCACCGTGCTTCGCGACGCCATCGCGGCGTGACGAGCGGCCGTTCGGCTTCCCTACGCTGGGAAGTCCATGCACTGGGACGAACCGAGACTGCTCGCCCTGATCGCCGACGGCCTCCGCCGCCGCGATGAACTGCTGCACGCCGAGCACGCGGTGAAGGGGATCGACTCGCTCGACGAGACGACGATGCACCCGTTCATCGCCGAATCGCTCGCCGCGGGGGGGCTGGGCATCGTCCGCGAGTTTCCATACCCGGGTCCGCAGGGACGGCGGCGGCTCCGACGCGAGCGGGAGCGGTGCGACTTCGTGCTCACGCCCGGCCCTGACGCCGCCCCGCTCGACCCCATGACGACGCTCGTCGACCGGGAGGAGCGGGAGGCGACGCTCTTTGCCGCGGCCAGGCCTCCATCGCTGCCGGGGCTCGATCCCGAGCAGTGCTACTTCCTCGAGCTCAAGATCGTGGGCCAGTTCGTCTACCTCGACGGCGTGCCGGGCCCCAACCGCGTCTACGCCTCGCAGCTCACCCGCTCGATCCTCAAGGACCTTCGCAAGCTGGGGGCCGACGACCGCGTGTCGCGAGGGGCGGTGCTGCTGGTGCTCTTCACGGCCGACGCGACGGTGGCGGAACACGACCTGCCCATCGCCCTGCACCGCGTGCTCGACAAGGCCGGAACCTTCCGTTCCCCGTTCATCGCGAGGTTCCCGATCGACGACCGGATCGGCAACGCGTGCTGCACGGTGGCCCTGATTGGCAAGGCCTGATTGGCAAGGCCTGATCGGCAAAGTCTGATCGGCAAAGCCTGATCGGGACATGCCGACGGGCCCGGCCCGACAGGCACGTTCACCAGGGGACCGGTCAGGAAGGCAGCCGCGGGGGCGTGCGGGACCGGGAAGTGCCGGAGGAGGGACTTGAACCCTCACACCTTTAAGGGGTATCGGATTTTGAATCCGACGCGTCTGCCATTTCGCCACTCCGGCGGGGTGGGG
>JBBAVG010000168.1:0-1260 GCA_040397805.1 Phycisphaerales bacterium
CCGAGTTCGATCCTCCCCGCTTCCACCCATTGCGCCACGGCTTCCGAAGTGCCTTCAAGCAGGGCCAGTTCGACCTGCGGATGCTTGCGCCGGAAAGCGGCGACGGCGGCGGGGAGCAGACAGGCGCTCACGGAAGGAATCGCCCCTACTGCCAGACGGCCACCCTTCAGGGCGACTTGGTCGCCGACCGCCCGGCGCGTCGCCAAGGCCTGCGCCAAGAGCGCCTCGGCATGGACGCGGAGGGTCTCCCCCGCGGGGGTCAGGGTCGTCTCCCGTCGACCGCGGTTGAACAGACGGGCGCCCAGCTCGGCCTCAAGCTTGCGCATCTGTTCGCTCAAGGCGGCCTGCGCCAGGTTGAGCTTGGCCGCGGCGCGCGTGAAGCTCCGCTGACGCGCGGCCTCGAGGAAGTATTCCAGCTGGTAGAGGTCCATCGTTTATTCCGACGATACTCGCTGGAAACTAATGTTTTTCAAGCGCGATGGAAAGTGGTAAGGTATGCTCCTGATGAAGCCGCTGATCGACCGCCCCGAGGACCTGCTGCCGACGACGCCCTGGTCGGCGACGAAATGGGCCTGGACGGCCGAGGAAGCCCTCGTGGATCACTCCTCCAAGGCGCGGCTCTGCTCCGCCGTGCTCCTGCCCTTCCGTGACGGTAAGCCCGACTGGGCGAGCTTCGTGTCCGAGATCCGCTGGCAGCAGGCCGCGGCCGACCATTACGGCGTCGAACTGGTGCCGGTGCTCAACGCCGATACCGGCTACATCTTCGACCTCGACGACAAGATGTACGCCGAGGTGCTCCGCCAGTTCCGCCTGGCCTTCCCGGACATGCGTTTCATCGCCGGCGTGACCGCCCGCGGGGCGCAGGACGATACGTCGTTCATCGCTGAACGCTACCGTCCGCTCATGGACCTCGTCCAGGCGCACGACAACTGCGAGGTGATGATCATGACGTCTAAGTGGCTCAACTCGCCGGACCCGCAGCTGCGTCGCGACGGCTACTACCAGATCGCCGAATGGCTCATCCGCCCCGGCATCGTGCACGCGCTCGAGCCCGCCTTCGTCCCCTGGGCCACGCCCTATGAGCCCTGGCTGCTCCATCAGCTGGCCATCCACCCGAAGTTCGTCGGCGGCAAGGTCAGCACGCTGGACGAACCGCACTTCCTTTACTGGGCGGCGATGTGCAAGGACCTGAAGCTCGCTTTCGCTCCGCACAGCGGCGACGACTACGGCATCGCCACGGCCATCAAGACCGGCCTGCCC
>JBBAVG010000169.1:0-1208 GCA_040397805.1 Phycisphaerales bacterium
GCAGGGTGTGGTCGGAGGGGGTGGGGGAGTCTCCCATACGCAAGAGACCGCCAGGGTGGCGGTCTCATTAGCATCAGGAAACTTCGAGGCGGGGCAATCGCCGTCGTTGGGCAGGTAGGTCTATTTGCCCCTGACGGTGATCATGTCGCTGGAGACGGACATGGGGCGGTCATCCGAGACGAGGATGAACCAGTGGGCGGCTTCGGCGGGGATGGCAGCCTCGTAGGTGTCACCGTGCTTGGTCGCCGGGACGGCGCTCCACTTGCGGTCGACGACGGCCTTGGCGAGCAAGGCGGGGTCCTTGAGGGTCTCGGCGGCGAAGGGAGCGGCCCAGTAGAGCTCGGCCTTGATGATCGGGTGGGGTGCCTCGACCGTGAAGCGGGCGAGGTGCGCCTCTTCGCTCTTCGCGAGCTTCACCTTGGGCAGGGGGTTGCCGATACCCTTGAGATGATATTCGAAATACGGCACTTCCATCGCGAGCCAATTGGCGCGAGCACCGATGAGCTGAGGGTGCTTGGCGTCGTGTTTCACGCCTTCGAAGCCAGTGCCGCCCGGGATGAGCGCCTTGTGATTGCTGTTGGGCGCGTAGAAATGGTTCTTCTCGCCCGGAATGACGTCGAGCGTGGCCTGCACGGCCTCGGGCCAGCCGAAGAAATCATTCGTCGCGCCGGCGAGGAAGAAGGCTGCCTTCATGTTCGGGGCGCGTCGGCCGGGGTCGAGGTCGCGCAGCCAGCGGGCCCGCTCCTCGGCCGTCATATTGGCGGCGAGGGCGCCAGGTTTGGCGGTGGGGGAGGGCTTGCCGCCGCGCCAGCCACCGAGGTCAAAAAAGCCGCCGCCCCAGATCGCGAAGCCGGCCTTCACCTTGTCGCCGGCGAGTCCGCAGACCATCGTGGTCATCGTGCCGCCCCAGGAGACGCCTACCACGCCGACGTTGGCGGTGTCGGTCTCAGGGAGCGAACGGAGGAGGTCGAGGGCCTTCATCGCCGCGAGCATGCCGTCAAAGATCACGCTCTTCGTGGTGTCGGGTTGCATCGAGTAACGTCCGTCGGCGTAGCCTTTGGACATCGGCAGGTCGCCTCGGGTGAGCGGGCTGTAGAGGCCGGGCATGTCGGGGGCGACGGCGACATAGCCGCGCTGGGCCCAGGCCATGGCTTTCTCTTCCTCGGCATTGCCCCCCGAGCCATGCAGCACCAGGATGCCGGGGTGCT
>JBBAVG010000170.1:0-1127 GCA_040397805.1 Phycisphaerales bacterium
CCTCGTTGCGGATGTCGAACACCTTGTTGAGCTTCGTGATCTGAAACACCTCGAGAATCTCGGGGCGGATCTCGCAGAGCTTGAGCCGGCCCTTGTGCGACTTGACCTTGCGGTCGAAGGTGATCAGCTTGCCGAGGGCGGCGCTCGAGAGGAACTCGACGCCGGTGAAGTTGAGGAGGATGCTCTTGCGGTTGTCGTGCTCGACGAGCCCGAACAACTCTCCGCCGAGCTCCGTGATGGCCGCCTCGTCGAGGATCTTCCGATCCTGGAACCTCACGACCGACACGTCGCCCACCTTCGTGACGTCGATCCGCCGATGCGTCGCCATGCGGCCCTCGCAGCTCCGAGCCCGTTTCTCGCGGGAAAAGACGCAGCCTAGCCGGTGCAGACCCGGTTTGCCATGAGGCTGCCTGGCGGCCCCGGACCGGCGGGGGTACGGCCCCGCCGACGACACGGGCGCTGCCAATCTGGCAGCGGCTCGAACCGGGATCGCCCGGCGGCCCACCGAAAAAACCCGTGATTTTCCCGGAAATCCGCCCGGTTGGGAGGGTCCGTGGCGTCTGGCGCGCCAGTTGCATCCTCTGCCGGGGCCGTCGTGCGGCCGGCCACGGCCGGCAGGCTCCTTTTCGATCACCCCCCAACGCCAGACGAGGTTCCCGCATGTCGACCGCGACCGCCAAGGCCCCGAAGAAGAAGTCGTCCCTGATCCCGCTCGGCGACCGCGTGGTCGTGCAGCGCGAGGAGAGCGAGCAGAAGACGGCCGGCGGCATCCTCCTGCCCGACTCGGCCAAGGACAAGCCGGCCCGCGGCACCGTCGTCAGCGTCGGCGAGGGGCGGTTCGACCAGAAGGGTCAACGGCACGCCCTGCAGGTCAAGCCCGGCGACCGCGTCGTGTTCACGAGCTACGCCGGCGAGCCCTTCAAGGTGGGCGACGACGAACTCCTGCTGATGCGCGAGGACGACATCCTCGCGATCCTCGGCTAGTCCCCGATCCTCGAGAACCCGTGCCGGGCCGAACCCGGCTTACGAACCACAGCCCCGAAACCCTTTCCCAGGAGTGATGGAACCATGGCCAAGATGATGGCATTCGACCAGGAAGCCCGCGAGGCGATGCGCCGCGGCGTTGC
>JBBAVG010000171.1:0-1127 GCA_040397805.1 Phycisphaerales bacterium
GCCTCCAGCGGCCAGTACCAGCGGACGCCCACGAACCGCTCGAGGAAGTCGGCGACGGCCCAGGCCGTGCCGTCGTTGGCCCAGAAGTCCCACTTGTTGCTTCCCGGGGGCAGCGGCTGCGTGCTGCCCACGAGGTACACGCGGTTGGCGACGGTCTTGACGACGAACCCCTCCATGGGGATGTCGGCCGCCTTGATTCCCGCGGCCCGCGCGGCGGGGCAGTCGCCGACCACGATCGCCGGTTGCGACGGGCCCGGGGCCTGGCGGACGACGGTGAGCGTGGCGCCCGTCGTGAGCCGCACGCTCGTCACGAGTTCCTCGAGAATCTTGACGAGGGCCGGGCTCGGCTGGGCCTCGGCCACGCAGACCACGGCCCTGGCGACCCCGTCCCGCACGAGCGTCACCGGCTCGTGCTTGGCGGCATCGAGCATCTTCACGGGCATCAGGTCGCGGGCCGACGCGGTCTGCGACTTCATCTCATCGGTGGGCTTGGCCTTGCGCTTCGTGGGCTTCGTCTTCACCGGCGCGGGCTTCGCGACGCCGGCCGGCGGTTCCACCTCGGCCGTGGCGGCGAGGCCGGCGAGCAGCGACACGACCGCCACCAGCGCCGCCGCCTGAGCGAAGCCGCGCCGCGACCGAGCAAGAGTCACCATGGGAAGCGGATCCACGAGGGACAAGGGGTGGGACGAAGAGGCGGGGCACTGCCGCCACGCGCAGTGCTCTCTGGAGTGTCCATCGACACGGCCACCGGCCACAACTGTCGCATCCGACAGTCGTGACACGGAAAAGGGGTCCGCCCCGACGTGGGGCAAGCCTCCAGGCCCTTGTGGCGCAAGCCTCCAGGCTTGCGAATGAGCGCTCCTGTGGCGCAAGCCTCCAGGCTTGCGATCGCATGCCCTTGTGGCGCAAGCCTCCAGGCTTGCGATCGCATGCCCTTGTGGCGCAAGCCTCCAGGCTTGCGAATGGGCGCTCTTGTGGCGCAAGCCTCCAGGCTTGCGATCGCATGCTCTTGTGGCGCAAGCCTCCAGGCTTGCGAATGGGCGTTGGGGGATCCCGGCCGTATTCGCACGCCTGGAGGCGTGCGCCACGGTCGGAGACCGCCGCTACCGAGGGCGGCGGCGGGCGGC
>JBBAVG010000172.1:0-1120 GCA_040397805.1 Phycisphaerales bacterium
CCGCGCTGAGCAGCACCGCCGCGCCCGAATAGGCCCGGCCCAGGCAGTAGGTCGACACGGGACTGCTCAGGAAGCGGATGGTGTCGTAGAGGGCCAGCGTGTCGTCGACCGCGCCGCCCGGCGAGTTGATGTAGAAGTTGATGTCGTGTCCGCGCTTGAGGTTCTCAAGGTAGAGCATCTGCATCATCACGCGGGCCGCCGAAGACTGGTTGATCTCCCCGATGAGGAAGACCACCCGGTTCTCGAGCAGGAGCTCGTCGATGGTCATCTCTCTCGTGCGCTGATACGTGACGCCGGCTGCTGGCATGGATGAGTTCCTCTGGGTGAAACGACCGCCCCATTATCGGCTGACGGACTGCTGCGATCGTAGTGCCAACGCGTCGGCAGGCCCCGGTTTCGTGCCAGCATGGGGTTGCGCCTCGCCCCGCCTTCCGACAATTCCCGGTGCCGACCGCACGAAGGGGGGATCCCTGCCGATTTGGCACGCGAACAGGGTGGTCCGCGGTTCTTCCCGCGCCGCCTCATCGGCGAGCGTTCCGCGTCGGATGGGCGTGCAGGCGGTTGCTTTGAGGGTCGCCGCATCACTAGACTTGTCCCCTAGGCAGTTTCCCCGCAAGGATCACCTTCGTGCCCACCGCCGTCATCAGCGACATCCACGCCAACGCCGCCGCGCTGAGAACCGTGCTGGCGGACATCGAGTCGCGAGGCATCACTCGCATCGTCTGCCTGGGCGACATGGTCGGCTACGGCCCCGACCCCCTCGAGTGCGTCGATCTCGTCATGCAGAAGGTCGCGTGGTCGCTCATGGGCAACCACGACTATGGCGTGCTCTACGAGCCGACCAACTTCAACCCCAGCGCGGAGTCGGCCGCCTTCTGGACGCGGCAGCAGTTCGACACCGAGCCCGACGAGGCCAGGCGTGCGGCGCGGTACCGGTTCCTCAACCGCCTTCGGGTTCGCGTGCAGGAGCGGATCGGTCCGGACGGACCCGAAAGCCTGACGGCGGCCGACGGATCGCCCTCGCCCGAGCGGCCCGGGTCGATGCCGCTGTTGGCCGTGCACGGCTCGCCCCGCAAGCCGATCAACGAGTACATCTTCCCCGACGACGTGGCCAACGCCA
>JBBAVG010000173.1:0-1117 GCA_040397805.1 Phycisphaerales bacterium
CGGGGTGAGCTTGGTGTTGGCCAGGCGCGCGGCGGCGTCCATCCGCAGGCCCGGACTGGCCGGATTGACGAAGAGGTCGACGAGCAGCTTGAAGGCGGCGTCGCTGAGGTCTTCGCCGCTGCCGGAGAGCGCGAGGAGCGCCTTGAGACGAAGCGAAGACGACTTGGTGGTGTCGGCGGCGATCGCGTTGAGCGAAGCGTCGAAACGCTTATCCTTCACGTGGGCGAGGGCGTCCAGGAGCAGCGGCGAAGCGCCCTGGGCGAGCTGGGCTTCCAGTGAGGCGAGCCAGTCCTGGGCGTTCACCTTGCCGGGCTGAGCGGCGATCGCGCGGAGCGCGGCCTGACGGACGGCGACCTTCTCGTGCGCGAGCATCTGGGCGATGCCCTTGGCGACGCCCGGCTGGCCGGCCAGCGCGGTGGCGAACTTACCCAAGGCGGCGACCTGCGTCGCGGAAGGCGCCGGCGCCGCAAGCCAACGGGCGAAGAGCGGCGCGATCACCTGATCGGCGTCGGCGGCCTTGCTGAGCGCGAGATAGGCGTTCTTGGCCAAAGCAGCGTCCGCGGAATCGGCCTGGCTGACCGCAAACTTCAGGACGTCGGCGTAATCAGACTCCTTGACGCGCGTCTGCGAGACGATGCGCAGGAGACGGGCCTGGGCGACCGGTCCCTTGACGGTGGCGAGGTCGGCGGCGGTGAAACCGGCGAGACGCATGCCCGCGGCAAGGATGGCGTGCTCGAGCACCAGGTCGGCCTCACGCGAGAGGAGTCCGCGGACGGCCTCGGTGATGGCGGGAGACCTTGCCTCACGGAAAGTCAGGCCCTCGAGGCCGCGACGGACGACCGCCTGGTCGGCCGACGAGAGCTGCGCGAGGAGTTCGGCGTCGGTCCTGACCGGCGCGGGCGCGAACGGACGGTGGGCCTTGGCGACGGCCTCATGCGCGGCCTTCCCTTCCGCGGTCCGGCGCACGCGGTAGATCGCTCCGGGGACGTTGGCCACGCCCTTCAGGCTGGAAGGACAATGCGAATACCAGGTGCCGGTGTCCACGACCAGCAACGATCCGTCGGGGGCTTCGATGACGTCGGAAAGATGCGCGCCCATGCGGTCTACGGTCAGGAAT
>JBBAVG010000174.1:0-1072 GCA_040397805.1 Phycisphaerales bacterium
ATTGGTCTGGCATGTCGAGGGTCGGAGGCACACGCCTCCATCCCTCTATCTCCGCAGCCAAAACGAAAGTCCTCCGCTTTCTGGGCGGAGGGCGTCAGATTTCTTCGGGGCGTGACAGCGGGTGGCGGCGAGGCCGCCTGATGTCGCCTCCTCGACGGTATCAGGGAGCGTGCCGTTGCGTGCTGGAAGCCCATGCCTTGGATGGCCTCCGCACGAACCTAGAGCGTGTTATGCACTCATGGCAAAGCACCGCGCCAGCATGATGCACGCGAACACCGCGAAATGAAGCCCCGCGACGGTCTTCGGCAGCCGCTCGAAGTCCTTTGCCAGCCTGCGGAAGCGCGTCATCCACGCGAAGCTCCGCTCCACCACCCAGCGCCGCGGGAGCAGCACGAAGCCGCGCTTCGCCTCGGAGAGCTTCACGACGTGCAGCATGATCCCGTGGTCCTCCGCGTCGTCCTGCGCCTGTTCACCGGTGTAGCCCTGGTCGACGTACGCCAACGCGACGTTCCGCCCCGTCGCGTTCTGCACGGCCTTCGCGGTGCGCCGCACCTGCGAGCGGTCCTGCTTGTCGGCGGGTGTGACGTGCAGCGCCAGCAGATGGCCGAGCGTGTCGACCGCGATGTGGACCTTCGAGCCCTTCTTGCGCTTCGCGCCGTCGTACGCGCCGCGGTGGCCGCTCTCGGGCGTGCTCTGCAGCGTGCGGCTGTCGATGACGACCGCCGTCGGGTTCGCCTCGCGGCCCGCCGCGATCCGCAGGATCTCCCGAAGGTCGTGCACCATCTCCTCGAAGACGCCGGCCTTGATCCAGCGCTGGACCTGCTGGTAGACGGCGGCCCACGGCGGCAGGTCGTTCGGGATCATGCGCCACGGGGCACCGGCGCGCACGGCCCAGCGGAGGGCGTTGTAGATCTCGCGGAGATCGTGCTCCCGCTGCGGCGAATCCTCGCGGATCAGCGCGAGGTACGGCGCGACGAACTCCCACTCGTCATCCTTGACGTCCGATGGATACGGCTTCCTTGCCATGCGATGTCATCGGCAAGACGGAGCCGGAGTGCATAACACGCTCTAG